>JANYDS010000039.1 GCA_025363475.1 Terriglobia bacterium
ATGCTGCTCACCGGCTTCGATTCCAAGTTCCTGAACACGCTCTACGTGGACAAGAACCTCAAGCACCACGGCTTGATCCAGGCCTTCTCCCGTACCAACCGCGTGCTCAACGGCACCAAGCCCTACGGCAACATCCTCGACTTTCGCCAGCAGCAGGACGCCGTGGATGCCGCCATCGCCCTCTTCTCCGGCGAGAAAAGTGGCGAGCAGGCGCGGGAAATCTGGTTGGTGGATAAAGCCCCCGTGGTGATCGAAAAATTGCAGGAAGCGGTGCAAAAGTTAGAATTGTTCATGAAATCCCAAGGGCTGGATTGCACGCCCTCCGCCGTGGCGAATCTGAAGGGCGATGCAGCCAAGGCGGTCTTCATCGAGCGCTTCAAAGAAGTGCAGCGGCTCAAGACCCAGCTCGACCAATACACCGACCTCACCGGGGAAAACAAAGCCGTCATCCAGCAGGTGCTGTCGGAGGAAAACCTGCGCGGCTTCAAAGGCCAGTATCTGGAAACCGCCAAGAAACTCAAAGACCAGCAGGGCAAGGGCGGCGACAAACCCGGCTCCGACGACCCCACAGATCATATTGACCAGATTGATTTCGAGTTCGTACTCTTCGCCTCCGCCGTCATTGATTACGACTACATCATGGGCCTCATCGCCCGCTTCTCCGCCAAGGGGCCGGGCAAGTCGAAGATGACCCGCGAGCAACTCATCGGCCTCATCAGCGCCGATGCCAAGTTCATGAACGAGCGCGACGACATCGCCGAATACATCGGCACGCTCAAGGCGGGCGAGGGTCTCTCCGAGGCCGCCATCCGCGACGGTTACACCCGCTTCAAGGCGGAGAAGAACGCCAAGGAACTCGCCGCCATCGCCGCGAAGCACGGCCTCGCCGCTGCCGCCCTGCAAACTTTCGTGGACAGCATCCTCGACCGCATGATCTTCGATGGCGAACAGCTCGGCGGCCTCATGGCTCCGCTCGACCTCGGCTGGAAAGCCCGCACCCAGGCCGAACTCGCCCTGATGGAAGACCTGCATCCTCTCCTCACCCAACGCGCCGGTGGCCGCGACATCTCAGGACTCAGCGCCTATGAGCAGTAAGATGAAAACCACCGCCACAGAGGAAGGGGCAAGGCCCGCGCTAGTGCCGAAGCTGCGGTTTCCGGAGTTTCGGGAGGCGAAGGCGTGGGCATCAGAGCCGATGAGCGAAGTCTATACGTTCAAAGGCAACAACTCGCTTTCTCGCGACAAGCTGAACTACGTGGCCGGTTCGGTGAAAAACATCCATTACGGCGACATTCACACCAAGTTCTCGACTCACTTCGACATCACGAAGGAGCTTGTTCCATTCATCAATGAATCCGAGGAAGGCGTTGTCCGCGATGAAAACCTGTGCGCTGAGGGCGACATGATTTTCGCAGATGCTTCCGAGGATATGGCGGACATCGGCAAGAGCATCGAGGTTGTCAGCCTGAACGGAGAGCGTGTGGTTTCAGGACTGCATACGATTCTCGCCCGTCGGACAGGAGACCGAATCGCTTTGGGCTTTGGCGGACACCTCTTCAAATCGAGATGGGTTCGCACTCAGATTCAGAAAGAGGCGCAAGGGGCAAAGGTTTTGGGGATTTCTGCTAATCGGATGCGGAACCTTCGCTTACCTCTACCGCACGTCCAAGCCGAACAACAAAAAATCGCCGAGTGCCTGAGTTCGGTGGACGCGCTGATGGCAGCACTTGCGCGGAAAGTGGACGCGCTCAAGACCCACAAAAAAGGGCTGATGCAGCAGCTTTTCCCCCGCGAAGGCGAGACCCAACCCCGCCTCCGCTTCCCTGAATTCGAAAACGCTGGGGAGTGGGTCGTGAAACCGCTGGGCGAGCTGGTTGAATTGCAATCCGGTTTTGCATTTTCTAGCAGCAACTTCGGCAGCAGAGGAAGAAAACTCGTCACCCCAAAGAACTTCACCAAACACGGGCACGGCAACTTTGATGAATCCGTGTCGAAATACACAACGGAGAATGTCCCGGAGCGCTTCGTTTGCAAGCGCGGGGACTTGCTAGTGCTTTTGACTGACCTGACGCCAACATGTGAGCTGCTCGGAAAGCCGCTTCTGCTTGAAGAACAGGACGGAATCGTTCTTCTCAATCAGCGGGTGGTAAGGGTTGAGGCATCTGCATCTGAACTGGCGACTCTGTTTCTCAAATACGTTTTTCTCTCAGAGTCTTACAATAGGCGCATCATCAAAACAGCAACTGGTTCAACCGTCAGGCACAGTTCCAATAAAGTTCTTCTGGAAACGCCCGTTGCTCATCCTTCGCTGGAAGAACAACACCGTATCGCCTCGTGCCTAACCAGCCTCGACGCCCTGATCACCGCCGAAACCCAAAAGCTCGAAGCACTCAAGACCCACAAGAAAGCGCTGATGCAGCAGCTTTTTCCATCCCCGGAGACCGTGGAGGCATGAGCGACCTGATCTTCTACACCACCGAAGACGGACGCAGCCAGATCAAGCTGCGCGCCAAGGACCAAACCGTCTGGCTGTCCCAGCGGGAGATGGCCCAGCTCTTTGACGTGAGCACCGACAACGTGGGGCTGCACCTCAAAAACATCGTTGCGGAGGGAGAGCTGGAGGAGGACTCAGTTGCCGAGGAATCCTCGGTAACTGCCGCCGACGGCAAAAAATATAGCACCATGCTCTACAACCTCGACGCCATCCTGGCCGTCGGCTACCGGGTGCGCTCGCCGCGCGGGGTGCAGTTTCGCCGCTGGGCCTCCACCGTTCTGAAGGAGTACCTGCTCAAGGGCTTCGTGATGGACGACGAGCGGCTGAAGAACCCGGATGGCCGCCCGGATTACTTCGACGAGATGCTGGAACGCATCCGGGACATTCGGGCGTCTGAGAAACGCTTCTACCAGAAAGTGCGCGACCTTTTTTCCCTGAGCAGTGACTACGACAAGACCGACAAGGCCACGCAGGCCTTCTTCGCCACCGTGCAGAACCTTTTGATCTTCGCCGTGACGCGGAAAACCGCCGCCGAACTCATCACCGCTCGTGCCAACCTCAACGATTTGCACTTCGGTTTGTTGCACTGGAAAGGTGCAAAGGTGCGCAAGCAAGACATCCTCGTTGCCAAAAACTACCTGACCGGGGATGAGATCGACACCCTGAACCGCCTGGTGGTCATCTTCCTGGAAACCGCCGAACTGCGAGCCAAGAGCAAGCAGCAGACGCGCATGGGTTTCTGGAAGGGCAATGTGGACCAGCTCATCACCTCCAACGGCTTCCCGCTGCTCGCTCACGCGGGCTCGATCAGCCATGAGCACATGGACAGCAAGACGAACGCCCTCTATCTCGATTACGACCAGCGCCGGAAAACCCAGGAAGCGCTGGCAGCCGATCAACAGGACGAGGTCGAACTGAAAGCCCTCGAAAACCAAATCAAACGACGCCCGAAGAAATGACCGACCAAAACCAAACCCAACTGGGCAAAACCCTCTGGAACATCGCCGACCAATTGCGTGGCGCGATGGACGCGGACGATTTCCGCGACTACATGCTGTCGTTCCTGTTCCTGCGCTACCTCTCGGACAACTACGAGACGGCGGCCCAACGCGAATTGGGCGCGGACTATCCCAAGCCAGAAACCGATGCCCGCCGCGTGCCACTCGCCCTCTGGTATGAGAACAACCCCGGCGATGTCGTCGAGTTTGAAAAGCAGATGCGGCGCAAGGTGCATTACGTCATCAAGCCGGAATACCTCTGGACCAGCATCGCCAACATGGCTAAGCGGCAGGACGGGGAGCTGCTCAACACCCTGCAATCGGGTTTCAAATACATCGAGAACGACTCCTTTCAAAGCACCTTCCAGGGATTGTTCTCTGAGATTGATCTGGCCTCCCATAAGCTGGGCAAGGCCTATGCCGACCGTAACGCAAAGCTTTGCACCATCATCCAAAAGCTCGCTGAGGGCTTGGCCGAATTCTCCGCCAACATTGATGCGCTTGGCGATGCCTATGAATACCTGATCGGCCAGTTCGCCGCCGGTTCCGGCAAGAAGGCGGGCGAGTTCTACACCCCGCAGCAGATTTCCGACATTCTCTCGTCCATCGTCACTCTCGACAGCCAGGAACCCGCCACCGGCAAGAAGCCACGGCTGGAGAAAGTTCTCGACTTCGCCTGCGGCTCCGGCTCCCTGCTGCTCAACGTGCGCAAGCGCATGGGAGCGAATGGCATCGGCAAGATTTATGGGCAGGAAAAGAACATCACCACCTACAACCTCGCCCGCATGAACATGCTGCTGCATGGGGTGAAGGATTCAGAGTTCGAGATTTACCACGGTGACACGCTGACCAACGACTGGGACCTGCTGCGTGAACTCAACCCCGCCAGGAAGCCCTACTTCGACGCTATCGTCGCCAATCCGCCCTTCAGCTACCGGTGGGACCCGACCGACGCGATGGGCGACGATGTGCGTTTCAAAAACCACGGCCTCGCCCCCAAATCCGCCGCCGATTTTGCCTTCCTCCTGCACGGCTTCCACTTCCTGAAAGACGAAGGCGTGATGGCCATCATCCTGCCCCACGGCGTGCTGTTCCGGGGCGGAGCCGAAGAACGCATCCGCACCAAACTGCTTAAGGACGGCCACATCGACACCGTCATCGGCCTGCCTGCCAATCTGTTCTATTCCACGGGCATCCCGGTCTGCATCCTGGTGCTCAAGAAGTGCAAGAAGCCGGACGACGTACTCTTCATCAACGCCAGCGAACACTTCGAGAAAGGCAAACGCCAGAACCGCCTCACGGAAGCGCACATCGCCAGGATCGTCGACACCTACCAATTCAGGAGGGAAGAGGATCGCTATTCCAGGCGAGTCTCGATGGAGCGAATCGCCGAGGAAGGATTCAACCTGAATATCTCACGCTACATCAGCACGGCGGTCGGTGAGGAGGAGATCGTTCTGGAAGATACCCATGCCGATCTGGTCCGGATCGAGGCGGACATCCAAAAGGCAACGCTCAAACACAATGAATTCCTGAAAGAACTGGGCAAGCCTCTCCTGCCCGATCAAGGCCGGTGATGTCGTGCCAATGGCTAGAAAATCGATTGCCGCCGCGGAATGCGCCTTGCGCGCAGTACACATGCATCGCCGTGGCTTCGCTGCAGTCGCGCCGTGCCGCACCACCGTTTCTCCTCGCTGGGCACCAGGGGCCTCGACCGTCTTTGAAGCGGCAGGAGGGCGCGAGCCGAACTGACCTTGTATCGGCTGCACGTACAACCCGCGACCTGCGCGAATGAGTCGGCCGACCCTGGCCAGTCGGGAAAGTGTCTGGTCAACTGCTGCGCGGTTCCCCAGATGCAGTAATTCTTTGGCGGACAGATATCGTCCTTCAGGTAAGGCACTGATCTGCTCGACGATCTGTTCGACCAACCTGGCCATGTCAGAAAAATAGCATAGGTTTCTGACAACCCAAGTGCACCACGGGGAGCGCCACGTCTGCCACGATGCTGTCAACCGCATTAACCAAATTTATACCCCCGCTTTGATCTTTTTGATCGTTTTGGGCTCATTTTCGGGTTCAAACTCTGCAATTTGGATCGGAGTTGCAGTTTTATTTTCAACAGCTTACGGTGTTTGCAGAATGTTGACGGTCCGTTCAAAGTCGATCCCCAGCGCAGACGCGAACTCTACCGTTTCCGGCCAGCCCCACCACCCGGCCCCCCGACAACTGATCAGCCCGCCCGTTACTTCGAAGGTAACTGCGGCACCATAATTCCGTCGCCATATTGCGCAAACCCGGGGATGGTCACCGGTAACTTCCCGCCCACAGCAATCTCCCCAAAAAGCGCCTTTACCGTGGCAACTTCAGCCGGAGGAACCGTGCTGTAAGTAGTCGCATAAGCCGTTACATCGGGAAAATTGCGCAGCAGATACGGATTACCCAGAGCAACCAGCGCCACCGGTTTCTTTGTCGCCACCAGATCCTGCAGCAACTGCGGGAAACTACCCCCCAGCGCCACGCTGCCTCGGTACGCTGCCACAGAAGCGAAAGCAACCACCACATACTGAGTAGCGCCAGACGCCTTTTCCGCCGCCGCCTTCAAATCCGCATCCGACATACTGGAATCCAGCGTCACCACCGAAGTAACCGCCGAGCGCCGCCTCATCTCCGCCACGAAAGCCAGACCTTCCACTGAAGCCGGGCCTTCCGTGAGCAAAAACACTGTAGTCGTGGCCGCGTTTTTCAACGGGAAAAAATCGCCCTCATTACGCACCAGCGTGAAAGACCGGTCACTGATCCGCTGCGCGACAGCAATGCTCTCAGTCGAGTTGATCACCGAATGCACTTCTTCCAGGTCCACCAGTTTCTTCGCGCCCAGGCCAACGCGAACCTTAGCTGAAAGAATACGCATCACGCTGTCTTCAACGCGCTTCTCAGTCACCCGTCCGCTCTTTACAGCCGCAGCCACAGCGTTAATAGCCGCTTCAGCATCCGATGGCATCAGCAGCACATCCGCGCCCGCCAGCAGTGCCCGCACCGAAGCTTCGCCGTTCTGATACCCCTGCGCAATACCGCCCATCTCCAGAGCATCGGTAACGATGATGCCCTTGAAACCCATTTCCTGGCGCAGGATGCCCGTCAGAATCTTAGGCGAAAGCGTCGCCGGAATACCCATGTCGTCCAGCGCCGGCACTGCAATATGGGCAGTCATCACCGCATCGGTGCCGCTGGCGATAGCAGCACGGAACGGAGTCCATTCGATCTGCTCCAGTCGTGGCTTGTCTGCGGTGATTGTCGCCAGGTTCAGGTGCGTATCAGTAGCAGTATCGCCATGGCCGGGAAAGTGTTTCGCCGTAGTCAGCACCCGCGCCGTGGGGACCGAATGCGCACCCTCAATAAATGCCGAAACGAAGGCCGAGACATCCGCCGGATTCTCACCGTACGACCGGATATTTATGATCGGGTTATCGGGATTGTTATTAACATCCGCATCGGGGAAAAACAGCCAGTGAACCCCCAGCGCTCTGGCTTCACGCGCCGTTATCTGGCCTTCCAGCCGCGCTTCGTCCGGCTCGCGCGACGCCGTAAAAGCCATCGCGTGCGGAAAGATAGTAGTGGCGTCCACGCGCATAGACGCTCCGCGTTCAAAATCCCCCGCCACCAGCAGTGGAACTCTTGCCAGACGCTGCATACGGTTGATAAAACTGGCAGCTTCCAAAGGGTCCGCTTTCTGAACCGTACGGCCATTCGATACGTTAACCAGAATCAGGCCACCCACATGTTCCTGGGCCACCAGATGAACGAACTTGCGGTATTCGCGCGACCCCGTATGCATCGGGTGTCCGTTGAACCCGATCACAAAAAGCTGGGCAATTTTCTCGCGCAGTGTGAGAGTGCGCATCCACCGCATGGCGGCGTTTTGCTCGGCTGTGAGAACAGGTTTCGCAACCGCCTTTGCGGTCGTCTTCTCAACGACTGGCGGAGCTTTCTTTGCGGGGCGTTTAGCAGGCGGCGCCGAAGATGCCGCTGATGTCGTGAACAGGGCAAACCCTGCCAGCAGGCACGCCGACAGCAACCCGCGAAAAATCAGATTGCCGAGGCCTTGCGACCCGCTGCCTGTCCCGCCTGTGATGCCGCTGAACGCCGCCGTGGCTTGGTCGCCAGCTTCTTCACCGCGCGCAGCAGTTCCGGCACTTCCTTGTTGCTTTTCGCAACCAGTTCGTCCGCCCCCGTGCTCTTCTCTGTCATGCCCATATCTGAGATAAAACCTGAAAGCAGAATCGTGCGCGCCGGCGAGTCCGAAGCCCGGATCAGGCTGATCAGTTCCAGCCCGCTCATTCCCGTCATGCGGAAATCCGTTACCACAATGTCGAAGTGACTCGTTTGAAATTTTTCCCACGCTTCCTCACCACTGAGAGAGGTTTCTACTTCATAACCATGATCCATCAGGATCATATTCCGTGCGGCCGAGCCTAGCGCGTTGGCATCGGCAAGCAGAATTCTGGCGGAAGGCGATTCAGATTTTTTCATGGCGGGGACCGAACGAAAGTAACAGGAACGTCACACTCTGTCAATCCCTTCGCATCCCGTTGAAAAAACGGAAAATTCTCCGCTTGACAATGGGATCAGGACGACAGCCCCAGCCCGTTTTTCGCCAGCTATTCCACCGAACGCGGCGCCGTGTAGCCCGCCTTTGCAATCACCGTATACTTGATCGCCTTTCCGTTCTGCATAATCTTCAACGGCTCATTGTTGGCAGGGTTGACAAGCTGTACCGTCAGCTTGCGGAATTTGCCATCCTTCGCCTGATTGTTCGATGAGAAGCCCAGCGAATACTGGTTGCGCAATGACTGCGACACGGCCTGAAAAATACCAGGCACCTCTTGCTGAAAGCGCGGGAAATACGCTTGTCCACCCGTCTCTTTTGCAAAGGTCTTCAGCTCATTGTCGGCCTGCAGAAAATCCAGATTCTGTTCCGCGCCCAGCGCGCCGGAACTCTCTGCCATCATCCGCTCAACCTGCAAAATAGACAGGGAATAGACGGGCACACCGGCGTCCTGCAAACGGCGGCGCGTCTTGTCATATGTGAGCCTGCTGAAAGTATCAAGACCAGAAGCAATCAGCAAAATAGCCTTGCGCCCTTCAATTTTCTGCATACGTTCCGCGGTATCCACCAGCGCATCAAACATGTTGCTTTCAGAAAAGCCGGGAATGCGCAGCATGCCCAGCGCCTCCTGTGTCTTGCGCCTGTCATTAGTGAAATCACTGAGGATTTCAGACTTCAGATCGTACGCGATGATTGCCAGATAATCATCCGGTTTCAGCGTCTGGGCAAACCCGTATGCCGCGTTAAGCGTCTGGCCCCAGCCGCTCGAATAATAACTCTGGAAGCGCGCGGAAAATTCCACCACCATAGCCACCGTCATCGGCGCTTCACCCACCGAAAACTGGCTGACAGTCTGCGGAACCTTGTCTTCAAGAATGCGGAAATTTGCGCGCGGGATGTTGGGGATCGGGCGACCGTCCGGGTCCACTACGGCAACATCCACTGTCACCACACTGGTATCAGCTCTAAACGTCACTTCCGATCCGGGATCGTTGTCCTTCGTGGCCTTCGGACTGAGCTTCGAGGGGATCTGCGACTGGCCGGAATCGGTGGTCGCCGGGGCCCCGGCAGCAGGCGTGTTTGCGCCCGGTTTTGGCCGGGGCCGTGCAACGGTGGCGCTTCCAGGAGAGACCGGGCCGTCCTGCGCCGGGGCAAGAGGCGAAAGTCCGAACATTGCCACTGCAACGGTGATCAGGATTTTCATAACGAAACGACTCCCCTTTAACTAACCAGTCTAATTAACCCAGGGCCCCTGCCCGGAGTCGCGCTTCTTCATATAGACCTTAAATTTCTTCCGCGCCCGTTGCAGCTTGTATTCTTTCCACCGTTCACTCAGGCTCAAAAAGGGCGTGCGGCCAGCCGCCACCGTTCGCCTGCGCGAACCAAACTGAGTCTTCATGTACGCAAAGCCGAAAAGCATACCGCCCAGATGCGCCAGATTGCTAACCGTGCTCGGCCCCTGAAACGAACTCAGAAAAGCGATGGCACCGAAGATCATCACCATATATTTGGCTTTGATCGGGAACAGAAAGCTGAACATTACGGTCTGCTCGGGGAAGAGCATTCCATAGGCCAACAGCAGTCCGTAAATCGCTCCGGATGCCCCAATCACGCGCTGGTAAGGGTCTCCGAATGCCAGATTGGCCAGGACTACGCAGACGCCGGCTCCAATTCCGCAGAGAAAATAATATTGTAGAAAGCGTTTCGTCCCCCAGGTTTCCTCAATGGGACGGCCGAACATCCACAGCGTCAGCATGTTGAACAGGATGTGCCAGAAACTGGTGAGACTGTGCAGGAAAAGATAGGTGACCAGCTGCCAGATGGCACCGTGGATCACAGCGGAAGGCATGAGTACGAAATCCGCGAAGATCGGCCCGCCGTTCACTACCGAGCCGAAAAAATAGACTAGATAAACGACAACATTGGCAATAATGAGCCATCGCACGCCAGTGGGAAACGATGAGTTGAACATCGAACTGCGACTGCGGAAACTCGTGTCGTAGCGCATGAGGGAGAGACCAGGACCCGTATGCTTATCAGGTTAACAGACAGGCGGCAGGCAGCTTCGTATATCGAATCTAAACGTTTGCTGCGGCGCGCGAGGACGTGGGGGTTTCCACTCCGTCCAAAGGCACAGCCTGACGCCTTGCCGTCCGCGCGTACCGGGTCAGCCGCCACGCGCCATATTGCACCATGACCGCCGCCCCAATCCAAACCTGCCAGTGAGACAAAAAACCCTCGCTGACGAAAAATTCTCCCGTCCAGTCCAGATCCGTACCCAGGCGCCACAACCCCAGCGCAGCGAAACTAATGGAGACCAGCGTCAGCAAACTCGCGGCCAGCAACGCGATTCGGCTGTTCTTCCCGGCGCGGCGCGACACTACTGACCCGCGTCCGAAACGAATTTTCACCACCATAAACTCAGTCCTGCACTCCATCATAAGTCCTTGCTACTCAAACACCACATCGCTCTGATAAGTTGTGTGCTGAATTGCGCGATTGTTGCGCGCGGTTTTGCGTTCTGTATCCTGCCTCACACTCTTAAGCGAAATCCGCGCACGAAAACAGTCAAAACTGGAAGTAGATAAATTCCATTCGGTTGAAAACACCAAAAAACACCACCGTATAGACTGCCGCTGCATAGACCGGCCAGCGAAAGCCGCGCCTTTCCCAGGCTGTGGCCAAGCCCAGGGGTGGATTCTGCCGCAGATACTCAACTCCGAAAACCGCCGGAACCGCCAGCAGCAGAAAACTCATCTCGAATTGCGGCAGGCCAGCCGTAAATGCCTCCGCCAAGCCCGAAAAACCGGGTGCCATCAGCCGCTGCAGCATGGTGAATGCGGCCGTCATGTCCGGTGCCCGGAAAAACACCCATGCCACCGTCACCAGCAGATTAGTGACGACGATTTGCACTTTTGCATGAATGCGAGGGAATTCTCCCAACCCGCACTGCGCCGCCAGCCGAGTTCGCAGTGGACGAGTCCACGCCCCGAACAGGATGTAAGCGCCATGCAGCGCCCCCCATGCCACGAAGGTCAGGCTGGCTCCGTGCCAAAGACCGCTCAGTAGAAAAACCACCGCGATATTGATACACCAGCGCCAGGCGGTGCCATGATTGCCGCCGACATGTTTGCCGCCGACATGTTTGCCACCCAGTGGAATGTACACATAGTCACGGAACCACGTCGAAAGTGAAATATGCCACCTCCGCCAGAATTCCGCCGTCGACCGGGCGAAATACGGCTGACGGAAGTTGATCGTCAGGTCGTAACCCAAAATCCTCGCCGTACCGACCGCGATATCAGAATAGCCAGAAAAATCGCAATAAATCTGCACGCTGAACAGGCCCGCCGCCAGCCACAGCATCGCCCCGGAATAGCCCGCCGGATTCCTGTACACGCTGTTCACAACCGTAGCCGCAAGGTCCGCAACCACTGTCTTTTTGATCAGGCCCCAGAGCGCCGTGCGCAACCCGCTGATCAGCCGGGCAGAATTGAACGGTGCCGGTCGATGCAACTGGGGAATCAAATTGCCTGGCCGTTCAATCGGCCCGGCCACCATCTGCGGGAAGAAAGCGACATAAAGCGCATACACGCCAAGGTTGCGCTCTGCCGGAACTTTCCCCCGGTAAACATCAAACGTATAACTCACAGCCTGAAACGTATGGAACGAAATGCCCACCGGCAGCACCCACTGCGGGACGTGCAGCGTCGCAGGCAGTCGCAGCGTTTCGGTAAAAAAAACCGCGTATTTAAAAGCGAAGAGCAGACCGAAATTACAACAGATACTCGCTGCAAGGTAAGCCCTGCGGGTCCCGCCCCGCGCATTTTCAATCGCAATGCCCGCCACGAAATCGATGAGCGTTATCGCGACGATAATGCCGATGTACGGAATGCTCCAGCACATGTAGAAGTAGTAGCTGGCAGCCAGCAGAAACCAGCCCCTGAACCGCGCGGGCAGGGCAAAATGAATGGCCACTACCACCAGAAAAAACAGCGCAAACGGTGTCGTATTGAACAGCATCGTTCAGGGCAGACCCTGTCCGGTCAAAGTCGCTCCGGTCGCTATCAGCCGCGCCAGTTCCTGCGTATACAGGCGTGCGCCTTGCGGGTTCAGATGCACCGGGTCCGAGAAATAGCGCGGAGGAAACAGGAAATAGTTGGGGCCCGGCACCGTGAAACGCGGGTAGCCTTTCATCCGCTCCGCCACTGTCGAAGCAAACAGCGGACTGGGCGCAAGTTCCCCCGTCCGGTGGTAGCTGGGGACCAGATAAAAATGCAGCTGGTAACGCTCCGCCAGCATATTCAGTTGTTCAAATTCCGCGCCCGCTGGAACAAAAGCAGGGTCATCCACTGCATTCGGCCTGTCGCTGCCCAGATGAAAATCATCGGGTAGCCTGGCCCCTGCGTAGTGGCTCTGGCCTTCAATGAAATACCAGCCGCGATCGTGTTCCATCTGCCCGACAGTCGTCTCTCCAAAGCGGTAAAAGTTAAGGAAGCCGCCATGCCGGGGTGCCAGTGCGGAGAAAAGGATCAAATCACGCGGCAACCGTTTAAAAGGAAACAGCCGGCCCACCACCGACGCATCATCCCCCAGCAGCGGCTTTGGCGTCGTCTTCGACCAGGGCAGCGTCAACAAAATACGCGAAGGAAGCTGATGGCTCCTCGCCAGGAATTCAATATCTTTGGCGAAGTGGGCTTCGTCCGGTTTGCCCATGTTGACAGAGAAGACGCCGCCCGCGCTCGTGTCAAAAACGGCCGCGTCAAAAACAGCCGGAACAAACCCCGTCAGCACTTTACTGTTGCCGAAGACCACCACCCGGCGCGAAGGTGGCACCGATGCAGGGAACAACCGACCCTCCCGCTCCTGTGCTTCCTTAGCCGCATAAACGGTTTCAGCCCCCGAACGGACGTAGGGAAGGTTACGCCAGGCAACGTAGAAACCGAGCCACAGAACCGCCAGCAATCCCGGAAATGCGAATCTTGTCACATCTCTTTAGTGGGAGCCGCGCTAAAGATTCTCCCAGCCGGTTCCTGCGAACTTTCGGCTGCGGCCATGCAGTATTTCGTCAATGATTTGCAGGGTTTCAAAAACCCGAGGTCCGGGACGATTGAAAAACTGGTTGCCGTCCCCCAGATAAACCCGTCCGTTGCGAGCGGCTTTAAGCTGCCCAAAATCCGGACGTCCGGTGATCCAGTGCAATTCCTGCCGGGTCCGCGCCAGATCGAAACCACACGGCGCAATGATGATCACATCCGGATCGGCAGCGCGAAGCTCTTCCCAGGTAATCCACGGGGAGTGTATGCCCGCCTTGCCGAAAAGATCGATACCTCCGGCCAGCGCGATCAGTTCCGGTGTCCAGTTACCCGCTGCCATCAGCGGTTCAATCCACTCGATGCAGGCAACCGTAATGGTCGGCGGTGAACGAAGCGCTTCCATCCGCTGCATCAGATCTTGAACGAAAGGCTCAGCCGAAACTCCGACCGCCTCACCCACCCGACGGAAATCATTCCAGATTTCATCCAGCGACCCGGGGTTCAGCGCCACAATTTTCGGCTGGCTGCGCAAACGCAACGCCACCGATTGCTCCACATCCCGCAAGCTGACCGCGCAAACATCGCACTGCGCCTGGGTCAGAATATGTGTGGGTTGCAACTGCTCCAGCACGTCATCGAACACTTCGTAGATGGATAGCGCATTACGCGCGGAATTCTTAACCTGCTCGTCAATCGTACGGCTGTCCGCATTCACATCAATGAGTGGCCGCGTGCAGGCTGGAAGGTCACGAACAGACAAAGGGTAATCGCATTCATGCGACCGCCCAACCAGCGTATCCAGCGCACCAAGAGCGCTCACCATCTCCGTGGCGCTGGAAATAAGAGACACTACCCTGCGCAAAATTTAAGCAGTAACGGCAACGGCCGCATTGCGGCGGCTCAGCAGTTCGTACATGCCGAAGATAGCGGCGGAGAAAAGCAGGTCGCCTGCCAGCGTACGGCCCCAGAAAGGCAGCGCCAGCGTGTAGCAGTTGATCAGGCCGGCCAGGTCAGCACTATAAATGCCACTGTGTCGCGTGGCGGCCATAGCCCAGATGGCAAAGTTGGTCAGCAGAAAGAATTGCAGGCTGCAAAGGAACGCCGCAGCGCCCACGCGCACCGGCGTCGCGCCATTCGAACCCGGCCGCATCATACGCCTGCCGATCCACACACTGATCAGAAAACTGGCATAGATCACAGGCGAAGTCAGCGTGTAGCCATGCCCATACCAAGCCAGCGGATCTGTCGCAATCATTACAACCAGCGGGATCAAGTAGGCCCACAGCCCCGCAATGCGCGACCCGGCAAAGAGACACGAGCCTCCGAGCGGCGTCACATTAGGCGCATGCGGCAACAGACGCCCCAAAGCACTGAGAACGGTCAAACCAATCGCAAGCGGGCGCTGCTGTTTCTGATTCTGCATGGTGAGTCCTTCCATCATAATACGTTTCTCCGGTGATAATGCTTCGGGATGTCGGGCGTTGCGTAATGGCTTACGGAAGATATTTCGAGCCTCACCTGCCGGGTTGAAGGCCGAAACCCCACTGTATGCAGTTCATTCAGTTTAGTTCAACTTCGAAGATCGACCGGGAGGCGCGCCTATATGGCGAAGCGCCGACGGTGGAGCGTAAACAGGACCGCAAGTCCGCCAAATGCCATCAGGAAGGACACCGGCTCGGGCGTCTCGGCGGTATCGACGATCGTTTGTGAGGGCGTTGCAATTCCCACCGCCGAGAGCTCCAATTCGTTCTCGCCGGTCTGGCGAGTCAGCGTGCTCGGGAGAAATCGGTAATAGTTGTATGAAGTTGCAAAGGTGAAATACTCCTCGTATCCCACGTTACCCTGAGAGGACCCGGGCCCTGGGGTCACGTAATTGTTGAGCAGTGTCGGCGCGGTGCCGTCATAGGTGTTGAGCAGAAAATTCCCGCTTAGGTCAGGGCCCAGCACGGTCTTCGGATCGAAGAGCTGAGTGAAGCTCGATCCGCCATTGTTGCTGCCGAAGATTTCGTACTGGAATACGTCCCAAGCTTGGCCGGGATGATCAATGTTGTCGAACACGACAATCTGGTTCGTTGCGGTCCCGAACGTTACATCCACCGGTGAACCGTTGAATCCGATCACTCGCGGATAGTTTGCGGTTGTGAAAGTCCCGGACGTCGGAGTGAAGGTATTCGTCGGCGTCAGGGTGGTTCCGAATAGCCCGGCATAATTCCCGGAAACGAACGTTCCGTAATGAAGTAACCGTGCTGGTGAAATCGCTCAGGTTTGGGTCTTGGCTGTAGATCGTGGCGGCATAGGCATTCCCAATCCCGCAAGCCAACAGAAGGAACATCGCGGCTCCGCACATACCCGTCTACCCGATACCAGACACGCTGGAGTTACTCATCAGTTTTTGTCTCCATTCGTGTTTTCGGCACGAATCCCGTCAGAATCACTGACAGTATCACTTTCAACGGCAAATTTGGTGCAAATCCTGTCTAACGCGGGATAGCGAAAATGACGGGTCGGAGTCGGCCTCAGGCGACCCGTCTGATCGGGGTTAAGTCCCATCTCAACTTTCACCAGCTCTATTTGCCTGCGATTAGGAAATGTCTCCGGCCACTTTTTTCGAAGCCGCCTGGTTCGGTTCCCAAAGCGTTTCTGCTACGCCAAGTTTGCAACTCGCCCACCGACTCCACACAAAGAACGCATCGCTCAGGCGGTTGAGGTACTTGATGTTCACTTCGTCGCAATTTCCCTGCGCGGCCAGACCCACCGCAATACGCTCCGCCCGCCGACAAACCGTGCGGCAAATATGCAATTCCGCATTCAGCCGGCAACCACCAGGCAGCACGAACGAGCGCAACGGCTCCAGGTGCTCGTTCATCGAATCCATCTCGCGTTCCAGTTGTTCGCTCTCCGCGCCGGTGATCCGAGCCTGATTTGGATAAACATCCTCCGGCAGTGTAGCCAGAATCGACCCCAGATTGAACAGCTCATGCTGGACCCGTCGCAGGATCACCGCCAGCTCCGGCAATTCCCCGCACGATTCACGGGCAAGGCCCACGAAACTGTTGAGTTCATCAACGGTCCCGTAGGCCTCAATTCGTGCATCATTCTTCGGCAGGCGCTGGCCACCTGCAAGAGCTGTAGATCCCGCATCGCCCGTGCGTGTATAAACACGGTTGATGGCCAGACGTGGTGCATCAAAGCGTGGTGTGTCGAAACTTTCACTCATAGCTATCTTGCCCGCGCGAGGCTCCATTTGAGCCCGGCCACAACATTGAGCAGCGGTGCAGGATAACCATAGATTTCCTCATAATGCCGGTTGAATGCATTGCGCAGATTGGCATACGCAGTCAGATTGCCGCGAACCCGGTAGTTTACGTTGATGCCGGCGTTTAGATAACCGGAGTGCTTATAGAGTCCGCCGAAGCCGCCGTAGTTTGGTTCCACATCGAGGGCGTTGCCGCGCGCAGTGGCAGTGAAGTTGGAATCCATGCGTCCCCGGTGTACGTTGACCACAACTGACCCCGATTGTTTCGGACGCCGCAGCAGCGGCTGGCCCGGGTAGTAATATCGCTGGACTAAACCATTACCGCCATCAAGGGAAAGTACCTCGGTCTGCAGCCACATGTAATTCGCAGTTACTGAAAACCATGTCGAGGGCCGCCCCGTGGCGCTGAGTTCCACACCTTTCGCCACAGCGTTCGAGACGTTATCTGTCGAGTAAGCCGACAAGCGCGACAGCGAACCACCCAGCGACACAATCAGATCTTCATACCGGTTGCGAAACCATGTCGCATCCACCGAAACCTTGTTGTTGAGCAGCCGGTGTTCCACGCCGAAATCGTAACTGCGCGTTCGTTCCGGCTTCAGCGCGGGGTTATTCGTGAAGGCAAGGTCAGCCCCGCCCGGAGGCCGGATCCCCGTCCCATAAGAAGCATGAACACGCAAACCAGGCCGCAGAATATAGGCCCCCGAAATCCGCAGATTTAAACGCGAATCAGAGCGGGCAGGGAACACCGGGCGCGGCGGAAAACCGAATGCGTTGCCTGGCACCAGCGGTGTCTGATAAATTTCTTCCCGCAGCCCGGCGTTGATGAACAGCTTGCCCTCGAACGCAAACTGATTGTCGATATAAATACCTTCATTGTCGCGGCGGAACGGAAACTGATAGCCGTTCGTTGTTGCCACGTAAGTGTTCTTCAACTCTTCGCGGTCAAAGGCAAATCCCGCAGCCACCGTCCAGAACGGACGCACCCGCCAGGTGCCCCGCGCATCTCCATAAGGCCGCAGGTCTTTGTTGTAACTGTTGCCATACGGGCTCACATAGTAGTTATTGTTGAGAAAGAAACCGGCAGTTACATCCAGCTTGACTGAAGCAGTCACGTCAAACTGATAATGCAGGCCGTAAGTTGATGTGTTGTTGCGGCTTCGGCTCACAGTGTCAAGGCCGCTGAAGTATCCCTTCGGGTTTGATCCATAAGCTCCAGGCTCGCCCACGTCATTCGTATTGAACGCCCCGAACGCAAACACATTCTGCGTGCGCCAGCGGTGCTGCACAGCAAAAAAAAGGTTCTGGTTATGATAGTCCGCATTACGCACCGGCCCCTGGTCATTCAAACTGGAAAGCGATGCCGCCAAACCCCAGCCCCGCACCATCCCCGCACCGCTGCCTGAGAATCGATTTTCCCCATGCGTACCGCCCTCTGCAATCAAGTCAAGTGACGGTCCGTTCTCAGGCGACCGCGTCATCAGACTCACCGCACCCGCAATCGCATAAGACCCGTAAACAGCCGACTGTGGTCCCCGCGCTACACCGATTTCCGAAATAAAATCCGAAGGTATCTGCGAGAAATCAAACAGCCCGCCAAAGTAAAAGCTATTGATGGGAATGCCATTCAACAGCACCAGATTGTATTTCGAATCCCCGCCGCGAATGAAGAGCGAACCCAGCGCGCCGCGCGACCCGCTTTGCGAAATAGTCACGCCCGGCAGTGTGCGCAATAAATCAATCGGCTGCGCCTCATTGCGTTCGCGGATCTCCTGACTCGTGATGATACTGACACTGGTTCCCTGCTGGCTCGCCGGAGTATCAATCGCTGAACCAGTAACTCGAATCGAGTCCGACTGCGGTGCCAGTGCAAGCTGGATAGCAGCCACACCCACCGGTACGGTAACTGTCTGAAAGCCGGCCGCTGTTACCCGCAGCTGAATATTTTCAAACAGCGGAGAGACGTTAAAATCAAAGCCCCCGTGGTCATCCGTAATCTGCTGGAAGATAACTCCCACCTGATTAATCGCGGCCACCTGCGCGCCTGAAACCGGGCCTCCGGAGGGGTCAGTAACAATTCCTTTTACATCTGCCGCCAGTGCCTGTGAGACAAAGAGCGGAGAGACAAACGTCGCGGCTGCAAGCAGCGCCACGACAAGCGTATGCACGTTTGAGTTAAGTTTCATATATCAGGCAGCCCCGAGCTGCCGTCCTTTCGATCAACATTGGTTCCGGGCATAATGCCGGAATCACGCGGGCCGGTCTCCTGACTTGCGCGTCATCGGAGTGTGTTCGCCTTCCCGTCCCGGAGAGGAACAGTGGCACAAAGAACAACTCCTCGGCGCTTACAGTGGCGGGGCCGTGCTGGATTCTCACCAGCTTCCCAATACAACGCCTGCGTGCTGCTGAAGCTCTCTGAGATTAGCACAAAGCGATTGGTACAAAACAACGGCTTGTAAACTCGATAAATGGAAGAACAACAGGCGCGCCGCCTCGCCTCTGAATGGATCGCCGCCTTTAACAGTCACGACCTCGACACGATTCTGGATCACTACGAAGCCGACGTAGTTCTGACCTCACCGGTAGCAGCACATCTTTTCGACGATCCTGCGGGTACGGTCAGAGGCAAAGCCGCCTTGCGCGCCTATTTCGCAAAGGGTCTTGCGGCATACCCGGACCTCCGCTTTGAACTGCTTGACACCCTCTGGGGCCTCAACAGCGTAGTCCTCTATTATCGGAATCAGGCAGGCACAAAGACCGGCGAATTTATGGAACTCGGTGCCACAGGGAAAGTGAATCGCGTAGTGGCAAATTACTCAGGCTTGTAACACGCTTCCAGGGCCGGACAAGTTCGCAAAAGGGTAACCTAAAAGAATACCGATAACGAAACCGTATGGACTTCACGATCCGTAAATACAGCAACTTCGACGAAATGAAAGCCGACGAATACCGATACTGGCAAAGCAGACCCGTGTCCGAACGCATGGACGCAGTTGAAGAAATGATCCAGACGGCCTATGCACTCAAAGGTTGGGAGGTGACGCCGGATGTACCAAGACTACAAAGACCTTTTGTCCGCCTTCCATGCCCATGGCGTTAGATACCTCATCGTCGGCGGTTACGCGGTCGTCTTTCACGCGCAGCCCCGCTTTACCAGGGACATCGACCTTTTCATAAAAGCTGACCCGGCGAACGCAGACGCCACCTGGGCAGCACTCGCGTCTTTTGGGGCGCGGCTCGAAGGTATTCTCCCGGCGGAATTCGCAGAGCGCAGCAGCTTCTTTCGCTTTGGCCGCGATCCGCGTGGGTTCGATATTCTGCCTGACCTTCCAGGCGTTGACTTCGATACCGCCTGGGAACGCAGGATTGAGGGCGTGATCGACTCCCAGAGCGGCTTGATGGCGAATTTTATCTCCAGGGACGATCTCATCGCCGCCAAACTCGCAGCCGGAAGGCCGCAGGACCTCGCGGATGTCGACGCGATAAAAAGGGCGGCAGAAAGCCTCTGAGACCCACGTGACAGGATTCTGGAGCGTTACGAAGACGAAGTAGTCTTGCCTCGCTCGCTGCGGCACCTCTTCTGAACGACTCCTCCGGCATTGTCCCCAGCAAGCCTGCTTTGCATCCCTGTTTTTGGGCAATCATACAGCGGGACTAGACTGATGATCGATGCCTGACTACAAGGCCGGGCAGGACCGGTTCATGCGTGAACTGGAACAGAGACAGCGGGAGATTGACCGCAGAGATCTTGAGGAAGTTATAGCTGGCATCGATGGGATGCTTCGCAAGACCATTGTGGGACTGACGCGAAACCAGACGTCTGATCCGGTTAAGCGCACCGACGCAGAATGCTTCGCTCGGTGGAAGAAGGCATACCGTACTCACCGGTCGGGGGCAATAAGTCTGCTGGACAAAGCCCGGCAGATGAGAACCGCCGATCTCGGCCATCTGTGATCTGCTGGCTCTGACGGTCAGTTTGGCTTGTCTGGATTGTTCCCTGGCCGTACAATTCCGTTTTCGCTGCGGCGTTTTCGAACGCATAAAGATATAGACCGATCCTATCTGCTTCGGCCTGACTCTCCTCGTCGGATGTTTTCGCCACATGTCGCTTGAATGCCTTAAGGCAACCGTCGAAGATATCGTCGGCAGAGAGACCTGGACGCGATACCATCTCCGCATAGTCTTCCCTGTACCGCTTCAGTCCGACCGCTTGTTTTGACTAGCCGTCGTCTCCTGCCATTTTTAGTCAGCCGTTAGCCTTCCTCACCCATCTCCGCGCCAGCAGTCTTGTTTGCCGCGCGTCAATCAATTTCCGTGCCACATCGCGAGCAATATCGAGCGCCTCGGCAACGGTCCGGCCCTGCGCGATCAATCCTGGCAGTTCCTCGGAGGTAGCCAGAAACAAACCTTCGGGCAAGTCCTCAACCTGCACGCGGAGCGCGAGTTCCATAATGGTCTGATCCTACCATTCGCGAGCCCCACCCCCTCCTGTAAAATACCCAAATGAACCTCGGGGACCTGCTCCACGACCGCGCAACCCATTTCCCACAAGTAACTGCCCTCTTCTGTCAGGACCAGTCACTCGCCTATTCAGACCTCGACACCACCACCGCCTCCCTCGCACAGTGGTTCCTCCGCCAGGGCTTCAAGCCCGGTGACCGCATAGCCATTCACTGGCCCAATTCCATCGAAGCCGTCCAACTCTGCTTCGCCATCTTCAAGGCCGGCCTGATCGCCGTCCCCATGAACCTGCGCCTGAAACCCGCTGAGATCGCATGGATCCTCGAAAACTCCGGCGCAACTCTATGCTTCAGCCACCCCGCCCTCGCCGACGCCATGCGCCAAACAGGCATCGAAGTCCGCAGCGCACTGCCGGACACCACGGGACAACCCGTTGACCTCACCGCAATTTCCGACGAAACCCCGGCCCTCATCCTCTACACCTCAGGCAGCACAGGCCGCCCCAAAGGCGCAATTCACACGCACCACAGCCTCATCTCCACAGCCCGAACCTCCACGCGTGAACTAGTTGAAACCTACGGCACCGGCAATGGTGATCGCGGCCTCATGTTCACGCCCATGATGCATGCCAGCGGACTGTATGTACTGCTCGGTTCCCTGTGGCTGGGCCAAGCCTGCGTCCTGCTGCCCCTCTTCGATCCAGCCGCCGTCCTCGATGCCATCGAGCGCTACCGCTGCAGCCTGACCATGACTCTGCCCGCCCTCATGCAGTTCATCCTCGAAGAGCAAATCAGAAGACCTCGTGATGTCCGCTCCCTCAAACTAATCTTCGCCGGCGGCGACACCGTTCCCGTCGCGCTGCAGGACCGCGTGCGCGAAATCATGGGAGTCGAAATGCTGGAAGGTCTCGCCCAAACCGAAACCGGCCCCGCCATCGCCAATCCCATGCACGCAACCCGCGCCGGTTCCATCGGAGTCGTCCAGCAAGGCGTCGAAGTACGCGTTGTCGATCCCGAAGGCCATGCCGTTGCCGATAACCAGGCTGGTGAATTGCTTGTCAAAAGCCCCGCCAATTGCATCGGCTACTGGAACAATCCCGAGGCCACCGCTGAAGCACTTCAGGATGGCTGGTTCCGCACCGGTGACCTCGTAAGCCGCGACGCCGATGGCTACTACTGGTTCCGCGGCCGCCTAAAAGAAATCATCATCCGCGGCGGCTCCAACATTTCCCCGCAGGAAGTTGAAGAAGCACTCTACAGCCATCCCGAAATCCTCGAAGCGGGCGTCGTAGGCATGCCCCACGCCGTTTGGGGCGAACAGGTTGTTGCCTTCGTAGCCCTGCGCGAAGGCGGCTCAGTGGATGAAGAAGGTGTCCGAACCCACGCCGCCCGGCATCTGGCCGACTACAAAGTGCCGGAAAAAGTTCACTTCATGCCCGTGCTGCCCAAAGGTGCCACAGGCAAGGTCCACCGCAAAGCGTTAAAAGATCATTTGATCTCTCAACAACCGCTCTAACTCTAACGTCCACCAGTCACGTCGAGAGTCGCGCCGGTAACATACGAAGCATCATCCGAAAGCAGCCACAATATCGCCGCCGCAACCTCTTCCGGTTGCCCGCCCCGCTTCATCGGAACCTGATCTTTAACCCGATCCACCCGGCCCGCCTCGCCACCCTTGGCATGCAGTTCCGTATAAATATGACCCGGTCGAACACCATTCACGCGAATGCCCTCTTCCGCCACTTCTTTAGCCAGACCCACGGTCAGCGTATCCACCGCGCCCTTACTGGCCGCGTAGTCAATATACTCACCCGGGGACCCCACCCGCGCCGCGCCCGAAGACACGTTCACAATCGCACCACCCGCCCCGCCATACCGCGAAGACATCCGCCGCACAGCCTCCCGCGCACACAAAAACGGCCCGATGATGTTGGTAGTGAAAACCCGCGTCAGCCGCGCCTCATCCATCTCATCCAGCCGCATCTGCGTTTCCAGAGTAGCCGCATTATTGACCAGCGCGGAAAGCGGTCCCAGTCGATCATCCGATTCCGCAAACAGCCGCAATACTCCAGCTGAGGTACTCACATCCGCCTGAACCGCAACAGCCTCGCCACCCTGCGCTGCAATCTCAGCCACCACCCTCGCAGCCCGCACGGAATCACTCAGATAGTTCACGCAAACCCGATACCCGCGAGACCCCGCAAGAAGGCTGACAGCCGCCCCAATCCCCGCACCACCCCCGGTAACAATCAGCGTCCGCCGCATCTCCGCCTAACCGACCGGAACCTGCTCCACAATCTCAATCCCAAACCCATCCAGCGCCACAATCCTGCGCGGATGGTTCGTCAGCAGCCGAATCGTATGCAGCCCCAGATCAGAAAGAATCTGCGCCCCGATTCCCACCTCATGCTGCTGCGGAGCCTGCTGCGCATGGCGATCATGCCCCAGACCCGTCTGATGCAGGTAAACCACCACCCCCGCACCTTCCGCCGCAATCAGTTTCATGGAATTGTTCAGCACCGCCTGGCAATCACAAAGAGTTGACCCGAACAAATTGCCATAAGCGCAATGCGAATGCATCCGCACCAGCACTTTTTCCTTGCCCGCAACATCGCCATAAACCAGCGCCGTATGGGATTCCGGATTGATATCGCTCGAATAAACCACCGTCCGGAATTCACCCGAGCCGGTCTTGATCAAGCCTTCCCCGCGCCTGTGAATGTACTGCTCATTCTGCAACCGGTACCGGATCAGGTCGGCCACTGAAATCATCTTCAGGTTGTGCCGCTCACAAAACTCACGCAACTGCGGCACCCGCGCCATCGTGCCGTCATCATTCATGATTTCGCAGATTACACCCGAAGCATCCAGCCCCGCCAGCCGCGAAAGATCCACCGAAGCTTCCGTCTGCCCGGCGCGAATCAGCACCCCGCCATCACGTGCCCGCAACGGGAAAATATGGCCGGGCCGTGCCAGATCACCCGGCTGAGTTTCCGGCGCAATCGCGGCCAGAATCGTATTGGTTCGATCCGCCGCTGAAATACCCGTCGTCACGCCCTTGAGCGCATCAATGGACTCAGTAAACGCAGTCCCGAAATTCGATGTATTTAACGGCGACATCAGCGGCAACCGCAGCTTGTCGCACCGGTCCCCCGTGAGCGTCAGACAAATCAGCCCGCGACCAAACGTCGCCATGAAATTAATGACTTCGGGTGTGACTTTCGCCGCCGCAATCGTGAGGTCGCCCTCATTTTCACGGTCCTCATCATCAACAACAACCAGCATCCTTCCGGCGCGAGTCGCCTCGATCGCCTCAGGAATAGAAGCAAATGGCATAGGGTAACCTCCCACTATACCCCCCGGCCTCGCCGTCCGCCCTGTCGTCCCCCCTGTCGTTCCCCCAGTCGTTCCCCCTGTCGTTCCCCCAGGTGAGATGCCCATGTCATAATCGCTTTTCTGATGCCTCCGGCGATACGCCAGTTTGCCGCCCTGTTTGTGCTCTTTGTCGCCGCGCTGTTTGTGCAGGCAGGCCACACCCGCTCGCTGCTCCGAATTCTGCAGTACGGCCGGTCCCTTCCCGCCGAACCCTTCGGACTCCAGCCGGCCACCCGCATCATCTCGAACGGCCTGTTCCGCGGCGATCAGTTGCTCGCCATCGACGGCCATCCCTTCTCTTCCGGACGCCAATATAGAGAGGCCGTCCAGAGCCGGCACTCCGGCGAAACCCTGAAAGCTACCCTCAGCGAACCCTCCGGCAGAGCCATCGAACGTGACCTCGTCATCCCGTCCGCCGCTTTCAGCAGCCTGTCTCAGGTCGCCCTGGCCGTAGCTCTGAATCAGGTCATCCCCCTGGTCGGCCTCGCCCTCGGCTTCGGCGTCGTTTTCATCCGGCCGCGCGACCTGAAAGCCTGGCTCGTCCTCTTCCTGATGACCGGTTTTTCTGAAACCGTCCGAACCTCCGCCTGGGAGGGACCAGCCCCCGATCTGATCCTCTTCTGGACTTCCTTCTGGCGCACCATGTGGCCGGTTTCCATGATGCTCTTTGGCATCTATTTCCCTTCACGATCTTTGCGCGACCGCCGCCGCCCCTGGCTTAAATTCGCGGCACTGGCAATATTTCTTGCAATCGACATCAGCTACTACGGCATCCTCGCCGTCTGGCAGCACGATGTAAACGCAGCCCACAATCTGAGTGCAGCGTTCGGCACTCTGTCGGTCCTGCAGACCCTGGTTCTGCTGGTTGCCAATGGTGGGTTCTTCATGAACTTCCGCCACAAGAGCGTCGCGGAAACGTCGCCCGATGGCCGCCGCCGCCTCATGATCCTGCGCGCTGGTTCGTGGCTCGGTCTAGGTCCCACCGTTCTGCTGATCCTCCACGCACTCGTGACTCGCGGCGTGCCTTTCGCCAGCCTGCCCTGGCCCTTCACGGTCTCCGCGCTCCTCCTGCTCACGCTGTTTCCGCTCACCCTCGCCTACGTGATCGTGGTGGAACGCGCCATGAACCTCGGCTTCGTAATCCGCTCAGGGCTTAAATACGCCATCGCGCGGTCAGGCCTCTGGACGGCGCGCGCCGCCCTCGTAAGTCTGGCTCTGTATATATTCTGGCGAGTGGCACGGCGCGGAGAACTCACCTCCCTCGAACCCCTCGAACTGGTGGCGGTCGGTATCGCCCTGCTCCTGCTCCGTAAACAGCTTGTAGACCGCCTTTCTCTCATGCTTGACCGCCGTTTTTTCCGCGAAGCCTACGATTCCGAAAAGGTCCTCGCGGGCCTCGCCAGCGAAGTTGGCAGATACCTCGAAATTAAGCCGTTGTTTGAACGGGTCGCCCTCCGGCTCGGGGAAACCCTGCATGTGAATGAGATCGTCATCCTCCTGCGCGAAGGCGATACATTTCGGACGCAATACTCCACCCGCAACGGCGAACCCATGGATATCGTTGCCACCAGTCGCATTGTCGCGAAGCTGCAAAAAGACGGCGAACCAGTCCAGGTATATTTCGACAATCCTCCAGACTGGATACGCTCGCTCAACGCCGAAGAGCTGCAGACTCTCGATTACATGCGCTCACAACTGCTGCTCCCCCTCCTCGGTCGGGACCAGCTGGCGGGCATCATCAGTCTGGGTCCGAAATTGTCTGAGGTTCCCTACACGGAAACGGATACGCGGTTGTTGCAGGCCGTAGCCTGGCAAACCGGCATGGCTCTCGAAAACAGCCGCCTGCTGGCCTCTCTCGCAGAAGAAGCGGCACAGCGTGAGCGCCTCAACCTGGAACTGGAAATCGCGCGCGAAGTTCAGGAGCGGCTCTTCCCGCAGAGTTATCCCGAAATCCGTGGCGTGGAATGCGCGGGTTATTGCCGCCCGGCTCGCGGCGTGGGCGGTGATTATTATGACTTCCTGAAATTACCGGAAGGCAAGCTGGGCATAGCGATAGGAGACGTTTCAGGCAAAGGTATCGCCGCAGCGCTGTTGATGGCCAGCCTGCAGGCTTCATTGCGAGGCCAGGCGATTTCCGGTCAGCAAAACCTGGCCGTTCTGATGCGGAATCTGAACCTCCTGGTTTACGAAGCGTCCACGTCGAACCGGTACGCCACGTTTTTTTACGGCGAGTACGATCCCGCCACGGGTCAGCTGGTTTACGTAAACGCCGGCCACAACCCGCCCTTTGTTCTGCGTGCCGATCAGGTGATTCTTCTCGAAATCGGCGGGCCTGTAGTCGGCCTTTTGCCCGGAGCACGTTACGAACAGGGAAAGTGCCAGTTACAACCAAGCGACGTCCTCTTCCTCTACACCGACGGCATCAGCGAAGCCATGACCGAGACCGACGAAGAGTGGAGTGACGAGCGCTTCATCGAGTCCGCGAAAGCGAACACAGCCCTTGATCCGGCCAGAATGATCCAAGCCATCTTCGCCGCTGCCGATGCCTTCGTCGGAACCGCAAAACAGTATGACGACATGACCCTCCTGGTCCTCAAATTCAAGCAATAGCCAAGTCTTCAGCCGTATGACAATCAGTGCCTGAGAAGCCAGAGCCTGCCGTCTGAGCTTAATGGTGAGAGGCGGCTGTTTCGGGGAACGCTCCGATCCCGACGGACTGGGCGACGTGGTCCTTGCTGCCTTCGGGCACTTCGGCGATGACGCGCACGCCGGGCTTCAGATCCGACACCATCGCCTTGTGATCATTCCGAATCAGATTGGTGCGGTTGTCCAGCTTCACTGACACTGCCGTGGGTGGTTTTCACGGTGAGCACGTTGTTGGCTGCGCTGGAGACGGTCCCTCGGATGTGATCAAAGCCGCCGTGAGCGAAGGCCGGGACGAGCGCGGACACCGCGAGTATGACCTTACCGGCCGTGATGAAAAATCGGTTTTTCATGACTATCCTCTCCCTTTACGAGATCTTCTTCCTGCTCATCGCGCGTGCTTTCCCGGCACGCGGTGAGCAGGATTGAGGCCGCATACCGTTATCGAGGATGTAGAACAACTCCCCGCAGCTGAGCCGCTGCGTTGCTGGCATCTCACCAACGGCCGCGACTGGCGCGAAACTGGCGCAGGTCGTTGAGGTCGCGCGAGAGCATCTCGCGGTCACGCCCCCGGAGCCTAACCCTGGTGCGAATAGCCGCCGCGAGAACGCGGGTCATCCCGATAATATGGGTCCTGCTGCCATCTCTGCGCGTTCGCGCAGGCGGTCAGGACTCCGCAACTCGGCAGGACCAAACTGTATAGACGGCTCATTGCATAAACCTCCTGAGAGAGAGGCCGGAACGTATTGCGGTCCGGCCTGCTCTCTGGTGGTGCCCATCAGCTACC
>JANYDS010000007.1 GCA_025363475.1 Terriglobia bacterium
GCCAAGGCAAAGCCGAATCGCTTCGCGGGCCAGCCACAGGTTCAGCCGGTTTTTGTTCAATTGGCTCCAGACGTTGCGAAGGTTTTTAAGAACGGCGAATCGGTCAACGCCGTACTTCGCTCAATTATGAAAGCTTTGCCAACAGATGGCACCACGGCTTAACCCGTGAAGAGCGTGCGAGTTTCCTGCACTTCTCGTTTCCGACCGTGCCTGGCACCGATTCCACATCGTTGATCGTAAATGTTTCTTATGGCAGCGGGAGGCTAACTGCGCACTTACCGCGGGCGCTGTTCCAGTGTGCTGATACGAGTTTCGTGATCGCCGACAAGCCGCAGCAATTCATCCAGCTTGCGATCAATGGAGTTGAACCGCGTCTCCATATGCTGGGTCAACTGAGCCAAATCTGCACGCAAGTCCGACCGCAATGCCCCTATCTCCGCCCTGAGTGTTTCTTTGGCTTCCGTGACCCGACTCTTGCTGTAAAGCAGCATCGAGAACGGAAAGATAACCGCAAAAGCGAGAGTGGCGATTTGTGAGTCAGCCATGAGCGGCTCTGTTTTAGTTTACCTGTTATTGCGACCGTCAATGTTGCCGAACCCGGAAATGGTACAAACGAAACAGGTCATCCACCGTTGTCATCCACTAAAGCCGCCGAGCGCGACATCCTCACCACCATCCTGCCCAACGGCATCAGAGTTATCACCGAAGCCATGAACCACGTGCGCTCCGTCTCCGTCGGCGTCTGGCTCTCCAGCGGGTCCCGCCGCGAAACGCCCGAACAAAACGGCGTCTCCCACTTCATTGAACACATGCTGTTTAAAGGCACCACAACCCGTTCCGCCGAACAAATCGCGCGCTCAGTCGATTCCATTGGCGGCAATCTCGACGCCTTCACCGCCAAGGAAATGGTCTGCTACAACACCAAAATTCTTGATGACCATCTGCCCGTCGCCATGGACGTTCTCAGCGATCTCGTCCTCAACCCGCTCTTCCGCGACGAAGACATCGAGAAGGAAAAAGGCGTCATCCTCGAAGAAATCAAGATGGATGCCGACAGCCCGGACTACATCATCCACGAAGTCTTCACTTCCAATTTCTGGAAGGGTCACTCCCTCGGCCGCCCCATCCTCGGCTCCAAAGAAAACGTCAAGAGCTTCGATTCCAATATCCTGCGCGACTATTACCAGAGCGTCTACACGCCCTCCAACTTCTGCATCACGGCAGCGGGTAATTTGTCGCACGCGGGCCTGGTCGAGCTGGTCAGTCAGCGCTTTGACAAACTTGCGCCCTCGGAACCCGCACCGGTACCAGCCGCCCCCGCCACCCACGCCCGCATCTCCTTCAAAACGAAAAAGGATCTGGAACAGGTTCACCTCTGCCTCGGCGTGCCCTGCTACCCCATCGCGCATGAAGACCGCTTTACCTGCTACGTGCTCAATACGATGCTCGGCGGCGGCATGAGTTCCCGCCTCTTTCAGAACATCCGCGAACGCCAGGGCCTGGCCTATTCGGTGTTTTCAGAAATGAGTCCGTACAGCGATACCGGCTGCCTGTCGGTCTATGCCGGCACGTCGCTTGAATCCGCCAAACTGGTCGTTGAATCGGTACTTAAAGAGTTCATCGATCTCAAGCAAGGCCCCGCGCCCGCTGAAGAAGTGCGCCGCGCCAAAGATCACCTCAAGGGTTCCCTCATGCTGGGCTTGGAATCGACTTCAAGCCGCATGTCGAACCTGGCCCGCCAGCAGATCTACTTCGACCGTTTCTTCACGCTGGATGAACTGGCCGAGAGCATTGAAAAAGTCACGGCGGAAGACATCCTGGCCGTCGCCCGCGTCTTCTTCGACCCGAAGAACATCGCCCTTACTGTCCTCGGCAACCTGAGCGATTTCAAGATCGAACGCGAAGATCTGGTCTGTTAACCGGCCGCGCTACTTCTGTTCCATATCGATCGAAGTAGCGGGTCCCATACCCACAATCTCCAGCACCGCCTCCACGTCCTTCGCGCCGTCATAGTGGATCTGATTGCCGAAGTGAGTCACCGCACTGCCGGCCGGAACCGGGAAGGTGCTGTCCGGGTCATACTTCGGACCCCAGCCCACCCACCACGTGCCGGAAACAACATGAATCACGCGGTCATTCGGATGCTTGTGCGGACGGCTCATATGATGCGGCGTCCATTTCGTGAGCACCACATAAAGACCCGGTTTTGAAGGATCACCATAGAGTGTCGCGTTCTTCGGCCCGGCGTCTGAACCCTTCCATTCAATCTTGTCAGGAAATTTGTATGACATCACCGCAGGGTCGGGTTCACTTGCCTGAACGGGAGCAAGGCCCATAAACATTCCAATTGAAGCGGCGGCGGGCAGTAAACGGCGGAGCGTCCAAACAGACATGGTGAAATCCCTCTGACCCGATATCCTATCAGGACAGAGATCAGAACATGAAGCCACCCGCAATCACCCTCGAAAACATCCTGCAGCTGGAGCCCGCCAGCCTGCGCATGGAAATCCCGCTGACATGGGCCGACAGCAACGGCCACATGAACATGCGCTGGTATGTAGCTATCTTTGATGATGCGGGCGAGCACCTGAATCACCACCTGGGCCTTTCACCTGAAGCCCGCGCACCCTATGGCGCCGGGACCTTCGACCTCGAACACCACACCCATTTCCTCAAAGAAGCCATACCCGGTGACCGCGTGGCCGTCTACACACGCATGACCGGGTGTTCGGCCAAACGAATGACCTACCTCATGTTCCTGGTCAACGAATCGCGGAACGAACTATCCGCCATCTTCGAGTGTGTTAACGGCCTCGTAGATTTAAAAGCCAGAAAAACCATGCCCTACCCGAAGGAGATTTTCGAATCAATTGAAGCCGAGGTAAAAACGCACTCAACGCTAACCTGGACAGCCCCGGTCTGTGGAGTCATGTCTGCGTCTGGAAGGATCTGTGTGCGCCAGTGACCGCCC
>JANYDS010000003.1 GCA_025363475.1 Terriglobia bacterium
AGGCCCGGTCGTTTCCGTGAGATTACATTTAGCCCAGGTTTAAGGCCGGTTTTCTGACGATGAACCCGAACATCTGAGCCGCGCCCACCTGCGCCAGCAACTCTGCGCCAGATTGCGCTGCTTTCGGTTTCTCGCGCACCCAGTGTTTCGCGCACACCCACCGCTATCCGATTCACGGCTATTGTTTTCAATTGCTTAGCCCCGCTGAAATTCTGGCACGCCACCTGCAAACGTGTTTGTCGCAATACCTCTTGACCGTGAAGGAGAAGCCAGAAATGAAAATCGCCCTGTTGCGCCGCCTGTCGTCAGCCGCCGCCTTTGGCAGCCTGCTGATGCTCTCGATCCCCGCCTTTGGCGCCGAATCGACGACCGGCCAGCCCGTAACTTTCTCTAAAGACATCGCGCCGATCTTCCAGGCGAAATGCCAGGATTGCCATCGAAAAGGCACGGCGGCACCGATGTCGCTGATCACCTGGGAGGAGGCCCGCCCCTGGGCGCGGTCCATCAAAGAAAGAGTCGTGACCCGCAACATGCCGCCCTGGCATATCGACACCAACGTGGGCATTCGCGAATTCCAGAACGACGCTTCGCTGTCCGCCGAGCAGGCTGGAAAAATTGTGAAGTGGGTTGATTCCGGCGCGCCGCAGGGTGATCCGAAAGACATGCCTGTTGCGAAAACCTGGAGCAATGACGACGAATGGCAGATGGCCAGGAAACTGGGCGCACCCGACATGGTGATCAAGTCTTCGGCCTACACGATGCCCGCCAACAGCCAGGATCAATGGTGGAAGCCGCTGGCCGATATTCCGGTGACAGAACCCCGCTGGGTTCGCGCCGTTGAAATTCGCCCCGGCACCGTTGCCGGTCGCAAGATCACTCACCACGCACTGGCCCATCTGGTGCAGGACAACGACCCCGACGCGCAGAAATACAGCGATGCTCCGGGGGGCGCACGCAGCCCCAACGAAGCGGGCACGCTGATGGAATGGGCGATTGGCAAGAGCTATGACGAATACCGCGAAGGCACCGGCAAACTGCTGCTGCCCGGTTCGCATATCTGGTGGGACATTCATTACCATGCAGTCGGCGAAACCATTCGCGATCACGTGGAACTGGGTATCTGGCTGTATCCGAAAGGACAGGAACCGAAGCATCGCACTTACCTGGTTGGTTTCCAGTCAGTCTCCCGCGAAGGCGCACGGCTTGACATCCCTCCGAACTCGGTTGTGATGCAGGATGGCTATAACGTGCTGAAGTCAGCGGCACGTCTTGAGAACTTCCAGCCGCATATGCACCTGCGCGGTAAAGCGATGTCGATGGAAGCGATTCTGCCGGATGGCTCGACGCAGATGATCAGCAATGTTGACCGGTTTGATTTCAACTGGATGACTAACTACATCTACACGGATGAATCGGCTCCGGTGTTGCCGAAGGGCACGATTGTTCACATCAAGACCTGGTTCGACAATACGGCTTCGAAGAAGGGCAATCCTGACGCTGACCAGTGGGTTGGCTGGGGTGACCGCACGGTGGATGAAATGGCCCATGCCTGGGTCAACGTTACTTATCTGACGGACGACGAATACAACCAGTGGGCGGCTACGCACAAGAAAACGACGACTACGTCGCGGAGAGGAGGTAACTAGTCATGATCAGAAATATTCGAACATTGTTGTTCGCGGGGGCGCTGGCAGGCAGCGGGCTGGCCATGGCCCAGCAGCTGGCCCTTGAACCCCATCACGATGCGGGCCAGAGCATTATCGGAGGCTTTGAAGGGTGGTACCGCAACGCTGATGGCAGCGCGACTTTCCTGCTTGGCTATTACAACCGGAACCTGAAAGAAGTACAGGACATCCCGGTCGGTCCGAACAATAAGATCGAGCCGGGCGGACCGGATCAGGGCCAGCCGACTCACTTCAAGGCGGGCCGCGCCTGGGGCACCTTCACTATCAAAGTCCCGAAGGATTTTGGGGACAAGAAGCTCAACTGGACCATCACGGCGAACGGGAAAACAACCGTGATTCCACTGGCACTGAAGACCGACTGGCAACTGGAGCCGTTCAAAGATTCGACGGACAACACTCCGCCGATGCTGAGCTTCCAGGGCTTTGATGCCGATGGCAAAGTGGTGCAGGGTCCGGACCCGATCTCGACGAAGATGTATGCGACTGTGGGCGAACCCGTCTCTCTGGTTATCTTCGCCGCCGATGACGCTACAGTGCCGCCCGGTACGCCGACACCTAAAGTACCTGTGTCTGTTACCTGGACCATGTTTCGGGGTCCGGCGGACGTCATGTTCTCTAATGCAAAACCTGTAGTTGAAAGAACGGAAGGCAAGATGCCTGCGGGCACGAAATTCATGGGCAAAGCGACGACAACAGCAACGTTCACTGAGCCTGGCGATTACACGCTCGAAGTCACTGGCAACGATTCTTCCGGGGAAGGAGGTGGCGGTTTCCAGTGCTGCTGGACCAACGCCGTGGTGAAGGTCTCAGTCTCCCCACGCCCGGCACAGGCCACAGGCGGTTTCTGAGAACAAGCTGAGTACCTCTCATTAGTAACTTCTCCTTCCGGATACCGCCGGACTTCGATGCGAGCACGCTTTTGTGGGCACAGCATGGAAGTTCCGGCGGTATTTGTTTTAATGGGTTAAATATGGTGGACGCGTCCGGTTTTGAAGGCAGGGCAGAGCGTTCGTCTGAGCCTCGGGATGAGGCCGAAGCAGTTGCGGTTTTGCGGGAAGCTTCGGCGGCGCGGACGCCTGTGACGGTGGCTGGGGCATGGACGGGCCTTACGGGCGGGGCAGTGCCGCAGTCCGGCTGGGTTTTGTCGCTGTTGAAATTGAATTCTGTCGTTGTTCACCCGGGTTACGCGATTTGCGGCCCGGGTTTGCTTTTGCGTGAACTACAGCGGGCGGCGGCTGCGACGGGCCAGTTATATCCGCCTGACCCGACTGAGAACAGTGCGTCGCTGGGTGGCACGATTGCTACCAATGCCAGCGGGTCGCGGAGCTTTTTGTATGGACCCACGCGCGGCTTCGTTCGGTCATTGCGGGTCGTACTGATGAACGGCGACGTACTTCAGTTGCGCAGAACCCGGCCACCGCTGCGGAGTCCGGTCAAGAATACGGCGGGCTATTTGATGTGGCCTGGTATGGAAGATATAGACCTGTTCATTGGCTCGGAGGGGACGCTCGGTGTTGTGGTGGAAGCAGAGGTTGGTCTGTTGCCTTTGCCGCAGTCGCTGTTTTCGGGCGTGGTCTTTTTCGGGTCTGATGAAGAGGCTTTGGATGCAGTGGATGCGTGGCGCTGTGTACCGGGCTTGCGAATGCTGGAGTATATGGACGCGGCTTCGCTGGCGCTGTCGCCGGATGTACCGGATCAGGCGCGGGCCGCATTGCTGGTGGAGCGGGATGGCGATGACTGGTTTCCGGACGGTGGTCTTGATGCTTCGTGGTTTGCTGCCGGAGCTGCCGATCGTGAACGTTTCCGCCGCTTCCGCCATGCGCTGCCAGAGAAGATCAATCATTTGATGCGCGGGCGCCGGCTCACGAAGCTGGGGTCTGATTTCGCTGTACCGGTGGCTCGGAATCGCGAGATGCTGTCGTTTTATCGGGAGGCGCTTGATCGTGAATTCCCGGGCCAGTATGTGATTTTCGGCCATATGGGTGACGCTCATTTGCACGTGAACATTCTGCCTTCAAGCGAGGCTGAACATGTGCGTGCTAAAGATCTGATGACGGATTTTGCACGTCATGCTGTGGCGCTTGGCGGCACCGTCTCGGCCGAGCATGGCCTGGGAAAAAGCAAGAAACATTACCTGCCGCTGCAATATGGTGAAGCGGAAAGTGAAGCAATGAAAGCGGTCAAACAGAGGTTCGATCCGGACTGGCTGCTGGGACAGGGGACGCTGTTTTAGCCCCCGCTTTCTGCGCGTGGTAAATGCCGAAGTGCCCTGAACACAGGTAGCTGACGACGCACGCGAGGCCCGCATAGACGCCGGAATCGGCTCCGAATAGTTCCATCGCCATCAGCATGGAAGCCAGCGGAGTGTTGGCTGCACCACCGAAGACCGCCACGAAACCCATGCCTGCGAGAAGAGGGAAGGGAAGGGGCAGGATGTACGCGAGGGCGTTGCCCAGCGTGGCTCCAATGAAGAAGAGCGGCGTGACTTCTCCACCTTTAAAGCCGGAGCCGAGCGTGACCGTAGTGAACGCAAAGCGGGCGGCGAAATCCCAGGGATGAACTGATTGCGTGAATGCTTCCACGATCGTCGGGATGCCGAGGCCGATGTAACGCGTGGTCCCGACGGCCCAGACTGCCAGCGCGATAACGATGCCTCCGATGAGGGGTCGCAGCGGGGCGTAAGCGAACCAGCGCTTCATCTGCGCAGCGATGGCATGGGTGGCGCGTGCGAACGCGTTGCCGGTCAGCCCGAACGCTACCCCGGCTGCGATGGCGCACAGCAGACCGACGATGGTGACGGACGGGATATAAGGAATTCGATAAAGAGTATGGTGGATGCCCCAAGCCATAGTGACTCGATCACCAATGATGGCGGCGATGAAACAGGGCAGGATGGAATCGTAACGCAGGCGTCCGATGGCGAGGACTTCCAGGCCGAAGACCGCACCTGCCAGCGGCGTTCCAAAGACTGAAGCGAAGCCAGCGCTGATGCCGGCCATGAGCAGGATGCGACGATCGGCACGGTCGAGGTGCAGAGGTTTGCTGAGCTGGTCGGCCAGAGATGCTCCCATCTGGAGGGCCGTGCCTTCGCGCCCTGCGGAAGCTCCGAACAGGTGGCTGACGACAGTGCCGAGCAGCACCAGGGGGGCCATGCGCAGCGGGATCACAGATTTGGGGTCGTGAATTTCATCGATCAGCAGGTTATTGCCGCGCTCCACGGCACCGCCGAAATAGTGGTAAATCAAGCCGCCCGCAAAGCCCGCTATGGGCAACAGCGCGATCAGCCAGAGGTGGGCTTCACGGGTATAAGTCGCCCATTCCAGCGCGGCGAGAAGCAGCGCTGAGGCTGACCCGGCCAAGACGCCGACGACGGTAGCGATGAGGATCCAGCGGATCATGCGAAGGCGAGCATGACCGCTCCGGCGGCGATCAGGAGCCCTCCGGCCAGCTTCATCGGAGTGAGTGCTTCGTTCAGAAATAAGGCCGCGAAGATGATGACCAGAACCACGCTGAGCTTGTCGACAGGTGCCACCGCAGAAGCTGGCCCGAGTTGCAGAGCGCGGAAATAGCAAAGCCACGACAGGCCCGTGGCAAGGCCCGAAAGACAGAGAAAGATCCAGCTGCGTTTCGGAATGGCGGTTAGGCCGCCGTGTTTTCCTGTGCTGATGGCGATGGCCCAGGTAAAGACCAGAATGACCGTGGTGCGGATGGCGGTGGCGAGGTTGGAATCGATATCTTTGATGCCAATTTTGGCAAGGATCGCCGTCGCCGCCGCGAAGACAGCCGAGAGGAGCGACCACAGAATCCAGTTCATTTTGATCTACCTCATATACATTCCACCGTTCACGTCCAGGACGTGGCCAGTGATGTAACCCGCATCATCGCTGCAAAGGAAACGCACGGCGGCGGCGACGTCTTCGGCCGTACCCATGCGCTGCAGCGGAATGCCCGCCAGGACCCTGGCTTTGGTTTCGTCATTCAAAACGCCGGTCATATCGGTGGCGATAAAGCCGGGGGCGACGGCGTTCACGGTGACACTGCGCGACGCGACTTCCTGCGCGAGGGCCTTCGTCAAACCGATGAGGCCGGCCTTCGACGCCACATAATTGGCCTGACCCGCATTGCCCATTTCACCTACGACGGAGGAAATGTTTACAATCCGGCCCCAGCGTTCGCGAATCATGCCAGATAGTACTTGCTGGATGCAGAAGAAGGAACCGGAGAGGTTGGTTTGAATGACGGAATCCCAGTCGTCGCGTTTCATGCGCAGGGCGAGGCCGTCGCGGGTGACTCCGGCGTTGTTGACCAGCACATCAATGCGCCCGAATTCCCTGGCTTTGGCGAAGGATGCTTTGATGGAGTCCTGCGAACTGAGGTCGATGGTGACAACGAAGGCTTCGCCGCCGGTTGCACGGATTTCGTCCGCAACTTCGTTGAGCTTGCCTTCCTGGCGGGCAGCAACAACAATACGGTGGCCGCTGGAGGCGAGGGCGAGAGCGCAGGCGCGGCCGATGCCGCGGCTTGCTCCGGTAACAAATGCGGTGCGGTTTGCCATGAATTGTCATGATAGTAGACCGGCCCCGCATGGCGCGTTTTGTAATGATAGGAAAGACTCCGCATGGCATATGACGATCTGCGCGAATTCATTCGTGCCCTCGAAAAGAACAAAGAGCTGGTCCGCATTCCGTTTGAAGTGGACCCGCACCTCGAAATTACCGAATTTGCTGACCGCTCGGTGAAAAACGGCGGCCCCGCGCTGCTGTTCGAGAAACCCAAAGGCTCAAAGGTTCCGCTGCTGGTGAATGCGTTTGCCAGCATGAAGCGCATGGAAATCGCGCTCGAAGTGGATTCGGTGGATGAGGTGGCGGAGCGCATTACGGGTTTTCTGCAATTGCAGATGCCGCAGGGCCTGCTGAACAAGCTCAAGATGCTGCCGAAGCTGGCCGAAGTGGGGGCTTTCTTCCCGAAGATTGTCTCCAAAGGCGCATGCCAGGAAGTAATCAAAACCGAGGGCTTCTCGCTGCATGATTACCCTGTGCTGACATGCTGGCCGGAGGATGGCGGCCCGTTCATTACGCTGCCGATGGTATTCTCGCGCAACCCGGAAACCGGCAAGCGCAATTGCGGCATGTACCGGATGCAGGTTTACGACGAACGCACCACGGGCATGCACTGGCAGACCCATAAACAGGGCGCGGAGCATTACCGGCGTATGCAGGCGGAGGGCAAGTCGGGGCGCATGCCTGTGAGCGTGGCGATTGGTTGTGACCCCTGCACGGTGTACTCGGCGATTCTGCCGCTGCCGCCGGATCTCGATGAAATGATGATTGCCGGGTTCCTGCGCGGCAAGCCGGTTGAGATGGTGAAGTGCATCACGAACGATAACGAAGTTCCGGCCAATGCTGAGATTGTGCTGGAAGGTTACGTCGAATTGGGTGAGATGCGGACGGAGGGGCCGTTCGGTGACCATACCGGTTACTATTCGCTGGCGGACGAATACCCGGTGTTCCATGTCACGTGTATAACTCAGCGCAAAGAGCCGATCTACGCGACTACCATTGTGGGTCCGCCGCCTATGGAAGATTTCTATATGGGGAAGGCGATCGAGCGGATTTTTCTGCCTCTGATGCGGCTGCAGATTCCTGAAGTTCGGGACATGTGCATGCCGGCGGAGGGCATCTTCCATAACCTGATGCTGATTTCGATTCGCAAGAGTTATCCGGGTCATGCGCGCAAGGTCATGAGCGCGATCTGGGGGCTGGGACAGGCTATGTTCACCAAGTGCATTGTGGTGGTGGATGAAGATGTTGATGTGCAGAACGTGAGTGAAGTGGCGTGGCGGGCTTTCAATAATATTGACCCGGAGCGCGACATACAATTCACCATGGGGCCGATCGATTCGCTGGACCATGCCAGCCGTCTGGTGAATTATGGCAGTAAAATGGGTGTCGATGCGACGCGCAAATGGCCTGGTGAAGGGTTTACCCGGTCCTGGCCGGAAGTGCTCAAAATGTCGCCGGATGTGAAGCAGAGGGTAGACGAACTATGGAAAAAAGCCGGTTTATAAAGCTCTTTCTCGCGACGGCGCTGGTCTGTCAAGCGGCGGTTTGTCAGGCTGCTGACTTTCATCCAGTCACCCACCGCCAGATCGCGGGTGTTATGGGTGTTGGCGGCGCGCCGTGGCTGGTTCGTCCGGAGCGCGAAGCGGATGAACGGCCGGAACAGGCGCTCGACGCCATTGGAATTGAAAAGGGTTCTACGGTTGCCGATATCGGGGCGGGGGTTGGCTATTTCACATGGCGCCTGGCGCAGCGTGTGGGTCCGGCTGGTACGGTTTACGGCCAGGATATTCAGCCTGGGATGCTGGTGCAGTTACAGAAGAATATGGCGGCGCGCAAGATCACCAATGTGAAGAGTGTGCTGGGGGATTATGACGATCCGAAGCTGCCGAAAGATTCGCTGGATCTGATTCTGCTGGTGGATGTTTATCACGAATTTTCTGAGCCGGTGAAGATGGTGGACCGGATGCGCGAATCTTTGAAGCCGGGCGGGCGGCTGGTGTTGATTGAGTACCGCGCGGAAGATCCGAATGTTCCTATTCGGCCGGAACATGAAATGACCGTCGCGCAGGTTCGTGCGGAACTGGAACCTCAGAAGTTGAAGTTTGAGAAATCGATTGAAGTGCTGCCGCAGCAGCACATCATCATTTTCCGCCGTTAATTGGAATACGTTAAAACTGATCGAGTTCGGCCAGCATCCGGTCTATTTCTTCAGGTGCAATGTAGAAATGAGGGGCGGTACGCACCCAGCCCTGCCGCGGCGCTGCAATGATCCCGGCTTCTTTGAGGCGCCGGACGATCAGTTGTGATTCCACCCCCTGCTTACGAAAACTGACGATGCCTGCTCCGGTTTCTGGTGTGCGCGCTCCCAGAGTTTCGAAACCGCGCGCTTGAACTCCCGCCCAAATCTGATCGCCCAAAGACTGGACGGCGGGCGTGACTTTGTTGATTCCCACTTCAAGCAGAAAATCGAAAGCCGCACGCAGGCCATAGCAACCAATGGTGTTCAGCGTGCCGCATTCGTAACGGCCGGCGTCCTGCCGGAGTGCCATGTCGCGTGAAGAATAGTCGGCGAATTTGGCGACGCTGGTCCAGCCGAATTCCATCGGTTCCACTTCGTCCTGGAATCCCCGGCGCACGTAAAGAACACCGCACCCCTCTGACGCCAGCAGCCACTTGTGGCCGTCTGCCGCCAGGGCGTCGATCTTCGCTTCTTCCACGTCAATAGGGAAGGCCCCCAGACCCTGAATGGCATCGACGAAAAACTTGCAGCCGTGCGCGGCGCATATGGCCCCGATTTTGACCAGATCCACACGGTATCCGCTCAGGTATTGAACGTGGCTGATGGCCAGAAGCCGTGCACCTTTGGCAGCCTGATCAATGCGATCAAGGTCGTCAAAAATGGACAGCCAGCGGACCTCCACTCCGTGCGCTTCGAGGCGTTTCCAGGGATACAGGTTCGACGGAAACTCCTCTTTGAAGGCGACCACAATATCGCCGGCCTTCCACGACATGCCAATCGCGATGGTGGAAATTCCTTCCGACGTGTTCTTGATGATGGCGATCTCTTCAGGCGTCGCATTGATCATGCGCGCCGCACTGGAACGCAAGTCTGCGTAAGTGGCCATCCATTTTTCGTAATGCAGACTGCCAAAATCGAGTGCATCCTGGGCCAGATTCCGCATAGCTTCAGCGCAGGGTTTGCTGAGCGCTGCAACCGCGGCATGGTTCAGCCAGACCAGATTCTGCGTCACCGGAAACTGGTGCCGGTATTGCTGCCAGAGCGGTTGCATTAGTTCACTTCGCCCATCAGACCCTTCATGGGCCGCAGCAGGAACACCATCAGGATGCCGGCGATGGTGGCGAAGGCACCGACGAGGCCGAAGAGCATGGGCAGCGGGAACGATTCATAGACGGCTGCGAGTTGTCCGCCAATATAGTTGCCCACGGCAATTGAAGCGAAGAACACACCCATCATCAGGCCCGCAATGCGCGCTGGTGCCAGTTTCGTGGTGGCGCTCAAACCGACCGGACTCAGGCAAAGTTCGCCCATCGTCTGCAGCAAATAGGTGAGGACGAGCCACCAGGGGCTGACATTGGTGCCACCTGCGACGGGGACCAGGATCGCGAAACTGAGGCCCACCAGCACCAGGCCCCAGGCGAATTTGGCGGTGCTGGACGGCTCGCGCCTGCCCAGCTTCAGCCACAGCCAGGCGAACGCCGGTGCCAGCGAAATGATGAAGAGGGAATTGACTGACTGGTAGTAGCTGGCGCGGAACAAACCCCACAGCGGATAGTCCCACTGGTGAAGGTTGGTGTTCCGCTCAGCGAAAAGGTTCAGGGTTGAACCCGCTTGTTCATAGACAGACCAGAACAGGCTGGAGGCGATGAAGAGGACCAGTATTGCCCAGAAGGCTTTTCGCTCCCGCGGTGTGTAGCCTTTGGCTGTCAGAAGCCAGACAAAGAATACGACCATGATGACGGCCAGGACGAGGCCGAAGCCGTTGGCAAGGCCCTCGGCGGAGAAGGTGAAGAGCCCTGCGAACGATGCTGCGAGCGCGGCGATGACCACAACGCCCGTGCCGATCAGAACGCGGCGGAGCAACTGGAAGTCAGCTGCCGTGCCACTGCGCTCAAGTCCCGCCTTGCCAAGATATTTTTCGCCCAGCGCGTATTGAATTAAACCGCACGTCATACCGACACCGGCTGCCCCGAAGCCATAATGCCAATTGATGTTTTCTCCGAGATAGCCGCAAACCAGTGGCGAGATAAACGCGCCCAGGTTGATGCCCATGTAGAAGATGGAAAAACCGGCGTCGCGGCGGGCATCGTTTTTCGAATAGAGCTGGCCCACCATAGTGCTCACGTTGGGCTTGAGCATCCCTGTGCCGAAGACGATGAGGGCGAGGCCAAGATAGAAAGTCTGGAGCGATGGAAACGCCATGGCGAAGTGGCCCAGCGCGATAATTGCGCCGCCCAGGAGCACCGTTTTGCGCTGCCCTGTAATACGATCCGCCAGCCAGCCACCGGGCAGGCTGAGCAGATAAACCATGGCAGTGTAAAAGCCGTAGATGGCACCGGCTTTCGATGTGGGGAAGCCGAGTCCGCCCTTTTCTATGCTGGCCGTCATGAACAGAATGAGGATGGCGCGCATGCCGTAATAACTGAAGCGCTCCCACATTTCGGTGAAGAAGAGGGTGGAGAGGCCGCGCGGGTGGCCGAAGAAAGCCCGGTCCCAGCGCGAGTTGCCTGGTTGTTCAGCGTGGTTCGTCCCGTCAACGGTCATTCTGCCCATTCTAATGCGGGGCAGGGTCCTGTTGGATACCCTTAAATTAAGTGATCACGGATCTGGTGCAAATCAAGACGCTCGGCGAGAAGAAGCAGGGGGAGAACGAGCGCTTCCGAAAATATCTGAAACGGCATAATTTTCCAGAATTGAAATTCCGTCGGGTGGCGGAGGATATTGAGGATCAGACCGATTGCCGGGCCTGCGCCAACTGCTGCAAAGTTGCCGAGACCGATGTGACTTACCGGGATGCGGAAAAGCTGGCGAAGCATTTCAGTATGCCGGTGAAACAGTTCATCGCTGAGTACACCACTACGTCGGCAATGGATGAAGACGATACTATTCTGCGGCGGCGTGAGACGGGTTGCATTTTCCTTGAAGGGAATGATTGCAGCGTTTACGAAGCGAGGCCGGCCACTTGCCGCGATTTTCCGCATTTGATGCGCGGGGCCGGGTCATTCGAGAGCCGTATGTGGCAGATGGTGGATCGGGCGACTTATTGCCCTATCGTTTATAACTCGCTTGAAGAGTTTAAGAAGATGATCGGGTTCGGCCCGAAACAGATGGGGATGAAGTAGGGTAATCATGGGGTGAACCTCTTCGGTAGCACCATACTGTGCGAAGTTAAGTCTAATTGTTGGTAGTAACATGAAGACTGCTATTTCAATCGACGACGGCCTGCTGTTCGAAGCAGACGAAACTGCACGGAACATGGGGCTGACCCGCAGCCGGTTGTTCTCAATGGCCGTGGGCGAGTTTTTGCAGGTTCAGCGGCGACAGAAGATGCTGCATCAGTTGAATGAGGTATATGCGGGTGGGCCGGATGCAGCGGAAAAGAGCCTGCTCAAAGTGATCAAAGACAAAGTCCGTCCGGTGGTTAAGGACCGCTGGTGAGCGAGATCCGACAGGGACACGTGTACTGGATTGATTTCGGGCCGGTGAATGATTCGGCCCCGGCGGAAAGGCATCCCTGCGTGGTTGTACAAAACGATGTCTTTAACCGGAGCGCGAATCGGGACTAGCGTGGTTTGTCTGATCACGTCGAACCTGGGCCGCGCGAATGCGCCTGGCAATGTGCTCCTTAAAGAAGGGCGAGGCCAACCTTCCGAAAGCCAGCGTAGTTAATGTTTCGCAGATCCTCACAGTTGATAAGGCCGAGCTGGGTGTGTGTCTTGGCAAACTCAGCTGTGCGTCGGCGGCGGCTGCGCGTGACGGACTACAGTTGCTTTTTGAACGACTGTAAGTCTGCCGGAACATACCTGTGGTGCGCTCCTGCGGTTACCGCCGCTTCCAGCGATCTGCCAGGGCTGCAAGTTTATCGTCCATATTGGGTTGAGGTGTCACAGGGGTTAGCGGCTTTTGTTTGATCGCAGCCGGCGCGCCGGGTGCGGATTGTGTTTTCATCGACAATGCGATGCGCTTCGTTTTCGCGTCAACGCTGAGTACATGAACCTGCACGATCTGCCCGACTTTAACCACATCGCCCGGTTCCTTTACAAATCGGTTGGATAACTCGCTGATGTGAACCAGCCCGTCCTGATGGACCCCGACATCGACAAAGGCCCCGAACTTGGTCACGTTGGTAACAACACCTTCGAGCGTCATCCCCGGTTGCACGTCCGTCAGTTCCCGTACGTTTTCCTTGAACGCTGGCGCAAGGAATTTGTCGCGCGGGTCGCGGCCCGGTTTGCGCAGTTCTTCGAAGATATCGTTGACTGTGTAGACGCCGGCCGCGAGACTGGCCTTGTCCACCTTTTCGAGGAACGCAGGCTCTTCAATCAGTTGCCGTACGGGAACGTTGAGACTCAGCGCAATCTGCTCCACAACCGCGTAGGATTCGGGATGCACGGCACTCATGTCCAGAGGATTATCGCCGTTGCGGATGCGCAGAAACCCTGCTGCCTGTTCAAATGTTTTGGGTCCGATGCCGGGCACGGCATTCAACTGCACACGCGAGCGAAACCGGCCATGCTCATTGCGGAATTCCACGATCTTCAGGGCCGTGCGTTCCGTAATGCCCGCGACGTAACGGAGCAAGGCCCAGGACGCGGTGTTGAGGTCCACACCGACGCGATTGACACAGCTTTCAATCACAGTCTCCAGAGACTTCTGCAGGTGATTCTGGTCCACATCGTGCTGATACTGGCCTACGCCTATTGACTTGGGATCGAGCTTGACCAATTCGGCCAGCGGGTCCTGCAAACGGCGCGCGATGGAGATGGCTCCGCGCACGGTGAGGTCAAGGTCCGGGAACTCCTGGCGCGCGATGTCGGAAGCGGAATAAATGGAAGCGCCGGATTCGCTGACGGTGACGCTGAAGATTGAGGTGAGGCCTTCCTTCGTGAAGAAATCGCGGACGAACGCATCGGTTTCGCGCGAGGCGGTGCCGTTACCGATGGCGATGGCGCGAACGTTGTATTTCGTGATCAGGGTTTTCAGAGTGCGTTCGGAACCTGCGATGTCATTGCGGGGCTGGAACGGATAAATGACATCGTGGCCGAGGAATTTGCCGGTATCATCCACGACGGCGATCTTGCAGCCGGTGCGGATGCCAGGGTCGAGTCCCAGCACGGCCAGTTGCCCGGCGGGCGGGGCGAGGAGCAGATTCTGCAAATTTTCGCGGAAGACCGCGATGGCATCGGTATCGGCGCGCTGCTTGAGTTCGAGGCGTACTTCGGAGGTGATGGAATTATTGAGCAGACGCTTCCAGGCGTCTTCTGCCGCAAGGTTGAGCTGAGGGGTCCAGTCGCCCGGCTGCTTGTGGATCTTGTTCTTGATGAGATCGGGTGCGCGCTGGGGTTCCAGATCGATGACGAAGTAGAGGACGCCTTCGGTTTCGCCGCGGCGGATGGCGAGCATGCGGTGTGAGGGGATTTGTTTGACAGGCTCGCGGTAGTCGTAATACATCTTGAACTTCAGTTGCTCGTCTTTTGCATTTTTTGCGTCGTTTGGTTCTTCCACTTTGTGGCTGACGATGATGCCTTCCTGGAACATGGTGTTGCGGAGGAGTTTGCGGATGTCGGCACTGTCACTGATGGTTTCGGCCACGATGTGGCGTGCGCCTTCGAGGGCTTCCGCCGCGGTGGCTACGCCTTTTTCGGCGTCGATAAAAGTCGCGGCGAAAGCTTCGAGCGGGGTGGTTGCGGGCTTTTGATCCCAGAGGTATGCGGCCAGTGGTTCCAGCCCTTTTTCGCGCGCGATCATGGCCTTGGTGCGGCGTTTCGGCTTGTAGGGCAGGTAGAGATCTTCGAGTTCGCTTTTGTCGAAAGTGGCGGTGATGCGGGCGCGTAAATCGTCGGTCAGTTTGCCCTGTTCTTCGATGGAACTGAGAATCGTTTCCTTGCGGGAAACCAGGTCGCGGAAGTACTGCAGGTTCTCTTCGATGGCGCGGATTTGGACTTCATCCAGATTGCCCGTGACCTCCTTGCGGTAGCGCGCGATGAAGGGCACCGTGGAGCCTTCATCAAGCAGTTCGACGGTGGCGAGGAGGCTCTTCAGCGGTACCTTGAGCAGCCGGGCGATGTGGATCAAAAGATCAGGAGACAGGGACAGGGGAGCGGCCATTTTGGGAGGGAACCCCATTTTAGCGTGGCCGAATTTTATACTGGAATGAATGGCCGTACTGATTGAAGCGATTACCGTGAAGCGCAGGACCCTGTTTGAACTGGATAACACTCCGTTCTATTGTCTTGATTCCGAGGTGAGCACACCGACGGCCCGTGGCGGCCAGACGCTGGTGCGTTTGAAGATGCGGAACATGTTGACGAATGCGGTCTTTGAGAAGACGTTCAAGGCCGGGGATAAGTTTAAGGAGCCGGATCTGCAGGAGGTTTCTGCTTCGTATTTGTACAGCGGCAGCGAGGGTTCTCATTTCCTGGATCAGGAGAGTTACGAGACGCTCACGCTGACGGAAGAGATGGTGGGCGGGGCGCTCGATTTTCTGATTGCCGGGACGCTGATTCAGCTGGTTAAGTTCAATGGCAATCCGATTGGATTGGAACTGCCGCAGTTTGTGGAACTGAATGTTGTGTATACGGAGCCGGCGGTTCGGGGCGATACGTCGGGTGGTGCGGTTAAGACGGCGAAGCTGGAAACGGGCTTTGAGATTAAGGTTCCCTTGTTTATTAAAGAAGGGGAAAAAGTGAAAGTGGCGACGGAGACCAGGGAGTTTGCCGGCCGGGCTTGAGGTTGATGAGCAAAATAGGCCATTCAAAAAACCTCCGGCATCGCCAGTACATCCGGGCGAAATTCTTCTGGAGGTACTTCTCCGAGACTAGTGAATTTTGGATGAATCTGCAGCGCGACTTTGACCTGCGGACTGCGGCGAATGAATCGCGCGCAGAGATCGAGCGCTCGATTTAGCCGCGTGCTGCCATATAGGCGTTTTGTCCACTTAAACTCAACCCCAGCAGGGAAAAATACCGAGGTCTGTGACATTGCCCTCAGGGAGAACCCCAAGTTTGGCATGAAACGCGCTTAGGGAAAGCAGGGGTAGTTAATTTATGTCAGAAACAAAGATCGAAAAGTGCGCTCATCCGTCATGCGGTTGTTACGCGGTGAAAGACAGCAAATACTGTAGTACGCTTTGCGAAGGCAACGCAGGGACGGTAGACATCATCTGCGCCTGCGGACATCCGGCGTGTGCAGCCGTTACAAGTAGTGCCACTACCGAATTCCGACGCGGTTTCTGAATAGCCGGGTCAGGCGGCCAGGGATTGGCCGCCTGACTACGCGTTCTTGCTGCGGGTACCCTCTTTCGAATTTCTGACCAGATGTTCCGCAGCCCGGAACGCCAGCGCTTCAATCGTCATCGTCGGATGATTTCGCCCGCCAGTTACTAAATTACTGCCATCCACAATGTAAAGATTTGGCACATCATGGGCCTTATGCCACTTATCCACTACTGAGGTCTTCGGATCATTCCCCATCCGGCAAGTTCCGCGATTATGCGCCCCGCCGCGGGCTTCATTCACCGGCGGTGCCCAGACTTTCGTCGCCCCGGCAGCATTCAGAATCTCAATGCTCTTCTGCCGGAAAAACTCCATGTTCTTCTTATCATCCGCATGGGCTGACGAGGTAATCCGCATCGCAGGCAAACCCCACGCATCCTTAACCTCCGGATCCAAATCAACCCGGTTCGATTCCTGCGGTAACTGAGTGACGAATGAAGTAATCGTCATCCGGTGATTCGCTTCTTCCCGCAGCGCCTTCTTGTAACCCGCACCCCAGCGCGGGGCGTCCGGTGACAAACCTTCCAGGCCCAGCTCAAACGGAGTCAGGTAACCACGCGCCGTCATACGGCCGCCGCCATAAAAACCACGCTTCGGATCAGACGGCACATAATCCACAATGCCGGCCCCCGAAATCACACCCTTGTACTCATTGAGCGGATGCTCAAACAACGCACCCACACTCACCGTATTTCCGAACATCACATTCCGACCCACCATGCCACTCGAATTCGCCAGACCGTCCGGAAAACGCGCGGACTTCGACATCAGCAGCAGACGGGGAGATTCCGAAGCATTGGCCGACAGAATAACTGCCTTGGCCTTCTGCCGCACCTCGCGTTTCTGCGCATCGAAATAGACAACGCCGGTGACACGCCCCGCAGCATCCACCGTAATCTCTCGCACATAGCTCTTCACACGGATTTCACAGCGTCCCGTTTTCTCAGCAATTGGCAGCACCGTAACGGCTGAACTGGACCGCGCTCTCACCTGACATCCAAAGCCCGAACACATGCCGCAATTCACGCAGGCAGCGCGCCCCATATAGGGTTTGGTAATGATGGCAAGCGGGCCAGGCACCACGGTGAGGCCGAGTTTCCGCGCCGCAGTTTTGAACAAAGCCCCGGAACTTTTGAGGGGGACCGGCGGCACGGGATAATCTTTCGCCATTGGTGCGACGAAAGGGGAATCGGAGCGTTGGCCAGAAATTCCCATCTCCCATTCCGCCTGCGTGTAATAGGGTGCGAGTTCTTCGTAAGTGATGGGCCAGTCCGCCATTGAAGTGCCGGAGGGGATGGTGGGGTCGTGCGTGGCTTCGTTAAATTCCCAGGGCAGGTGCCGCCACATGCTGCCGCCATAAGTGACGGTGCCTCCGCCCACCACGCAGCCATAACTGTGATTACCGGCAACGGCTTTAACTTTGTCATTGGGGCGGAAGGTGTTGCGCTGTTGCGAAGGGTCGCTCATCAAGCGGTCTTCGTCAGTGGGGTTACGGGTCAGCCACTCGTCTTTGCTGTATTCGTGTTCTTTGCCGTACTTGCCCCAGCTGCCCTGTTCGAGGACGATGACGGAAAACCCTGCAACCGAAAGCTGCTTGGCCATGATGCCGCCGGCGGCTCCGGAACCGATGACGATGTAGTCGACTTCAGTGGAGTTGGAATAGGTCTTCATCGGGCAAGCTCCTGTGCGTCGTAATAACCGAAGGGCGGTTTGTGGTTGAGGGAATCGTCGTAGCCAATCAGTTTCCAGCCGACCTTTTCCGCATTGCCGCCATGGACGGGGCGGGAGAAGAAGCCCAGCACGGTGTGGGTGCGGATCAGGCGGAAGAACGGAGTCTTATCAATGGCAGAGAGAACTTTGATCTGCTGGTCAGAAGGCAGGCCGGAGAATTTTGCCGCGCCGGGATAAAGTTCCTTCGTTTTGGCTTGAAGATCCTGCAAACCCTGTAAGCAGGCAGGCTGGCTGGCTTTGGAGAAGGTGGCGAGGGCGCGATCAATGAAGTGAAGACAATGGGCTTCGCGCGCCCCCGGACTTTCATCGGTTGGAATGATCTGCGCAGCCATGGCTTCGATCTCGACGGCCTGATCGGCTGAGAGAAAGGTCAGTTGTGGTTGTTGGCCTGCTTTGGCGGCGAGGCTGACATGGTCCTGTGCGGCCAGGATGCCCGTGTAGTTGGCTGCGATCCAGGTCGCGCTCAGGCCCGATGCTGAAGCAAGAAGGAATGACCTTCTGGAATTGGCTTTGGTACTCATGATTTCTCCCCCGGCAGAATGAACTGCGGCGCGGAGTTATCGTATCAGATTTGGCACCAGCATATTCTAAGAGGCAGTACCATGAAAATCCATCTGCTTACAACTGGCGGGACCATCGAAAAAATCTACTCTGAGCAGACCGGTCAGGTGGAAAACCTCATCGCCAAAATTGACCGCTATCTTCAGCAGTTGCGCCTGCCCGATTCGCAGATCGAAATCACGCCCCTGATGAATAAAGACAGCCTTCAGATGACCGATCAGGACAGGGAGCAAATTCTGAAAGCAGTACGGACCAGGATTGCCGTGGCACCGGTGGTGATTACTCACGGCACTGACACTATGGTGGAAACCGGCAGGCAGCTAAAGCGCCATCTGGGCACACTGGAATATCCTGTAGTGCTCACCGGGGCCATGACACCGCTGGGCTTCGAACGCTCAGACGGGCTGCAAAACCTGACCGAAGCGCTATTTGCCGCACGAACCCTGCCGCCCGGAGTGTGGATCGTGATCCACGGTCAGAATTTCGATGTGGAGCATGTCCGTAAAGACCGCGAAAACGCCCGATTTGTGTTTGCGGACTAAGGCGCGGGTGGGGAAGTGATCTGAATTTCCGCGTTCGCGTTCTGCCAGTCCGGCATTTCAAACATCTTCATTTTGGTCTTGAGCGGAGACGTCAGATCCTTCGATTCATACGGTCCCAGGCTGGGCAGCGCAAAGCGGAACGTTCCCACCGGGTCCTCTTCTGAATGCGATGTGCTCGCCCACAGAGTAACTGTTCCGGCCAGATCCGCAATCTCTATGGATGAATGGTTCACCACGACAAACCGCACAACGGGTTGCTTGTTTTGGGAAAGGGTGCGCACGCCTACGACTTCTATATATTTCTGGAAAGGATTCATCACCTTCTGCTTCGATGGGTTGGCAGGGTTCTCGATGCCTGCTTTTTGCGCAGCGGATGCTCCAAAGTGCTGAATGCCGAAATAGACACCCGTACCGAGGGCAATAAACACTACTGCAAAGCCCAGCCCCATGACCCAGGTGGGCAAGGGTTTACGCTGAGGCGGTTGCCAGGCGTAGGGCACCTGCTGAGGTGGCACTATCGTTAGGGGCAAGGGCGCTGCAACAGGCGCTGCTGCTGCGGCCCGCGCTCGCTCCGCGCAGTTCGGACATTCCTTCTGAGAAGGGGGAACATCGCTTCCGCATTGCGGACATATCCAGCTGAACATAGTCTGTTTCCACTTTATACGACGTGCGGTGCTGCATTGGCGAAGAATCCGGTCAGGGGCCGGATGCGGACGGGGGCTTCCGCCCCCCGTGTATCACAATGGGAGTCAGCTTGCCTTTTGAATTTCTCCACCGCAAAGTTTTGTCCGTGTCACGGATTGCGCTCTTCCCGGGTGCCTATAATCCACCGACGGTCGCTCATGTGGAAATTGCCAGGGCAGCCCTGGACTGGGCGGACGAAGTGGTCTGGATCCTGCCGCGAGCCCTGCCGCACAAGGCTCTGGACGCTGCCGATTTCGCCTTCCGGTGCCAGATGCTGGGGCAGATTTCAAACATCAATGACGCATTTTCGGTCGCCACAACCGCTGGCGGTCTGTTCGCGGAAATTGCGGCGGAAGGGCGCGACGCCTTCGGACCCTCCCCGGAACTCGCTTTGGTGTGCGGGCGTGATGCAGCGGAACGAGCCGCCACCTGGGAGTATGGACGCCCCGGCGTGTTCGACGAATTCATTGCCGAATACCGGTTGCTGGTGGCTGATCGCGCCGGTGATTTCCAGCCCGGCCACCAGGCAAACCGCATCATCCGGCTGAACCTGCGCCCCGGCATCGCTGCCGACGTTTCGTCCACTGAAGTGCGGCGGCGCATGGAACAGGGTTTGCCGTGGGAACATCTGGTGCCTCCCGCGATCGCAGCCGTCGTCCGCGACCGTTATGGAATAAACTGAGTCGGGGGGATTTTAGACCGATGATGGAAACGCAGGAACGGAAGCTGGTATTGGATCAGCTGGCTTCCAGCCGCATTTTGCTCGAACAGTTGACGCAGGGGCTGACACCCGCGCAGTGGGCCTTTCGCGAGACGCCCGACCGCTGGTCAATTGCTGAAAACATCGAACATGTGATCAACGTGGAGCGCCGCCTGACCAGCGCCATGGGGAAAATAATACAGGGTCCGGGTGAGCCGGAAAAACGCTCTCTCGTCGAAGGGAAAGATCGGGTAGTTCAGGCTGGCGGTGTCAATCGTGGCGTAAAGTTCAACGCACCTGAGCCGGTGCGGCCTTCAGGCAGATATCCTGATACCACTGAAATGATGGCTGAATTTGCCAAAACGCGCGAAACCACAGCAAAATTTGCCAGCGAGACGCAGGCTGATTTGCGCAATTATTTTATCGTCCACATGGCTTTCGGGGAACTCGACTGTTACCAGTGGCTGATTCTGCTGAGCCGTCACGGAGCCAGACACGCCGCGCAGATTGAAGAGATTAAAGCCGACCCTGCTTACCCTTCCAGTGAGAGGCTGGCCACCGCCGGCTAAATTCCCATCTTTCTGGCTTCCTGGTGGGTAGCCGTCCGGATGGAAGAGAGCGGGTTAGGGGCGATTTTCCAGCGCTGCTGGCGGATCGCTTCCTGCACTGCGGTTTTCATTGTTTCCGGCATTTGAACGACGTCCCGCACAAACGCCAGCCATTCGTCAGCCTCGGGCGGCCATTTGCTGGCAGCTTCGATTTCCGCATAGAAGGGCGGCTTCACAGCGCTGCGTGTTGGGACGTAAGTTCGGTTCTGCGGAACTACGGGGAGATTCTGGCCACGATACCGTTTTGCCACGTTGTAAAGCCTCACAGTCCGGCGCGTTGACGGCGTTATTTTTGATTATTCCACACGGGTCGCGCCAGCACAATTTTCATGCAAAATGTTTTAGACGCCACCGCGCTCCCGACTCCGCAACAGCCCTCCCAAAAATCCCAAGCCATAAGACAAGTGATAGGCGGCCAGCACCAGAGGCATCACCGGCAGCAACTTCAATTTGCGCGGTATAGCGATCAGAAGGCTGGCCGCAATGTTGGCCACGCCGTACATACCGAGCAGCAAAGCCAGCGCGAGGCGAGCCCAGGGGCTGAACGGAGCACCGGCCGCCAGCGCCGCCACGCTGCCTACGAACCCGGCAGGTACCAGATGCCGCCAGCTTGCCGGACGGCCATGCTTGCGAATCACCGCTACCTTCCAGTAGCCATATTGCCGGTACTGGCTGAATAGCGCACGCAGGCTGGAACGCGTCTCATACCAGCAGCGGATGCGCGGCGACTGCCAGATCTTCCCCCCAGCCAGGGTGATGCGCAGGTTGTGTTCGTCGTCCTGATTGCGGATCAGCGCCTCGTCGAACAGTCCCACTTCATCAAAAAGCGTTTTATGCCAGCAGCCGAACGTGACGGTATCCACCAAACCTTCATAGTTCACGTTATGAAAGAGTGCGCCACCCGTGGAAAAACGCGAATGATACGCAGCCGCTACTGCTTCCTGCATATAGCCATGGGGCTGTGTCCGTGCCGGCCCACCCACGTTATCCGCCCCGGTTTCGTCCAGCACCCGCAGACATTCCACCACATAATCGGGAGCATAGGTGGCATGAACATCCAGGCGCACGATGACTTCCCCGCGCGCCGCCGTTATGGCCTTGTTCAAACCAGTGGAAACGATCCGCTGCGGGTTCGAAATGACACGCAACCAGCGGTGGGACAGGGCGAACTGGTCAAGCGCCTCGCGGGTACCGTCATCGCTGGCGCCGTCAGCGATCAGCACTTCCGGCAAGGCACCACCGGGTGTTTCAAACGCGGCTACGCTCTCCAGAAACGCGCCGATGTAGCGCATTTCATTGCGGCAGGGAATAATGATGGAAACCTTTGGCTGCATGGACCAGCCTTCAGTGTCGCGCGACGCTCGTCCTACAATAAAGAAGGAGGCTGTTTGCACTCACACGGGGCTGGAAATCACGATCACGCCGGGCACCATCATCATGGTCCATCCTCGGGGCCTGTGCTGGTTTGGTCCCTTCTCGCGACCAGTGCCTTCGTTGTAGTTGAAGTCTTCTTCGGCCTGCGCGCCCACAGCCTTGCGCTCATTTCCGATGCCGGTCACAATGCGACCGATGCGCTAGCCCTTCTACTGGCCTGGTTCGCCGTTTATCTGCAGGGCAAACCTGCCGATGAATCACGCACCTTTGGTTACCATCGGGCCGGAGTGCTGGCTGCCTTCGTCAATGCCCTTTCGCTGATTCTGCTTTCCGTCTGGATTTTGTACGAAAGCTGGGTGCGGCTCTTTAATCCTGTGACCCCCAATGAAGGAGTGATGCTGTGGGTGGCAGCCGGTGCCATTTTGCTGAACGGCGGCATCATGCTGGGTCTATATACCGCGAGTGCCTCTGATATCAATATCCGGGGCGCATTTTTGCATATGCTGGGCGATCTGGTGGGTGCCGTGGGTATCGTGGTTGGAGCGCTGGTGATGCGGGCTACCGGCTGGACCGTCATTGATCCTTTGCTTTCGGTCCTGATTTCGCTGCTCATTATCTGGACGGCCTGGGACATCACGCGCGAATCCCTCAACATTCTGCTGGAAGGTCTGCCGCGCGGATTGAAACTTGGCGATGTGGTTGAGGCTGTTAAGAAGGTGGAAGGTGTTCTGGATGTGCATGACCTTCACATATGGAGTCTTGGCTCACAGTCGCATGCGCTGAGCTGCCATGTGCTGATTGACGATATGCCGACATCGCAGAGTGACCGAATTCTTCAGGATGTGAACGGTTTGCTGGGTGGCCGTTTCCATGTTCACCACACTACTGTTCAGTTTGAACATGTTAGTTGTGCCGTCTCAGGCACTGGCTGCGCGATTTCGGTGCAGCAGACGCATGGCCACCACCACCACGCGCATTAGCCTGAACGGGTTCAACGAGCCATCAATTTTCCGTTGGAATTCTATCGACGTGATCGACCACCAGAACATCGACGGGTGCCTTTTTCTCTTCCAGTTTCAGTCCAAGTTGACGCTGAAGAGCGCCAAATATAGAGAGTCCGCCGGAGAATTCGAGCGAGTTGGGTTGTGTAGTTCGCGGCTCCTGTGATCCGGTTGGATTGGTGCCCCGACCTGCTGCGCCTTCGATCACCCACGAGAGGAAGAAGTCGTACTTTCCGGCCAGCCCGGTGGCATCGACCACAGGTTGGGCAACCTGGCGAACTAAGCCCGCAGCGAACTGAGCCATGGTGGCACCGGGCATCCGCCAACTAACCCTCCCGTTGATGATGATGGTCGCGGGAACGCGGCCTGGAGGAAGCACCGGAAATTCTTCTTTGTCGATTTGACCTCTGGGTGCCCCATCAGCGGGCGGTTGAGAAGAACCTGATGATGTTGCTGGCAGGTGCTCTTCTACAAACTGTTTAATCTTGAGGCCGCCCTTCGCCACAACCAATTGATAGACGGGCATTTCCCGGGAACTGCGGTGGACCGACAGACGGAACCTCTCGGACAAGAGTCCCTGCCACATCAGTTTCACCTCATCCCTGCTTGGTCCTTCAGGAACCTTAACAGCGATATCGAACCGGTCTGTTGCGGAAATGCTGACTCCTGCAAGCTGGTACCGGGCGATGGCATAGGACCGGGTTATGAGACTTATCAGGTTTTCGTTATTGCAGGTAATTCTTACGGGATCATTGGTGCCTGGGCCGCCTCGGCACCCGGCACTGCTTTGAGCATTCAGAGGCGGTGAGACCCTGATGGATGCCACTTCAAATGAGGCGGGCTTGTCCTAGTCTCCCCATGCCAATACGCATGAGAAACAGACCAGCACCATCACGACGATTCGTCGCATTCCGAACCTCCTGAAACTCTGCGGGAACGGTTGTTCGCGATGGTAACAAAGTTTTGCAAGATCCAGTCGGCTCTCGATGCGAATGATCTGCAGCCAACCCGACATCACGCGATCACCGTACCCGTTTGTGCCGTGTCGTAACCCGCCAGCACTTCCAGTTTGCGCCGTAAAGTGGCGCGTTGCAGCACATCAAGAAATGCCTTCACAGCAGGAATTTCCACCGCATCTCTGCGCATCACCAGGTCATACCGCTCGCAATGGAGCGGGATGAAACCAAGCCCGAAGGCCTGCGCGGCAGAGCGCGTCGCCAGACATACATCCGCATCGCCGGACATCACGCACCAGGCCGCCGCAAGGTGCCCGTGCGCGATCCGGTCATAGCCTTGTACCTTTTCCGTTTCAATCCCGGACTTGCTCAGTAGTTGATCCAGCAAGCCGCGACTACCCGAACCGGGTTCCCGATTGATGAACCGGATATTGCGGCGCATCAGGTCCTCTATCCGCCGCACCTTTTTCGGGTTGTCCGGAGCAGTCACAAGACCCTCTTCCCAGCGCGCAAACGTCACCACGCTGAAGTCTTCCCGGGGAAAATGTTTCCGCAGGTAAGGCAAATTGAATTCGCCGGTTTTCGGGTCTTCCAGGTGTGACCCGGCGATATGAACTTTGCCTTCCGCCAGCCACGAAAGCGCCAGTTTGCTGGAGGCAGCGGCTGAGACGATTTCCACCCCGCTAGCCTTTTCCACCATGCGAGCAAGGATTCCGGTAGCCGGGTCGCAGCCTGCCAGTGTCAGCCGGTTCCGCGAGATTTCATCTTTCGCGAAGACGGTTAACCCGGCATGGCCGCGGACTGGGTCGGTATTGGTGATTACTCCGTCTGCTTCCGGCATGTAGTACGGTGATGCGCTTACCGGGACTGCTACCCATCGAGACCCCACCTGGCAGACGCGCACGGACTGGCCCTGAAGCTGTGGTTCTTTGCTTAGGATTTCTGCTTTCAGCAACTCCGGAGGATTGGCCGGCGCGGCTTGCAGTGAGAACAAGTCATCCACTGTTACTTCCAGTTCCCGGGCCAGATTTAGCGCTACTTCGGTGTTGGGGACGTAGGTTCCGGCCTCGATGGCGTACACGGTTTGGCGGCTTATATTCACCCTGCGGGCTAGTTCTGCCGCTGCTATGCCCCGGCTTTTTCTTATTTCGGCCAGGCGGTTTGCTACTTGTGTTTTCACTTGGGTTATTCTCTCAACTTTCAGGAATCCGGTCTGGGGACCGGATGCGGGCGGGGGCGCCCGCCCTCCGTCAGAACCTGGCTTTAGCTACGAATTCAAAGACTCTTGGGTTCCCTGCGCTGGTGATTGACCCGAATGCTGCGCTTCCGAAACTGCCGTTTGGGTCCGCCAGTGGTGGGGTGTTGGAAATATTAAATACCTCGGCACGTAGTTCGAAATTTGTCCGAAACGTTTTGCCGATCATCAAATCGGCGTTCTGCAGGCCAGGCCCGCGAACCGGATTGCGGGAACTGTTGCCGATCACAAATTGAGGTACGGCAGTGAAGGCAGCGGTGTCGAAATAACGCGCTACGCCGCGACCGGAATAGTCATTCGGGTTACTGATCCGGTTCGGTCTCTGCACCGCGTAGCCCAGGCTCGAATTATTGTTCGTCGCCTGCGTCACAGCCACGGCATCGCCGGCCTGCACGCGGACCAGCCCTGCAATCTGCCAGCCGGAAATCTTCCAGAAACGTGGCACATCGTAAACCCAGCCCACGGCGAAGACCTGCGGAATGTCGCCGCTCGAAACGTCCCGTTCCAGGTGCCGGTTGTATGCATCCGCCGCGCCCGTGCTGTTCAGCACCGGGCCCGTAAAGATGGTCTGGGAGAAGACACTCGATGCATCGTCCAGCAGTTTCGAATACGTGTAGGCCGCGTTGAGGGTGAGTCCGTGCGACAGGCGCTTTTCTACTTTCACTGCGGCCGCATGATAGCTGGAGTTGCCCACATTGTCGCGGAACAAAGCCACTGTCGTGAACCGGGGATAAGGTCGCAGCAGCTGCTGCTGTGCGAGGGTGGCGGCACCGAGGGACGACGTGGCAGGGATCTGGCCGAAGTATGGATTAGCCACTTTGCTCAACAGCGCCGCACCAAGAGAAAGGTATTGCGAAGGGAGTTGATTGATATTGGCGTCAGGAATGCCAAGCCGGGTATTTTTCGACCCCAGATAGGCGACTTCCACGTTCCAGTCTTTGCCCAGTGTTCGCTGCACTGTGAAGTTCCACTGCTGTGAATAGCCGGAACCGTTGTTGTGATCCACACCGAATACACCCTGTCCAAGACCCGAGTTCGCGTTGGGAGCGGCCACCTGTATTGACGGCCCGGCAGACAGTGTAAAAGCCGCATTCACGTTATCCGACGATTGCTGTCCCACCGTCTGTACAAAAGGAAACTGGGGGATCGTGAAGGGAGTGGTGATGCCTGTTTGTTCGAAAAAAACCAGGCCGTAACCAGACCGTATTACCCAGCTGTTACCAACCCGATACGCCAGTCCCAGACGCGGGCCGAAATCTTCCCACGCCAGTTTGCGGGAAGTGTGCGGAAAATCGAGCAACTGTGTGTTCAGGTTAAACACAGCACCCTGATCGCTGCGTTCCGTTGAAGGAAAGTTCAACGTGTAGCGGGTGCCGATATTGATTGTCAGACGTGGTGAAATTTTCCAGTCATCCCCCACAAAAAACTCAGCGATGCGCGCACGGGACTGTATCACCTGTTTCTGAATATCGATAGTGAAGGCGTTGACCTGGCCGAGCAGCAACGACGCGACGGCATTGCCGCTTCCGGCCACTGCCGAACTGTTTGAGCCCGTGGTCGTGAACGCGAATGACCCTGTGGGGTTTGGCGGGTTCAGAACATCCAGAGCTTCCCTTCGTATGTCGGTTCCGAACTTAATCGTGTGATGGCTAAGTACGAGGGTCAGCGTATCCACATACTCCGTAACTGCGGTAGTGAACCTGGAATTCGCCGCTGTTGTCGGCCCGATCTGCTGGATTCCAGTCACCGTAAATATCGGCAGTACTGAGCCAAAGGAATTCGCGGGCAGGCCCGGTACGGTGATGCCACCGTTTTGCAGAGAACTCTGATCCAGATCCCGGCGCGAGTAACCGAACCTGAACTGATTTAATGCTGAAGGCGAAAGCACCAGATTGTAATCCGCAGCCACGGCGTCCCCATAAGTAATCGCATTGCCAATGACTCCTGATGTCAAACTGCCGCTCCCGTCCGGCAAAGGGCTGACAGGAGAGTCATTGTCCCGGAATAACGTGTAGCGCCCAAAGAACCGGTGCTTCTCGCCGATGTAGCGGTCCAGCCGGAAGTCGGCCTGGTCTTGATTGTCCGGTTCAGTTGCAGTGCGGACATAGTTACTCGCACCAACCACATTGGGCACCGGATAGTGCGCCAGAATTGCGGCGGCAATCGGAGCAGTGATGCGGCTCGCAGGAATCGTATTGTTTGCGAAGGGGGCACGCGGTGAAGTCGCCGGATCGAAAATGGTCTGGGTGAAGATGCCCTGGCGTTGCGCGACGGTGGGAACGACGCTAAACCGCGTGATGCCGGTCCGCAGCCGTGTACCCTGCCAGTCCGTGAAGAAAAACGTTTTATTTTTCTGCACGGGTCCGCCCAGTGTCAGGCCATACTGATTGCGGCGAAACACTGGTTTCGGCCCCGGCTGGGCAAACAGATTTCGTGCGTTCAGCCCCTCATTGCGGAAGAACTCAAACAGGCTGCCATGTAACTGGTTGCCACCCGATTTGCCAATAACCATGACCGTGCCGCCGTTAGACCGCCCATACTCCGGCGAGTAAGCATTGATGTTGAGTTTGAACTCAGCAATGCCATCAATAATGGGGTAGTAAACTACCTGGCCTGGTTCGGGTTGCAGCACACTAATGCCGTCATACAGATATTCATTGGTACGCGGACGGCTGCCATTGATGCGCGGCAGAAACTGTCCGCCGGGCAGGGCCACTCCCGGCGAAAGCGTTACCAGCGGAATGAAATTGCGCCCGTCCAGGGGCAGTGTGCTGATCTTCTTTTCATCAACATTCAAACTGACCTCGCCACTGGCCGTTTGCAACAGTGCTGTCGTCGCAGCCACGTCTACTCTCTGCGAAGGCTGCCCGATTTCAAGGCGGACATCAAGCGTGGCCCTGTTTGCCATGCGGAGTGTAATATCCGTCTGGTGCCAGGTCTGGAAACCTTCGCGGCTCACCGTGAGCGCATAACGCCCGGCGGGAAGACCCAAAAGATGATACTCACCCCGCCCGTCTGAATCGGCTGCGTAACGTATGGCTGTCGCTGAATCCTCCGCCTCAACATGAGCATGAGCAACGGGCAGGGAAGCAGGGTCATGGATGGTGCCGGTCAGGTCCGTCCGACCGCCCTGGGCGAAGCAGAATACGGGAATCAGGCAGAGGGCAAAGTGTCGTGTAAAAAACACAAAGTCATATTATCACGACGATTTGTCAGCCGTGCCTACTCTGCAATCAAGCCGGAGCGCCGATAGATCACTCGTCCCGCCCGCATCGTCAGCGACAGATCCTGATGCCCTGCGCGCCGCGCCAGTTCCCGGTAGTCCGGGACATCCATAATCACCAAATCCGCCGATTTGCCCGGTTCGAGTGAACCCGTGACATGAGAAATACGAAGCGAGCACGCTGCATTATAGGTAGTGGCCATAATTGCCTCAGCCGGATTCAGACCAAGCCGGTACACCCCCAGATGCAATAAATGCTGCATGTTAAACGATGCCGTGTCATGTGTTCTGTAGGTGGATGAAAGCGCCACCGCCGAACCGCTGGCGATGGCTGTCCGCATCTGGATGCGCGCCTCTTCAGGCCGGTCAAATGCTTCCGAAACAGGCACCACCCGAACACACCCAATGTTTGCCAGAGGTCCGGCAAATGCGTGCAGATTGTCGAGGGGGGCAATGATAGAGATTGCGCCGCCCGAAAGCGCCAGCAGCAGCGCCGCCGGCTCCAGCACTTCTGGCGAACGCACGCGCAGTACGAAACCTGCCCCGGAAGCCGCGATAGCCGATTCGCGCAGGTCCGTAACGGTTTGTCCGCCGCCTTCCGGGTTTACTAGAAGGTCAATGACGCTGGCCAGTTTCTCTTTGCGTATTGCCGGCAGCCATTTCCGAATCAGTTCTTCAACCCCGACAGGGCAATGCGAAAACACAGACCGTATGCGCAAAGGTTTCGTCTGCAGCAGCCGCTGAACGCGTAAAATTTTGATGACATTTCTAATGTCAGTCGCGCACGCGGTTTGCGAACCAACCGTCAGACAACCGTAACGTGCCCGCTCAGCCGCGACAGCCGCCGCCCGGATTTCCACATTGTGGCGTGAAGTTACGCGGATGGCCGCACCATTGTCGGTGGCCGGGTCATATTCCAGAGCATCCCTTGATTTGGGCCGGGGGGTCACCAGGGCAACGTCCGGATCTACAAACGCGGGCATCACCACGCACCCGGCAGCGTCAACTTCCCGAGCCTTGCGGGCCACGGCAAGGTTCTCAATGCGCTTCGCCGGACCTGCTTCCTCAATGATCCCGTTGCGTATGAGCAACGCGCCGCTGGGAATAATACTGAGTTCCGACATCGCCGACCCGCGGCGGGGTCCTGAAGCGCCGTGCAACGTAATCAGTTGCCGGGCATTCCGTACCAGCGTCCGCTCTTCGCGGCCCGCCGACACCGGAGTTTCGGTTGCCAAGACTACAGCTTATTCTTTATTCATCATTTTGCGCAAGCCCCGGACTTTTTGTTTTAATTCATCCGTGGCATCTGTCATTTGCGCTGTGTCATAAATCACGCGCGGAGTGAGAAAGATGATCAGTTCTGTACGGTCTTTCGTGCTGGTTTTCTTACCAAACGCGCTGCCTATGATGGGAAGGCGGTGCAGGTATGGGATTCCGCTGGAAGATTCAGTGCGGTTTTCCGTGATAATTCCACCGATGGCGATGGTATCGCCATCCTCAACCGTCACCTGAGTACTCACATTTCTTTGTGAAAAAGAAGGTGAGTTAATTCCTGAATTCGTCGGGTTCGGGATGGGTGCGGTCACGTTCTGGCTGATCACCATCGTCACCACTCCGCTGGGATTCACCCGCGCGAGAATGGTCAGGCCAATGCCGGTGCTGGTGTTGGTGATGGTGTTGGTGAACTGCGAAGTTCCGCCCTGCGTGATGCCGTTGACTGATTCTGAGGTCAGCGTCGGAACCGAACTGCCCACTGTGATTGAGGCGGGAATGCTGTCTGTCGCAATCACACTCGGGGCCGAAAGCACTTTGGTGCGAGTGGAACTCTCATTGGCCTGCAGCAACGCCAGCAACTGCCGGCTCTGCCCTACCAGTGAGCCTGCGGTCAAGGTCAGCCCGCCCAGACCCGCGCTGCCCAACAACTGGCGTCCGTTAATTCCGGGCACTGCTGAGCCTTTCGTTTGCAGATACGATTCCACGCCCAGAGCGAAGGTACCGGTGAGATCCACTTCGTAAATCTTCGCGTCGATCAGCACCTGCCGCGGAGGCAGATCCAGCTGTTCCAGCAGATGTTTAATCTGTTCCCACTGCTGCGGAGTGCCCTGTACGAGCAAAGTATTATCGAACGGGTTCGGAATGATCCGGGGCCCGTTGTAGCCGTTGTTATAGCCCGAACCGCCAAAAGCTCCATTGCCCAGCAATGAGCCTGTGCGGTCCAGCCCGGCCCCGTTGACGCCCTGAAGTCCGGCCGCCCCGGTTGCTGTGTTCGGCATTCCCGGAATCGGCTGCGCGGAGATGGAACCGCCGGCTGGATTGAACTGCGGCTGATTATTCTGATAGCCGTTATTCTGATAGCCCTGATTCTGATTGTTCCCGTACTGGTTATTGCCGCCACCATACTGGTTCTGGTTTCCGCCAAAACCGCCGCCATTGCCTGCATAGCCACTGGCCGGATAACTTGAATTGCCCGGTATCCCGCCGTAGATGCCGTTGTTCAGGTTGTAACCGTTGCCGCCATAGAGCTGCATGATTACCGAACCCATCACCTCAGCGCGGGCGTAGCGCAGCTTATACACGTAGTTATCGATGGAACCCGCCGTCACCTTGGCCGGTATATCCAGCTTCGCCAGCCATTTTTCCACCTCAGCAAACGCTCCCGGATTGGGCGAGACGGCCAGAATGGTATTGATGCGGTCAATCGGCAGGAAGCGCATCGCGCTATTGCCTTTATCTCCTGCGAGCGAATATGCCTTGAAAATCTCATCCAGTTCTTTCGAAAGATCGGTCGGGCGTCCGAACTTCACATCGAAAGGCCGCACCCGCTGGCCCGCAAACGTGTCGCTGTCAAAAAGGTTCACCAGTTCCAGCGTGCGTCGCATGTTCCGGCTGTTATCAAGGATGATCAGCAGGTTGGCCGGATCGTAATTGGTCAGCTGCGCGCCTTCGCCCGTGAAGGGCTGCAGGATCCGCGACATTTCAGCGGATGAAACGTAGCGCAGGAAAACCAGATTGAGAATCAGGCGCTCATCATCGGGCATTTTCGAGGCGTCGTTTTCAGTGATGGGACTGACCGGTTGCCGCGAAATATTCGCCGCGGGAACAATACGGAAAATATTCCCGGTCTGCACCATCGCCAGGCCGTTCATGCGCAGAATGGTCTCAAGTAAGGGCCGCAGATCCACATCACGAACCGTGCCGTAAGTGTTGATGGTGACGGTGCCTGCGCGCACGGAAGAATCGAGAATGTAATTGATGTGCAGGTCCTGCGCGAGAAGGTTGATCACCTCCAGCAGCGAAGCATTGTTGAGGTTTAATCCACCCGGAGTAGTGACGGGTGCCTGCGCAGGCTGAGTTGTTGCCGGAACCTGCACCGGAACCGCTGGCAGTTGGGCCTGCAGCAGGGCAGGGGCAAGAATAGCGGCGCAAACAAAGGCCAGTCGGCTGGTACAAATCCTTTTCATGATTGTTCGGCTCTACTTCTGCGAACCCGACTGTGCAGCCAGTATCCGCCGGTCGTCGTCATTCAAATCCGTTTTCTTCTTTTCCCAGACTGAATTACCCATGGGCCCGCTGCGTTCAAACCGCACGGTGTCGCCAAGGTCGGTGGCCCTGGTCTCCAGTTGTCCCGCAGCAGGGGCGCGCGAAATTCCGAAAGGCGTCATGGACAGCGTCCACTTCTTGCCAGCCTTATCCATCCACGCATAGGTGCCATCGGGATTCTTCTGCGCTCCTGCGGGAATACCAGCTGGCGCCTTCGCTGAGCTATCGGCCACGGGTGAGCGCGTAACTCCGAACGGAGTCTTCACATAGATCCATTTCTTATGCCGCGCATCGGTGTAATTCCAGGTGCCATCCGGATTGGCGACAGCATCTTTCGGTATCACCAGAGCCGGCGAGGAAGGTTTCTCAATCGGTTTTTCCCCCGTCTTCGTCCCGCCCTGCGGCACTGCCGCGAAGCAAGTTACCGCAAATACCGTCATAGCCAATAATTTCGTCATTTGTAGACTCCTTACTTACTGAATCGCAGCCCATTGGCAATTGGTGCCGAATGGAGTGCTGGTCAAAATCTTTCGATACCCTTCGAGCACAGTTCCGGCCGGCGCAGTGTCACCCGGACGACAGGCTCGTGCTGAATGTCCAACTGAGCCCACTTCTACGCCAAGCGCCGCACTGGTTGGCGGAGCAGGCTGCGCACCGGCTTTTGCCGCCTGTTCCCGCAATTGTGCGTCATAGGGATTGGTGGAAGCGGGTTGCGGTGCGGCAGCCACAGTCGCAGGTGCCGCCGCGATCCCTGCCGCTGTCGGAGTCGCACTGCGATCAATCAAACTGTCAATCCGGCGGGCAATCTGTTTGCCTTCCCACTCAAATGTGACATCTCGGGTATCGAGCGCCACAACCTTAAACTCACCCACCGAATCGCCCGCGTGAACAGCCCGGCTGGGGATCCCCACCCGCTCTGACATCAGCGCGCGCGTTCCGCCAGGCAAGCCCATAACCCCATAAATCACAGGCAGAGGAGGCATTTCTTTCGGCTTTTCCACCTTGGGCGGTTCAATCACAATCGTCGGATTGCGATCCCGCGAAAACAGATCATTGGTCGCCACTTCGGCAAACCGCGCGGCGGGTGCGGCTTCTGGAAGCGGCAGTGCCGCGGGAGGTGTTACCGCCGCAGATTTCACTGCAACACGGGAGGCAACTTCACGCTCCGTCTGCGCCGCGTTCCAGCGCACCCGTGCCTGCCAGGCCACCAGCGCAATCGCCGCCAGCAGCGCCAGATTCATCGCTATATATTTAGCTTTCAAAACGAAGCCAGCCCTTTCTTTTCCGGTACCAGTTTCTTCGCCACTACGCCCGCCAGTACGATACGCACGGCCATGGTTTTGTCTTTCGCCGCAGTCGCCGCAATATGTTCTTCCTGCGGGACCACCAGCTCCGGAATCTTCGAAAGATCAGCCAGAAAATTCACGATCTGTTCCACATGTCCTTCGAAAGTCACCGTGGCATAAACCAGCCCGTACTCTCCGAAAATTACCGGCGCGCCAAACTCACCTGCGCGCACATCCAGTTGCTCTTCCTGGCCCACGCGCCGCGCGATTTCCAGCAGCGCTGCCTGGCCCTGCGCCGCCGTTTCTGCCACAATCACGCCGTGTTCCCGAAGATCCAGATCAGCGGACATCTGCTTCATCGCCGCTTCGCGCACGGGCAGCATTGCTGAGAGTTGCCGCAGCCGTGTCAGCCGTTTCAGCGCCAGCTCCGTGCTGTCTCCGCTTGCCACTGCTGCTTTCGGCCCCTTGTCGGGAAAGCCGAAATGGAGAACGGCACTCACCGCCAGCCCCGGCACCAGCAGCATCAGAACCCGTCGCTCACGATGCGAAAGGCTCACGGTGTTTTCCTCCCCGTTCTGCCGCGCCGCATGGTCTTGATTCGAAACTGCTCTGTATCTTTCATCCGCGCCACAGAACCTGTAAACTCCGAATTCTGAAACAGCGGTGACGAATCCAGAATCTTCAACAACGGAGCCGCCTGATCCGCCTCACCGGCAAGCAGTACTGAATCCGGCAGAATTTCGATATTGCTGGTCCATACCGGAGGCTGAAGCAACCGCGTCAATTCATTGAGGACTTCCAGATCTTCCTGGGGACGTCGCCGGAAAGCATCGAGCGAAGCCAGCCGGTTCCGCGCCGCTAGCGTCGCCCGGTCCAGTGATTGCGCTCGCAGCGCACTTGGTTCCAGACTCCGCGCTGTGCGGTCCAGTTCTTCCCGGTAGCGCTTCGCTTCGAGCGCAGGCAGAATTCCAAACACGACGATCAGCGCCACCGCCAGCACCGCACCCAGCACTCCAGGCACCAGATACTGCATACGGTCATGCGAGGCGCGACGTTCCGGCGGCAACAGATTCGCCACCTGTTTTCGGGGTGGACCACCAGCCAGCGCGGCTGCCCACGCCAGGGTTGAGGTGCTCCTGGCTGCGAGCGCGGCAGAGAGCGGCACTGCGGGGTAATCCTGGGCCAGACGTAATTCAGAGCGCGATAATGCCAGCGCCCGTTCCGCATCGCCAGAAAAGTCGGCGGAGAAAACCGCACGCCCTTCACTCTCGCCGTAAACCTCCGTCCTGCCCCTGTCACTCTCTTCAAAGCACAGCAGCGAGCCCGGAGCTGAATTCCAAATCCTTAATGCCGGAAAAATCACCGCAGGCGAAAAACTGATCGCCGCCAGAGCCACGCCCGCTTCTTTGAAAAGCGTTTCGTACGCTTCGAGGACCGCTTTGCGGACCAGTCCTACCATCACCGTCTCCACACCGCACCGCGACCAGCCCCACGCTACTTCCTCATCCCCATACGGATGCAGGGTATCCGCCTGAATCTCCACCGCGCTGTCGACATCCCGATCCGAAACTCCAGGCAATGCCAGCGTGCGCACAATCACTTCATCGCGCGGTAGCAGCAGGGTCGCAGCCAGACGGCTCTCGCCCGCCTGTTTCAGAAAATCATTCACCTCCGCGCCCCATTCAGTGGCGGGCCGTGTACGGAAGTTCTCTACCTTGCTTTCGGCCACCAGAGACGGACCAGAAGGGCGCAGCTTGACAACCGCCAGTTCCATACGGCTGTGACCCGAAACAATACCAAAACCAGTGCCGAAAATAAGTGAGCGCTGCCAGGTGGGCAATAGCGAATTCATCCTCTGTCAAACCACCGCAGAACAGTTACGCCATCCGGACTATCCTGCCCCAGCCTCACCAGCGCCGCTACCGTCCGCCGCATGTCTGACAATTTGCCGTCCACCTGTTTCATGCGTGCCGTGGAGCGCAGCGTGAACAGACTCCCGCCCGCCATTCCGAGACGTTGCCCGGCGGGTCCGGTCGCCTGCACAATGCGTTGCAGATCAGCAAACACGATCAGACGCCCCGTCCGCAGCTTCACAATCTCGTCCGCATCCGCCGCCCCAACCCCAACCGCCTGCATGGTTTCAGCGCGCGCCGTATTGATGTCAATCATCCCCGAACTCCCGAACACAGAAACGCAGTCGCGCAAGCCCGCGCGCGATTTGTCGCCTGGCTTCTGCAATGCGGTCCCGTAATAGAGTTCAGGCGTAATCCCCTTCACCAGCAGCAATTCTTCGTTCTCAATAAAGGACGCGTGGCGGGGCAAAAAAGACGGCGACTGCGCCACATAAAACGCATCCAGCGGACTCACATGCAGCGCATCCGGCGTCCGCCAGTCCACAATCGCCTGGGTGATTTCGAGCGCCCGGTCCGGTGCCACGCCCATTGCTTCAAGCAGGCGGGCCAGTTCATCCGGCCGTGCGCCATTCAGATTCAGTTTTGAAGCTTCCGGAATCAGGTCGACGTGAACGCTGGCTGAAGGGAAATCAAGGTCCATCGTCCGCTGCGTGTAGGTGTAAAACGGCTGGCCCCACTGCATATGCAGTACAGCTCGTTCAATGCCGCCGCGTGCCAGAAACCACGCGCGCGAGTCGTCCACATTCGTAGCCGCGCGCTCCGTTTCACCACGCACATTATTCGCGACCGCCAGGCCGATTGCGGAAAGAGCCGCCGTCAGCCAGAGCACGGTTAATAGCGCCGAACCGCACCGCAATGACTTAGAAGCCATCGGAATACACCGTCCCCGGAAATAGATTTACACTCAGTGGCATCGTGACGGTGGTCACCCGCAAGTCGGTTCCATTGGCGTCCAGCGGAGCCATTTCAATCCGGATACCCAGCGGAAAGGGATGCTGCGGAACCCATTGCGGCCCCCATAACTGAAATGGCGGCTTCGTCAGCGCTTCCAGATACGAAAACCGGCAATACCGTAAACGGTCTGCCAGTACAAACGATTGCGGCCCCGCCACAATCGGCGCAAACTGCGTAAGAGGCTGGCCATTGGGACCATTCACTGAGTTGGCCACAAATGCGCCGGCCCCCGCCTGTCCCGTCCACGGTGTCTCATTCACAATCAGCCGCACGCCCTGGCCATTCTCACCCGGTATCACCTGCAGAGCGGTAATCTGCGCGCGTCCGCGCCAGCCATCCTGCAGCGAAAATGAACTCACGAAGCGCAGACTCTCCGCCTCGCCCTGGAAGAAAACCACCAGCCGTCGTGACCCGTCCTGGCCGCGTGTTTCGGCAAACGTGCTGATGAAGCCATCGATCTCGTTTTCAATAATCTTGCGGGCATTCACGACGCGCCGGTTGCGCACCATCCGCTGATCGGTTTTGTCTAAGGTCGTCAGTCCCAGATGCATCGCGACCAGAATGCCGCCGGAGAGCAAACTCAACAGGGAAATCGCAATCAGAATTTCGATGAGGGTAACGCCTGACCGCCGGCTCACAGGCCTGACCCTGCCGCTGGATACGGCACGTGTGTCCGCCGGTAGCCTGCGAGTTGTATCGTGTGGCGTGTTCCGATAGCGGGTTGCCACCAGACTTCCAGTGCCACTTCCTGCAGCAGGGGCATCCCCGGCATCTGTTTCTGATCCGGAAACTGAATCTCAAATGGCCGTATCGACGCCTTCCACCCGGCGTCCGTGCTGCCCGCTTCATCCGGGCCAAACTTGCCTTCCAGCGAACCACTCAACGGCAACGCCCGGTTCAGCAGCAGATCATTCATCTTCGTCCGCGCCAGCATGGCCCCTTTGTCGTATTCGCTCAACCGGCCTGCATTACGAACGGATTGCGACAAGCCCGCAATTAAACCCGCCACCGCAATGCCCATTACGACTGTCGCCACCAGCACTTCAAGCAGCGTGAAGCCGCCTCTGCGGCTGCTCACTTTGTATCTCCGGCCGCATTCCCGACCACAGCACGAATCTGTGGAACACCCGTCAGCGGATCCACCTGCACACTCCGGCGTACCCCTTTTTCATTGCGCAAAATTACCATCATGCGCGGAGCCGTCCCGCCAGGCTGCAGCACATACCGGCGCGGTTCTTCGCCTTCAAAAAACACGCCCGAAGGCAAATGCAGCGAGCGTTCCGGCTTCTCGCCCGAGGCAGCCGTGTATGTCTCAATCACATTGCCCGCAGGAGTGATAACAATTGCCGCTGCTTCTTCACGCCGATCTACCCGGTTCATTGATGAGGTAAGAAAACTTGCCACTGACCCCGCCGCGCTTTGCAGTCGCACTCCAGCCAAACCCGTCGCCACCGCCGGAAACGAAACGCCCGCAATCACGCCGATGATCGTTACAACAATCAGCATTTCCAGCAGAGTAACGCCGCTGCGGCGCAAGCGCGTCACTTCTATTTCCAACTAACGATATCGGCGTTCAAGCCTTCGCCACCAGGCTGTCCGTCACCGCCCAGGGAAATCATATCGGGTTCGTCGCCATGCCCGCCCGGATACTTGTATTGATAGGCATGTCCCCACGGGTCATTCGCCACATCCTTTTGCAGATACGGCCCATGCCACTGTTCCACTCCCGTCGGCTGCGTACGCAGTGCGGCGAGGCCTTGTTCGCTGGTCGGATAAGTTCCGGTATCAAGGTGATACTGGCCCATTGCAAGCTCGAAATTCTCAATCTGCTGCCGTGCCGCAACTACCCGGGCCTTGTCGCCCTGATTCAAAAGGCGCGGCCCTACAACAGCGGCAAACACCGCAATAATCACCACCACCACCAGCATTTCAATCAGCGTGACGCCAGCTTTGGTGTCCAGTTTGAGATTTTCCATAGTAGTTCTCCTAAATTGCCACATCGTTGATGCTCGTGATCGCAATCAGCATGCTCAAAATAAGCCCGCCCACTACGATGCCCATAATCAGAATTACCACTGGCTCAAAAATCGCAGTAAAGCGCTTGATCGAAGCCCGCGTTTCCTCTTCATAAATATCCGCCATGCGCGCAAACATCAGATCGAGTTTGCCTGTCTCTTCACCCACGGTCAGCAGATGCGCGGCCAAAGGAGGAAACATATGCGTCCGGGCGAGCGGTTGCGCAATCCCCTCGCCGCGCTTCACACCCTGCGCGACTTCCCGCAGCGAATTCGCCATCCGCGAATTGTTTAAAATACCCGCTGAGATATTGAGTGACTGCACCAGAGGAACACTGTTCCCCACCAGCGTGGCCATCGCCCGCGCAAACCGTGAAGTCTCGGCTTTGCGCATCGCATCGCCAATCATCGGCAGCTTCAGCCGGGCGCTGTCCCACCATGCACGGCCTTCCGTGGTGCCGATGTAATAGCGAAAACTTCCCACGACAGATGCCACAACAAGAGCAACCAGCCACCACCAGGTCCGCACAACGTTACTGGCTTCCAGCATGATCTTCGTCGGCAGCGGAATCTGCATATGCCCGTCATCAAAGATGGTGGCAAAACGCGGCACCACGAAATTCAGAATCACAAAAATTGATCCCGCACCTACAACAGCCAGCAGAGCCGGATAGATCATCGAAGAAATGATGTAACTCCGCAGTTCGTCTCTCGAACGCTCGAACTCCGACAAGCGTTCAAAAATCTGCCCCAGGCTGCCAGAAGCCTCGCCGGCCCGCACCATGTTGATGAACAGCTCGGAAAAATAGCCGGTATGCAGCGCCAGCGAATCTGCCAGTGATTTTCCGCCTTTGATCGAACGCAGAATATCCAGCACAATCGCACGGAACTGCGGCCGTGTGGTCAGTTCGCTGGTGATGGTGAGGGCGCGGTCAATCGGTACGCCGGAATTGAGCAGGGTCGAAAGTTCCTGGGTGAAAAACAGAACATCGCCGCGCCGTGCTCCGCTAAACTCCGGCAGCTTAAAACCGGTACCGCCGCCCTTCTGATTTTCCAGCCCCACATATACGGGCGTCAGACCCTGCCGCGTCAGTTGCCGCGCCACAGTCTTGCTGTCGTCCGCCGTCATCACGCCGGTCCGCAGCTTGCCGTCGGCCGCAATGGCGCGGTAATGGAATGGAGAAGATGCCACTAGAATTCCTGCGTCACACGGGTCACTTCTTCAGCCGTCGTAACGCCCAGCCCCACTTTCATCCAGCCGTCTTCACGCAGGCTGCGCATGCCATGCCGGCGAGCCACTTCGGTGATCCGCCCCGCATCCGCACTGGTCATTACTAACCGCCGCAACTCATCGTTCATTTCCATCAATTCAAAGATGCCCGCACGGCCCTTATACCCGGACCCGTTACACACCTCGCAGCCGGCCCCGCGATACGTTTCAATCTCATTGCCAAACGGAGTCAGCGTACGGCCCGCGCTCTCTTTACAACCCCGACAAATCAATCGGACCAGCCGCTGCGCCAGGATCGCCACTACGGAAGACGTGATCAGGTAATTCTCCACGCCCATGTCGAGCAGCCGCGTCACCGCACTGGGCGCGTCATTCGTATGCAGAGTAGAGAAGACAAAATGCCCGGTCAGTGCCGACCGGATGGCCACATCCGCCGTCTCGCGGTCACGGATTTCGCCCACCATAATCACATCCGGATCCTGCCGCACGATATGCCGCAAGCCCGCAGCAAACGTCAGCCCGATCTGCGGATTCACATGGATCTGGTTAATCCCATCCATCTGATATTCCACCGGATCTTCAATCGTGATGATCTTCTTGTCCGGCAGATTGATCCTCTTCAAAGCCGAATAAAGCGTGGTCGATTTCCCGCTGCCCGTAGGCCCCGTAACCAAAAAAATTCCGTGGGGCAGGGAAGTGTAATGCTCCATGCGGTTCAGCATGTACTCATCGAAACCGAGGCTGCTCAAATCATAAAAATCGCCAGCCGAACGGTCCAGCAGACGCATAACCACGCTCTCGCCAAACAGTGTCGGCAGCGTGGAAACGCGAAGGTCAACCTCGCGGCCCAGAATGCGGAGCTTGATGCGGCCATCCTGCGGCAGCCTGCGCTCCGCGATGTTCAGTTTCGCCATCAGTTTCAGGCGAGAAATAATCGCCGCTTTCAACTCGCGAGGCGGTTGTTCCTGGGCAAAAAGCACTCCATCCACACGAAAACGAATCCGAAACTCTTTGTCGAACGGCTCGATATGGATATCACTCGCGCGCTTCTCAATGGCCTGCGCGATCATGGCATTTACCAGCCGGATGACGGGAGCTTCACTCGCCATATCCCGCAGATGTTCCAGATCTTCTTCGTCGCCCGCGCCAATTCCAGCCGCCACGCTTTGGCGCTCGCCGTCTCCGTAACAGCGGTCAATGGCGTCGAGGAGTTCCTGTTCGCCAGCCAGCTGTGGATGAACCTCCAGCCGCGAGAAACTCTGCACCGCGTTGATGGTCTCGAAGTCGAGCGGGTCCGCCATCGCCAGCGTGAGACTGCCCCCTTCCAGCGCCAGCGGGAAGATCAGGGACTGCCTGAGAAAACGCGGTGACAAACCTTCCAGTTCCGGTGCTGCCGGCGGCCCCGCGAAAGGAGTTGCGAACTGCGCCACGGGCAACCCAAGCTGCCCGGAAAGTGCACTCAACAAGTCGCGCTGGGCCACGTAGCCCATGTCGATCAGAATCTTGCCCAGCTTCTCGCCGCGCCGTTCTTTTTGCAGTTCCAGAGCCCGGTCCAGATCTTCGGCAGCAATCAGACCGCGGTCAATCAGGATTTGTCCCAGCGGAAGGGAAACGGTCACCTGGCTTACTGCTCCTGTTCCAGGATCACCGCCGCAAGGTCGGTGTGGTTCGCCTGCGCGGCCAGCAGTTTTGACTTTTCAGCAGTCATAAAAACACGCGAGGGCAACCCGCGCGAGTCTTCCCAGTTATATTTCCAAAGGCGCACTTCCATTGAGATCCGTTCATTGCCCGGAATACTGTCGAGCGTAGTCCCCGCGGTCGCCATCAGGCTGCGCATGGCTTCTTTCAATACGGGCAGTTTCTTGAGTTTGCGATCCCTCATCGCGGCAATTTCCTGTGGTGAATAGGTGGGGCGGAAGGGATTCAGCGGGGCCACATAAACCAGTTCCAGTTCCACGCTCATCAAGGCTCCGTAGCCTTCCAGATAGGTGGTCCGTGCCGTGCCGAGAAGGTCGTAAGGGTCAACCGAAGCTCCCGCGCGGAACTTGTCATTCATCAACGCTTCCACTGCGGCCATTGATTTGTTGGAAACGCGCGGTTCAGCAGCAGCAAAACAGATCGTGGCGATCAGGCCGGCAGCAATCAGAAGTCGAGTCCTCACTGACCCGCCCCAAATCGCGCCGCGTCCGAAGAGGCCAGCATTGTTAGCGTGCTGTAACGCTTCTGCAGCACCGTCAGATTTTCTTCCATCGCCACCATCAGCGCGCTGTGTTCCCGTTCATGTTTACGGTCGGCTGCCTCAAGGGCTGCCCGCGTAAATTGTGCGTCTTCCGCCCGCACTTCCAGTCGGACCTGGGTTACCGCTCGTGCAACTGCCGAATCCACTTGACGCGAAACGTCCGCTGCCGATAAACCTGCCGTAGTCACGGTACGAACTTCCACCGGTCGAACGTATCCGGCCACTATAAGCGCCGCTCCCAGCACGCATGCCGATGCAAACCCCAGTCGCGGCCCCGAATTCCAGAACCGTGCCAGCCATCCGGCCTCCGGTTTCGGTTCAAACACCTGGTCCGAAACAAACGCAATACGTTGGGGAATTTCCTGGTCGGGCAGAATCCGCAGCGCCGCAGTGGTCAGCCGCAACTGATCCAGCTCCGCTCCGCACTCCGAACACTGCGCGATATGCTGTTCCAGTGCCGGACGCAGTGCCGCATCCAGTTCATCAAAAGCATAATCGCCGATTTCTTCAACCCGGTCGCACTTCGTCATCGTGTACCTCGCGAATTCACAGGAGCCAGTTCCGCCTTCAAAAGCACCAGAGCCGTATACAGCCGGGATTTGATGGTTGAAACCGGACAATCCAGAATCTCCGCCATTTCCTCGAACTTAAAGCCCTGGTAAACCTTCAGAACCACCGCCTCGCGCTGTTCCGGGTTGAGCCGGTCCAGCGCTGCAGTCACCGCAACGGACAACTCGATCGAAAACCCCGGCGCGGCATGTCGCTCAATGACCGTCGTCTCTTCAATCGGCGTTTCGGGACGCTTTTTGCGAAAGAGCGAATAGGCATCGTTATGCGCGATGCGATACAGCCAGGGGCCAAATCGCGCCGGGTCATCCAGTTTGCGGATGTTCTGCCAGGCCTTCAGAAATACGTCCTGACTCAGGTCCAAAGCGTCGTCCGGACTGCCGGTCAGACGAAGAAGATAATTGAAGACACGCTTCTCCCAGCGCGATACGAGCAGGTTGTATGCCTCGACATCGCCTTTCCGAACGCGTGAAATCAGGTCCGCATCTTCGACGGCCCGAAAGGTCAAACTCTGGCTCCTTGTGATGAGACGCGGCAACTACCGAAAAAGTCGGGTGCTCCTCAATTTTAACGACTTGCGAAACTAATAGGAAATGAGTTTTCTCGACAATCTCGAAAACAACCTCAAAGCCCTCGAGAATCTCGAACAGGGCGGTATCGACGATAGCCGCCGCCGGGATGCCGACCGCGCCCGTGCGCTTGAAGTCGAACCCTGGTCTGACCGGCTGAAAGCCAGCCCCTGGACTACGTCGCTCATGCAATTGGCTACGCGCGCCGGGTTCAGTCGCCGGACGAAGGTTAATTTTATTTGGCTTGGCACTACGTTGCGACTGGAAGCGCGTGATCAGCGTCTGGAACTGCGTCCTGCCCCGGATTGCGTGGATGCTGTCTTCATCAGCGAAGGCGAAGAGATCAAGCATACGAAGCTCGATCTGGAAGGCACTCCGCAGGCGCTCCTCGACGAATGGATGGCGCTGCTCGATGCCAGAGTTTGAGGATGAGCTGCGCAGCGTTCTCCCGGCGGATATCCCCTGCCGCGACGAACTGATCGTCAAAGCTGCGTGCCATCTGGAGTTGATTGCCGAAGCCAATCAGCATTTCAACCTGACGCGAATCACCACGCCAAGGGAAGCAGCCATTAAGCATGTGCTGGATTCGGTGATTCCCTGGCAACTTTTCGCCAAAGCCAAAAAAGTTTTGGACGCCGGAACGGGTGCGGGTTTCCCCGGTATTCCACTTGCGAGCACTCTTCCCGGGACGAAGTTCATCATGGCCGAATCCATTCAGAAGAAGGCGCGGTTCGTGGAATCAGCCCTCGCCGAACTGGATCTGCCCAATGCCAGCATTCAGCCCCAGCGTGCAGAGGAACTGGTCCGGACCGAACGAGTAGACATCATCACGGCGAGGGCCATGGCACCGATCCCACGCGCGCTGGACCTGTTTGGCCCCGCGCTGAAGTCAGGTGTCAGACTGTTGCTCTATAAGGGACCGGATGCTGAACAGGAAATTGAGGAATCAGCTGCGGCCGCGCGTAAACTACGGGTCAAGATGGGTGTGGTGCTGCGGTACGACCTGCCGGATCAGATGGGAACCCGAACGATCGTAGAAATTACCGGTGGCTGAATCAGCCAATCTTAGTTTGCGGGCGGAGGCGGCGTGTGTGACTTGCGCTCAAGATTAGGTGATCCGGTCTTCAGCGTTGAGCAGGCGTTCTTCATGCATTGCCACATGCGAGACCACCTGGCGCGTACGTATATCCGAGGTGCTGCCCCATTTGTGGAATTCGGTTAGCAAAGAGGTTTCCACTTTTTCGATCCGCTCAAGCAGTTCAATCCGCAGTTCCTGCATCTCCTGACGCAGTTCGCTCTTCAGCACCTGGATGTCGGACTTAAGTGCAACGTCACCTTTCAGCGCGTGCATCTCACCCTTCAGCTCATTCCGCAGCGCGTCCAGGTATTGCTTAAGATCAGTCTCCATCTGCTCCGATCTTGCCGCAAATTTCACGGGTTTGAATGCCACCCCGGCAAGCTACTTCTTCTTCGGCTGATACCCGTCAAGCGTGTGATGATGCCGGTAATATTCGCCCGCTTCATTGAGCAGAGTCTTGTTCACCATGCTCACGTGGCAATAAAGGCATTGCTGCTTTGTAACAGTCGTGTACCGCGGGATCGCCGGAGCATTAAGCGGAACCAGCATCACGCCACCGCCGAGAATAACCAGAGGCAAAATCAACTTCATTGCGCCACGCCCGCCGCACGTCCTGGCTTCCGATCCTGCGCAATTTCGAAATGACTCAGGGATTGCGAATACTGCGCCACACCCTTATACAAAGCCTCCGCAATCTTCTGCCGGTACTCCGGCTTATTCAGATTCGTCTCATCGCGGCTATTGCTCAGGAAGCCAATCTCAGCCAGCACCGAAGGCATCGACGCGCCAATCAAAACCACAAACGGTGCTCGTTTTACCCCGCGGTTTCTGGAGTTCGCGTTCGTCCGAATCGCCTGCGCAGTCAGCGACGTCTGCACCGTTTGGGCAAACGTGTGCGACTCCTCAATCTTGTCGTTCAGCGTAATGGATTGAATCAGATCCTTCAATTCGCCCACGCTTTTGTCTGACCCGGCATTCTCGCGCGCTGCCACATCAATCGCACCCGGCGAACTGCTGAAGTTTAGATAGAAAGATTCCGTCCCGGCCACTTCCGGTGATGGGGAAGAATTGGCGTGAATCGACAGGAACAGGTCCGCGCGATGTTCGTTTGCAATCGCAGTTCTCTCATGCAGGGGCACAAAATTGTCGTCGGAACGGGTCAGTACCACTTCCGCACCCAACCGGTCCTGCACCAGTTTCGCCAGTCGCATGGATACGTCGAGTACAACATCTTTTTCGAGTACGCCGTGCGGCCCGATGGTGCCATCATCGTGTCCGCCATGGCCTGCATCAATCACGATGCGATTCACCTTAAGCCCCAGAGCCCGGGTCAATGAGCGCGTCGCGTTTTCCGAAGCACGCGGTGCCGCATCAATCACGGCTGGCCGTACAGGCGTCAAGACCTTAGTTGAAACGGTTCTGACCTGTTTGGCTGTGCTGCCCGGGAGAGCGGGCAGCAGCCAGGTGAACGCAGGCATGACGAGTGAGGCTGAGAGCTGTGGAGGGGGCGGAATCGAAATCTGACGGTGCGGAACCACTGCAACAAGAGCCGGATAAACAAAGCGCCGTCGCGAACTCATGATCGGAAGCTTCTTCACCGGCCGCAGTTCAATCACCATGCGGTCTGGAGTCGCAAGCCTGGTGATCGTAAAATCCACATCAGCAGTGAGATCAAATACAACCCGTGTAGTCCCCGGATTCGGTTCGGCAATCCGCACCCGCCGCGCCAGGTTGTCGCCGATTTCGTGGGTGGCTACACGCCGCTGCGCAACCCAGGGGCGGGAATTCAGAATATCGATAAAAAAACGATCAGGGTTTTGCGCGCGGTCCGTCTGGTATTCAAAGGGACCAGTTGTTTCAAGAATGATGCGGGTAGAGTCGGCGTGAGACCAGGAGCGAATACTTGTAACTTGAATTATGCCGGTATTTGCGGCGGCGATGGCGGGCAGGATTCCAAAAAGCACCGCCGCGCATCGCATTCGCAAAAGCATAAGTATCAGGGAGTCCGGTAATAGAGTCTGCCGTCAGTACCCAGGGCGGCCAGAATCCGCGGAGGGGCTGTAGCAGTAACTGCCACAGGTTTTACCAGTGCCGGTATTTGTTTCTCTCTTGCCACTTTTAAATTCTTCGCCACTTGTCTTACGTAATTCCGCGTTTCCTGGTAGGGGGGGATTCCTTTGTACTTGTCCACAGACCCCTCGCCTGCATTATACGCCGCAATTGCCTTGACGTAGTCGCCATGAAAGTAATCCAGCAGAAACTTCAGGTAGCGCACGCCGCCCTGAATGTTCTCCCCGGTGTCAAACGCGTTCGCAACACCAAAACGTTTCGCCGTGGCGGGAATCAGCTGCATCATACCCTGCGCACCTTTAGGTGACAGCGCTGCAGGGTTGTAGTTACTCTCAGCCTGGATTACCGAATGCACCAACGGCGATTCTACGCCCTGTTCCGCCGAAATCCTGTCAATCAAACGATTGATGCTTTCGGTTGACTGTCTGGGTATCTCGCGCGGTTGGGCCGTTGTTGTCCGCACCAGTTTGCCGCTCTTCACGTCGGCGTGAACAGTAGTTGTCACATGCCCGGACACGCGTGCGGCGAAGGCAGGCACAGCCAGCAACAACATAAAGCAGATTCGCCCCAGAATGTGTAATGTTACCATCCCGTTGGGCTGAACCAAATGTTGCATGAATTCACCAGGGCGGGCTGGATTTTGACGGGCGGGCGCAGCACCCGGATGGGTACCGACAAAGCGCTTGTGGATGTTAACGGCCGCCCTCTCGCGCTTGCCATCGCGGAAAAAATCGCTGCCGTTTGCGGGAATGTCACTCTTGTTGGGGAGCCTGCGAAATACATTCAACTGGGGCTTCCGGTTATTCCCGACCATTTTTCTGGCGCGGGTCCCCTCTCCGGAATCGAGGCTGCGCTCGCGGCAACGGCTGCCGACCTTAACCTGATTGTTGCCTGCGACATGCCTGCTCTCGATCAAGCGATACTTGAGCGATTGTTCGACCCTGCTTTTGACTGTTCGCTGCCACGTTATCCCGATGGAAAAGTCGAACCGCTCTGTGCCGTTTATCATCAGCGCTGCCACCCCGCGATCCGTGCTGCGCTTCAACAAGGCACTCGCAAGGTGACGGACGCGCTGGCATCATTCGCGATACGATACGTTTCAGTGGTCCACCGGGAGCCGTTTACCAATCTCAACACGCCCGAAGACCTCGAAAAGTACCGCCATGGCTGAAGAGTTTCCTCATTACATTGAATTCCGGCACGTTAATAAGACGTTCGACAAGCCTGTTTTAGTCGATAGTAATTTTTTCGTCGATTCCGGCCAGACCGTTGCCATCATCGGGCGCTCCGGCGTTGGCAAGTCCGTAACCCTGGGCCACGTCATGGGTTTTCTTAAACCCGACAAGGGCCAGATCATCGTCGGACACGAAGACATCACTGACTTTACTGAACAACAGCTAAACCACGTTCGGCGGAAAGTAACCATGGTCTTTCAGTCCGGGGCGCTGTTTGATTCCATGACGGTGGCCGAGAACGTCTTGTTTTCGCTGGAACTGCGTGAAGACTACGACGCTCACAACAAAGACGACGTGGTGGACGGCCTGCTCAAAATGGTGGGTCTCACCGATGCCAGAGACAGCTTCCCCGGCGACCTTTCCACGGGCTACCGGCGCGCGGTTGCGATAGCCCGCGCGCTTGCTGCTGAGCCTCAGTGCATCCTCTACGACGAACCGACCACCATGGTCGACCCCATCATGAGCGATCACATGACGGTGCTGATGCTGAGACTCAAAACGCAGCTGAGAATGACCTCCGTTGTGGTCACTCATGACCTCGATCTGCTGAACCGTGTGGCCGATACGGTAGTTTTTCTCAGTAAAGGGCGCGTGGCATATTTTGGTCCGGTCGCAGGACTCTACAGTTCGAAAGACCCTGACATTCATGAGTTTCTGGAACTCGACAAGGTTATCCGCGGAGGTGGTGCCGCGGACCTCGCGGGCAGGAGGCCGGATGAAATCGACTGATCCGCGCAATGTGGGTAAATATGTTGGCTTGTCGGTGCTGTTGCCGGTTTCGACTCTGATTGGCTATGGCATGGGCTATGGCCTCGATTACATGTTCGGAACCCATTGGCTTCGTTTTGTTTTTATGGTTTTTGGAATCGCGGCGGGGTTTATCGAACTACTCAAGGAACTCGGTGATGGCAGTTAAGGTTTTTGATTTCGATGGCGCAATCAGGCGTGTGCCGGGCTGGATGGCAGCCATTGGCCTTCTGGGCACCGGCGGTGCAGGCCAGATGGGGGGAATGCACTGGGCCGGGCCGTTTCTGGTGGGTGCGGTGGCTTCTTATTTCAACTTCCGCATCATCGAACGTTTCGCCAATACGCTGGGTTCCGCGCCACGCAAAGCGGGTGGTTATGCCCTGTTTATCCAGTTCACACTGTTCGCTTTAGGGGCATTTGTTATACTCAGAAGTTCCGGATTCAGTGTTGGCGCGGCGTTCCTCGGGTTCCTGGTGTGTCCGGCCGCTGCGACTGCCGAACTGATCTACGAATTATTGACATATGGTCACTCATGAAACCTGGCTCGCGGGCCTGTTCAACACTTATCTTGCTGGTTTAGGCAACTGGCTGCTGGCGCTTTTCGGTCAGGCGGCGGAAAACGTCAAAGAACCCTGGGCCGATCACGTCGTGATGCAGATTTTGGTGGCGCTCGCCATCATTCTGGTTCTGGCGCTTTTGAAAGCCGGCCTCTCGGTGGAAAAGCCGGGCGGACTGCAACACTTCTTTGAACTGATTCATGGGTTCCTCGACGAACAGTCGCATGACCAGATTGGCCATGGCAGCCGCAAACACATCGTGCTGTTTGAAACCCTGTTCATCTTCCTGCTGATCTCAAATATCCTCGGTATCGTGCCGGGCTTTATGAGCCCGACACAGGTGGTTTATGTTCCGGTCGGTTGTGCACTGGTCGCGTTCCTGTACTACAACATCGTGGGCATCCAGAAGAACGGCCTCGGCAAATACCTCAAGCATTTCGTGGGTCCGATTCCGGCGATGGCGCCGCTCATGATTCCGATTGAAATTATCAGCCACCTGGCCCGGCCGCTCTCGCTGACCATCCGTCTGTTCGCTAACATGTATGCCGGTGAGCAGGTGACGCTGGTCTTCCTGAGCCTGACTTATCTGGTGATTCCGGCTGCATTCATGGGCCTGCATGTTTTCGTAGGCGTGCTGCAGGCATACATTTTTGTGCTGCTGACGATGATGTATATCGCTGGCGCTACCGCTGAAGAGCACTAAACAGATCCGCTTTCCGCGTGAGGCCTCCGTCCCCCAGGGCAGGAACGCAACCACCTCCGGAAGGCGATTTTATAACACTAAGGAGCAACACAATTCAATGAAGAACAAACTCGTATTTCTGGCATTCGCGCTCATGTTCTGCGCCATGCCGATGTTCGCTCAGGGCGGCGCTGCCGTTGCCACCAGCGATCACAGCAACTGGGTCGCACTGACGGCCGGTTTCTCGATGGCGATTGCCTCGGGCCTCTGCGCTCTCGGTCAGGGCAAAGCAGTCGCCGGCGCTTGTGAAGGCGTCGCACGCAACCCCGGCGCATTTCCGGCCATCCGCTTCGCACTGATTTTCGGTCTGGTTCTGATTGAATCGCTCGCGCTTTATACGTTCGCGATCATCTTCGTTAAGGTTGTCTAATCTGCCACCGGCTAAAACCGGTGCTACCGTGTGGGGAAAGGGCCGACAGCAATGTCGGCCTTTTCATTTTTTAGCGAGTAGCCATCTATCATGGTCTGTATGGCGTTCAGGAAAACGATCAACGTTGACCCCCAGCTCTTGCGTCAGGCGCGTGAAGTGTGCGGCGCGGCGACAGATACCCAAGCTGTTCGGATGGGTCTCGAACAACTGGTCCAGCGCGCTGCCGCAGTCCGGTTGATGTCCTTCCGCAGCTCGGAGCCCAACGCCCAGGACGTTCCCCGACTGGGCGAAACCTGATTCTGTGCCATGATCCCGGTTATGGCGAAGTGCTGAACGGCGACAGCGGATTGCCCAACCACTCCCTCGCGGTCGCGGCTCTGTAAGCTGTTAAAACTGCTGGATCAGGCTGACTTTTCGGGTGAATCTACCGTGAGGCGGGAAGGACCGGCACCGGCTCTTCTTCTTTCTTATCCCCTTCACCTGGTGCCAGAAACAAGTTCTCGTCCAGCGCGTGCTGCCGGGTGTACATATCCCAGTAGCGGCCTTCGAGCGCATATAGTTCACCATGCGTGCCGCGTTCCACGATATTCCCGCCCTCAATCACCAGAATCTGATCTGCCCGGCGAATTGTTGATAGCCTGTGGGCGATCACGAATGTCGTCCGGCCTTTCATCAGATGCGACAGACCCGCCTGAATCATGGCTTCCGATTCGGAATCGAGGCTGGAAGTGGCTTCATCGAGGATCAGGATGCGCGGATCGGCCAGGATTGCGCGTGCGATGGAAAGGCGCTGGCGCTGCCCACCGGAAAGCTTCACTCCGCGCTCTCCAACAATGGTGTCGTAGCCGTTTTCCTGCTGGCGCGCGAACTCATCCACACGGGCGATGCGACAGGCTTCCATAACTTGTTCTTCAGTGGCGTCCGGACGCGAGAACTGGACGTTCTCCCGGATCGTTCCGTCGAAGAGGAATGTTTCCTGAAGTACCACGCCCAGTTGGGTGCGGAACCCGCCCAGTTTGACCTTGCTCAAATCCTGGCCATCCACTAAAACGCGTCCGCCGGTGGGTTTGTAGAAGGCGGAGATCAAGCCAATGATGGTGGACTTGCCGGAGCCTGAGGGTCCGACAAACGCCGTCACGGTATCGGGCGGCGAATCAAATGAGATGGCGTGCAGCACATTGCGTTCGGGGTTGTAAGCGAACTCGACATTCTCAAACCGCACATCGCCAACAATGGGACCAATCTCGCGCGTGCGTTCCGGATCTTCATCCTCCGGGCGTTCGCGCAGCACTTCGCGCGTGCGCTCCATGCCTGCGAGGGCTTCGGTGATCTGTGTTCCGATGTTCACGATACCAATGATCGGTGCGATCAGGAAAGCCAGGAAACTTGTGAACATCATCATGCCGCCCAGAGTCATGGTTCCGGCGTAGATCTGTTTCGTGCCGAGGTACATCACCAGAGCACCTACGATGCCCATCAGAACAGTAGCCGAAAGTGACATGAACGACATGGCCGTAAGGCTCTTCATGACGTTGTCCAGCAGGCGCTGCACACCGGCTGAAAAAATATTGGCTTCGCGTTCTTCAGCGTGATAACCCTTGATGACGCGAACCCCGCCGAGGGATTCCGTAAGCCGTCCGCTGACTTCCGCGCTGATCTTGCCGCGTTCGCGGAAGATAGGCCGGATGGTGCTGAAGGCGCGGCTGAGGAAGAAGCCGAAGACCAGAACAATTGCAAGGGCCATCCCGGTCATGGAGGCGCTGGTGCGCAGCAGAAAAACCAGGGAAAGGGCCGCCGTCAGCAGGCCGCCGACGAATTCAATGATGCCGGTGCCGATCAGGTTGCGAATTCCTTCGACATCTGACATGATGCGCGAGACCATCTGCCCGGTCTTGTTGGCGTCATAGTAAGTGACCGGCAGGCGGCCGATGTGCTGCTGCACTTTGCGGCGAAGTTCAGCGATGAGCTTCTGGCCCTCAACCGAGAGCAACTGGGTGAGAGAAAAAGACGTCAGCCCCTGGATGGCGGTGGCACCTACCACCCCGAGTACGAGGGGCAGCAGCAGGTCGGCTTCGTGCTTTGAAATGACGCGGTCAATCAGGAAACGTGTGGACCATGGCAGCACCAAACCAGAGACGCGGTTGATGATGATGAGTCCCAAGCCGATGGAAAGCAGGCCGCGACGTGGCTTGACGAGCGCCCAGATATCAGGCCAAAGAGCACGGAAGCGTTCTGAGGGTGGTCTTTTTTCTTTTGGTTTTTCGGGTACGGCCATTTTTCCTCTTAGATGCGCGGAGCGTACTCTCGATTCGCCGCGCGGCAGACCCGATTGTAACCTCAACGTTTATTGCTTTCCCCCGCCTAACCAGTAGCCGGGTCTCGTCTTGGATGTTTGTGACGAATTGTTGGTTGTGACGACGATTTCGTGATAGCCCGGTTCATCCGAATTATTAGGCCGGTAGCTGATCAAATACTGACTGCGAATTTCCAGGCTGATGCGCTGAATGGCATCTTCCAGACCCTTCTGTTTCATGAAGGAAAACTGGCCGCCACCGGTGCCTTTAGTGAAAACTTCCGTGGGATTGGCCACGAAGAGCTTCTTGGTATCGGTATAGATTTCCTTGAGCAGCGGGGTGAATTGAACACGGTTTTGGGAACCATAGGCCTGGGCAACGCTGGTTGGGGTGGCCGGGGTGCCCATGGGCAGGCTCCGGGCTGTGACTTCAATGGGGTCCGGGCGGCCGGGGTCGTTCTTTTGGGTGAGGCGCAGGACGATCTGCGAGATATCCACCGTATAGATGAGGACGTTCGAGAGCTGCGCGTTGATGAGGGACTCGCGGATGCGGCCTTCGCTGGCAACGTCTCGTGTCTCGGTGATCAGCAGAACGATCTTGCGGTTGTTGACGGGGCGTTTGCGCAGCATGAAGACGGCGCGGTCCACAGTATCGATCATCCGGCTGCTGGAATTGCCGGCGGTGACACGGTCAATGGCCGCTTTGACCTTGTCGGAATCGGTGGTGAAATCCTGCATCAGGCGCAGGCGTGAGTCGAACGCCATGACAGCGGCTTCGCCACGCTCGCCCAGGATCAGGGGCATGAGAGAGCCCAGATGTTTGATCTGGGGAATGATGCTTTCCACCCGTGCAGAAGCCTCTATGGCAAGCACGACCGAGATGGGCTGATACGAAACGTCGACCTGGATGTTCTGTTCCTTGCCATTGTCGAAGAGGTGAAACTGGGCGGGCTTGATGCCATCGACAATGTTGCCGCTCTTATCGGTGACCAGGGTGGGCGCAAGGATGTTGGTGACGGTGTTGCGGAAGACGGGTTCACTCAGTTCGGGGGTGTCCGGGGTGGGGGCGGGGGTTTGTCCCTGTGCCGCGATCACGATCAAGGGGAGCAGAAGCAGCCGGAGAGGTTTCATATGTGTTCGGTTCGTCCGTTAAGAAGATCAAGCACGTGCGGGACCAATTCCAGTATCGCTTCCAGCGACTCGATGGCGCCTTTGGGGGAGCCGGGAAGGTTGACGATGAGGGTGCTGCCGCGGGTTCCGGCGAGGGCGCGGGAGAGAGGGGCGAAACGGGTGGAAGCGAGGCCGCGGGCGCGCATGAGTTCGCCAAAACCGGGGATTTCACGGTCTATTACGAGACGCGTGGCTTCGGGGGTAACGTCGCGGGGCGCGATGCCGGTGCCGCCTGTAGTGAAGATGGCGTCGGCTGTAGTTTCGCGGAGGTGGTGCGCGATTTCGGCTTGTTCGTCGGGAATGATGCGTGTGGTGGCGATGTGAAAGCCGGCAGCTTCGAGGCGGGCGGCTACGGCAGGGCCGGAGGTATCGGTGCGGGTGCCGTGGTGGGCGCGGTCAGAGATAGTGAAAACGGCTGCGGTCATTAGAGTTGAGATGTTAGCTGCCACTTGTCAGTCTACAGGGTGGCGAATTCACCGGATTCCGCGACCGCAATAGTAGATTGCCTTCGAATGTCCGTGTGGCTGCAATTAAATCGTTCGCATCGAGTTCGACCAAGCCAGGGAGTTGCGCAATATCGAGATTCGCGGGCTTTCGTTCAGTCTGGTTCGTGATCTCGACTGGGAATCAGCGATTGTAGTGGAAGATGTGCGGAAGGATTATGGCGAACGCCGGTTCCGGGTTTTTGGAAAAATAGAGGGGCCGCTTTATGCCGTTGTCATAACCCCCCGGCCGGGCGGAGCACGAGTCATTAGTCTGCGACGAGCGAATTTTAGAGAGAGGAGTATCTATGGGCAAACGAGCGACGAAGGCCGATCAGGGAAACCCGGTTTGGAGTGAGGATGATTTCCGCCAGGCACGCCCGGCGTTCGAGGTCCTGCCGCTGGATCTGGTCTCAATGCTGCCGCGGAAACGCGGCCCCCAGCGCGAACCAGCCAAAAAGCTGGTAAGTCTCAGACTCGACCCGGATGTGGTCGCATCTTTCCGTGCGACCGGTGACGGTTGGCAGACCCGCATCAACGATGTATTGAAGCGGAAATGCGCCCTCGCGCTGGAACTTCTGCTGTGGCGTAACGCAGATTGATCTGGAGGTCCTCCGGAACGACGGATAGGACGTCTGCAGACCCTCTGGGTGGACCCGGCTACGATGCCGCGGCAACTTCAGGAGACTTGTCCAACTGGGCATTGTGTTGTCCGGGCTCGACGAACACCTTCCAAAGCTGGCCGTGCCGTTCTCGGCAGCAAATGGTCCAGTCAAGTGGACGCGAACTGAGATCTGCTTCGTGCTCAATAGCCGAAATAATGTCGCTAATCTCGCTCACTCAGCCTCCGCCCAGTCTGTTCAGCATATTCTTTTCGAAATCAACGATGTCATTTGACGACACCAGGTCGATGATTGATGACGAAATCAATCGCAAGGCTCATTAGGAGCTTCTGCTGACAGTTGGGAGCCAGTGTTTTGAATCGTTGATGCGCTGCTGGCTTCTCACCCTGTGCGCTCACCGCTGGAAGTCTCCGCTCTTGCCGCCTGTCTTTTCGAGCAGCCAGATGTCCTGAATCTCAATGCGCTTGTCGAGCGCTTTCGTCATGTCGTACACGGTGAGAGCGGCGACTGTGGCGGCCGTGAGGGCTTCCATCTCAACGCCAGTCTGCGCGGTGGTGGACGCGGTGGCGATGATGCGGACTCCATCCGGCTCAATCATGATGGCGATGTCTGCGTGTGAGAGGGGCAGGGAATGGCAAAGCGGGATCAGATCCGCAGTCCGTTTCGCGGCGAGGATGCCGGCGACGCGGGCTACTACCAGCGGGTCACCTTTGGGATTGTTGGGAAGCGCGTCCAGCACGGCGCGGCTCATCTTTACAAAAGCGTGGGCGCGGGCGGTGCGTTTGGTTTCGTGCTTGGCACCGACGTCGACCATGCGGGGCTGACCGGCGGAATCGAAGTGTGAGAGCTTGCTCATTTTATTTCATTAAGATCGCGATGAGGTCGCCGGCAGCGTAGTCGGGCTGGTCGGGATCGGCTACGAGGAATGCATTGGCCCGGCAAATTGAGGGTACGTCACCTGACCCTTGCCAGTCTACAGGTGTGACATCCGTGCCAGTGAGAACGGCGGGCAGAAAACGTGTGAGGCCGGGTTTGTGGGAAAAAGCACGGGTGAGCGTCGCCAGGGTAAGGGGCAGCGGGGCCTCGTTCGCGCCGGAAAGCAGGCCGATGGCGGCGCGGGCGAAGAGTTCGAAGGTGACCATGGTCGAAGCGGGGTTGCCGGGGAGTCCAAAGAAGAATTTGCCACGGGCTTTGCCGAAGACGAGCGGTTTGCCGGGCTGGATATCGACGCTGTCGAAAAAGAAGTGGGCGTCGAGGTCTGTGAACGCGGGTTCGACGAAATCGTACTTGCCGGCTGAGACGCCACCGGAGAGCAGGAGAAGGTCGGCTTCGAGGCCCTGTTCGATGAGGGCGGCGGTGGCTGCGCGGTTGTCGGGGGCGATGGGGAGAATGACGGGTTCGGCACCGGCGCGGCGGACCTGGGCGGCGAGGGCGTGAGCGTTGGAGTTGCGGATCTGATCCGGGCCAACAGGTGCGCCGAGTTCCACGATTTCGTCACCCGTCGCCAGGATGGCCACGCGCAGGCAGCGGTAGACGGGGATGGAGGTGATGCCCGTGGTGGCGAGCCAGGCGATGGAAGTGTAGTCGAGGCGGGTGCCGGGGGGGAGGATGGTTTGGCCCTGGCGGGCTTCGGAACCGGCGCGGGCGATGTTGGAATGGGGCGCGAGGGTTCGGTCTGTGGAGACGGTGCCATCGTCATGCAGACGGCAGTGTTCCACCATAACTACGGCGTCGGCACCATCGGGAACGGGGGCTCCGGTCATGATTTCGACGGCCTGATTGGGCCCGAGGGTGCTGGTGAAGCGGGCGCCTGCTTTCGATTCTCCGATGATGCTGAGGCGGGTGGGAATGTCACCGGAACGAAGGGCGAAGCCGTCGCGGGTGGCGCGGTGGAACGGGGGGTAATCCCGGTCAGCAAAGGCTGCGGTGGCGAGGATACGGTTGGCAGACTGGTCGAGTGGTACGGATTCGATAGCGGGCAGGACGAGCGCGGAGTGTATTTCGCGCAGGACGGCGGCTCTGGCGTCGGAAAACGTCATTCGGGCTTCATTTTGACAGATGAGGGGCTAAGGTCGGATTTTGGCGTGTCACTGAATGAGGTCAAATGCTTTCTCGCAGAGCAACGGAGGTTCCTCAGAGAGCGCAGAGGCCTACTCCACGGCGGTCAGAACCTTACGCAAAACCCGGATCGGTTTCGACTCCCCGTCGTAAGCGACTACTTACGAATAGCAATTCCAGAAGTGGGGCCTTCATTGAAATATTAGAAAAGTCGTTCCTGCTTCTTGAGATTGCCAAACGTTCCGATATTCGCGATCGAGAATGCCACGCGATATTGCGTATCATCGCGGATGCCATAATTTGACCGCTTCCATTCCACGCTGACACCGCAGCAGTCGGTGTTGTAAGTCACCTGACCGATGGCGAATTCCTGAATGCCCAGACGGTAGTCATAGATGGTGGAGAACGCCGAGTTCCAGCCCCGCCGGTTAGGGTCACCATACCCCACCTGTGCCCGGAACTGATTGGCCGGCGGAGAAATGATCGGGTCCGGTCGCAGGACGTTACTCCCCAGCGAGACGAAGTAACGCTTTACCCGCACATCCGCCGAGAAAGTGCTGTTGACGAAAGCCGAGCGCACGGGGTCGTAATCCGCCTGCCACTGAAACCCCACACCCGGGCGCGGTGAAGCCCGCAATACCGATACGACTGGCGAGTAATTGCGCGGTCCGTTCAGAAAACTGTAACCCGTGAGATCGATCCCCGCCAGCACCACACTGCGCTGGCCCGGCAGCACTGCACCGCCGAACGTCTGGTCGAAGAAACGTTTTTGATAAAGCTCCCAGGTCAGAATTTCACTCGTAGTATCGCCGGTCCTGGAATACAGGCGGTTCGTAATGCCAATTTCGAGATCGTTCGTGTTGGAAAGCAGATCCAGTTCGTCAAACCGCAGCGTGCTGGCAAAGTTATTCACGCCGGTTACATAGCGGTATTTCAGACGCGGCTCAAGGACGTGCTTGTATTTGCCATCGAAGACTCGGGAAAGTGAGGGCAGCACGATATCGATACTCAAATCCGGCGCACTGCGTTTCAGGCTGATGGAGCGAACGGTATTGTTGACGTAGCTCTGGCCATAGATCGCTTCGTGCATCGTGAACGACGGCACCACATCAATTCCTTTCCAATGAAAAGCCGTAGTGAGCGAGGGCTGAAAGTCGCCACGCGGCGTGACCTGGTTGGTCTCGTAAAACCCGGCGCCCTTGGGTTGCACGCGGTGGAACAGACCGAAATCGGCATTGAAAGAAAACCAGACGGGCAGCCTGGCTGTGAGCTGGCGGTCGCGACCCTGGAAATCGAGTTCCGGCAGCTTGCGGATCACCACTGAATCGCGCGGTATGGTGCTCTCGAAGTTTTCCGACCGCGAAACGGAGCCGTTAAACGTATAGTAATCAAACTTCTTCGTCACAAAACCGGACGATGTTGTTGAGGTATAGATCGCTTCGTTGAACGAGGCGCTGAAGCTCTGGCGGAACTGAAATGAGCTCAGGTAGTCAATGCCAACGCGGGCATACCACCCCCTGCCCAGTTCAGCTTTGGCCACACCGGTCACGCTCACACCGGGCGATTTGGAGAGAACGCCGTTGGTGGTTTTGCCCCTGTCCTGAACGCCATAAAAAATGACGTTGAAGTCTGAGCGCTGGGAGGGTTTGCCCCGCAGATCAAAATGGTGGGCGTAGCCGCGCGTTACATAATCCTGCAGCACATATGTGGCGTCGTAGCTGCGGTTGATGGCCCAGTAGTAGCCTGCGCCAGTGAAATAACCAAACTGCGAACTATGGCCCGCTTCAGGCGTGGTGAAGCCGCTCTTGCGCGGTTCCTTCTTGAGTCCTTTATAGAAGTATGGGAAGTAGAATATGGGCACTTTGCGGACGCGGAACACGGCACGATGCGTTACGGCCCTGTCATCCGGGAAGATTTCAAAAACCTTGCTGTGCATGGTCCACCAGGGGTCGGGGATGTGGCAATCGGTGATGAAGCCGTCATAGAGGACGTAGCGGTCGGCAAATTTCTCGGCCGTTGTGCCTTCGAAATAAAACGGTTGCTGGGTAGTGAGAATACCTGGCCGTGCGACGACCTTAGTCTTTGTGTAGCCGCGCACGTGGTGAAAGGTGCCGCGCCTGGTTTCGGTGTTGTACTCAGCGGCATCGCAATAAATGATTTCGTCATGTGCGAAGTCCCGGTACGAAACCTCGCCGCGGGCTTTGAAGATTTTGGTTTCCGCGTCGTATTCCGCGTCGTTGGCTTTGAAAGTGGCCTTAAAGAGTTCGACGACGACGTGGCCGCGGAGGTGAGTAATGGTGCCGTCGGATTCCTGTGTGTCGGAGGTCATATCGTACTCACCGGGCCCGGGAGCGTTGGGGCGGGGAAGGTGGATACTGAAATCCGGTTGTTCGATGGTGGGGGAGCTGATGGGGGACAAAGCCTGGCCAAAAGCTAAATTGCTGCTTAAGTCAGGTAACGCAAGCCATTGAAAAAAAAGGGCAAAGTGGCAAAAAAAACGAGTTTTTCGGTGACAAGCAATCATGATTGTGCTACTCAGAGAGTAGACGCATTGAAAGAGTAACAGATGCACTGCAAAAGTTGTGGTTTCGTGAACGGCGAAGATGATCACCGGTGCCTGCGCTGCGGGCGGCGGATGAGTGGAATTGTGATCGCGGCACCAGCCGATTACAACCCAGGCGCTTTGGCGCTGGCTCCGTCGTATGAGAGTGAGCCGGTGCGGATTGAAGCGTCCGGGCAGACAGCGATGTTTGACCTCGCAGTTGGAGCTGCGCCGGGCAGGCCGCTGTCGAATCTGATCGAATTTGACCGGCACCCGCGCGGTGCCCAGCCTGTTGCACCGGCCGCGAAAAAGCCTGTGGCGAAAAAGATGCTGCGGACGCCCTTGGAACAACCGCAGTTGCCGTTTGAACCAACTCTCCCGGTGCGGGCGCGGATGCTGAAGACGGAAGTAGAAGCGCAGATCTTCTGTGACCGGCCCGTTGCCACACCCACTCACCGGTGCGTGGCGTCGGCGATTGATGGAGCCATGATTCTGCTGGGCTTTGGCGTGCTGGTGCTGATTTTCTTCGCCATGGGCGGGAATTTAGGCGAAGGCCGCATGTTATGGATAGACCTTTCCGCAGTGATGGCGCTGGTTTCAGTTTTCTACGGTCTGATCTGGGTCATTGCGGGCAGGGAGACTGCCGGTATGCGGTGGACCGATCTGGAACTGATCACTTTTGATGGTCAGCCGGTCGACGGGCCCGCCCGTGCGCTGCGTTTTGCGTCTTCCTGGCTGAGTTTCGGTTCCGGGGCGCTCGGGCTGGTGTGGGCGCTTGCCGATGAGGAAAGCCTCACCTGGCATGACCATATTTCGAAGACCTTCCCGGCTGCCCGGGAAACGACTGGAAGTTTCGTGCGCGCCCGGCGATAGATTCCGCGCAGGCCTGGCTGCTGCTTAAAATGGGGCTTGCCATCCGTCGTCCGTTCTGAGCCGCGCGCCTGAGCAAGCGGTCTCCTCACTTTTTCAGCACCCCTGCCAGCTAAGAAAGGGCGCTATTTTGCGGTGCCGCCCAGGATGCCCAGCATGGCGTAGTTGCCTTCATGACACGCGTATTCGTAGAGCGGGCCGGGCACAGAATTAAATGGCAATTCGATGGACCAGGGCTTAGTCCACGTGGAAGGATCTTCCAGGGTGGCCCGATATTGAATGGCCTTGTCGCTTACGCGCCTGAAGCGCTCCGTCACCTTCAGATCCATTGAAGAACCGCGGTAGCGTGTCTTGTCCGTGAAGTTCGTGGTTTCGACAACCAGCGTGTCGCCTTCCCAGTGTCCAATGGAATCGCCAAACCACAGGCGGACATTCTGGGGCTGATGTTTCGAGTTCATGTGGACAATGCGGGTGTCGTGAATCATTTCCAGCACGATGAGAATGGAGTCGGGGGACTGCACGATCTGGTAGTTGTTGTTGTAAGCGGCGGGCGTCATAGGGACGGCGGGAGTGTTGCCGACCAGGCAGCGTGTGTCGTTGCTTTGGCCCTTATAATCGCCAGGGATATTACTGAGGCCCCGCCCTCGATTGCGCGCTTCAGGGACGACCGGAGGAATGTGGCCGTCGGGTGGGTCGACAACCATCGAAGTCCGGTTCTGACCGTCGAAACGCGCCAGTCCCGATCCATTGTCGTAGAAAAGGACGTTGTAGGCGCCGCCCTGAATTGAAACCGGGCGACCGCCGTCAACTTTTGTTCCTTCCTTCCACCGATCAGTTTCTATGGCCTCCCACTCGCGGGCTTCGGCATCGGAGAGAGTCGCCTTTCCGGCAAAGGTGTCAGCGCGCTCCAGAGGTGTGCGGGTGGCGTTGAACCAGATGCCCGTGAGATCGGGATGCCCGTCAGCGACGCGGGGAATTGCGCCTGCTTTGGCAACCGCCGAGCGAGCAGGGGCGCTCTGCGCCGAGAGGGACGCGACCGCCAAAAGGGAACCGGCGGTGCACTTGATCAGACTGCGGAATGTCATGGCCTAACTAACCTCAGTGAGCGATTATATAGCGATGCGACTTGAAATGCACGCCGGTTCCGGCACGCTCCTGCCGCTTTTGTCGCGTCAGGTGGCCCGGCCCTCAAGTTTCTTCACAACCGCAGCAAAATCTGCATCCACCGGGCGGGGAAGGGAATCCGCAATTACCTTGTACCGGTCAAACTCTAACTCAGCCTTCGCCTTCGCTGTTTCCGCTGACATTTTACCGGCATAGGTCAGCAACTCCCGAATCGGACAATCTCAGAAAATTATCGAGCTTCCCGATCCAGTCGGCCATGGTCATGGCCCGGCGGCTCAGCGCCTGCAACTCCGCAAATTCGATGTAAGCATTTACGATGCGGTTCAGCGCGTGGAGTTCGTCTTCCGTCAGGTAGTTCTTCGCAACGGAAACGTCTTCCGTTCGCACAACGCCTCCGGGGCGGGTGCTGGTCAAACCCATCAGCGGTTTGCTCGCATCCGCGCGCAGATGAATCATCTCCGCCGCCGTATGGCCGTGGGTTGCCCAGTGCATTTTGTTCTGTACCGTAGCGAAGAACATCTGCGATACCTCGGTCGCCGCAGTGTAATCGACGCTGGTCGCGTAAATATCGAGAACCTTCTGGTAGAAGCGGCGTTCGGAAGACCGGATATCGCGAATCCGCTCCAGTTGCTCTTCAAAGTAATCCTTCTGGCCAGCACCGGGAGGGTTTTTCAGACGCTCGTCGTCCATCGTAAAACCCTTCACGATGTATTCCCGCAACCGCTGGGTCGCCCAGATACGGAATTGGGTACCCCGATGGGACCGGACCCGGTAGCCTACGGAAATAATGACGCCGAGGTTGTAAAATTCCACCATCCGACGGACCGCTCGTTGTCCCTCTTTATTGAACTGTCAAGGAATCCTTGACAGTTGCGGTTCTATCCAGTTCCCGCTCCTCAAATATATTTTGGATGTGGAGACTTATGTTCTGCTTCGTCGTCTGGAACAACTCGGCCATCTGCGTCTGGCTCAGCCAAACCGTCTCATCCTCCAGACGCACTTCCAGCCGAGTACGGCGATCCTCTGTTTGGTAGAGGATGATGTGAGATTCGGGCCGGTTTCCCGAAGTCATGTTACCTGATCCTCGAATCGACCGTTACCAACATCCCGGATCATTGGACCTGCTCGATCAGTTCGTTGGTCGATCTTCTAAATTGCCGTGAACCAAATCGGTTTAAATGGGATACAAGACCGGGTCCGAATTGCCGATGTCCGGTAAATGCAAAGCTGCCGCGCAATTCTTGGGTCTCGTTGAACGCCGCAACCAATTCATCCACTTGCGGAGGCGTCAAATCTTCGAGGCCATCCAGTACTTTCCCCATCGTGTTCCCGTCGTCCCAACTGGGACATTGCCGCAGCGCCTGAATGTAGCAGTCGAACATTCGCTGGTGTTTTAGCAAGACCCTGACAAGACCCTCAGCCACTGCGGGCCATGTGCTCGACAGCGCCTGGAATCTGCCTATGAATCCGTATGGGTCTGGACGCCGACGATGGGCACACCCCGCGCAAATGCGAATCCGAGTTCTTGATCCGTCCAATCACTGTCATGATATTGCGGGGTCATCAGAGCGGCAAATCCATCCATACTCCCCAAGGCATTCTCGATCTCTTCCTGCCATTCCAAGGTGGGGCTGATGTCTTCATGAGCGACGAAGCACGATACTCCGAACAGTTGCAGCGTCTTCTTTACGTCGGCGACCTCCGCCTTTACTTCGGACTTATGGCTCAGGAACAGGCGATACTTCTGTTCCCCCCAGATGCGCTTTGTTGCCGCCGCCGAAACGGGCTGGATGGCCAAAAGTAGTCCGGACTCTCTGCGCCATTCCGGATCCTCGGCCGATCCCAACTCAAGAACAATCTTCTCAATGAACTCGTTCTGTTCATGGCAAAGTTTTGACAGATCTACCTGGAGTTGATTTTCGATGCGCTCTTTGTCTAAAACCGCACCCCGGAATAGTGGTTCAGGCAGAGCGAGGTAAACAGCGTGGCCAGACGTGCCACCGTTCGAATTGTCGAAACTTCATCCCTCGTGAACGCGGATATGGGCATTGGCAACGATTTCCTGCAACTGGAGCTCTCCCTGGCGAGCGTAGAGCATGGAGAACGCAGCGATGTAGTGGTCGAGGTGTTTAGGCAGTTCAAAAATTCGAACCGGTGTGCTCATTCAATCGCCTTATACTAGTAGATACACAGTGGTAAGGATCGTCGGCCCGCCCGACCCTAAAACGTGGCAATCGGGTTAACCGGGAAGCCCGTCCCGCCCAGCACCGGCGGCGGCGCCACGGTCAGCATGAATTCCCACTTATGGCGTTTCTCGCATTCCTTTGCCAAAGCTTCCAGGTCCATCACATCAATCAGCGGCAACCCTAAAGCAACAATAGCCAGCTGATGGATAGGACGGCCAACTCCTTCCACGCCCGACGGCTGGGCGTCTTCCACAGCATCATTCCCCAGCAGCGCGATGTCGCGTTTATGGAACCACGGCATCATAGACGCATCAAAGCCTGCCGCACTGGCAGCCACATTCCAGGGGCCCAGCCTGGCGCGGCGCACCCAGCGGCCAGTCCGCAGGAACAGCGCATCTCCACTGCTGATTTTGACCCCGGCGAACTTCTCCCAGGCTTCGATTTCAGCAGGCGTAATGGCATCACCCGGTTCAAGATACGGGACTTTGCGCAACAGAGGCAGATCCACCAGAATTCCCCGGGTCATGTAGCCGTTCTTCTGGTTCTCCACCCCGTTTTTCGGGCAGCCCTTTTCCTGAGTGATTTCGGAACGCGGGAACCCGTTATAAAGCTTGCCTTCATACGAATAATGGCAAAGTGCATCAATGTGAGTGATGATCGAGCCGTGGTACCAAAAGGTATAAAGATCCATCGCGTGGCCGGCGCCATCAAGAGTCATTTCGGCACTCAACGGACGGGGGCTGTCGGCAGCTTTCTCGCGGTCAATATCGTGCGCCAGTGAAACAGAAACGCCGTCTTTCACCAGCGCCAGGGCCTGCTTGCGCTTGGCCGGGGTGATCAGGTTGAGCGTACCCTTCTGGTCGTCTTTACCCCAGCGGCCCCAGTTGGATATTTCAGTCATCCACTTCGAGACCTGTTCTTTGGTCGTCTTGGGAGCCGGTTCGGCGGCACGGAGGCCAGCCAGAGAAACGGTGAGAGCGCCTGCAAGGGCGAGATAGCGGAGAGGCTTCATCTTCATCAGTGGCATTGTACTAAGAAGTCAGCCCGGTTCGATCTAATTCCGGTCTATTTCACGGAGCATGCGGGCCAGTGCGGGCAGGGAAGCGGCGTCTCCCCCGAACCGGACGGAGTTATAGAGGCTGGTGAACTGCGCCACCCCGGCGGCCTCAGATGGCGGGAGTGAGACTGCGAATTCGCCAGGCGTAGTTCCGGCCGGTTTCTGGTGGCCGCGACGCGCCAAAACCTTGAGGAGCTTCGCGTAAAGCGCGCCCGCTTCCGTGGCAGGACTCAGCGTCCGCGCCCGCTTACGGCTGCGGTAGAATCGCGGGCCGAAGTAGAGCAGCAACGCAGCAGCGCCAAGCCATGCGGCCCATGTTTTCTTGAAACGGCTCAGCTCCGGCCAGGAAAACTTTCGCGATCGCAGCGCGTTTTCAAAATTGCCAGCCAGCGCAATCTGGTGCCCCAAATCATAGGAAACCACCCATTCCTGCCAGGTGTTATCGGCGGCATCCAGATACATATTGAGGCGGGCCAATAAACCCGCGCTGGCAGCAAGCGGCGCGGCAGGAGTAGGGTCGAAAGTGACCCAGCCGCGATCTTCAAACCACGCTTCCACCCACGCGTGAGCATCCGAAGCCCGGACCACCTGCAACCCGGAAACATTGTTGAAATACCCGCTTTGGAAGCCGGTGACCACGCGAGCAGGAGTGCCGAGAGATCGCAGCATCACAGCCAGCGACGAAGCGAAGTATTCGCAATAGCCCTCCCGGCGGACAAACAGGAAATCAGCCAGCGGATCTGCCACCGGGGAGGGCGGGCCATCCAGTTTGTAATGGAAACCCGACCGCAGCCGTTGCTCAATCCGGGCTGCCTGCTCGGCGGGGCTCCCGGTAGCGGCCCATTCATTCGCCAGCTTGGGAATGCGCTGGTCGAGCACCGGCAGTTGCAGGTAACGGCTACGTTCCATGCGCGTGAGCGGAGTGGCCAGTGGCTGGGCATTATGCGCCGAGACTTCATAGCGCAGTGAATCGCGTGCCGGCACCAGCACCCGCAGGTTTTCCGAAGGGGTTTGCAAGATCCCCGGATCTGCATTCTGAAACGCATCGAGGTTCACGAATTCAGGAATGCCTGCGATGAAAAGCGTGCCGGTATCGGCGTTCTGGATATCCACCCGATACAGCAGGCGCTGGCCATCGCGACGAGACCTCTGCAACAGGCCGGCAATCACAGCAGGGCCAGGAATGGCAGGAATCACGCGGCCCGGCATCTGCGGTTCAAACCAGCGGCGGCCATCGAAACGGCTCAGCGATGTCCCCCGCCATTTGATTCCGGCCGGCAGCGGTCTCGTATAAGAAAGAACGTGCATCACGGCCCGGTTATCGCGGGCGATGGCTCCAAAGCCGCCCAGATCCACCGACGTCGAAAAGCCGGTGAGCCGGGTGTTTGGCGGAAACAGATTCGCGGCCATGCGGGCGGTACGGGGCACGATCAGAAAGAGCCCGGCAGTGAGCGTCAGAATGAACGCGGTTGCGATCAAAGTAAGCCTGGTGAGGCGTCCGCTGAGGCCTCGGGAACCGGTTCTTATTTCAGCGCTGGTGAGGGCAGCAACGGTAAAAATCAGGTACAGTGTGAGGAACGCAAAGAATGACGGGCCTGAAGAGAGCAGTGCGGCAGCGAAGAGTTCCACAAAGGAAATAGCACCGGTGTAGAGGTAGTCGCGGCGGGATTTAGCTGTTAGAACTTTGACGGCAGCGAGGAAGCAGACACCATGCATGGTGGCAGCGAGAAAATCCGCAGAGATGAAATAGAAATCGAGCGGGTAGAAGGCCGTGTAGGCGAGTCCTGCGAAGAAAATGTGACGGTCGGTAATGGTTACAGGCAGGAAACCGGCGACGATGGCGAAGCGAGCCAGCAGGGCCAGAAATGTGAGGATGAGCGTGGGCCGGTCAAGCGCTCCAGACCCGGCGAGCGCGAAGTAGCCGCTGGCGACCAGGCCCAGAAGCGCGTATGCGAAGAATGATTCGGAGCTGCGGCTGCGCACTACTTCGAGTTTAATGATTTTTGCAGCGCGCGGATGAGGGCCGTGAGACTCGCCTTCGGCGCGCCATTCCATTTCAACACCACCAGGAAGTTATTCTCCTGAAATTTAACGGTTTGGGCCGCAATCGGGGTGCGCTGAACGGCATCGAAAGCACTGGCTTCCATTTTGTAGCGACACACGGAAACGTCGGCTGTGCCGGGGCCGGTGTATTGCGTGGTCCAGCATTTGGTGTTGGGCGCAGACCCGGGAACATCGGCTGCCGCCGTGATGGCATTGCGTTTCCAGCCAGGGGACACGGCCTCCGGAAGGTCGGGTGCAGACTGGCTGGCGACGCCGCATGCGGTCAGCAGTGCAGCGAATAGTAGACTGAAGGTTACTCTCTGAGTCACGTCTTTACGAGGGTAACAGCCACAAATCTCGAATGGGTAAATATAAGGCTAAGAAGCCGAAATCAAATGCTCCGCCCCAGATGCGGCCAGGTGTGCCTTGTCTGGTGTTTATCGTTGGCGGAATGATTCTTACGATGCTTCTCCTTTACGCGGTGATGAAATATGCGGGTTGACGGGCGCAGGCCGAATGAACTGAGACTGGTGGAAATTGAAACCGGGTACCTGAAGACGGCCGAAGGGTCTGCGCTGATTACGGTGGGCAACACCCAGGTGTTGTGCGCGGCCAGTGTGGAAAGCTCCACGCCCGCGTTCCTGCGCAATACAGGGAAAGGCTGGGTAACGGCGGAATATTCCATGCTGCCACGCGCGACATCAACGCGTACGGCGCGTGAAGTCACACGCGGCCGGCCGAGCGGACGCACGCATGAAATTCAGCGTATGATCGGGCGTTCCCTGCGGTCGATTTGCGATATGCAGGCGCTGGGCGAACGCTCCATCATCATCGATTGCGACGTGCTCCAGGCCGATGGCGGCACGCGCGTGGCTTCCATCACCGGTGCCTATGTTGCGCTGGCGCTGGCTGTGAAGCAGATGGTGAATTACAAGATGATCCAGAAATCGCCGCTCATAGGGTCAGTGGCTGCGATCAGTGTGGGCATGCTGCATGGCGAGGCCCTTCTGGACCTTTGCTACGAAGAAGATTCGCGCGCGGAAGTGGACGCGAATATCGTCATGACCGATGGCGGGCGTTTTGTTGAGTTCCAGGCGACCGCTGAGAACAAGAGTTTCGACGATGAGCAGATGATTCTGATGATGGCGCTGGCCAGGGACGGCATCGCTCACTTGATCGAACTGCAGAAGCGTGTGATCGAAGCGGCGTGAGGATTTATTGCGCGACGGGCAATCCGGGCAAACTGCGCGAGTTTCGGCTCACCGGTGAGTTGCTGGGGATTGACGTCGCGCCGCTCGAAAATCTAAAGGCGCTCGAAGCGCCGGAAGAAACGGGTGCCACCTTTGAAGAGAATGCCTGTTTGAAGGCTGTTTACTATAGCCGTTTTGCGTCGGGGCCATTGTTTGCGGATGATTCCGGGCTGGCAGTGGATGCGCTGGGTGGCGAACCAGGAGTTTACTCGGCACGTTATGCGGGCGAAGGCGCTGCTGATGCGGCCAATAATGCTCTATTGCTGGAGCGGATGGCCAATGTTGAAGACCGCTCGGCCCGGTTCGTTTGCGTAATTGCCCTGGCTGAGGCCGGGGTGGTGAAGGCAACTTTCCGGGGCGAAGTTGCAGGGACGATCCTGCATGCAGCGCACGGACCCGGCGGTTTTGGCTACGATCCGCTGTTCTATTTCCCGCAGTATGGCTGTTCGTTCGGCGAAGTGGACGGGGCGAAAAAGTTCAGCGTCAGTCACCGCGGCGTGGCTTTGCGGAAAATGCTGGAATACTTGACTGTGGGACACTAGCCGTGCGGCAAGATGAGTAAACTGACTTCTATCGGGTGATTTGAATTTTCCCGGGCACGAATAGAGTTGGGCCGGGGCAGTCGCGGGAAAGCATCGAAAAGGATGATCTGACATTTGATACGGCGGATCCATATTAAACGCTACAAATCCCTGCGCGATGTAGAGGTTGAACTAAGGCCTCTTTCGGTCTTGTTCGGACCCAATGCTGCGGGCAAAAGCAACTTCATCGACGCGCTCCAGCTCCTGTCGAGAATTGCAGGCAGCCGAAGCTTAAAAGAGGCATTCGAACCTCCCTACCGAGGCAAACCGATGGAATCTTTTTCATTCGGCGATACCGGGATGGAGGGCCTGATGAAAAAGGCTTCAGTCTCGTTTTCAATCGAAGTTGATATTGATCTTTCGCCCGCAGTCGTAGATGCCGTCAACAAAGAAATCTCCGAAACCAAACGAGGACAGGTATCGGACTCTCGCGACGACGGAGCGAAAAAGCCGTCGACAGACTTCATTCACCACAAAAGCCTTCGCTACCGGATCGAAGTAGCAATCTCCCCGAACTCGGGAATGCTGCATGTCGCCGACGAGTATTTGGTCGCACTGGGCAAAGACAGAATGCCCAAGGGCCGACCTCTGCCATTTCTGGAAACGATGGAGCAACGAGTTCACCTCCGGATGGAGGGCCAGTCGCATCCAATTTATTTCGACCGTTACCTCGATCACGCGATCGTGTCTCGTCCCCACTATGCGCCACATTATCCGCACCTGACGGCCCTAAAGGCAGAACTGAGCCGCTGGTTTTTCTACTACTTCGAGCCGCGTGAGAGGATGCGCGCGGTCACCAGCGTTAAGGAAGTGCGGCATATAGGTCTTATGGGGGAAGAGCTTGCTGCCTTCCTGAATACCCTTCGGAATCTGAACCCTAAACAGTTTCTGGCGATTGAGAAGGCTGTTCACAGTCTGATCCCTTCAATTACTGGAATACGAACCGAGGTCAACCGAATGGGTGAAGTCGAATTGAGCCTTATGGAAGGCGATATGGCTATGCCCGCGCGGGTCGTGTCGGAGGGAACCCTGCGTGTACTCGGTCTGCTGGCACTGAGCGGCGTAGATGAACCACCGGCGGTTGTTGGGTTTGAGGAACCGGAAAACGGCGTCCATCCGCGCCGGATTCGTGACATAGCGAAAATTCTCGTAAACCGTTCGGAATCAGTGGACACACAATTGATTGTCACAACACACTCACCTATCCTTCCGGACGAGGTTCCGAACGATTCACTGTTTGTGTGTCAGAAAAATGCGGGATCAACTGTCATCGAACCATTCCGTAGCTGGGGCTCTCTCGGGCGTAAATCCGGCATCGACGCTGAACTTGATGACAGCGAGGAGCGATTGCCTGTTTCCCGGCGGATGCTTCGTGGTGATTTCGATGCCTGACATTACCGTTTTCTGTGAGGACTCGTTTCACGAGAAATTTATTGGTGCCGTCCTGCGGCGGTTGGATGCGGAAAAGCGCACAGGTGTAAAATTGCGGTTCCTGAGTGCCCATGGCGGGCTGCCTCGTATGCAAAGCGAGTTCACAAATTTTCTGCGCGACCTCGCAAGGGACAGGCAATCGCTGCCGGACGCGGTGATCGTTGTAGTAGATGCTAACTGTCTCGGCTATACCGAACGAAAAAAGCAACTGGACAGTGCCGTTGAGCAATACCCGCAGTTCAAGCACCTGGTGTCATACGCGATCCCTGATCCACACATCGAACGGTGGATGCTGGCGGATGCAGGAGCCTTCAAAGCGGTTTTCGGACGCGGATGCACTATTCCGCAAGTAAAATGCGCTAAGGACGAATACAAACGACTACTCCGAAAGGAGATGCGAGAGAGCAAGATCGACGCGCCTCTGGGCGGCGAAGAGTTCGCGGAAGATATCGTCAGGGTCATGGATCTTGGGCATGTCGAAACGAACGAAGCATCGCTCGGTCGGTTTCTGAAGAACGCCAAGGGATTGTTTAACGGATGGAAAAACGGCTAGTGCCAATCAGGCACGCAGCCGACTCCGCACTTACTAATAGCGATGCGTAGCGGATGAAATTCCTTGCGGCGATGCTGATGGCAGGTGTTGCGTTCGGCGCGGAGCCTGTCCGGACGGCATGGATCATGGGTGCAGGAGGGTTTCATCCCGATGTGCAGGCGGTTGAGGCAGGCGAACAGGAAGTGGTGGTCCGCTCCGGTGGCATTTCGCTCAGGCAGCTTGGTCCGCTGGGCATGGTTCCACAGCCCCGGGAACAGATTCGTCAGTTTGTCTTTCAATTCCCGGTCAAGCCGCAACGCGAGGCCGGACGGCATGCGCATGTGCCGTCTGAATATACCGGTGCCTTTCTGAATGGTGTTCCCGTTTACAACCAGTTTGAAGCTGCGTCGTACAGGGGACAGAACCTCTGGCACTATGACCAGATTGCGCGGAATCGTGAGAGCGCCAGGCCGGGTCTGATTGAAGCCCTGATTCCGGATACCGGGCGGCATTCACCAATTATCGGATTTGCGTTAGACGGGTTTCCGATTTATGGGCCGTGGGGATTTTCGGCTGGCCTGAAGCGGATGCGGTCCAGTTACCGGCTGCGCAATATGACGGTACGCGACCGGTGGCCGGATAGCACACGGCTTGCGCCCGGACAGTATGGTCCTCCGGTAGATGCGCAGTATCCGGCAGGGAGTTTTGTTGAGGACTACGAGTATGTAACGGAGTCCGGCGATCTTGATGAATATAACGGCAGATTCGGCGTCACACCGGATTATCCGGATGGCACTTACGCGTATTTTCTAACTACGGATGACTCAGGGAGTTTAGCATTTCCCTACTTACTGGCGTCGCAGTTCGCGGGAAAGTTTAAGTTACCAGAAACGGGACAGCTGGTCCGCCTCCGCAGGCCCGAAAATCTGGAAGCGGGCAAGGCGGTAGTGCTGGAACTTGACGGCCTTGCCAGGTATCTGGAATACGTCCATGAGCGGCCCATTCACCTGCTCATTGTCTCGGATGATCTGGCGGAATTTGACCATATTCATCCCGAAGTAAACGAGCAGGGCATTTGGCAGGTGCCGTATACATTCGCGCACGGCGGAAGGTACCGGGTCTATGCGGACTATACGCCGCCAGGTGCCAATCAACGGCTGGAGAGTTTTGATGTTACGGTTGCCGGAGCTGCACGGGCGCGAGTGCCATTGGGCAAGCCTGATTTCGTCTTGCGGGCGGGGGAGGATACAGAGCTTGAATTTGACGCTCCCCGCACCCGATTACAGCCTTATCTCGGTGCATGGGCGCATGTGGTGATTGCGGGCGAGGGGCTGAAGAGCTTCGTTCACGCTCATCCCCTCGAAGAAGGAAACTCGCTGCGATTGAATGAAACTCATTCGCACAGTGCAGAGGCGCTGGGTCCTGCACCGGAGAGGGTTCACGTGCCGGTTAGTTTTCCCGCCGCCGGGTTGTATAAGGTGTGGGTGCAATTCCAGGTGGCGGGCCAGGTGGTGACCCGGCCCTATATCGTGAGCGCAGAAGCGGGGCGGCCGCGTGCAGCGGCCAAACGCATACCCGCAGGCGCAGTAACAGTGCACATCACGCCGCATGGGTTTGAACCCGCACGCGTGCAGATTCCAGCAGGGCGCGCGGTGACGCTGGCGTTCGTACGATCCGGTGACCCGAATTGCGGCGCCAGGGTAGTGTTCCCCGAACTGGGGATCTCACACGATATTCCACTGGGTGGCGTGGCACTGATCCCACTCCCCGCAGTTGAGGCCCGCGAATTGATGTTCGGCTGCGGGATGGGCATGTACCGCGGCAGCGTCGTGGTTAGCGCTGCGCCCATCGCACGGCGGCAAAGCCCAGTCCCAGTTCCGTGATGACTACGATCGCGAAAAGGGCGGTTGTTTTTACTAAGCGCAGCAGCCAGTGTTCATGAAACAGGCGGCCGAGCGCGAAATACAAATACACGACTGACAAAAGCGACGCTTCGTACCAAAGCGGATTGAGCCGGGCGGGCAGGCTTACCAGAGTGGCAACCGCGAACCAGAAGCTGTAGAAGTGCAGGCCGCCGATCAGGTGGGTTACGAAATAGGGCTGCTGCCCGCGGTAGAAGAGCCACGAAGCGAGGGCGAAGATTAGCACCGAACTGTAGCGGATTTCGGTATAGGCTTTTTCGAACTTATCGAAAAATTCACGGCGCTCGGTTTCCGCAACAGGAGCGTATCCCGTTTTCTCCCTGGCGCGTGCGCCGTTGCTGATGCTCACTTTCAGGTCTCCGGCTGGTGCTCGTTCCAGATAGACCTGATAATTCATTGGCCCCACGCCTTTTGAAACCAGTAACTGCAGCGCGGCGATGATGAGGAAGAGACGGATGGGTCTGATCCAGGAGGCGACACGGCCTGCCCGGTACTGCTCAGTCAGCTTGCCAGGCTGGAAAAACAGGGCCCGGAGTGTACGAAAAATACCGCCATCGGCATGGATATGGACGAATTCGTAGATCAGGTTATGGAAGAAATGGCCAATCGTGTGAGGCTCGCCATCATGCACGGACTGTCCACAGGCAGCGCAAAACGCGCCGCTGAGTATCGCACCACAATTGCGGCAGACGTCTTCCCGTTGCTCCATGCTTCCGCTCATCATAGCGGGTCGATACAATTCAAGACGCCATGACCGCAAAATTCCGCGCCGCACTTTTTCTCGCTTTAGCCAGTCTGTCGGCTACTGCCCAGACGCCATTGAACTCCGAACCCAATCCGTACCGCACTCTGGAAAACTGGGCCAAACTCCCCAAAGGTATCCACTTCGGCCAGGTCATCTCGGTTGACCCCGATATCGACGGCAAGAGTATATGGGTCCTCCATCGCGCCGCGCCGCACATTCTGAAGTTTGATGCGGACGGAAATTTTGTGAAGAGCCTGACCGATATCCCTTTTAACAACGCTCACGGTTTCTGCATCGACAAAGAAGGCAATATCTGGGCCAGTGATGCAGCGGCCCGCAACGGGCGCGGTCAGCAGGTTTATAAGTTCAGTCCGGATGGGAAAGTGCTGCTGACGCTGGGAACAGCGGGCGTTTCTGGCGACTCGGAATCCACATTCAATGGTGTTTCCGATATCGCGATTGCGCCGAATGGCGACATCTTTGTCTCCGATGGCCACGTGAATAACCGCGTGCTGAAGTTCTCGGCAGATGGAAAATTCATCAAACAGTGGGGTAAGAAGGGCAGCGGGCCAGGCGAATTTAATGTTCCGCACACGATGGCTTTTGATTCACAGGGGCGCTTGTTTGTGGGTGACCGGTCCAACAGCAGAATTCAGTTGTTTGACCAGGATGGCAAGTTTCTCGAAGAGTGGAAACAGTTTTCGCGCCCCAGCGGAATCTATATTACGAAGGACGACACCATGCTGGTGGCCGATTCCGATTCCAACAAACTGTTGAATCCGGGCTGGTTCCGCGGCATCCGGATTGGCAGTGCGAAAACGGGCAAGGTCACAGCGCTGATTCCCGATACTGAAGCCTATCCCGATAGTCCGGACAACTGGGAAGGCAGTGGCGTGAAGAAGTCAGTTTCTACCGGCCCCGAAGGCGTTTCCATCGATGCGGCAGGCAATATCTACGGCGCTGAGGTGGGGCCGATGCGGTTGATGCGTTACGTAAAGCGGTAACACGGAATGCGTGCAGTGATATTCTTAGCGCTGTACTAAAAAGTCCGGAAACCGCTTGTTGACGAGCACGGCTCAGCGCAGGCGACCAGTGTTTGCAACAGTTTACCGAGCCGCGACCCTGAGGGAGTGGTTAGAAACCAAGTGAGATTAACCTATGTCAATTAAAGTCGGCATCAATGGATTTGGGAGGATCGGCAGAAACGTAGTTCGCGCAGCCCTGCACAATCCGGAGATTGAGTTCGTCGCAGTCAACGATCTTACCGACACAAAGACACTGGCGCACCTGACGAAATACGATTCAGTCCTCGGCCAGTTGCCCGAAGCTGTCCACGTTGACGGCGATTTCATAGTCATCGGCAACCGCCGCATCAAGGTCTTCGCTGTTCGTGACCCCGCGGCACTGGACTGGAGTTCTCTCGGTGTTGAAATCGTGGTGGAATCCACCGGCCATTTCACCAAAGCAGCGGATGCTGCGAAGCACCTGCGCGGCACCGTCAGGAAGGTCATCATCTCTGCCCCCGCCACTGATGAAGACATCACCATCGTGCTGGGCGTGAATGATGCCGCCTACGATCCGGCCAGGCACCACATCATTTCGAACGCTTCCTGCACCACAAATTGCCTCGCGCCGTTTGCAAAAGTGCTGCATGAAAACTTCGGAATTTTGAAGGGTTCGATGACCACGATCCACAGCTATACAAATGATCAGAACGTCCTCGATTTTCCGCATAAGGATCTGCGTCGTGCCCGCGCAGCTGCCCTGAATATGATTCCCACCAGCACCGGCGCGGCGAAAGCAATCGGCCTCGTGATGCCGGAACTCAAAGGCAAGCTCGACGGCTATGCAATGCGCGTACCTACGCCCGATGTCTCGGTTGTAGATCTGGTGGCGGTGACCGCGAAAAAGACCACTGCCGCTGAAGTCAATGCGGTGCTGAAAGCAGCTGCCGAAGGCCCCATGAAGGGGATTCTGGCGTATACGGAAGACCCTGTTGTTTCGACAGACATGCTGCGCAACCCCAACAGTTCCATTGTCGATTCCGGCCTGACCAAGGTCATCGACGGTGACCTGGTCAAAGTAGTCGCCTGGTATGACAACGAATGGGGCTATTCGTGCCGTGTCAACGATCTGATTCTTTTCCTCCAAAAGCACGGACTATAATCCGGAACAAAAACGGACTTTAATCAGGCCAGCGGTAAACGTTTGTAAAAGGACGGTAACGCGGCTGGCTTCTCGTCCATCCTTGAAGACATGAAACAAACTTTCCTGGCCCTGATGGCCCTCCTCTGTTTTTCTTTCATCGCCTCAGCTGCCGATGTAACGGGCAAGTGGACTGCTGAAGTCCCCGGACGCGGTGGCAGCCAGACCACAACCTTCAATTTCAAAGTTGACGGCGCGAAGCTCACCGGCACCGTCGGCAACATGCGCGGCGATATGCCGATTTCCGAAGGTAAAGTCGATGGCGATAATATTTCTTTCGTTCAAACCCTTGAGTTCAATGGCAATGAAATCAAACTCTCCTACAAAGGCGTCGTGAAGGGCGATTCCATTGAAATCACGCGCGAAGCAGGCGCGCGTGGCGGCCAGACTTTTACTGCGACTAAAGCTAAATAGTTCTTGCCGGGCAAGAACAGGCTTACAGTCTTTGACACTGCGCCGGGAACTTTCCTGGCGCAGAACTCAATCCCAACCGGAGACCGAGTTTTTTTGACCAACCATCCGCACCTGCTCCGCAATGCATCGCTGTTCCTGATCCTCGCCGGCGTCTCGCTTGCGGAAACCCAAAGTGGTTTTGTACGCTCAGGCAATCAGCCCGTCCCCGGTGCCAGCGTGGTGGCGGATTGTGGCGTGGATCGTATTTCTACAGTTACTGATCGTATTTTCACAGTGACTGACGGCGCCGGACGCTTCGAGCTGGGTGGCCTGCCCGATACTCCCTGCCGCTTCACCATAGGGATTTTCGGTTTCGAAGCCGCGCAGCAAAAGGTGGCTGCTTCATCGACGGTTTTGACGTTTGATTTGAAATTGCAGCAGCGGGCCACACTTGCAGCCGACCCTGCGGCACCTGCTCCGGCTGCGCCCGGGCCGGGTCGCGGGCGCGGCGAGTTTGGTGCCCGTGCCAGTGCGGCTCCTGGCGTCACTGCCGGGGTCCGACCTGGACCTGGACCGGGACCTGGGCCTGGGCCCGGACGCGGTGGCTTCCAGAATCTTGCTCTCGTACAGAACGCCGATGCCGGTGCCCTCGAAACCACCGATGCCGTTCCCTCTGGCGCCAGCGAAGACGCTTCCGGCGCCACTGAAGCTTTTCTGGTGAACGGTAGTTTGAGTCAGGGTGTTCAGCCTCAAAATAGTGATGCTTTCGGCTTAGGCGGGCCGGGCCCGTTTGGCCCAGGCGGCCCCGGTGGGCAGCAGGGCCCCGGAGGCGTTGACGGCAATCCGTTTGGCACGCAAGGCGCGGGTGGCGGTGATGCACAGCCAGCTGCCGGCGGTGGTTTTGCCGGCGGTGGTTTTGGCGACGGCGGTAGAGGTCGTGGAGGTTCCGGCGGCGGCAGAGGTCGTGGAGGTTCCGACGGCGGCAGAGGTGGCCCGGGCCGGGGTGCCGCGCCGAACCGCAATGTTCAATTTGGCAACCGAGTGAATCGCGGTCGTGGTCGCCAGTTTCAGGGCAATATTTTCTTCGCATTTGGGAATTCCGCGCTGAATGCCCGCCCCTATTCATTCGCGCCGGGAACGCCTGCGCCTAAGGCCGCCTACGCGTCAAACCGTTATGGTTTTTCCGGAGGGGGGCCGCTTTCCATTCCCCACCTTTTCAATAGTGACAAGACTTTCTGGTTCGTGAATTACACCGGCGCAAGGTCACGCAATGGCTTCAACCGCACCACCACCGTACCCACCTTTGATGAGCGTCAGGGCAATTTCGGCACCTTCTCGCTCGCGCCCGCGCAACTGGATCCGGCGGCGGTGAAACTGCTCAGTTACATCCCTCTGCCTAACGCACCAGGTATCCGCAATAACTACCAGCTGGTGGGTACCAATCCCACGGACAGCGACAACGTGCAGGCCCGCATCAACCAGACGCTGACTACAAAAGACCGGCTGGACATTAATCTCAACTATCAGTACCGCAACTCCACCACTACGCAGGCATTCGGTTTTATAGACCCCGCGCATGGTTATGGTCTCGGCGCTGGTCTCACCTACGGCCATACATTCAGCCGCACTTTAATTAACAGCTTGTCCTGGAATTTCAGCCGCAACATTAACCAGACGCTGTCGGCGTTTTCTTACGGCCCCAATATTGAAGCTGCTCTGGGTATTACCGGTGTGGCATCGGCGCCTGCCGCCTTCGGACCACCCACTCTCAGCTTTACCAGCTTTGGTTCGCTGACCGATGGCACACCTTCACTGAACCGTGCTCAGACGTCGGCAGTGAATGAATCGCTCATCAGGATTCAGGGCAAACAGACCATCAACTTCGGCTTCGGCTTCCAGCGCCGTCAGAATAACTCGCTGACTTACGCCAACAGCCGCGGAGTGTTCACTTTCACGGGTCTTTTTACCGGCAACGATTTTGCGGATTTTCTCACCAGCCGGCCCCAGCAGACGTCGGTTGTGCAGTATACGGACAGCAGCCGTTACCTTCGTGAGACGGCGCTCAATGCCTTCATTGCTGATGACTTCCGCTGGAAGCCGGGCCTGACCATCAATGCCGGCCTGCGCTGGGAATATTTCTCGCCCTTCACCGAAAAGAACGGTCACATGTCCACGCTTGATTTCAATCCGGATTTCACTGCGGTTGCGACCGTGCTGCCGGGCCAGACAGGGCCTTTCTCCGGCGCATTCCCGGCAGGTCTGATCCAGCCGGATTACCTGCTCTTTTCGCCCCGTATCGGCGTCGCGTGGAAACCCTGGAAAGAAAAGCAAATCATTGTCCGCGCAGGTTATGGGGTCTATTACAACGGCGGCGTCTACGCACAACTGGCAGGGCGTTTATTGTCTCAGCCACCCTTCGCGCAGACCATCACACAACAGGCCAGTCTCGCCGCGCCCCTGAGTCTGGAGAATGGCTTTGGTGTAAGTTCGCTGCAGACTATTAACAACACATTCACCGTCAACAAAGACTACAAGCCAGGCTATGCGCAAAGCTGGAACTTGTCGGTGCAGCGAACCATCGGCCGTGCCTGGGTAATTGAAGTTGCTTACAACGGGACCAAAGGCACGGATCTGGATGTCTTGCAGCTGCCCAATCGCGCCCTGCCCGGTGATCCTCTGACCGCACGACAAAGGCTGCGAATTCCCGGCGTTTCGCTTTTCACTTACGAAAATTCCATCGGAAGTTCGTCGTTTAACTCGGGCCAGCTGCGCTTCACCCGCCGCTTCGCCCGTAATGCGTCATTCAGTTTGCAGTACACGCTGGCCAAGGCGCTTGATAACTCGTCGGCACTCGGCGCGGGTCCCGTGTTTATACCGAATGACCTCGTCGCAGAGAGGTCCCTTTCCTCCACTGACCAGCGCCACAATGTGCGGCTGAATTTCAACATTCAATCGCCTGTGAAAAGCACAAAGACGGGGCTTATGGCGAACCTCTTGCGCGGGTGGACCCTGGCCGGCAGTCTCACCGCGAATTCCGGTACTCCGTTCACAGCAGTGGTAACCGGAGACCCTTCCGGCACCGCCTACACAGGCAATTCACGTGCCCAGGCGACCGGCCTCTCTGTAACTGATGGCTCAGGTTACTTCAACCCGCTGGCGTTTGCCATTCCCGTCACCGGGACTTTTGGCAACGCCGGGCGCAATACGATTCCAGGGATTGCGGGCTTTTCAACCAACGCGTCTTTCTTCCGCTCATTCCGGCTTGACGACAAGCGCCGCATGGAATTCCGCGTGGAAAGCACCAACCCGCTGAACCATGTCAACATCACCGGCATCAACACCACAGTCAATGCTCAGAATAGTCTTTTCGGCACCGCGAACAGCGCTGGCGGCATGCGCAGTATCAATGCAACCGTGAGGCTCAGATTCTAAATGAAACGTATCGCGATTCCCGTCCTGCTGGTTCTCTTTGGTGTTATTGAAGTGGCGACCACGGAAGCCCAGGAACCGACTTTTACTTCGAGCACCAACCTCGTCATTATTGATGCAAGTGTGCGCGATCGCTCCGGTAAAGTTCTGTCTGATCTCAAAAAATCTGACTTCACGGTGCTTGAGGATGGCAAACCGCAGCAGATCTCGGTTTTCGAATTCCAGAGGCTGGAGGGCGATGTCGCGCTTGCGCCGGTTCCGGCAGTCAAAGCGGGCGCTGCCATCCCCGCTGTCCCGCTGCGGGCCGCCAGTGCAGCTTCGCCCACGCCCAGTACCGCCGCTCCGGTCATTCGCTATCAGGACCGCCGTCTGGTGGGCATGTTGTTCGATTTCAGCGCCCTGGGAATCCCCGAACAAGCCCGCGTGCAGGAGGCTGCACTCAAATTCATCCGCGAACAAATGAAACCGGCCGATGTGGTTACGATCATGAGTGCGAGTAACGGCCCGCTGAAGATCGTGCAGGATTTTACCGACGATAAAAAGCGTCTTGAAGAAGTAGTCAAAGGTTTTCAAACAGCTACCGGCAGCGATTTAGCGGGCGTATCCGGTAACGGCGGTGACGATGATTCCGGGGCTGACACCGGCTCGGCGTTCAATGCCGACGAAACCGAATTCAACATCTTCAACACGGATAAGCAACTTGCCACACTGGGCGCGGCTGCGAAGATGCTGGCGGCATTCCCCGAAAAGAAAGCTCTGCTGTATTTCTCGGCTGGTATTACGCAGTCCGGATTCGACAATCAGGCCTCGCTCGAAGCAGCGGTCAACGCGGCCAAACGTTCCAATGTCGCGTTCTATCCCATTGATGCGCGCGGCCTGGTTGCCTCCGCCCCGGCAGGCGACGCCAGCGCAGCCGCTTCACGCGGCACCAGCACTCTCACCGGACGTCAGCAGCAAGGCCAGCGCGACAGCTTTGGTAAGTCCCAGGAGACTCTCTTTACACTGGCCGAAGACACAGGCGGCAAGCTCTACGCAGACGACAATGATCTTGCCCTGGGTATGTCGAAAGCGCGCGATGACATCAGCAGCTATTACATTCTGGGCTACTACAGCACCAATGGAAAACTGGACGGTAAGTACCGCCGGGTGGAAGTGAAACTCTCGAAGGAACTGCAGGCCAAAATCGATTACCGGAGCGGCTATTACGGCGAAAAAAACTTTGCCAAATTCACTGCCACGGACAAGGAAAACCAGCTGCAGCAGGCGCTGATGCTGGGTGATCCGTTAACCGATCTGTCGCTCAGTGCCGAGATATCTTATTTTCGTCTGGCCAAAGACCGCTATTTTGTGCCGTTTTCCGTCAAGATCCCCGGGGCGGAAATTGCCCTCGCCAAGAGCAAGGGTCATGCGCAGGCGGAACTCGAATTCATCGGCCAGATCCGTGACGACCACAGCAAGGTTGTGGGCGTGATGCGTGATGGAATCAAGATGAAGCTGGCTGAGCAAACCGCCGCGCAACTGGCATCGCGCCCATTGGCTTACGATACCGGTTTCACCCTCCCGCCGGGGAAATACAGTTTGAAATTCCTGGCCCGTGAGAACGAAACAGGCAAGATGGGCACTTACGAAACGAAGTTCGTAATTCCGAATCTGGCGCCGGATTCTTCTGAGCTCAAAACCAGTTCGGTAATCTGGAGCAATCAGCGCCAGCCGCTTGTGGATTCGCTCGCCTCAGCTGACAACCGCAAGAAACTGGTGGAAGCCAATCCTTTAGTTCAGGACGGGCAGAAGCTGGTGCCCAGCATCACCCATGTTTTCCGCAAAGATCAGAATCTTTATGTCTACATGGAGGTTTATGATCCGGTGGTTGACGCTGCGGCGCAGAAGCCCAGTGTGGCCGCGACTCTTTCGTTTTATCGGGGGAAGACCAAGACCTTCGAATCCCAGCCGGTGCGATTGAGTGAGTTCGCCGCGAAACGTGCGCAGACGCTGCCGCTGAAATTCCAGGCACCGCTGGCACAACTGGCAACGGGTCGTTATACCTGCCAGATCAATATCATCGATGAGACGGGCCGGAAGTTTGCTTTTCAACGAACGGAAATCGTGATTCTGCCGGCAGTCAAAACCCAGCCTGCTGCGCCTGCGCTTTAGCGTCCCCGCTTACCAGATATCATGGGTTCGTGACCCCGCCAGTCGATCTCGAAGCCAAACAGAACCGCCTGTTTGCCCTCCTGCACAAACTGGAACGCGTAATCGTAGCCTATTCCGGCGGCACTGATTCCGCCTATCTCGCCTGGGCAGCCACCCACGCCCTCGGTGACCAGGCCCTCGCCATCACCGCCGATTCAGCCTCCATCCCCGCCTCCCACAAGCGCGATGCCGAGGCTTTCGTGCATCAATTCAACATCCGCCACGAATACGTCGAAACCCACGAATTCGACAACCCCGACTACCTGAAAAACGACGCCAGCCGCTGCTTCCACTGCAAAGACGAATTGTTCCATGTGCTGGAAAAAGTCGCTGCCGAACGCGGCATCAGTCACATCATTTACGGCGTCAATAAAGATGACCTCGGCGATTACCGCCCCGGCCAGCGCGCCGCGAACCTGCACCAGGCCGGTTCACCGCTGGTTGACGCGGGCCTCACGAAAGCCGAAATTCGCGAACTCTCCCGCCGCGCCAGCCTGCCCACCTGGGACCGTCCCGCCGCTGCCTGCCTCAGTTCCCGCATCCCCTACGGAACACCCGTAACCATTCAGAACATTAAGACCGTGGAAGCAGGTGAAGAAGAAATCAAGGCCCTCGGCTTCCGCCAGTTCCGTACACGTTTCCATGGCGAAATGGTGCGCATCGAAATCGCGCCGGAAGAGATGTCACGGGCGCTTGATCTGAAGATGGCCGCCAGACTGACCGCCATCTTCAAAGGCCTCGGCTACAAATACGTGGCCCTCGATCTGGAAGGTTACCGGCAAGGCTCACTGAACGAAGTGCTGGTTCAGACGTCGATCTTGTAATTCAGTTCGTGCTCGTCGCCAGGCTTGCCGCGAAAGCCCCAGTTGGCTTTGCGGATTTCAATAATCGTAATTTCCAGATCATCACCTGTAATACCCAGCACTGTTTGAAACCGCTCAAACAACTGGCGGATGAGATTCCGTTTCGCCTCTCCGCTCCGCCCCTTGATCATATTGATCTCGATGATCGTATAGCGGTTGGAACGCCCCGCCGGAAAAATAAACTCGTCTGCTTCCAGCGGAAAGAACCGGTGGAACCGTTTCTCAGCCGGATACTTCAGCGCATCAACGAAACAGGAATGAATCACGTCCGAAGCCGCAGCCATGATGGGCCGCAACTGCTCCCGCAAACCATAAATTTTGATCTGTGGCATAGAACCTAAACCGCCATGATCCGGGTAAACCACTGTTTGCCCAAATTGAAATCCGCCGGCGTCAGTTCATGCCCGGCATTCTGCACGGCAATATCGACATGCGCCCCGGATTCACTCAGCAACCGCCCCAGAGCCTCAGCACCCGCCGGTGGCACCATGTCATCAACCGCACCTGCGGAGATCAACACAGGCGCACCGTTGAGCGCAGGCAGCACATCCGGTCGCAACGGCACCGCAGGCCTCAACAGCGCGGCCCCGGCGAGCAAGCCGGGATGCAGCAGCAACAGTGCCGCTGCGATATTGGCACCATTCGAATAGCCCAGTGCGTACAGCTTCCCCGGATCAATCCCATACAGGTTGCAGGCCGAAACCAGCCACTCCGCCAGTTCAGCCGCGCGGGCTTCCACTTCCTTCGGGTCCCAGACGCCCGGAGAAGTGCGGGCAAAAAAGCGCGGCATGCCGTGTTCCAGCACCTTGCCGCGAGGGCTTAAGAACCCAGCCCCCGGCGCAAGACCGCGACCCACCGGCAGCAAATCGTTCTCATCGCCGCCCGTACCGTGCAGCAGCAGGACCGTGAACGCTACGCGTCCCGGCGTGTATTTGTGAATGAATTCAACGGACATAAACAGGCAGTTTTAACTTCGGCAATTTCGCTTCAATCTCCGCGCGCATCGGTTCCAGCGCAGGGGGTATTTTCAACCCGGTTCCCAGGCTGGCCGCAGTTTCATCAACCGTGAACCCTGGCGGATCGGTTGCGATTTCAAACAACACACCGCCAGGTTCACGGAAGTAGATGGAATGAAAATACTGGCGGTCCAGAATCGGCGTGACGTTATAGTTCAGCCGCGCCAGTTCGGCCTGCCATTGCTTCTGTATCTCATCGGACTCAGCGCGAAAAGCCACATGGTGGATGGTCCCGGCCCCCATGCCGCCGCGCCTCGCATCGGGCTGACACAGCAGATCCACAAAATCGCCCTCGCTCGAAACATAACGGAACCGGCTGTCTTCGCTCGCCTGAAGCTCGTAGCCAAAGGTCTCTGTCAGCAGGCGTGCAGTAGCTTCATACCCGCCTTCAGAAAGCGTAACCGAATGAAAACGGCTGATCGCACTTCCTTCACTTCCTCCCCCGCCCGTGGCCACAAGTTCCAGTGCCATGCCGTCAGGATCAGTAAAAGCCAGCACATCCGAATCAAAGCGGCGCGTGATGCGTTCACCCGGAAATTTGCCCGCCCATGCATTCAGTGAAGGCACGGTGAATGAGATTACAGTCGCCTGCCCTGTGCCGCTGCGGCCACGCGGAGCCCCGGGCCAGGGAAAGAAGGTGAGGATGCTGCCAGGCGTCCCGTGGTCATCACCGAAATAGAAGTGGTACGTGCCAGGGTCGTCAAAATTAACGGTAAGTTTCACCAGACGCAAACCGAGCTGCTGCGTGTAGAAATCCAAATTGCGCTGCGGATCACTGGCAATCGCTGTGATATGGTGAATGCCGGGAATCTTCATCTACTCAACGATAGCGCCCGCGCAGGCTGTTCACGCGAATCTCGGCGAGTTCGGTAAAAGCCCGCAGGCCACTGAACATGCCCACCTTACTGCCATCCACATGGTTCCAGCGCACCGGAACCTCAGCAATACGGTAACCAAGACGCTGGGCAATGAACAGCACCTCGACATCAAAACCAAAGCGCTCCAGCTTTTGACGCGGGAAAACTTCTTTCGCTACCTTCGCGCGAAACAGTTTGAAGCCGCACTGGGTATCAGAGATATCCAAGCCGACTACCAGCCGCATCACTGCGTTAAAGAATTTCCCGGCAGTTTCTCTGATACCCGGCTGATGGACGCCAATCAACGACCGGTCCAAAGCGCGCGAACCGATCACCACATCCGCCCCACCCTCAACGGCCCGCCTGAGTTTATCGAATTCATCAATCGGGGCGGAAAGATCAGCGTCCGTAAACAGACACCATTCACCGCGCGCTTCCTTCATACCGTGCCGTACTGAATAGCCTTTGCCCCGGTTACCCGGGTTCCGCAGAACGCGAACCGACGCGTTGGTCCGGGCAAATTCCTCTGCCACCGCCGCAGTCCCGTCGGATGATCCGTCGTCAACCACCAGAATTTCATGAAACGCCCAGTCGCCGGTTGCCAGGTAGTCCTCAATCTTTCGCAGGGTTTCAGGCAGACGGCTCTGCTCATTCCAGGCAGGCACAATGATGGAGAGGGAGTTGAGCAAATGAGTTGAGCGGGAGTGAAGAATTATAATAACTGATTCCCCACAGGAGACTTACTTTGTCGCTGGAAGACGGATTGTTTGAACAGCGCGCGGCCCGCGTGCATGAGATCGAAGCGTTAGGTTACAAGGCGTTTGGCAAGCGTTTCGACTTCACCGAATCCATTCCGGAAATCATCCGGAAGTACAGTGACAAAACGGCAGAAGAACTGGTTCCGGAAATCCGCCTGAAGATCGCCGGACGCATCCAGACCGTGCGCCGCATGGGCAAAGCCGGCTTCCTGCACCTGCAGCAAAATGGTGCCAAATTGCAGATCTACGTTCGTAAGGATGCGGTGGAAGAGCGCGACTATGCGCTGTTCCTGCTGCTCGATATCGGCGACATCATCGGCGCTGAAGGCTATCTGTTTGTGACGCGCACCGGCGAACTGAGCCTGCATGTGGAAAAACTGGAATTCCTCGCGAAGACCTTGTTAGCAATGCCCGAAAAATTCCATGGTCTGGAAGATGTGGAAACCCGCTACCGCCAGCGCTACCTCGATCTGATCGCCAACCCCGGCGTCCGCGACGTGTTTGTGACGCGCGCAAAAATCGTGTCTTCCCTGCGTCGTCAGCTTGAGGAACGCGACTTCATCGAAGTGGAAACGCCCATGATGCAGGCACTTTATGGTGGCGCAGCGGCCAAGCCCTTCCAAACCCACCACAACACGCTTGATATCGATCTCTACCTGCGCATCGCACCAGAACTTTATTTGAAGCGGCTGGTGATAGGCGGCTTGGAGCGCGTCTTCGAGATCAACCGCAATTTCCGCAATGAAGGCATCTCCACACGCCACAATCCCGAATTCACCATGCTGGAGTTTTACCAGGCCTACACTGACTATCGTGGTCTGATGGACCTCAGTGAGGAACTGCTGCGCCAGCTTGCGATCGATGCCACCGGCGGAACCACGGTGCCCTACGGCGAAGAAATGCTGGACTTCTCGACCCTCCGCCGCCTGACCATGCGCGATGCGGTCATCGAACTATGGTCCGGTGATGACAAACCCACCGCCGAAAATATCTGCGACCCCGTTTGGCTCAAGGCGCAGACAGGCCGCAAAACGTCAGGCGAAGCGCTGGTCGCGCTGTTCGAAGAGCACGCCGAAAAGAAGCTGATTCAGCCCACCCTCGTTTACGATTTCCCCGTGGAAGTCTCGCCGCTTTCGAAGAACAAACCAGACGACCCCGCTTTCGTGGAACGTTTTGAAATCTTCATCGCAGGCATGGAAATCGGCAACGCCTTCACCGAATTGAATGATCCCATGGAGCAGTGCCGCCGCTTCGACATGCAGCTTGCCATGCGTGCCGATGGCGATGACGAAGCTCACCAGATGGATGAAGACTACCTGCGGGCCATGGCCTACGGTCTGCCGCCCACGGGCGGCGAAGGTTTGGGGATTGATCGCCTGGTGATGCTGCTCACCAATTCGCAATCCATCCGCGATGTGATCCTGTTCCCGCTGCTGCGCCCTGAGGGCGAGATCGGCATGGCGGACCGATTGCGTCGCGTGTAATCGCAAACCAGCGTGAGCACCTTTGAACAATTCGTCGCCGGTCGCTACCTCCGTGCCCGCCGCAAAGAGAAGCTGATCCCGGTTATCACCGTGATGTCAGTGATCGGCGTGGCGTCGGGAGTCATCGCGCTGATTGTCTCGCTGGCGGTTAACAACGGGTTCCAGAATACGCTGCAACGCAACATGCTGGCTGCCACCGCGCACGTCAACATCCTTGAGAAAGAAGCGCCGGGCGAGGGGTTGGCGGACTGGCGCAACCTGCTTTTGAAATTCAAAACTCTGCCGCATGTTGTGGCTGTTGCGCCGGTGCTCTATGACCAGGTGTTGATGACCGGTGCGCGTGGCAACAAACTGGTAACGCTCAAGGGCATTGACCCGCACGGTGAACTGGCCAGCAGCGACACGCTTCGGCACCTCAAGAGCGGTTCACTGGCAAGTCTGAATGCTTTGGGCAATGACGAACTGCCCGGCGTCATCGTAGGCGTGAAACTGGCGCAGGCTGCGGGTCTCGTTCTTGACGGCACCGTGACTTTGATCAGTCCGCAGGGCACCCTGACACCGTTCGGCCCCGCTCCGCGCAGCCAGCGGTTCCGCGTCACCGGCATCTTCCAGACCGACTTCTTCGATGTGGATGACGCCTGGGCCTATACATCAATCGCTTCGGTGCAGAAACTACTTTCGGTCGGCGATGTGGTCAATACGATTGAACTGCGCCTCGACAACCCCGACCTTGCACCCCAGGCCGCACGCGATGCCACCCGCATCACCGGTTCACGCTACAGCGCCATGACCTGGCAGGAACAAAATCAGCAGCTCTTCCACGCCCTCAAACTGGAGCGTGCCGTGACGGCCATTACCATCGGGCTGATTGAACTGGTGGGGGCGCTCAACATTCTGATCACGCTGACCATGATCGTCATGACCAAACACAAGGACATCGCGGTAATGATGTCCATGGGCGCAACACGCAGCCAGATCCGGCGGATCTTTATCAGACAGGGCATGATGATTGGCGTGCTGGGCACGGTGATCGGGCTGGTGCTCGGCTATTCGGTCTGTTACCTCGCCAATGCCAACCATCTGATCCCGCTTGATGAATCGGTTTACGCCCTGAGTTTCGTGCCATTTGAACCGGGCCTTTGGGATGGGGTCTGGATCGCGGCGGCGGCGCTGGGCGTGAGTCTGCTGGCAACCGTTTACCCCTCGGGCAATGCAACCCGCATCACGCCTGTGGAAGTTCTGCGCTACGAATAAAGGCCCCACATGACAGCGATGAAACCAAAGACCGCAGCAGAACGCAAAGTGCGCATTACCGCGATTCTCGAAAAGCTGAACCAGATGTACCCGAATGTCGAGTGCGCACTTTACCACCGCAATCCGTGGGAGCTTCTCGTTGCGACCATCCTCTCCGCGCAGTGTACCGATAAGCGGGTAAATGAAGTCACGCCTGGCCTGTTTGAGAAATATCCAACGCCACAGGATTTCGCCTCAGCCAGTCAGGAAGAGATGGCGAATGATGTGCGTTCCACTGGTTTCTTCAACAACAAAGCGAAGTCGGTCATCGGAGCCGGGCGCGTAATCGTAAATCAGTTCGGCGGGGTAGTCCCAAAGACGCTGGAAGAGCTGATCACTGTGCCTGGCGCAGCCCGCAAGACGGCGAACGTGGTGCTGGGCAGCGGCTACGGAATTGCGAGCGGCGTGGTAGTGGATACCCACGTGATGCGCCTTTCGCTGCGCCTTGATCTCACTAAGCAGACTGACGCGGTGAAGGTTGAGCAGGACCTGATTAAAATCGTTCCGAAAGACCGCTGGATTCAGTTTTCTCACCAGTTGATCCACCACGGCCGCGGCCCTTGCGTGGCCCGCAAACCGAAATGCAGCGAGTGCCGGCTGTGCGACCTCTGTTACGCCGCCGACAAGACCATCCAGTAAGCGGCAAATGCCTTTTCGCGAAGCTATTCGGCAATGGATCGAACAGGAAGCCCTGCCAGCAGAGAAATTCGGCCACCAGCCAGCCGCGTTTGTACGCACTCACGCTTGCGGTGGGCAAGGGCCGGACGTATGACGATGACGTGGTCTTCGCCGCTGCGTGGCTGCATGATCCGGGAGTTTTTACCGGCCACAGCCCCGAAGACCCGGTATCACTCGCACAATGGGACCACGTTGGCTATGCGATTGATGTCGCGCCGGGAATTCTCCGCCAAGCTGGTTTCCCGGAACACAAGATCGAAGCAGTAATCGAGGCCATCCGGACCCACCAGCCGGCAGACAGGCCCATGAGCTTGGAAGGAGCAATCTTGCGCGATGCTGATATTCTGGAGCAACTCGGGGCCATCGGAATCCTGCGCACCGTCTGCAATGCAGGGCGCGATACACGTTTTCCTGCCTTCACAGCGGCCGTGCAATATCTGCAACGGATTCTGATGGAACTGCCGGGCCAGATCGAATTCGAGACTACCCGAACGCTGGCACGACCCAAAATAGAAGCACTGGAATCGTTTTTGAAAGCAGTTGAAGCGGAAGCGAAACCGGCTCTGTACTAACCGTGGCCCAGTTTCATGACCCAGCCGATGGCGAACAATGCCACGATAAAGCAGCCAAAGCAATAGGCACCATAGTGCAAGCGCTCTTTGTCCGTCTTCTTTGACGTAACGCCCATCACGACTGAGGTTAAGAGTGAAAACAGAAAAGCAGCTTCGAAATGCGAGAGAGTGATTTTGGGCATCAGTTTTCCCTAATTCTTTCTTCCCGCCGCGATTTCAAACGCATCCACCATTGCGAGAATATTCAGCAGGCCGGCTGAGACCAGAAACTTGGTCCCGTAGTCATGCACCGCACCGGGCATATCCGGCTGAGAATAGCCAAACATCGAAGCGCCAAAATACAGAGCACCAGAGGCAATGTCACTGGCAAAACCGCCATAGCTAATTAGCATGGTGAGGATGTCGCCGCGTTCCGGCGTAAACATCATGCCCCGCATGAACATGCCGAAGAAAAACATCAACACTACTGAAGCCATAATTAAGGCTCCGCGACCGGTCTTTTTCAGCAGAAAATGCCCGCCACCGGGGATGATCCACGCCGCAAGCACCGGCAAAATCCAGATGTTCACGGGCGGCATTTTGCCTTCAGGGACTGCCACGATATTCGTTTGAGCTGCCATTCAGAGTTGTCCATACCAGGGTATCACGCGATGTCGCGGATAATCGTGGGATGGAGATTGTTCTGCGGCCCTTTGAGCCTGGCGACGAAGCGGCCTTTCGCGACTTGAACGAAGCCTGGATACGAGAGTACTTCTCAATCGAGGAAAAAGACAGCCAGGTGCTGGGCGATCCGGTACGGCACATTTTGCAGGAGGGCGGCTCGATCTATATGGCGCTCCAGGGCGGGAAACCTGTGGGCTGCTGTGCGCTCATTGCAGCAGGCGAGGGTTGTCTGGAACTAGCCAAGATGGCGGTGGACAAGGATTTGCGCGGCTCCGGAATTGGCCGCAAGCTCCTCGTTTTTGTAGTGGAACAGGCCCGGCAAGCCGGTGCCACACGGCTCTTTCTCGAAACCAACCACAAGCTTGAAGCCGCTATCCATCTTTACGAAGCGGTGGGATTTTCACGGATACCTGCGGACCGCGGCCATGTTTCACCGTATGCTCGGAGTGATGTCGCTATGGAAATAGAGCTCAGGCGCTAAACTGGTAATTTCAAGCCCATGCGAAGTCTCCGATGGCTGTTGCTGGTGGTGCTGGTTCTGGTGGCAGCCGCCGTTCTCGGGACGTTCCGCTCACAGAGAAGAAATCAGCGTGCCCGGCGACGGCCTGTTCCCCCCGCCATAGCCCTCGACACGAAGACCGCCGCCACTGACTGGGAGTGGGGCCAGAGCGGCAACGGGCAGCCCAAAGTCAAACTCTTCGCAAAAAGCTTCCGCCAGTCTACTGACGGCACCACGGCACAACTGGAAAATATCGAACTGAGGATTTTCCATAAAGGCGGCACGGCCTTTGACCGCATCCGCAGTGGTGGTGCCCAGTTCAATACCAGCGACAACAAGCTGTTTTCCCCGGGCGAAGCCGAGATTACTCTTGATGTTCCCGTTGAAGGCGAACCCGCTCACAGTCTCACTTCCATCAAGACTTCGGGAATCAATTTCGACAGCAAAACCGGACAAGCGGTATCAGACCAGCGAGTGTCATTCACCTTCGCCAGTGGCGATGGTACCTGCACGGGCGCTGCGTATGATCCTGAAACCCACGTGCTCAACCTCAACAGCAACGTTGTGCTGAACCTGCACGGCGACGGCCCCAAAAGCACCGGCATGAAAATTGAGACCGGGCATCTGCTGTGGAGCGAAGCTACGCAGCGGCTGGAACTGACACCGTGGTCGCGGCTCACGCGCGGACAGACGATGATCAGCGCGGCCTCCAGCATCATCCAGATGAAAGACGGCCAGGCCATCCAATGGATCGACGCACAAAAAGGTCAGGGTATCGATAACCAGCCAACCAGGCAACTGGACTATTCCGCTGATCTCATCCACGTGATCTACAACGACGACGGTGTGATGGACAAGATGAACGCGACAGGGAATGCGAAGCTGATGTCGCACTCTCCGCAAGCGCAAACTTCAATGGCGGGCAACCGCGTGGAAATGGCCTTCAACGATGAAAATGGAGAACCAGTGCTAGCCGCTGCAACCGTGACGGGCAAGGCCTCAGTGGAGTCGCGCCCCGGCACATCAGCCAAAGCCACTGCTACCGACACGCGCATCCTGAAATCAGAAACCATTGACCTGCATATGCGCCCTGGCGGCCAGGAGATTGAACGGGTCAGCACGCTGGCACCAGGTACGCTGGAATTTCTGCCCGGACCGGCTGCCCGTCATCGCAGACTGTTGAAAGCTGATCGGATGGATATACGCTACGGCGCTGATAATGTCATCCGTACCTTCCACGCCACAGACGGTGCAACCGAAACGTGGCCGTCCGATGAGGATAAGAAGAAGAACGCCGCTGCGGCAGTGGCTTATACAAGCAGCAAGACGATTGATGCCGCCTTTGACGATAGCGGGCAGCTCACAGAGATGAAGCAGTCGGAAGACTTCCGCTATACCGAAGGGACGCGCAAGGCGCAGGCACGCAGCGCGAGGCTGGAAACCGCCCGCAATGTGATGACCCTTGAAACCGGCGCGCGCATATCTGACGATACCGGCTCCACCATTGCCGACGTCATTACTCTGGATCAGAAAACGGGCGATTTCGACGCAAACGGTCACGCCTTCACGACCCGCTTGCCGGAGCCTGTGCCGGCAAACAAAACTGCCGCGGCAAAGAGCGAATCCGCGCTGCTCGACGACGCGCAGCCAACTCAGGGCTCTGCTAACCGGGTAACTTCAGAAGGGCGGAATCGACTGATTCACTATGCCGGCAATGCAGTGGTCTGGCAAACGGCGAACCGGATCGAGGCGGACAAAATCGATATCGACCGCGAGAAGAAGGCTGTAACCGCCACAGGCAAAGTAGTGTCTCAGTTTCAGGATGCCGTCAGCGCAGAGTTCACCATCGTGAAGGCACAGCGGATGGTGTACACGGATTCAGACCGGCTGGCCATTTACTCGGGCGACGTCGACTTCTCGCGACCCGCACTGACGGTGAAAAGCTCAACACTCCGCGCTTATCTGAATGACAAGGCTTCCGGTAAAGATTCGCGCATCAACCGTGCCCTCGCCGATGGTGCGGTAGTGATCTCTCAGAGCTTACCCGACCGCAAACGAATCGGCACCAGCGAACATGGCGAATATTTTCCCGACGATGCTAAAGTCGTTCTGACCGGTGGCGGACCACAACTGGTGGACTCGAAACAGGGTAATACGAAAGGCGAGATGCTCACATATTTCACAAACGATGAGCGTCTGCTGGTAAACGGCGCGCCGGCGAAACAGGCGCAGAGTCATCTGCGTAAGACAGATCAGCGTAAAACAAAATAGATGAATACCCTTGAAACGGTTGAGATCTCAAAATCCTACCGCGGGCGGCGTGTGGTTGACGACGTGTCGGTGAAGGTGGAGCGCGGCGAAATCGTGGGGTTGCTCGGCCCTAATGGCGCGGGCAAGACGACGTCGTTTTACATGGTGGTGGGGCTGATCAGTCCGGATTCAGGCAGGGTGTTGCTGGACGGCAAAGACCTGACCAGCACGCCGATGTTCAAGCGGGCACGCCACGGCATTAGTTATTTACCGCAGGAAGCATCCGTTTTCCGCAAAATGACCGTTGAGGAGAATCTGATGGCGATTCTGCAGACGCGGAGGATGTCGGGCCGTGAGCGGCGTGAAAAGATGAACCGGCTCATCGAGCAGATGGGGCTCGATACCGTGCGCCGCAGCAAAGGCTATCAGCTTTCGGGCGGGGAGCGGCGCAGGGTTGAGATAGCGCGTTCGCTGTCCATTGATCCCAGCTTCCTGTTGCTTGATGAACCGTTTTCCGGGATTGACCCGATTCAGGTAAAGGAACTGCAGAGGATCATTCTCGACCTGAAGCGTGACGGCCTGGGAATTCTGGTCACTGACCACAATGTGCGGGAAACCTTGTCAGTAACGGATCGCGCCTACATCATCAATGAGGGGAAGATATTCCGCACCGGGAATCCGGCTACGCTGGCTGACGACGCGGAAGTTAAACGGGTCTACCTGGGCGAAGGCTTTCACCTAAGCTGATGCACCTAAGCTGATGCACCTAAGCTGATTCGCAAAAGGGCTCAAACGTCAACGCAGACGCGGTTGCGGCCTGCCGATTTGGCGCGGTAGAGAGCGCGGTCCGCAGCCTCCATCAGTTCCTTGGCGTCAATATCCGGGCTGGATTCGGCCACACCGAAGGTGGCCGTGACGGAGAACGGTGCACCGGATTCAATTCCGAAGGCGAGAGTAGAAAGCCGTTCGCGAATTCTGTCCGCTACACGCGCACATTCGTCGTGATCGGTACCGGGCAGGACAAAGCAGAATTCATCGCCGCCGAGGCGTCCGGCAATGTCATTCGACCGCAGTTCGGCGCGCACAATATTACCCACTTCTTCCAGTACTTCGTCACCGGCGGCGTGACCATAACGGTCATTAATATCTTTGAAGTTATCCACGTCAAAAACAGAAAGTGACGTCTGCGAATGGTCGATGCCTGACCGTCGCAGCGCAGACTGCAGCCGTGTCCAAAAGTGGTGCCGGTTGGGCAGCCCGGTCAGCGCATCGTAGTTGGCCTGGTAAGCGAGCTTCTCCTGTGCCGCTTTGCGGGCGGTGATGTCCTGCGAAATGCCCACCACCTGTCTGACGTTACCCGACGGGCCCCGTTCAAAGGCCGTTTCGCGGCCCGAAAGCCAAACCCAGTGGCCATCAAAGTGGCGCGCGCGGTATTCCAGGCGGCGGATTTCACCATCCTGAATCTCACGCATGGCTTCGTAATGGGCATTAACTGCAGGCTTGTCGTCCGGATGGATCAGCGACACGAGAGAGTGTCCGGCACTCATGATCTCTTCCGGCTTGTAGCCCAGGACCGCCACTACTTCCTTGTTGCTGAAAACGGTCCGCTGCTCATCAAGATCGTAAACGTAGAGCACCCCAGGCGTGGTGGCCGCGATACGCTCGACGAAGCTGCGGCTGCGCTGCAGTTCAAACTCGGCGCGCTTGCGTTCCGTAATTTCCCGGGCAATCGACTGGAACCCGCAGGGTTTCCCATCCTCAATCACCAGCTGGACATTCTGACCCAGCCAGCGCTCATGGCCGTGACCATCAATGACAGGGAACTCGTAGTACGTACTCTTCTGTTTACGAGCGAACTGGCGCAGGTAGAAACGTTCGGCCGCCCGACGGCGATCCTGCCGGATCATTTTTAAATAGGAACGGCCCATCACTTCCGATTCGGTGTAGTGGAGCATCAGCAGCGCGGACTGATTGCAGAAAGTAAAGCGGCCGGCTTCGTCTGTTCGGTAAATAATATCGCCTGCGAGTTCCACCACCTGACGGTACTGTTCGTCGCGGATGGCAATTTTTTGTTCCGCGACCGTGCGGGCGGTGAAATCGAAGGACATCCGCCAGCCCGCCACTATAATCAGCGTTACGGACAGAAGGAAGCCGAGGCCCATGAAAATCCGGCTGGCCCAAAGTCGCTCGTACTGGCCGTCGGTACGCTGCACGAGGAGACGTTGCTCTTCTGCCTGCATCCGTGCCAGGGTTTTTGTGATGGAGGCAGGTACGTCTAAACTATCCAGCGATGCCAGTGCCTGACGAATCCATTCGGGAGAGGTATCAAGCGCCAGGACGCTGTTTTGCTGCTGCAGCAGAGGCTGCAAGACACGCACATTCTGGCGCTGAACGGCATTATCAGATGTGAACTGCGCCAGATTTTGCGCTGCCCGGATCGCACTTGCAGCCGAACTGCGGGCGTTGGCGAGCGCGGCAGCATCAGAGGTCAGGACATAGCGCTGCGCTGAGTTTTCGGTGTGGCTTTCCGTCAGCAGCAAGCTTGAAACCTGATCTATGGCGTCATTGGTGTGGGCGATCCAGCGGCCGTCTGCCTGCCATTGGAAATTGCGCACCACTACAGCCGTAGAAAGGCCAAAAAAAATAGCGAGGCCCGCTCCGAAGCCCAGCCGAATTTTGTGAGTACCAGTCAAACTATTATTGTGCTACGAGCAGTACTAGAACTGCAAGTTCCAATTTCGCACAAAAAACGTAGTATTCCTGGGGCGCAGCGCTTGACTTGCATTGCTGTTTGCGCTGGGCATGGCTGTTGAATCAGGGGCTTACCTAACGGCTCCCTCACGGTTGCGGCTCTGTTGGCTTTTGAAACCATTCTTTGTCTGATCTGCAGGCGTTTTCAGGGCGTGGCCAAGCAAGGCGGTTCGAAGGGCGTTTTGTTTGGAGGCTGTCCGTGAATCGACGAAGGCGCGGAGGACGCTGTTCATCATGGTTTGACAGCCCCTGCCATTCGAACGGAACCATTCGAGGACATCGTGATCGACGCGGATGTTGATGTGGTCTTTGCGGGGCGGCAAGCCCTTGATCGCTTTGGTCCAGTCGATATCTTCGTGGATGTCGTCGGGATCGGCCAGAATTGAGGCTTCCAGCTCTTCCCCGGTCATGGCGTTGGCTTTTGCCCAGTTGGTCTGATCCTCGCCCCGATCAATCATGTTCCTGATTTCTTCACCTGATGTAATAGACGGAACCGTTCTTCTTCTTCATCCCTCGATCTCCTTGCGGTAATGATCCGAATCGCTCCCTCTTACCAAGTCCAGACAGTCGTGTAGGATTTTCCCCCGACCAGAGCTACGCTTATAAACCGATCTTCTGCTTCGCTTCTTCTTGTGGATATCGTGAGAAGCGACTTTCCGTCGAACATGTCTTCGGCCAGACGAAGGAAATCAATATTCCGCTCTGCCAAAACCCGCCAGCGTTTGGGTTCGTCCCAACTAAAATCCACGCATTCCTATATCCACACTTGTATCCACAAACGATGGGCCGATGTTGTTGTGAAGATGGCAGCTGAATCAATTATGCGGCGAGACCGAGAATTGCGGGGGCGTTTGTGCCGCAGCAGCGTTTGTATTTCTGGCCGGAACCGCAGGGGCAGGTGGCGTTCCGAGGGGTCTGTACGGTGGCTGGATCTGATTTTGCAGAACGAACCCAATCTTCGTTTTGCGTGCGGTTGTTTACCGAATGCAGGGCCTTGACCATGGCGTTCTCGCGCTTTACCGGGTCGAGGGTGACGCAGTTGGCGAGGGCGGGGAGGATTTCGCGGATTGAGGCAACGCCGAGTGCGGAGAGGTCCGTACCCGCGGGGAAATATTCAAGGCGGAACTGGCGTTCGGTTTGTAGCCGTTTCAGTTCGTTGAGGTTGCGGCTGAAGTGGCGCTGGGCTTGGTTGCGGACGCGGTCGATGGCGTTTTGGAGGTCAGGAGTGAGATCAGTGGCGGCTTCGCTCAGATTGCAGCGGCGGAGACGCCAGGCAGCGTAAATGATTTCTGTGGCAAGTGTGGCTTCGAGGGGGCCATCGGGCGCGAGCTGGTTCTGGTAGGATTGGTGGAACTGGTTCCAGCTTTCGATTTCGTTGATTTGGGCTTCGGTCATCATGAAAGTCTCCTGACGGTTTTTCGGCTTGAAGGTAGCACGCGGTGTCAAGAGAACGGGTAGTTGGATGCCCGCAACTGGCTGGAAATGTTAGGTTTAGTCTGATTTTTTGGGATGTGACCGTGAAGATCGCTTCAGTCCGGGTTTACCCGGCTGAGGCAAATACTTTCTCGCAGAGCGCACGGAAATTCCGCAGAGGGCGGAGGGGGTTTGGGGGTGTTTGGCGGGACGGCGACCGGTTTCTTTGTTTTGAAGCCGCCGCCCCTGCCTGGAGGTTAATTCTTAAACTGCGCTGATCTGATCGATATGGCCGAGCAGTTTTTCGAGACGTTCGCGAACCTGGGTCTTTTCGGACTTCATGCCCGCGAGCTCTTCTGCCAGCAGTTCATTGGTCAGTTCGGAATCGGCCAGTTGCTTGAGGGCCGCATCCTTTTCGTGACGCAGTCGGGTAACGAGCGCAACCGTTTTCTGGATGCGCTCTTCAAGATGAGTAAGTGTATCCGCTTCGGGGGATGCCATCGGTTTTTAGCTCGCGGGAACTGCGGCAGGTGCCGGAGCAGCGGCAGCCAAAGCGGCCTTGACCTGATCGATGATCCCGGTGAACTGGGCGTCATCGGCAGTCGCGGTAGCGGCAAGAACCTTACGGTCAAGTTCGATTCCGGTCAGTTTCAGACCGTGCATGAACTGGCTGTAAGTCAGGCCCGCAGCGCGGACAGCGGCGTTGATGCGGACGATCCAGAGCCTGCGGAAATCACGCTTTTTGCGCTTGCGGCCCGTGTAAGCGAACTTGAGAGCGCGCTCAACGGCTTCCTGCGCAGAACGGTGCAGTTTGCTCTTGGTTAGAAAATATCCCGAAGCGAGTTCAAGGGTTTTTGCCCGACTCGCCCGGCGTTTAGTACCACGTTTAACTCTGGGCACGTTTTTCTCCTAAATAGATTGGATCCCGGACTTTAAAAGTCCGAAAAAATTCGCGGCGAAACGGGCACGTGCGGTGGCTCCGTTCACACGCTGGTGTTTCTGATGCGTGATCCCTAGTAGGGAATCATGCGTTTCAGCTTGGCCTGATCAGAATCATCAGCGACCACGCTTGTGTGCAACTTGTTCTTTCGTTTGCGTGACTTGGACGTAAGGATGTGGCGGGCAAATGCGTGCTGCCGAACCACTTTCCCCGACCCGGTTTTTTTGAACCGTTTAGCCGCGCCTTTGTGTGTCTTCAGTTTAGGCATGACAATTTTTCCGGAAACTATTGAGTCTAGCATAGTTGGGGTTCTTTCGGCTTGATAAATTGGAGCGTAAGCAGGCGGACTGCCGCGCGAGAGAGCAGACGGTACAATTCGAACTGGAAAATGCCTTGCCCCGGTGGAGATCAGCCAGCAGGAAACGAGCCGACGCTTGGACAGTTTGCCCTGGTGAGTTACATCTCCGGTCCGCTGGCGACCTTTCTCGATGCTCTCAGCCTGGAACTGGCACCGAGGCGCAATCCGCACGCCCATGTGACGGTGCTGCCTCCACGGCCACACTCCAACAACTTGAAAGAAACGATTGCGTTGCTTCAAGAGCGGCTGCAGGGGTCCGGGTCGTTTCGGGTGGAGATCGGCGAAATAGAGATTTTCCCGGTGTCGCAGGTGATTTACCTCGGTATTGGCGCGGGGGCCGAGCAGTTGCATGAGATTTATCACCGCTTGAATTGCGACTGCCTTGAGTTTTGTGACACGTTTCCCTACCACCCGCATGTGACTCTGGCGCAGGACTTAAGTGAGGCGGAATCGGCACGGGCGGCGGGTCTGGCGAAGGAACGCTGGGAGAGTTATGCGGGGCCTCGCGGGTTTGATGTGTCTGCGTTGTCGTTTGTTCAGCACGTTGCGCCATCCATTTGGGTGGATGTGGCTGCGTTGGAACTGGACTAGGGGGCCGGCGGGGGCGTCCCCCCCATTATTTGCGGCCTGGCAGGAGATGTTTTTGGATTTTGCCCATGGCGTTGCGGGGCAGTTTTTCCACTGTTATGAACTCGCGCGGGATTTTGAACGACGCCAGCTTTTCACGACAGCGGGCTTCGATTGCAGCGGGGTCGAAGGTTTTTGCCGATTCCGCTGTGACGACGATCCAGGCTACGGGAACTTCGCCGCGCATACGGTCCGCCACGGCAGCTACGGCAGCTTCGGCGATTTCATCCTGCTCTTCCAGGAACTCTTCAATTTCGCGGGGGTAGATGTTGAAGCCGCCGGAAATGATGAGGTCACTCTTGCGTCCGGTGAGTGTGTAATAGCCGTCGGCGGAGCGGGTGGCGAGGTCGCCGGTTTTGAAATAGCCATCGACGTAAGCCAGAGCTGTGGCTTCCGGACGACCCCAGTAGCCCGCGAAAATGTTGGGGCCTTTCAAGTAAAGTTCGCCGGTTTCGCCCTCTGCGACCGGTTGAAATTCATAATTCAGCAGCCGGACGGAAATGCCGGGCAGGGCAAAGCCGATGGTTCCGGCCCTGCGTTCACCGGCATAGGGGTTACTGATGTTCATGATGGTTTCACTCATGCCGTAACGCTCCAGAATGGTGTGTCCGAAGAGTTCGCGGAATTCGTCGAAAACCTGGGCGGGCAGAGCGGCGGAGCCTGAAACAAAAAGCCGCATGAAGCCGCCGACGGTGTGGGCCGTTGCCTGTTCCCAGGCCAGCATCCGCACATACATGGTGGGGACGCCAAAAAACAGGGTGGGGCGGAAATCGAGAAACACTTCCGCCGCGGTCTGGTGTTCAAAACGTTCCAGCAGACGCATACGGCAGCCGCTGATGAGCCAGCAGTGCAGACCGTTGCCCAGGGCGTGGACATGAAAGAGCGGGAGTGCGAGGAGGAAGCGGTCGGCTGCGGAAATTTGCCAGCAGGCCAGCAGATTTACTGCATTGGCGGCGAAATTATTGTGGGTGAGTACGGCACCTTTGGAAGTTCCGGTGGTGCCGGAGGTATAGATGATGCTGGCGGGCGCATCGCCATCGAGGCAGACGGCGGGGCGTTCATCGGGCATGGTGGCGGCTTCAGTTTCGAGATCGGCAGGGTTCCAGACGGGAAGTTCGGTTGCCACCGCAGCATCGGTGATGAGTGCGGCGGGCGCGGCGTCTGAGAGGATGTGGGTGATTTCGCGGTCGCGGTAAAGAATGTTGACGGGTACGAAAATCACGCCGAGTTTGAGGCAGGCCAGATATGCGTCAATCATGTGGACGGAATTGACGAGGTAGACGCAGAGGCGGTCTCCGGAGCAGAGGCCTTTTGCCTGAAACAGGCGTGCGAGGCGGTTACTGCGGGAATCGATTTCCCCGAAAGTGTATTCCTGACCGGCAAACTCGAGGGCAATGGCGTCGCGCCGCCCTTTGAAGGACTGGTCGAAAAGGTCGCAAAGATTCACATCAGGCACGGTAGCACAGGCGTGAGATACTGCGGTTTCTCATGAATAAAGTTCTGTTGCTGGCAGTTAGTATCGTGGTTCCCGCAGCGCTGGTGGTTATGGGCTGCGGCAAGAACGAGCAGGCCGGGGTGCGGTTGAAAGTTCTGCTGGGTGCCACGACGATCGTTGCGCCGGGCGACGCGCCGATCCTCGACTCGATTGTGGTGATTGCGGGCAGTAAGATCAGGGCTGCGGGGATGCGCAAGGATATCCCGGTGCCGCAGAATTCAGACCGCACGGACTTGACTGGCCGGTGGCTGGTGCCTGTGCCGGGTGGACGGATTAAACCGGATGAGCCTGCGAACCTTTTGATTTTGAAGACGGCTCCGGCTGGCACCACGGCGGCTGATCCTGCGGATATAACTTCACGGATTTTGAATGGAGAGTGGAAATTTTAAAGGATCTCACTGGCTGCTATTCTGATCGAATCAGCCATGAATAAGTCACTGATTCTCATTCTTGCGGCTTCGGCCCTTTTATTCGCTCAGCAAACGGAGCATGTGGATCTGAATGTGATCCATAAGATTAAGGTGGCAGAGTTTGGCAGCGGCGGCGGGCGGGGCGGTCCCGCAGGCGGCGCTCCTGTCAGTGGTTCCAAAATAATGGAGACGATGTGGCAGTTGACGGATCATTATGGTCCGCGTCTCGCCAATTCGCCGCAGTTCCGGGCAGCCGGAGACTGGGCTGTCGGCCAGCTCAAGGAATGGGGCATGAGCAATGTGGCACTGGAGAAATGGGCCACGAAAGATGTTGAATCGGGCGCGATTCCAGGCTGGCAGGTGACTGGTTACAGCGGGGCGATGGTTGAGCCGACGTATATGCCGATCATCGGTATGCCTGTGGCATGGACTTCCGGTACGAACGGGCCCCTTACGGCTGAGGTAGTGCTTGCTCCGGTGAATACTCCGGCGGACATGGAGAAGTTCAAAGGGAAGCTCAAGGGCAAGATTGTGCTGACTTCGGCTTTGCAGGATTTGACGTTGCCGACAGCGCCTCTTGGTTCACGTTACACGGCCGAGCAACTGGCTGACCTTAGTACCGAAGTGATTCGGGTGCCTGGTGCAGGTGGTGGCGGGCGCGGGGGCAACCCGGCGCTGGCGGACATGACACCGGAAGAGCGGACTGCGTTCCAGGAAAAGCAGCGCAATTTCTTTAAAGAGGAAGGCGCTTTGATGACGATTCAGGCGTCTGCGCGCGGCCAGAGCGGCACGGTGTTTGGGGGTGGTGCGAATCGTGTGGGTGATCCGACGAAGAACCTGCCGCAGGTTTCGATTACGGCGGAACATTACAACCGGATTGTCCGGCTGGTGGAACACAAGGTGCCGGTGAAACTCTCGTTCGACATCAAGACGGAGTTCACCACGGATACGGATTCTTTCAATGTAGTGGCTGAGATTCCGGGTACGACGAAGCCTGATGAAGTGGTGATGGTTGGCGGACATTTCGATTCCTGGCACTATGGCACCGGTGCCACGGACAATGCGGCCGGCAGCGCGGTTGCGATGGAAGTGATGCGGATTCTGAAGAGCCAGAACCTGAAGATGGACCGCACGGTGCGGCTGGCGTTGTGGGGCGGGGAAGAGGAAGGGCTGCTGGGGTCGGCGGCCTATGTGAAGGCGCATTTTGCTGATCCGACGGTGATGAAGCCTAGTGCGGAACATCAGAAGTTTGCCGGGTATTTCAATATCGATAACGGGACAGGGCGGATCCGGGGAATTTATCTGCAAGGCAATGAAATGATGCGGCCGATTTTTGAGACTTGGTTCGCGGCGTTGAAAGACCTGACGCCGGGTGTGATTACGATTCGCGATACGGGGGGTACGGATCATCAGTCGTTTGACCGTGTGGGTTTGCCGGGATTCCAGTTCATCCAGGATGAGATGGATTATAACTCGCGTACGCACCATTCGAATATGGATGTTTACGACCGGATTCAGGCGGCTGATATGGAGCAGATGGCAATTATTGAAGCAGCGTTTGTTTATAACGCGGCGACGCGGGCGGAGAAGTTACCGCGCAAGGATTTGCCTGCGGCGCAGCCTCCGACCCGGGCTGCTGCTGTTGTTGCTCCGGCTGTTAAATAGGTCCGAAGGCCGACGTGGGGGGTCGGCTGCGGGTCAGGGGACCCGCCCGCCCTGTTTGTTGCGATGAACGATACTGCCAAGAGCTTTCGGTTTAACTGGCGCACGCAGGACGTGCTGCTCGCCCTGATGCTGGGGGTGCTCACTTACCTGACTCACGACGTCTGGCAAATGGCGTTCATGGGGGGCCTGGCGGTGCTGCAGCTGGTGGAGGGCAGAATCCCCTGGCTTGATACTACGTGGGGCCGGGCTACTTCGGTTGTTCTTCAACTTGTTTTGGGCTATCTGCTGGTTGGCCTTACCGGGGGCGTGCAAAGCCCGTACTATCTGGTTCTGCTGCTGCCGGTGGTCTCTACTGCGAGCTATCTGGGTGTTGCGGGTACGCTGCTCAGCACGATTGTTGCGACGGGCGCGTATCTTTCGTTTCTGTTTTTTATCGACTGGCGCAATTTTGTCATTGATGATGAAGCGGAACATATTTTGTTCATCCGCTGTTTGTTGCCCGCGGTGGCGGCCATCCTGGTGAATTCACTGGGTGAAGCTGTGCGCACCCAGTCGGCGCGCTATAAAGCGGCGGCAGAGCAGCTTGCTGAAGCGAACCGGAGTCTTGTTGAAGCCGAAGATGCGGTGCGACGGGCAGACCGCCTGGCCGCGCTGGGGCAGCTTACCGCGGGGCTGGCGCATGAACTGCGGAACCCGCTGGCCAGCATCAAAGGGTCGGCTGATCTGCTGGTTCGTACCGCTTCTCAAAGTGATCCGATGGCGAAAGAGCTGGCTGAAATTATTAGTGCGGAGGTGGAGCGCACCAACTCTCTGGTGACCCGGTTTCTTGAATTCGCGCGGCCGCTGCATCCGCGTTCTGAACCTGCCAATCTGAGCGCCGTGATTGATCGCGCGGCGGCACGGGCTAAGGTGAAAATCTTACGTAACTACGCGGTGGCGGGGTCCGTCCCCATGGATTCGGAACTTATGGAACAGGTGTTTCTGAATCTGATCGCAAATGCCGCGCAGGCGTCGCTTACAGATGCGCCTGTCACGGTGGAAACGCGTGAGGCTGACGGGTTCGCGGAGATTGACATTATTGACGAGGGCTGCGGCATTCCGTTGGAATCGCAGGAAGCCATTTTCAATCCGTTTTTTACGACGAGGCAGGAAGGGACGGGGTTGGGGCTCGCCATCGTGTCGAAGATTGTTGATGGCCACGGCGGTAAAATAAAGGTCGAAAGCGAACCGGGCAAAGGCAGTAAATTCAGCGTCTTCCTGCCTCTTAATCCATGAAAAAACAAATCCTGATTGTAGAAGACGAAGACAAGCTGCGGCGCATCCTTGAATTGCAGTTACTGGACGCGGGGTTCGCGGTGGAAAAGGCGTCGTCGGCGGAAGAGGCGCTGCCATTTATTGACCGTGCCGATCTTGTGCTCACCGATTTGAAGCTGCCGAAGATGACCGGGCTGGAAATGTTGCAGGTGATCCGTCGCGCTGATTCGCACGTGCCGGTGGTGATCATGACGGCCTACGGAACGGTTGAGCATGCGGTGGAAGCCATGAAATCGGGCGCTTCTGATTTTCTGCTCAAACCGTTTTCTCTGGACCAGCTGGTGGCCGTCGTTAGTAAGGCACTGGAAATCCGCAATCTTCGGGAAGAAAACCGGGTTCTCAAAGAGGAACTGGGCCGCAAGTATCGCTGGGATAATATCGTGGGCCGCAGTCCGGGGATGCAGGAAATTTTCGCGACTGTGATGCGGGTGGCACCATCGCGCGCTACTGTGCTGCTGGCTGGTGAAAGCGGTGTGGGTAAGGATTTGATCGCCCGCGCTATTCATTTTCATTCGCCGCGGAAGGATCGTCCTTTCGTCAAAATCAATTGCACGGCGCTGCCGGAAAATTTGATGGAAAGCGAGCTTTTCGGATACGAGAAGGGTGCTTTCACGGGAGCTAATTTTTCCAAACCCGGCAAGTTTGAACAGGCCGATACAGGCACGGTGATGCTGGATGAAATTGGTGACGTGCCGCCCTCCATCCAGGTCAAGCTGCTGCGGGTTTTGCAGGAACGCGAGTTTGAGCGACTGGGCAGCAACAAGACGCTTCACATTGACGTGCGGGTAATTGCGGCGACGAATCGCGACCTGCGCGCTGCTCTGGAAGACGGAACGTTCCGTGAAGACCTTTACTACCGTCTCAACGTTGTGCCGATTGAGATTCCTCCGCTGCGCGCACGCAAGGAAGATATTCCTTATCTGGCGCGGCACTTTGTGGAGAAACTGGCTCCGGAGACGGGCGGCCGCGTGCGTATGATCACTGATGCTGCGATCGACAGGCTGATGGAATACTCATGGCCGGGCAATGTGCGGGAACTGGAGAACGTGATTGAGCGTAGTATCGTTATGGCTTCCGGCGATAAGCTCGACGCTGATGGAATCCGCCTCGATATGAGTATCCGGCCCCGTCAGGTGGCGGGTGAAGCGGGCTTGCCGGAGGGTATGAGTCTGGATGTTTACGAGCAGGAAATCATCAAGAACGCGTTGAAACAGGCGGATGGCAACAAGAGTCATGCGGCCCGTATTCTGGGCCTGACGCGCAATGCGCTGCGGTATCGGCTGACGCAGATGGGAATTGAAAGTTAACTGCTGATGGGGACGCTGGCGATGTTGCTGTTTCTGTTTGTGCAGCAGGAGGCGGAGCCGGAATATTACGTCCATTTCAATCGTGGCCTTGAGCTGATCGGGCAGCAGAAAGATGTCGAAGCGATTGCTGAATTTCGCCGCACGCTGGAACTTCAGCCAGGTCTTTATGAGGCGGAACTGAACCTGGGGACCTTGTTACTGCGGAACCACCGTCCTGCTGAAGCTCTGGTGGCGCTGAAGGATGCCGTGGCGGCGAAGCCGAAGGAACTGCGGCCCAATTTGTATTACGCGCAGGCGTTGTTTGAAACTGGCGATCTGGCGGCGGCTGAACCGTTTTATCGGGTGGCGCTGGAACTTGATCCGGGGCAGGCGCAGGCGCATTTGGGACTGGCTCGCATTCTGGCGAAGGGGGCACGCCTGGACGAGGCGGCGGCGCATTTTCGTGCAGCGGGAGCCGCGCTGGAACTGGCTGCCGAGTACGAGAAGACGGGGCAACTGGCTGAAGCGATCGCTGTCTACAAGCAGTTTCCTGAGCAGCCGGGAGCGCAAAAACGTCAGGCGGAGCTGGAACGTTTGAGTATGCTGAAGCAGGCCGATGAGTTCAAAGACAGCAACCAGCTCAGTAAGGCTGCGGAACAGATTCGCGCGGCACTGCTGAGCGACCCTGCAAATTTTGAGCTGCGCATGGGCTTGGCCCGTACTCTGCGTGACCAGCATCAGTACATGCCTGCCGCGCAGGAATTTCTGGCGGCGGCGAAGCTGAAACCGGATTCGGTCGCGGTCTGGAACGAACTGGCAGCGATTTTCGTTACGACGAAAAACTTTCCCGATGCATTGAATGCGCTTGACCGGGCCAAAGCGCTGGGGCCGGAGACACCGGGGCATCTTTATTACAGGGCCATTTCTTTCGACAGCCTGAAGCAGCGGCAGCTGGCGCTCGATGCTTACCAGCGCTTCCTCGCAGGTAGTGGAGGCAAGTTGCCGGATGAGGAGTTTCTTGCGCGCCAGAGAATTCGTATCATCGAAGCAGAGATGAAACGGCGATGATGATTCTGTTCACAGCCCTGTTGCTTCTGGCTGCACCTGCCAACACGTCACTGGCTCAAGTGAAGGCCGATGCGAATGCGGAACACCGTGCCCGCGCTGCTGTCGATTTTGCGCTCACGGCAGAGAAGCAGGCTGAAGCCGCTTATGCGGCAGGGGATGCGCCGGCGATTGCAAATGGTCTCAAGACGGTGGAAGAAAGCGTTGAACTGGCGAAGACTTCATTTGTGGCCAGCGGCAAGACTCCCGGACGCCATACCGGGCCTTACAAATACGCGGAACAGCGTACGCGGGAACTGTTGATTCGCCTGAATGACCTGGAACAAAAAATGGATGCATCGGAAAGAGATTCCATTGAGGTATTGAAAACCAAGATCCAGACAATTCACGATGCCTGGTTTGAGGGCCTCATGGGGAAAAAGTAATGAAGAGGTTTGCGGTTCTGTTGCTTATGGCGGCGTCGGCAGGGTGTTTGTTTGCCCAGCGCGATTTTCTTACCAGTGATGAGATTGAGAAGATACGCGAAGCGCAGGAACCGAATGCGCGCCTGAATTTGTATCTGCTCTTCGCACGCCAGCGGATGGACCAGTTGCAACAGCTTTTGGGGAAAGACAAAAAGGGCAGGTCTCTGGCTGCGCGGGAATTGCTGGATGATTATTCGCGCATTATCGACGCCATCGACAATGTTTCGAATGACGCGATAAAACGGAAGCAACTGGTGGTTGAGGGTACGGTTGCGGTGATGACGGCAGAAAAGAAATTTCTTGGCCAGCTTGAAAAGATTCGCGATGGTGCGCTGCCCGATCTCGGTCTCTATGAAGTTGCGCTGAGGGAGGCGATTGAGACGACGTCCGACAGTTTGGAACTGGCGCATGACGACCCGGGGAAACGCAGCGTGCAGCTCAATAATGAGATTGATCACAAGGTGAAAGACGCTGAGGATATGATTGCGGCGGAAGATTCCAAGGGTAAGGTTACGGAAGCCGTGAACGTTGTGGGTGGAAAGACGACGGAAGCGAATGGCACTGACGCGAAACCGAAGCGTAAACCGCCGACGCTGCTGAAGCCGGGGGAAGGGCTCCCCCCGCCTCATTAGCAACTAACCACTCCCTTGCGGTCGTGGCTCGGCAAAGAATTTAATTAGCGGCTTTGGAAGCCTTTGAATCAAGATAGCGCTGACGGCATTCCTGAATGGTTTTGCGGGCTTCGCGGGGACCGCCCCAGCCTTCCATGCGCGTGACCTTACCTTCCAGTTCCTTGTAAATTGAGAAAAAATGCTCAATTTCGCGGCGGACGTGAGAGAAAATCTGGTCCATCGTATGGATTTCGTCGTAGCGCGGGTTGCGTGTCGGCACGGCGAGAATCTTCTGATCGCCTTCGTTGTCGTCCACCATGTTGAGCACGCCCACGGGCCGGACTTCGATCAGAACGCCGGGGTAGCTGGGCTGCTGCACCAGAACCAGGACATCCAAAGGATCCTTGTCTTCGGCCAGAGTCCCAGGAATAAAGCCGTAATCACCGGGATAATGCAGGGGGGAATAGAGCGCGCGATCCAGGCGAAAAACGCCCAGTTCGCCGTCATATTCATACTTATTGGCAGAGTGTTGCGGGATCTCGACGATCATCCGCACGATCTCCGGAAGGTCAGGGCCGGGATCGATATCGTAAAGGCGTGTCACCCGCTCAGGGTATCACGGGGTGAATCCCGCACTGGTTCCGATTCATCTGACGAGACGTGGAAACCGAGAAGAAATTCAGTGTGCCAGACACGATTGCCGTGCTTTCCCGAACTCCGGCGATTCTAAATGCGCTGCTGCGCGGGTTGCCTGAAACCTGGGTATCGAGCAACGAGGGCGGGCAGACGTGGAACGCGTTCGACATTTTGCACCACCTGATTTTGGGCGAGCAGACGGACTGGATGGCGCGGGTGCAGATCATTCTTGAATACGGCGAACGCCGGACCTTTGATCCCTTTGACCGGTTGCCGGAATCGGTGCGAAACGGAGGGGAGTCGATGGAGCAATTGCTGGACGATTTCGCCCGGTTGCGTGGAGAAAACCTGATTGCTCTTGCGACGCTCAGCCTTCAACCCGCAGACCTGGTGCGCAAAGGCGTGCATCCGGCATTCGGGGTGGTCACGCTATCGCAATTGCTCGCCACATGGATGGTTCATGACATGACTCATCTGCACCAGGTGTCGCGTGTGATGGCCTGTCAGTATCGCGATGCGGTGGGTCCGTGGAGCGCTTATCTGGGTGTGTTGACAGCGGCTGGCGGCTGAGGATATTCCACCGAAATCAGTGTCAGGCCTTTGGCTGGCGCGGTGGCGCCGCGCTGTTGCAGAATCTGGTTGCCGGGGATATTGCCGCGACCCACTTCGATCAGCGTGCCCATGATATTCCGAACCATGTGTTTGAGAAAGCCGCTGCCGCGTACTGTGTAAACCAGACGGTCACCGTCGCGCGTCAGGCTTGAAAAGAATATCGTGCGGACTTTTGATTTGCGCGGGCCGTCGCTGTGGTCGGCTGCCGCGAGAACCGTGAAATCGTGTTCGCCTTCGAGGCCTGGGGCGGCGGCGATCATTTCCTGTTCCCGCATGGGATACGGATAGTGGTGCACGAAACGCCAGTCAAACGGGGAACAAATGGGGGCGCGGAACAGAGTGTACTGGTAAGTTTTGGCGACGGCATCGAAGCGGGGATGAAAATCGGGGTGGGTTTCTTCCGGCTCAAAGACGCGAATTTCCGGTGGCAGTAACCGGTTGATCGCTTTTTCGAGGTTGTAACAGGGGATGGGATTGTCGAGCGAAAAGGCCGCTACCTGAGCCCGCGCATGTACGCCCGAATCGGTGCGGCCGGAGCCTGCGACGTGCACCGGACGGCCTTCGAGGCCACTGACGATTTCTTCGAGAACGCCCTGAATGGTGGTCATGCCGGGCTGTACCTGCCAGCCGTGGAACGGGGTGCCGTCGTAGGCCACTTTGAGGCGAATCCGCCGCGTATTACTTGCGGGTTGCAAACTCAATCGTGTTCCCGTCGGGGTCGGCAATCAGCATGATGCGCACGGTGGGCGTGAGGTCGCGCGGGGCTGAGGTGACCTTGACTCCGCGTGCTTTCAACGCTTCGTAAGTTGCGTCTACGTCTTTTACCAGAAAGGTGAAGTAGCGAATTCCGAGGGCTGCGCCGATGGCGCCGGTACGCAGCGGACGGTCGCCTTTCGGGGACCAGAATTTGATGGTTGTCGAGCCTGCGGTGGTGAAATATTCGAGAGCTCCGGGGGCGATGGGGAGGGGTTGCGGGGCACGTTCTTTCAACCCCAGAATTGTGGTGTAAAATTCGCGCGTTTTCTCCGCATCGGTAACGGTGAGGCCGATCTGGAAGCGGTCATACAAATCTGCTGCGCCTTCGGTTTTGAAGCTCAGAATTTCGATCTGGTTGCCGTCGGGGTCGGAGACAAACCCGTATTTGTAAGACGCTTTTTCCGGCGCGACGAAGTCCGGGGCGGGAAGGCCCGCAGCCACAATCCGTTTGACCATGGAGTCGGTGTCTTTGACGAAAAGCGTGATCAGGCGGATGCCGCTGGCCCCCATAATGCCGGTTTCCATCTGGGGCGGAGTCTTGTCGAAGGTGCGGAGTTTGATTTCTGTTCCGCCAGATGTGTAGCGCACCAGTTCGCCACCACCAGCCAGGGGCAGGGTTGCTGAGGGCGCGGGCTTCAGGCCCAGAATATCGCCGTAAAAATGCTTCGCCTTTTCGAGGCTGGTAACGACGATTCCGACGTCGAGACCCGGTTTCGTCATTTCAAACGGCATGGTTTGCGCAGCCAGGCCGGAGACGAAGAGGGCAGGCAGGAGAGCGGTCAGCAGAACTCGTGGCATGGGTTTCCTTTAGCTTGAGACAGGTTTACGTTGAGACAGGGCGGGAGCCGGGTTTGGTCACCGGCTCACCAGCGCGGCACATGGGACAATTATCCGCCGGAAATGCTTCGACGTTGAGTGTTTCGAGCGCTACCCGGGGGATTCCGAGGTCTGCCTTGCCGCCGCTGCGGTCAATAATGGACCCGGCCGCCACTGGCACCGCACCGAACCCGCGCAGAATATCGATGACTTCGAGCGTGCTGCCGCCAGTGGTAATTACATCCTCAATGACGATGGCGCGCTGGCCGGCTTTAATGGTGAAACCGCGCCGCAGCGACATTTTTCTCGCGGCATCCCGTTCGGTAAACAGAAATGGAACACCGAGCGCTCTGGCGACTTCGTGCCCGATAATTAGACCGCCGAGGGCAGGGGAAATGACAAAATCGATGCTCGCGCCGTCTTTGACAATCCCGGACGGCCCGGTGAGCATCTCCTGCAAGAGCCTGCCCAGCGCTTCGGCATGAGCCGGATGAGCAAGGACCAGGGCCGATTGGAGGTAATTTGAACTGTGAAGGCCGCTGCTCAAACGGAAGTGTCCCGTGAGGTAGGCCCCCGTCTGTTGAAAAAGAGGGAGAACGCGGTCTGGTTGCGGCTTCACAAACGGCTACTATACCATTGAAAATTAAACTTCCGGCTGCCGAAACCGGGTGGCAGGGCGCCGGTGAAAAACACGAACTCCAGAGCCTCCGCGCGCGTATCTGTGTGCTTAGAGACAATACTTTTGCTGCTTAGAGACCTTATATCTGTGAAAACTATTACGCGCCGCTTCGCCTTGATGCACACTTGTATGCTGGCCTGCAGTCTTCTGACGGGCCTTTTGAAGGCCCAAACTGCTGTTCGGATTGACGAATCACCTGACGGGCGCTTCGCGCGATTCACCCGGCCTTATCAGGCGCGCACGGTGCCGCCGGTGAATCTGGGCAACTCGTCGCGGATTGATTCGCTGATCCGAGCAGGCAACTTGTATCTGACGGCTAACGACGTTGTCGCTCTGGCGCTTGAAAACAGCATCGATATTGAAGTGCAGCGTTACGGCCCGCTGCTGGCGCGGGAAGTTCTGCGACGCGCTCAGGCGGGCGGCCTGCTGCGCAGCGTCGGGCTGGGGGTTGCGCCCGGCCCTACCAGCGTGAATCTGGCGGGTGTCTCGGTGAATACGAACGGCGCTCCGTCTGGTGCGGGTGGTTCGGGCGTTAGTTCCGGTGGCGGTATTGTGACCCAGCTGGGGCCCTCGATACCTTCTTTTGATCCCACCATTTCCGGCTTCGTCAATTTCCAGCATCTGACCATCCCCCAGAGCAACACGCAGCTTACCGGCACGAATACGCTGGTGAATGGCGTTCGGGCTTACCAGGCTTCGTATTCGCAGAACTGGGATTTTGGGTTGAACGCGCAGCTGGCTTATTCGAGTACGCGCACTTCAGTGAACAGCGCATTTTTCAGTTTGAATCCGTATACCACCGGCGCGCTGGATTTGCAGCTAACGCAGAATTTGCTCAACGGATTTGGCCGCGCAGTGAACGGGCGCAATATCCTGGTCCAGAAGAATAATCTGAAAGTTACGGATCTGCAGTTCAAGCAGCAGGTGATTACAACTGTCACCGCAGTGCTGAATCTTTATTGGGATCTGGTGAGTTTCGATCAGGATGTGCGCGCCCGTCAACAGGCAGTGGACACGGCGCAGCAGTTGCTCTACAACAATAAGCAGCAGGTGCAGATCGGCACTCTGGCAGAGATTGAAGTGACCAGGGCGCAGTCCCAGCTTTATGCGACGAAACAGGATCTGGTGATTTCTCAAACCAACCAGTTGCAGCAGGAAACTGTGCTGAAGAATGCTTTGAGCCGTGCCGGTGTGGCGACTTCCGATCTGGGTGATGTGCACATAGTGCCGCTGGACAGCATTAAAATTCCGGCGAAAGACGAAGCCTCGGCCTCTGTGAATGAACTGGTGTTGGAAGCGCTCCGCAATCGTGTGGAAATCGAACAGGCCAACATCAACATCGAAAGCAACAAGCTGAATCTGGTGGGTATTAAGAGTTCGCTGAAGCCTTCCCTGCAGGCGTTCGCCCAGTTTACGAATAACGCTCTGACGGGTGATGTAACACCGTTTGCTCTGGCCGCCGGCGGGGCTGGTGCGCTGGCGGGTGGTTACGGCAATTTGCTGGCGGAAATCTTCCGCCGCAATTATCCCAATTATTCGGCGGGCTTCTCGCTTAATATTCCGCTGCGAAACCGCGCAGCCCAGGCGGACTATGTCACCAGCGAGATCGAAATCAGGCAGAACCAGCTGAACCTGCAGAAGCAGATCAATCAGATTCGTGTGGATGTGCAAAATGCTGTGATTGGCTTGCAGCAGGCGCGGGCACGTTTTGATGCTTCCGTGCAGGGCAGGGCACTGGCACAGCAGACGTTCGACGGCGACAAGAAAAAATATGAACTAGGTGCCGGCACGCCTTATCAGGTGGTGCAGGACCAGCGGGATCTGGCCAATTCACAAAGCTCTGAAGTCCAGGCGATGGCGAATTACAGCCATGCGCGGATAGCGCTCGATCAGGCGATGGGCAAGACTCTCGACGTGAACCATGTTTCGCTGGCGGAAGCGATTGCGGGAAAGGTTGCGGTCGCACCCACGCCTGTCCCTGTTGATTCGGGGGCACGCCGGTGAACGCTGCCATCCGTAAAGCTGTCGCGCTGACGCTTTGTCTGGCAGCGCCCGGGCCGCTGGCTTTTGCCCAGCAGGCGAATCAGACTTCGATACAACCTGTCCGTCCGGAGGGGCGGTTTTACAAACGGCCTTATACTCCGGCTGACGTCCCTCCGGTTCGCAGCGGGAATTCAGACCGTTTGCGCAGCCTGATCCGCGGCGGGAAGCTCTACCTCACCGCGCAGGACGCCATCGCGCTGGCGCTTGAGAACAACATCGACGTAGAAGTGGCGCGCTATGCGCCCCTGACGCTGGAGTGGCGCCTCGAACGCGCTGAGGCCGGTGGTGCGCTTCCGGGCGTGACCAGCGGTGCCACGCAGGCTGCGGCGGTAACCAGTGGGCAGGGCGTGCTGGGTTCGCAGTCCGCTGCGGGCGTGAATAATGGCGGGGGCAATGGCGGGGCGCGCGGCCAGGGGAATGCCACGGTTTCGCAGGTGGGTCCTGTTACAGCGAACCTTGATCCTTCGCTTCAGGAAACCACTACGTTTGGTCACAGAAGCGTTCCTCAGCCGAACGTTGTGCAGAGCGCGACACCGGTGCTGGTGCAGGGGCTGCGTTCCTGGTCTGGCACCTATCAGCAGGGTTTTTTGACCGGCGGTAATATTACCGTCAAATATTCCAACAGTTATCTGAATGAGAATGCGAAGTCGAACCGGTTGAATCCCTCGGATGCGTCGAGCCTTTCGGTTTCTATTCAGCAGAACTTGCTGCGTGGCCGAGGGATTGCTCTCAATGCACGTAATATTACGGTGGCGCGGACGAATCTGCGCATGTCGGATTTGAATTTCCGTAGTCAGGTAACTGGTGTGGTCATCAATGTTTTGAGCGCTTACTATGGCCTGGCCTCAGACTATGACGACATGCGGGCCAAGCAGGATGCGCTTGAGGCGGCCCGCAAGTTTTTTGAAGAAGCCAAACTTCGGCTCAATCTGGGCGCTCTGGCTTCGCTCGATATCGCTACTGCGCAAAATTTGATTGCGGGATCCCTGCAGACTGTGCTGGCGTCGCAAGCCACTCTTTTGCAACGGGAATTGCGGTTGAAGAATCTGATCAGCCGCGCAGGCATTGGCGATCCGCTGCTTCAGGCGGTTCAAATTGTGCCACTCGACCATATCGTGATCCCTGCTGCGGATGATCTGCCGCCGGTACGTGATCTGGTGCGGAAAGCACTGGATAAACGGGCGGATATTCTCGCGGCTCAGGTGAGTCTTGAAAACGCAGAAGTGTCTGCTATCGGCACACGCAACGGGCTTTTGCCTGCTGTACAGGTCTTTGCGGGGCAGACGCAATCGGGTTTGGCGGGCACTCCGCGGATTGTCAACGGCGTTGCTGCGGACCCATATTTCAGGGGAGGCGTGGGTACGGCGCTGGGCCAGGTGCTGCGGCGCAATTTTCCCACAGAGAACATTGGGGCGTTTGGTTCGCTTCAGATCCACAATGACCAGGCGCAGGCTGATTTTGCAATTGAGCAACTGCAGTTGCGGCAACAGCAACTCAATGCCGTTAAAGAGCGAAACCAGGTGCAGGTGGATATTTCAAATGCCGTGGTTGCCCTGCGGCAGGCGCGTGCCCGGTATGATGCCGCAGTGCAGAATCGAATTTTGAGTCAGCAGTTACTGGAGGCGGAGACGAAGAAGTTTTCTTTGGGTGCGTCTACTCCGTTTCTGGTGATCCTGCAGCAGCGGGATCTCGCTACGGCTCAGGCTTCGGAACTTGCTTCCATGACGACCTGGGAGAATGCGCGGCTGAATCTGGATCAGATGACCGGTGACACCCTCGATTCCAGCCATGTGGTTCTGGCGGAGGCGCATTCGGGCGTGGTTGCCAGAGTTTCGGTATTGCCGCCGGAATAGGTTAACTGCCTGCCCGGTCGGCTATTAACATCGACTGCAGAATTTGATCCGCCACGTCCTTAACGGCTGTGGGCGAGTGGGAAAGAAACAAGGTGTTGGTCTTGTCGTTCTCGCCGATCGCTTTAAGTGTGTCGAAATACTGAGTGATCATCACGAGCTGCATCACTTCCTTGGCAGATGCACCTTCCACCACCTTTTGAAACTGTTCGATGGAAAGCTGCAGACCTTCAATGATGGCGCGTCTTTGATTGGCAATTCCCTGGCCCTGCAGTGCTTTACTTTCGGCTTCGGCCTCGGCCCTTTTCACCACCAGGATCTTTTCCGCTTCGCCCCGCGCATTCGCAGCCACCTGCTCCCGCTGCGCTGCGTTGATGTCGTTCATGGCCGACTTCACTTTGGCGTCAGGAATGATATCGGTAACCAGAACGTTCACGATCTCATAGCCGAATAGAGCCATGTCCGCATCCAGTTCCAGTTTGACTGCGGCGGCGATGCTGGACTGGTTGGCAAAAACGTCGTCCAGAGTCATACCCGGAACATGGCCCAGGATTACCTGCTCGACGTACGATTTGATCTGTGCAACCGGATCAGAAAGTTTGTAATAGGCATCGTAAACTTTTTCGGGGCGAACGCGGTTCTGCACGGAAATAGGAATGGTGACAAAGACGTTGTCTTTGGTCTTCGTCTCCATGGTGAGCGTGATCTGGTTGACGCGCAGACTGACGATGCCGGCGACCGAATCAAACCAGGGCCGCTTCCAGTTCAGGCCCGGCTCTGCCACTCGCAGGAATTTGCCGAACCTTGTAATCACGGCCACCTCAGCGGTGCGCACCGTGAAAAAACTTGCAAAAAAGAGATAGAGAATGATGAAACCCACTGCCCACATGATGATCGAGTAAAGTTGTTCCATTGTTGTGTTTGCCCGCGGATAAATCATCTCATGAAATGTTGCCGGGCGCTATAATTCTGGTCTGTGTCCCCGCGTGCGTTCAGACCAATCTTTGCCTGCCTGATGTGCTTCTTGTCCTGCTTTACGGCCACTGCCCAGAGCCGGGGCACGGGCCGCCCCAAAGTACGTGCCCGGCGCATGGCCGTGGCACCTGTCCTCGACGGTCTGGTGGACGAGGCAGCCTGGCTGGCAATTGAACCTGCCACAGGGCTGGTTCAGCAACAGCCTGAGGAAGGGCTCGCCTCCACAGAGAAGACGGAAGTTCGTTTCGGCTTTGACGACAAGAACCTCTACGTGGGAATCATCTGTTTCGACTCCCGCCCTGCGGATATCCTGGCGACGCAAAACAGACGTGACGGCAGTCTGATTGAGAGCGACTCAGTCCAGATCATGCTGGATACGTTTCACGACCGGCACAATGCCTTTATCTTCGGCACCAGCCCGACAGGAATCGAGTATGACGCGCAGGTTTCCAAGGGTGGGCAGGGCGATACTAATGCCGGAAGACCGGGGAGCACGCAGGGCTCCGTACAGAATCCCGGTGCCGCAGCGCTGAACCTCAACTGGGACGCGGTCTGGGAAGTGAAGGCGCGGATTACGCCGCGCGGCTGGGAAGCGGAAATGGTGATTCCGTTTGAGACGCTGCGTTATCAGCCAGGCAAAGACCGGACCTGGGGCCTGCAGGTTATGCGGAATCTGCGGCGACGCAACGAACAGTCGTTCTGGTCACCCATCACGCGCGCGTTTGAGATATCGCAGATCGATGCGGCAGGCGAACTGGAAGGTTTGGATCTTGCTTTGCATCGCAAGGTGCAGGTGACCCCGTATGTCCTGGGCGGCCTGAATACGGACTACACGCGCACGGGCGAGCCGACGAAATTCGACAAGCAGGCGGGCGTGGACGTGAAGTACAGCCTGACGTCGTCGCTCACCCTGGACGCTACTGTGAATACTGATTTCGCGCAGGTCGAGGTGGATGAGCAGCAGATCAACCTGACCCGTTTCGATTTGTTCTTCCCCGAAAAGCGGCCCTTCTTTCTGGAGAACGCAGGTATTTTTGATTTCGGCACGCCGCAGGAGACGGAGATCTTCTTCACACGCCGCATCGGCATCGATGGGTCCGGCGCGCAGGTGCCGATTGACGCGGGCGCACGCGTGAGCGGGACGCTTGGTCGCTATGAACTCGGTTTTTTGAGCATGAAGACACGGGAGGTCAACGGGCTGGTGCCAGCCAATGAGTACTCGGTGATTCGTGTGAAGCGGCAGTTACCCAACCGGTCCAGCGTGGGCGTGATCGCGGTGAACAGGCAAACGCTGACGCCGGGGACGAAGGCGCGCAATTACAACCGGACGTGGGGCGCGGATGCGGCAATCGGTATCGGCCGCTATATCAACTGGCAGAATTTTTATGCTGTAACGGATTCGCCGGGACTTAGTGGTTCAGACCACGCGCTGGGGTCGTCCTGGAAATTTGACAACAGTCATCATCAGCTTGTCTTCAGTTACAAGGAGACCGGAAAGAATTTCAACCCGGAGGTAGGTTATGTCCCGCGGACGAATTACCGGCGTCCCACAATTGCCTATCGCCGGACGTTCTACCCGAAAAATTCGCGCATACGCAGCATTTTTCCGCATTTTCAGTGGAACCGCTGGTATACGCCAGGAACGAACGACCTAGAATCGGCATTCTATCATCATGACTTCTCGATGAACTGGCAGAACGGGGCGAGTCTGACTGGTCCTTTTAATTCATACTTCGAACGTCTCGACAAGCCGTTCGAGGTGTTTCCGGGAATTAAGATTCAGCCGGGCCGCTACTCGTACAGTCAGATCTCGCCGCAATATACGACTAACCAGAGCGCGAAAGTGTTTGGCTCAGCGCAAATTATTGCGGGCCAGTTTTATAACGGGACGCAGCGCGCGGTGAACCTGGCGGGCAGTATTCGCAAGGGGGAAAAGCTGCTTTGGTCGGCAACGTATGCGCATAACATAATTGACCTGCCTGCAGGCAATTTCAACACCGACCTGATCGGATTCCGTTTCAACTGGAGCTTCACGCCCAAGAGCTATCTGCAGACGTTTACGCAGTACAACAGCACTTCTCATCAGGTGGCGACTAATGTGCGATTTGCGCTGCTGTCCACTTCGAGTAACGGACTCTATATCGTATTTAACACGCGCGCTATCACGGTGGATTTCACTGACCCGCATAACATAGACCGGGTTACTTTGAGCCGGGCGCTGATTGTGAAGTATAACTACCGCTTCAACTTTTGAACGTCAGGGTCATGTAACCACTCCCTCACGGTCGCGGCTCTGTTAAATACGACCGCGACCGAACAGGACCAGGAGCAGCACTACCAGCAGCACCACACCCAGACCACCGCCAGCGCCCCATTGGTTGTAACCGTAGTAACCGCCGCCGCCACCGAACA
>JANYDS010000013.1 GCA_025363475.1 Terriglobia bacterium
GAGGGGTCTTTAACTGTCCCTTGAATTCCAGCCGTCGTTTCCTGAGCAAAGCCCGAGGGAATCAACAGCAATGACATTAGTGCCAGCGGTAGCCAGCGCACGATTGCTTTCATGGAAGTGTAATATGCAAGTACGAGACCAATACCCCCGCAGACCAAATACATGAAAACAATTAAGTTAGATTACGCCAATCTATACCACATATGATTTATGGTATAGCTGCGCCTTTTTGGCCTTTTTAATATACGTAAACGCGTACTGACGGGTTTCAAGGTAGTCCTACCAAAATTGGGAGAAACCGTACATTTTCCTGGTGCTCCAATATGAATTTCAGAATCCGTCTGTCTTGGCATGTACGAAAATTTGTATATCACACCATCAGACTAAAGAATACAAAGAACTTACAGTTGGCACTCCATCTGCTAAGTAGTATTCCCATGAAATCTCTTGGAGCAGTAAAAAAATATTTTCCAGTGATTTTGGCTCTGGCCGCCATGATGCCCCTTGCTCTGGCTCAGGACATCACTAAAGGCTCCATCGCGGGTGTCGTAACTGATGCCTCGGGTGGCCACATCGCCGACGCAAAAATCGCCCTGTCCGGGCCCTTCGGCGACAAATCCGCCACCTCCGACTCCGCGGGAAACTACTCGTTTGCAAACCTGTCGGTTGGCTCAGGCTATTCCCTTACCGCCACGCACGATGGCTTTGCTCCCTCCCGCAAGAACGATGTTCAAGTCTCGGTCAACAACCGAACCACCGTCGATCTGCAGCTCGAAGTTGGTTCCGCCACTTCAACCGTCAACGTGACGGAAACAGTTACTACCGGCATTGACGCCTCAACAACAACCATCGGCGCGAATCTGGACGACAGCCTTTACAAGAGCGTAGCTGTAGGCAGAAACATTTCATCAGTCATCGCCATGGCACCTGGAGTCAGCAGCAGCGGCGGCGCAGGTACGTCGAATCCTTCAATTAACGGTGCGTCCGGCCTCGAAAACGAATACATCATTAATGGCGCGAACGTAACCGACCCGGGATATGGTGGTTTCGGCAGCTACACTGCCGTATTCGGCTCACTGGGCAGCGGCATCACGTTCGATTTCATTCAGGAAGTTCAGGTTAAATCCGGCGGTTTTGAAGCCCAGTACGGACAAGCCCTCGGCGGAGTCGTCAATATCATCACCAAGGGCGGTTCGAACAAATTCCACGGTGACGCATACGGCTATTTCCAGCCCAGCGGTTTCTCTGCCGACGACCCGAATCCCAACCTGCTCACAACATCAAAGACCACCTATATCGTGAAGACCGCCCGTTACGATTTCGGCGGCGATTTTGGCGGCTACATCAAGAAGGACAAACTGTTCTTCTATGGCGGGTTCAATCCCACCTACAACCAGAGCTATCGTCAGGCCGATGCGATTTACACCAACTCAAGCCTGGGTCAAATCAATGTTCAGACCCGTTCACTCAACTATGCAGGGAAACTTAACTGGGCGATCTCGGCGAGCCACCAGCTTGAGGCCTCCATCTTCGGTGATCCGGCGAACACGCCTACCAACTACGTTCGCGTCAGCTCTCTTTCGAGCAACAACAACCTTTCCACCAGCGCTCTCGATTACGGCAGTCGCACCTGGACTACACGGTATAACGGTGCATTCGGCCCCACCTGGCTGCTGACCGCAACCTACAGCGACTACAACAACACCTTCACAGAAACGCCGCAATTCAATGGCTATCAGATCAGCAACATCGTGCCCACACAGGAAAAGACGGGTTCGAACACCATCTACAACGGTTTGGGACTGCTGCAAAACACTGAGGCGAAGAACCATCAGGTCAACGTAACGGCAACCCATATCTTCAACGCCATGGGCGGACATACGTTCGACCTGGGCTTCCAGTATGAAGATGTTCCTTACTCCCTGATCTCCCGCTACAGCGGTGCTGACTTCACACTTCCGGTGGATCCGGTTCTGGGTGTGGCGTCGGGCCAGGCTGTGTACGGTGCGATTTTCCGCCGGACTCATCAGGTAGCATCGAACCTCAGCAGCCCCATCGTACTCAGTCTGCTGCGCGGCAACTATTCCTCGCCCAACATCGCAACCACCACAAAATACAACGCAGGCTTTATCCAGGACAGCTGGACATTGGGTAAAAAGCTGACCCTCAAACCGAGCCTTCGCTTTGAACAACAGGAAATGTCGGGTGGCGCAATCCGCTACGTGTTTGCCCACAACTGGGCACCCCGGATCGGCGTTATCTATGATCCCACCGGCACCCACACCCAGAAATTCTTTGCAAACTGGGGCCGGTTCTACGAAAAGGTCCCGTCCGATATTTCCGTGCGGTCTTTCTCCTTCGAATCGAGCGTCCGCGGTGTTCTCTATAAGGACCCCGGCACGGGCAACGCGGCAGTTCCCACCACCGCCAACTACATTCCGGGGGGCGTGATTGCTGCTTCCGGCGGCGCTGGCAATCTGACCTCGGTCGCGGGCGGCACCGCAGCCCAGTATCAGGACGAAATTGTCGCCGGCTACGAACGCGACTATAAAGGTTTCACAATCACGGGCCGTTTCGTCTACCGCGAACTCAAACGGATTCTCGAAGACGTCTCCGGTATTAACATTACCCAGAACAATGCCGGGGTCAGCCAGGCATACGTTGTTGCAAATCCCTCGGCCAGCCTCGACATCTTTAAGAATGCCGACCCCTGCACCAGCGGCGCTACCTGCGATCTGAGCACCGGCTACACTCGCGGCGGTGGTGATCTTGGTGCGGACGGCAAAGGCGACGGTTTCAGCAATCCGTCCAGGGTCTACAAGGCCATGGAGCTGATCGTTTCCAAACGCCTCTCAACCAACTTCCAGGTTTACTCCAGCTATCGCCTCTCCAAGCTGTACGGTAACTTCGAAGGCTCTTTCCGCAATGACAACAACCAGAGCGACCCTAACATCAGCTCCCTGTTCGATTTCACCAACAGCGATGGCCAATTGGGCTTCCAGCAGGCCGCCGGTGTCCTGCCCAACAACCGCACCCATCAGATCAAGTTCTATTCGAACTACCAGTGGAAAGCGTTTAACTTCGGCGCATCGTGGCTGATTCAGTCCGGTACGCCTCTGACGCCGCTCGCCGCTCACCCGGCCTACGGCAACGCGGGCGAAATTCCGACATCACCTCGGGGCAGCCTCGGCAATACGCCGGTTACGTTCCCACTCGACCTGCATGCCGACTACACCTACAAGATGGGTGAAACCAAGCGGTTCAAACTGATTGCCGATGTCTTCAATGTCTTCAATCAGACCCGCCTGACCGCGATCAACACCTGGACCGAAAGCGCTCCGGGAACGGCGAATCCGGATTACCTGAAGCCGGGTACCAACATCTCGTCCAACCCTTATCAGACGCCGTTCTATGCGCGTCTCTCGGCCCGGTTCGAATTCTAACCGGCTGCGCTTCGTAATTTGCAAAGGGTAACTTAAGCAGGGCAGGCCATCACCGGCCTGCCCTTTTCTTTTGCTTTAGCGGGACAATATATCTATGCTGCGCAGCGTCGCCTTATTACTGCTCGCCCTGATCCTTGCCGGTGCAGCCCCTGCAGCCACCCCTCCCGGTGCGGCCCTCGCGCCCCGGTTCGACAAGTGGATCAAGCAGGAAGTCGTCTACATAATCACTGACGACGAAAAAAAGACCTTCCTCAAACTGGCCACGGACACAGAGCGTGACCGCTTCATCGATGATTTCTGGGCCGTCCGCAATCCCATCCGCGGCAGCGCGGTCAACAGCTTCAAAGAGGAGCACTACCGTCGCCTGCAGTATGCCATCGATACCTTTGGCCGGCGTTCGAACACTCCCGGCTGGATGACCGATATGGGCCGCGCCTGGATTCTGTTTGGCAAACCCGTCTCCCGCGCACCCTACCTTGGCTACGGACAGCTCTACCCGTGTGAGCTGTGGTTCTATGAAAACAAAGTCAGCGGACCCTCGCTACCCGGTTTTTTTTCGCTGCTCTTTTTCATGCCCGAAGACATCGGTGAATATCGTTTCTACCGCCCCAGTCTTGATACCCCGATGAAGCTCGTGCGCGGCAGCCAGTTCAATTCCAATAAAGATGTCTACAACTTCCTCAAACCGATCGGCGGCGACCTCGCCAAGGCCGCATTCACCCTGATTCCCGGCGACCCTATGGATGCCACCAACTTCACTGTCGACATGTCGAGCGACATGCTCATCAGCCGGATTCAGAACTTCGCCAACGATACTTTCAACGTCCGCAAGCTGCGCGAAATGCGCTCTCTGCGTGCCACCGTGGAGTCCAGACTTCTTGCGAACGACGAAACCCCGCTCGCGCTCGAAGCCCTCGTGCTTGCCGACCCCATCGGCCAGGCCTGGCTCGATTACAGCGTGCTCGTACGGGATGTGGGAATGGGCAAGATCATCGATTCGAAGCAACTCTCCATCGCTAGTGGTTTCCGTCTGCTGACCGCCGCGGGCGACCTGATTATTGAGGACGAAGAAGAGCGCAGTTTCAATGCCTTCGGGGCTGACGGAATCTTTCACCCCTTCCAACTGGCAGGCCGGTTGCCTGTAATGCCGGGCAGCTATACCCTTGAATTCCGTATTCTCGACCGTCAGAAGTCGCGCATCTTCCACGGCGAAAAGAAATTCGAAGTAGCGGCACCGGGATTATCAACCCTCAGTGGTCCACTTCTTTTTTCCGGAGTCAAACAGACAACGCCACCAGACCCCGCCGCGCCCTTTCAGTATTTCGGCGTCCAGTTCCTGCCCCTTGCGGGTGCGGACCAGCTTCGTTCTGACCCTCTGCGAATTCTGTACGCTCTCGACGTTCCAAAACAGCTTGCGGCCGGCGACTACACGGTGGAATACCTGATTGCGCATTTGCAGGACCGCGAAGCCCGCCGCAGCCTGAAAGAAACCATCCCCGTCAGTGAATTCCATGACGGGCATCTGCTGAAATCAAAAACGATTCCGCTCACTGATTTGCTCGCCGGATCCTATCGCGTAGTGGTCACAATTCACGCTGCGGAAAGTCAGGCAGTGCTGGCCTCGGCGTCTGCCTCGATCCGGCTTGCGGATACTACCGACTTACGACAACTGTTTTTCCTTGACAGCGCACGCAGGACAGCAACGCCTGCGGGCGCTTCATACATACGCGCGCTCGAAGCTATTTCTTCCAAAGACAAGCCGGGCGCACTCCGCTACATGAAACAGGCGCTCGATTTGAATGCGGCCAATGAATCCGCCGCCCGCTATCTGGTGCAGTCTTATTTTGAGAATCGCGATTTCGCCACTATTACAGGTCTTTACCGGAAGACCGGGATCAAGCCCTTTGAGGGAAATGCCGAATCCCTGGCTCAAATCTCATTGAGTTTCGCGCGAACAGGAGACCGGAAACAGGCGCAGGAAATACTGTCCACCGCCAGAGCGTTGTTTCCGGAAAACGCGCTCCTCGCGGCCACGTCAAAGGCTATCGTCAACTAAGCGCGCGGCAACCGCCAGCAAATCTGCATCGCGGTTCTTCCGACCTATAATCTGCAGCCCGACGGGCAAGCCGGAGGAGGGCACGGGTACTGAACAGGCGGGCAAACCTAACACGTTGAAGGGCCGGACAAACTTCGTCGAGGCCATGCGGACGTCCTCACCATGCACGGTATTCTGTCCGATCAGCGGGGCTTCAATCGCCACCGTCGGTGTGAGAACAAAATCACATGTATCCCAAACGCCATCCCACTCGAGCTGAAACACACCGCGCAGCCGTCTTGCCTCAAGATATTCTGCCTCAGTAACCTGCAGCCCCTGATCGAGCAAGGCCAGCACATCGGCGCCAAAGTCTCCGCGCCGGTGCAAGTGGAGTTTCATCAGCGCCGAAGCTTCGCGCAGCAAAATCGTTCGGCCCACGGCGTTGATCTGACGAGGGTCAGGAACCATTACCGGCACAATCTGAAACCCCGCTTCCGCCGCTCGCCGGACGGCGCCTGCGAACGCTTCTGCCACAACCGGCGACAGCCCTTCATTGAAAAAATTCGAAGGGAGGCCGAGACGGGTGCCCACCGTTGTGGTCCCCAATTCTGTAAACGCGTTCATCACCAGCGCCAAATCCTCAGCGCTTCCCGCCATAGGCCCGGCGTGATCCTGACTCACGCTTAACGGCATGAGGCCGCGTGTATCGATGGTCCCCAGCGTGGGCTTGAAACCCGCGCAGCCACAAAATGCCGAGGGAATCCGAATCGACCCGCCTGTATCTGTTCCCATGGCAAAGATAACCATACCCGCTGCCACCGCGACCGCCGAACCGCCACTCGAACCGCCGGGTATCCGGGCCGGATCATGCGGGTTGCGAATCGCTCCGAAATGCGGATTGTTACTCGTGGTCCCATAGGCAAGTTCATGCAGGCCCGTCTTGCCCATCAGCACGGCACCCGCCTCCCGCAGTTTTATATAGACTGCCGAATCGTAATCGGGAATGTATTCGGCGAAGATTTTCGACCCGCAGGTAGTGCGAATCCCCTTCGTGGTGAAACAATCCTTCAGCGCATACGGGATTCCATGCAGAGGCCCGCGATCATGGCCGCGCGCCAATTCGTCATCCGCGCGTTGTGCCTGTTCCAGCGCGAGGTCGCCGGTAATCGTAATGAACGCATTCAGCTGCGGCTGCAATTCCTCAATGCGGAGCAGCGATTGGCGAGCAAGTTCCACCGCTGATGTCTGCCCTGCGCGCAGCTTCTCTCCAGCGTCACGGATCGTCATCACGCACTACTATAGACGAAGGTGGTCAACCTGCTCTTCGTTTACGGAACCCTGCGCAGCGGCTTCGATAACCAGTGGGCAAAGATGCTGCGTCTGCACTCGGATTTCCTGGGGCCAGCGACTGTTTTCGGGACTCTTCACCAGTTCGGTAACTATCCGGCATTCCGGCCCGTGCCCGCAGGCGAAGTGACTGGAGAACTCTACCGTTTGCATACTCCTGAAACCACGCTCTCTGCCCTCGATGAATACGAAGGCGATGAGTACGAACGCGTCACCATAGCCACGACCGGCGGCGAGGCGTGGATTTATCGGTCCCGAATGGCATGAGATTCTCCCGCCGCCTTCCCCACGGACTGGCAACGAACGTTTTGTCCAACCTGCTCGATGAGAAAAAACGTGAAGGCATTCCGGTGCTCGACCTCACCGAATCGAACCCGACGCACGCAGGCATCATCTACCCCCCAGGGTTGCTTGCCGGTTTCGCCAGCGACGCTTCACTCCACTACGAACCTCAACCCTTCGGTTTGTCGACCGCGCGGGAATTGATCGGCAAAGAATTCAACGCTCCTGCGGAACGCGTAGTCCTCACAGCCAGTACCAGCGAAGCCTATTCCTGGCTCTTCAAACTCTTCTGCGACCCCGGCGATGAAGTGCTGGTCCCGCGGCCCTCGTATCCGTTATTCGAATACCTCGCAGCTCTTGAATCCGTCAACGTGCGCAACTATGCGCTGTTTTACGACCACGGCTGGTTTATTGACTTCCATACGTTGCACCAGGCCATCACCCCGCGCACACGCGCCATCGTATTGGTGAACCCGAACAACCCCACCGGCCATTTTCTG
>JANYDS010000023.1 GCA_025363475.1 Terriglobia bacterium
AACTGTGCGCTTCAAGGCGGTTTTCTCATCATAGGGGGTTCCTGACCAGCACCAAGCTGCGGAGTCCGAGAACGGGGGACTGTCAACCTTGCACGCCAAACCGCGTAGCAGTTGGCAGAACACGCCATTGCCGCAGGCTAAACCCTCCGTTTCTGTAATAAAGTATAGATGTCTTAGTAGTATGGTCACCTTGCGTCAGAAATGAGCGACGAATTGCCAATTTTCCCCCTGAATGCTGGGGATCCCGTGGCCGTCCAGCCTTGGTATGTCGCCTATACGCGTCCCCGCATGGAGCAAACAGCCCGGGTGAACCTTGAGCGCCAGGGCTACCAGGTGGAGACAGCGAGCAACGGCGCCCAGGCGCTTGCCAAAATCAAGGAGAGCCGCCCGGATCTCCTCGTTTCGGATGTCATGATGCCGGAAATGGACGGCTTTGAGGTATTGAAGCAACTGCGTGCCAAGTCCAGCGTGCCGGTGCTTATGCTGACGGGATTGGGCGATGAGGCGGACCGCATTGTCGGCCTTGAGATTGGGGCCGATGACTATCTGCCGAAGACTTTTTCGACGAGAGAATTGCTGGCGCGGCTGCGGGCGGTGATCCGGCGCTCGAAGATTACGGCGAAGCAGCGGGTGGAAGTGTTGCAGGAACCAGTGGTGGTGGGCGGTATCCATATCGACCCGGAAACGCGACTGGTGCTGGTGGATCACCAGCCGGTGACCCTGACGGCTGTTGAGTTTGATTTGCTGATCTCTCTGGCGCGGGCGTGTGGCCGGGTGAAGACACGGGAGCGGCTGCTGCTGGAAGTGGCGGAACGGGATTTCGAGGTATTTGACCGGTCGATTGACGTGCATGTTTCTTCAATCCGGAGGAAGCTGGGTGACGATCCGAAATCGCCGCAATACATTCAAACGATCCGCGGCGTGGGTTACATGATGCTCAAACCGGGCACACTGGGCACGACATGAAACCGCGTATTGCTCTTTCAACGAAAATACTGCTGCTGGCTTTCGCCAATTTTTTGCTGCTGGGGCTGGTTGGGCTGGGGTTTGCCTGGTTCCAGTTCGGGCTGGAGTTTAATTCGAGGCTGATCGGGCCTGCGCGGGAGCGAGTGATTTCGACAGCCCGACAAATGGCGCTCGACTTGGGCGACACTCCGGTTGAAGGGCGGGATCAGTTGATGCGGCGCTATGCCGACACCTATCGCGTGGCCTTCTACGTCTTTGCCCAGCAAGGAGGGGAACAGGTGGCGGGTCCGGCGATCAAGCTGCCGGAAGCGGTAATTGAGGAAATGCACAAGCCTCCACCGCCCGCAGAACGGCCACCAGGGCGCAGAGGCCGTGGACGCGGCGATGAACCCGAAGACCGTGGCCCGGGCAGGCGGGCGCTGGGACCAGAGAGGCCACCCCCTATTTTTGAAGCATCAAGCAGCAACCCGCCGCTCTATTGGGTGGGGGTGGGGATTCCCCTGCGGGAGCCCGGCGGGGAGGGCCAACGCCCTGGCGTAGTCCTGATGACTGCACCTTCTTTTGTGGGAACGCCGCTGTTTTTCGATTACAAACCCTGGCTCGCAGTGACCGTCGCGCTGGTCGCGGTTTTTCTCCTGTGCTGGCTGCCTTTCATCCGAAGCCTGACGCGGGCTGTGACAGCGATCAGTAAGGTGACGGAGCATATTGCCGAAGGCCGCTTCGAGCAACATTTGCCGGAAGTGCGCCGGGACGAACTGGGGCTGCTGGCGGGCAGTATTAACCGCATGGCAGGGCGTCTCGCGGGCTTTGTGACGGGGCAGAAGCGGTTTCTCGGCGACATCGCCCACGAACTGTGTGCGCCAATTGCGCGGATTCAGTTTGCGCTGGGCATTCTGGAACACAAAACAGAACCGGGCACGGTGGACGATTTGCAGGATGAAGTCAACCATATGTCGGGCCTTGTAGCTGAACTGCTCTCGTTTTCGAAAGCTGGTATGCAACAGGCTGGCAAGCCATTGAAGGCGGTGGACGCTGCCGAGGTTGTGAGCCAGGCGGTGGCGCGGGAAGCGGCGGCTGTTGAGGTCAGCACTGAACAGGGGCTGAGAGTAATGGCAGATCAGGAATCGCTGGTTCGTGCGGTATCGAATCTGATCCGGAATGCGGTCCGGTACGCGGGGGATGCGGGTCCTATTTCGATCACTGTGCGCCGCGAAAAAGACGAAGTAGTGATTGCGGTTTCAGACGCGGGTCCGGGGTTGCCGGAAGAGGAAATTGACCGGGTGTTTACGCCGTTTTACCGGCTGGAAAATTCGCGGAACCGGACGTCGGGCGGAGTGGGACTGGGGCTGGCGATTGTGCGGAACAGCATAGAGGCATGTAAAGGTACCGTGCGCTGCCGCAACCGTGTACCTTCAGGTTTGGAAGTGGAAATCCGGCTTCAGGCGGCATATTGAGGGAAGGCTGTTCAAGCCCCCCCTCAACGTGCCAGATCTGAAATTAACGGCCGCCGCCAAAACCACCGCGACGGGGCTTGAACGACTGGGTCTTGCTGGCAAAGCGCCTTTCCTGGGTGGGCATCATGATGACTGCCGCGCCGCGCTCTTCACGACCGAGGCCATCAGGAGTCTGCTTCACTTCGAGGCGAACTTTCAGGACACGCTCAATCTGCTGCACGTCGCGGCGTTCGCCACGGGTGCCGAAGGTTGAAGCGGTACCGCGGGCTCCGGCGCGACCGGTACGGCCAACGCGGTGGATGAAATCTTCCGCCTGCTGGGGCAGATCGTAATTCACCACGTGGGAGATATTGTCGACATGGATGCCGCGGGCTGCGACGTCAGTTGCGACAAGGACGCGATACTGGCCGTCCTGGAAGCCCTTGAGTGCCATGTTGCGCTGGTTCTGTGAACGGTCGCCATGAATGGCTGTGGATTTGATGCCGGCGCCGTGGAGTTTCTTCGCCAGCTTCTCGCAACCATGCTTGGTGCGGGCAAAGACCAGGAAGGACCCGCCTTCACCGGTTTCGAGCAGGTGATGAAGAAGGGCCAGTTTGCGGTCCTGCTCCACTTCGTAAATATGCATGTCGATCTGATCGGCAGGCCGTGTAATGGAACCGACAGCGATTCTGACGGGTTCATGACAATGCCGGTCGATGAGGCGCGCAACCGAGCTTTCAAATGTGGCTGAGAAGAACATCGTTTGGCGATTCGCCATGGTCTTCTTGAGAATGTCTTCGACGGAGGGCAGGAAGCCCATGTCAAGCATGCGATCTGCTTCGTCGAGAACAACGATGCGGACGGCAGCGAGGTTGACCAGTTTGCGGTCAAGGAAATCGCTGAGACGGCCGGGGGTGGCGATGACAACCTGAGCACCCGCACGGAGTGATTTCAGTTGGCCGTTTTCGCTCATGCCGCCAACGACAACTGCGGAGCGGATGCCCGTGCCTTTGGACATAAGAGCAAACGTTTCGTGAATTTGCATCGCGAGTTCGCGGGTGGGGCTCAACACGAGAGCCTGAGGGCCTGCGGTCAACGGCTTGCTCAGCAGCGATTCGAGAATCGGGAGAGCAAATGCGAGCGTCTTGCCGGTGCCGGTTTGGGCAGTGGCAACTACGTCATGGCCGAGAATGGCGGGCGGGATCGCCTGTGCCTGGATAGGCGTGGGCGTAACGAATTTGTGCCCTGCAAGGTTCTTGCGGAGTACAGGTGTAGCGACTAAGTCGGTAAAAGTGATCATTAATTGTTTTTTTGGGTAAGGCAACCAGCGAGGCCGAACGGTACAGAGGGAGGGCGGAGCGGGTTTAACTTCTACTTACATTCGCCAGTATAGCACGTATTCAGGAAGCGCAGGCTGCCTGATTGAGAACGGCTGGGGCGCTGGTACCGCAGCAACGCTTGTATTTGGTGCCGGAACCGCAGGGGCAGAGGGCGTTGCGGGGCGTTTGCGGGTTTGGTTTAGCCGGATTTGCTGGATTTGCGAGATTTGCAGAACGAAGCCAATTGGGGTCTGAGGCGGCTCGTTTGAGGGCGTCGAAGGCGATGATTTCGCGCTGGACGGGGTCTACTCTGGTGATCTTTTGTAAGGCCGGGATGATTTCGCGGACGGAGGCGAGGCCGAGGTCGGACTGGTCCATGTTTTCGGGGAAGTATTCGTCGCGGAACTGGCGTTCGGTTTGGTGGCGTTTGAGTTCGGCGAGGTTGCGGTGGAAGTGGCGCTGGGCCGTGGTGCGGGCCCGGTCAATGGCGTTTTGTTGGGTTTCATTATCGGTGCCTTCGGGATCGAGACTGGATTCGATGATGTTGCAACGCCGGAGTCTCCAGGCTGCGCTGGTGATTTCGGCGGCGAGGGCGATTTCTACTGGGCCTTCGGGGGCGAGGTGGTCGTCGAAGGAGATGATGAAGTTGCTCCAGATTTTGGTTTCTTCGGGGCGGATGCTGTTGGATAGGGTGGCGAAGAGGCCGGTTTTGGTGGCGTTTTGGGCGGCGCGATGTTTGCCGGATTCGGTGCGGGGGCCGGTGGAAGCTTCGGCGTTTTGCTGATTGGCTGCGATTTGGGCTGGGGTGGTCATGTCGGGGCTGACGGTAGCATGGTTGTCAAGGATTTGGCGGGGAAATTGTCTGTAAGTTGATGAAAATATTGCGAAATATGTTGTGTGACTGATAAGGTTGCTTCGGCTGGCGGGGCACAATGCTGATGTGCAGGACGGCGTTCAGCCCGCCAGTTGATGCAACCGACTGAATTGGGAAGGAGTCAAGGGCGTCTATCACATCAATGCGGTGGACACCGTGACGCAGTGGGAGGTGGCCGGGGGTGCGTGGAGAAGATCAGCGAGCATTATCTGTTGCCGGTTCTCGAAGCGATTCTGCATCAGTTTCCCTTCCGGATACTGGGATTTCATTTCGACAATGGCTCGGAGTTCGTGAATCACAAGGTGGCGGAGATGCTGGAAGGGCTGCTGATCGAGTTTATGAAATCACGGGCCAGCCGCAGCCAGGACAATGCTTTGGTGGAAGGCAAGAACGGAGCGGTGATCCGCAAGCACGTCGGATACGGCCATATCGCGGCGGCGCATGCCGAGGCGGTGCAGAAGTTCTACACAGCGCACTTCAATCCTTATCTGAACTATCACCGGCCGTGCGGGTTCGCGACAACCAGTTTCAATGCGCGAGGGAAACGAACTCCTTACGAGAAACTGGCGTCGCTGCCGGAAGCCGGACAGTACCTGAAACCGGGAGAGACCTTCGCGAAGCTGGAACGGATGGCGGTGAAAATGAGCGATACGGAATGCGCCCGGAAAATGGGAGAGGCCAAGGCGAAACTGTTGCGGCAGTTCAAGCTGGAATCGCCGTTCCCGCCGGCGCGCTGAAACCGACAAAACCAGCACAGGGGAAACAAACCCGGAGAACCGTGGAAATGACCCACCGTTCCGGCGACGGGTCTCCCTGTCTCAAACTTCAAACCAAAGACCGGCTGCCTGACGGCAGCCCCAAACCAACACCAAAGGAAAAATCAGCCGCAGAACATCCTCTCCGGATGTCCATCCTTCAGGATCACCCTGTGCTGGAAACGATTTCGGGGTTCAGGATCATCCTACGATTGGAAAATGCTCAGGCACCGCGCGATAGGGCCGTCACGCTGCGCAGTCGTCATAGCAATCGGCGATAGAGAGGGTGCTCTATTTTGGAGCCTCTCCAGGAGTCTGGGTGCGGGTTTTTTTTCGGTCGAGGTTCCGGAAGAGCACCTCCGCCGGGTTGCCCATGGCAAGTGAATATGGAGGGATATCTCCAATTACAACACTGTTGGCACCAATGATTGCGCCTTCCCCGATCGTTGTTCCTTTCATAATGTGAGAGCCGTTGCCAATCCATGCGTAACGGCAAATGCGCACCCGAGCAATATCGTTCAGATCCGGAGGAAGACGTGCGGCGCGTTTCAAAGCGTCCCGAGGGTGTCCGTCACTGTCCGAAATCCTGCAATCATAGGAAATGATTACATCTTCTTCAATCACCACTTCCCGATTGACCGTTAAGGTCGTGTTCCATCCGATTGCCGTTCGGTCCCCGACAATGAGAGCCGGTCGGTCCAGGAAGTGCCCGGAGTGAATAGAGACATTCCCACCGAGTGACACATTGTCGCCGAAGTGCAGTTCTACATGGCCATTTACGTAGGGCATGCCTTCGATCCGGAGCCCCTTGCCTACGGTGGTGCAACGAGACTGAAACAGCGGATGTCTGTAAAACAGGCTGACCAAGGACCGGGAGAGAGTAATCAACACAAAGTGCGCTTCATATAGCAGCCTGCAGACCGGCCTGAAAGCAGCCGGTACTCTTGGACCTGGCGGGTTGAGCACAAACCTGACGATGTTCTTCAGTGCCCTGTAGCTCGGGGATTCAGCCCGTTTTATCTTTAGAATTAATCGATCAAGTATTTTCAAAGGCACTCCCGGGCTTCCGGGATTCGCGAAGCGGCTCTCGACATTTACCTACATGTTAACCGAGTGAGGGATTTCCGGACGGGGTGAGATACTGTGAATGCGATTTCCCTCACGGAGAGCCGGGACGATGAAACCCGCAGCAGGCCACAGGAGTGTGTGATGTCCAATTTTAATCCAATGAATCTGGGCGGTCGCGTTGTGCTGGTGACCGGCGCTTCGTCAGGTATCGGCAGGGCCACGTCGGTACTTCTGAGCCGGTTGGGAGCGCGACTCGCGATCTGTGCCCGGGATGAGGGTCGTCTCACCGAAACTCTGGGGATGCTGGAAGGTACAGGACACCTGACATTTCCATTCGATCTCATGCGCACCGATGACATCCCTGGGTGGGTTAGAAGCGTAGTTGAGGAAATTGGATGCCTCGACGGACTGGTCCACTGCGCGGGTATCCACGGAATCCTGACGATTCGAGCAGCGAACGCGGAGAAGATCGAAACCATGATGCGCGTTAATGTGCTCAGCGCTCTTCTGCTTGCGCGAGGTATTTGCGAGCCCGGTTGCAGAGGAACCAAGGCGAGCATAGTATTTGTTTCCTCAGTTGCGGCGATTAGCGGATCCCCTGCCCTCTCAGTTTATGCGTCCAGCAAGGCTGCTTTGCTGGGCATAACAAAGTCGCTCGCCGCAGAATTGGCGCGTGACGGGATCCGGGTCAATTGCGTGACGTCGGGTATGGTTCGATCTGAACTCACCAATCGTCTGGAAGAGCAGCTTCTACCGTCACAGTTTGAGGCGATCGAGAGCCGTCATCCTCTGGGGATCGGCTCGCCCGACGATGTTGCTAACGCGATTGCCTTTCTGGTCGCGGACACAGGTCGCTGGATCACGGGTACAAGTCTGGTGGTTGACGGGGGCTACACATCGGTATGAAAGATCTGTTCACGATGGCCACCGGACTATAGTTCCACCCCACGAGTACCCAACCCCGAACCCTGCGAGCAGAAGCCGAGAACCGGGTTTCACCCTCCCTTCGTCAACCGCATGCTTCAGGGCAATTGGTATCGTAGAAGATACTGTGTTGCCGCAGTCGGCGAATGACAGGAAAAATTTTCCCTCGGGAATCTGCAGCGTTTTGCGTAGGTGCTGGAGCATGTAAAGGTTCGCCTGGTGGAAGATCACCAAATCGATATCTTCCAGACTGAGGCCAGCCTTCTCTAATAGGTCTGCGACCAGTTGCGGAACAATCTTCATGGTGAAGGCGAAGATCTCCGGGCCATTCATATAGATATGGTCAGCAGCACGGATATTTCCACTCGCATCGACATTTTCTACGGACGAATCCGCCGACCGGGGCTGTCGCATCGCGCCGGCCGGGACAATCAGGTTGGGCCCGCCAGACCCGTCCGTTCCATATACGAACGGGCCGAGGAAGCAGTGGTCTTCCGACGCGGTTGAGATCAATGTGGCGGCGGCGGCATCGCCGAAGATGGTTCGAACGCTTCTATCATTCGGATGAATAAACTTACTGTACGTGTCCGCCGTGACCAAAAGTACCTGTCCCGCCTGCCCGGTGGAAATCAGGCCCTGCGCCAAGCCGAGGCCATAAATGTATCCGGAACAGCCAAGGTTAAAATCCAGGGCTCCCATCGACTTTCGAAGCCCCAACCGATCCTGCAAGAGACAGGCCGTAGTAGGCAGGAAATAATCGGGAGACTGAGTACACAGCAAAAGGAAATCGATCGAATCCGGAGTACAGACTCTGTCCTCAAAGAGCCTCTCGACTGCGCATACGGCGAGGTCGGAGGCGCACTGGTCGACACCTGCAATGTGCCTCGCCTGAATACCGGTCTTCCGGTCAATCTTTTCTACCGACCAGTCAGGAAACTGGTCCGCCAGTTCGGCTGTCGTTAGCACTTGCTCCGGCAGGTAGTAGCGAACGGCACGAATCGCGGCGGTCATGCTGGCTGCGTGAGGCGGAACAGTTCGTCGACAGTACTACACCGCGCGATACTTCGGGGAGAAAGCTGAACTCCCCCATTCTCAGCCACTACGCCCATCAAGGTGACCATACCAACCGAATCCCACCCGTCCAGATCCTCGAGCGCTTCGGAGCCCTTGAGGCTGGAGTGGGGAACGTCGACGATGTCCTCAAAGGCTCGGATAAATTGGTCGTGAGTCATTGATCCCTACTATATCGTGTCGTCGGACGAAAATACCGGGTGGAGCGTCACGATCAGCACCTGCCACGCCGCCGGCGGGCGCGGCTAAGCTTCCCGTTTTCTTGGTTTTAGCCGACATCTGGTAAACACATTGGCCCCTGGTGCCGCATCATGAGTACGGGAGTCTCTTTGCGATTGAGCGGCGGCAATATGCAGGCTGCTCATGCAAGACTTCGGGCAGACTCCCATGAGAATTCTAATCTATTAGAAACAGGAGTGTTCCCGGAGAGTTTTTGTTGCTTCGGCTGGGCTGGCCGAAACCACCCTTGAAGGGTCAGATTGGCGTGACGCCAGCCGAAGCAGCCGCGAGGTGAACCAAACCACAATGAGACGGTGTGTGTTGAGCGTTGCCAGCGATTTGGTTGCGCCTTGCGCCTGGACTGGCCGCCGGCCTATTGACCCAGGTGGCTATGGATTTTGAATGCCGAGCCGTCAAGGGACATCAGCTGGCAGAAGCGTCTTTGCGTCTCGCATTTTGATCTATCGCCTGAGGACCGCCGTCGAGTATGGCGGCGGCGATTCCGTTCGTTGTGTGGCAGGTGCGGCCCCGTTCGGCTGGCGGGGCAAACCTCGACGCCCCGATGCCGCGAGGGCAACGCGCGGGTCCGGACTAATCTAATGCAATTCGTCAGAAGGTGTCGGTCGGTCTTTCCGGCAATCGGTAAGCGGCCACGAATCCGAGGCGGCCAACTGTCCGGTCTGGCCCTTCGGGCGATGCTCTCGCGACGGAAGCGTCAGGACGATGAGAGCCCGGCATTGTTCTGTTTCCGGCAGCAGTTCGGCCATGCTGTCAGGGCACCGGGTTTTAAAGGTGACGCTGCACCGAACACACGCGCCGGAGCGGGTGCGTTGAACAGCGGATCACTCGAACGGAGACCGCTGAAGTGTTCTGCCGGTGCTTTGCCAGAAGGCTGGTTCCGCTTCGTTTGATTTCCATTGATTTGGAACCTCTTCTTCTCGTGTTTGAAACTCTATTTACCATCTCGCTGCTGGAGATGTGCAGGGTAACGCGCACCTTCCACCTTGATCTTCGAGACGGCGTTCTCAATGTCCCGGAGGTCCCCGGCGCTCAGTTCGATTTCAACCGCGCCGACACTCTCTGTATAGCCGGTGCAACTTTGTGGTCTCGGGAATCGGAACAATCCACGGCTTCTGAGCGAGCAGCCGGGCCAGCGCAATCTGTGCAGTGGCTGCCATCTTTCCTGCAGGGATCTTCGCGAGCACATCTACCAGTGCCTTGATTCACCTTTCGTGCGTCCGGCGTGAGGCGCGGCACAACGTTCCGGAAATCGGTGCTGTCAAATTCTGTTTTCTCGGTGATAGCGCCCGTGAAAAAGCCTTTTCCAGGAGGGCTAGACGGAACATTGACCGATCCGAGGTAACGTGCTAACGGTAATGGTTTTTGCGCTATCTTACAAATAGAAAAGGTAATTCTGTTATCGGTTAGTTAGAACTGAATTGCTTGTTTTGGGGGATATTACAGGAAGGGATGTTGCCGACAACTTCAATGGGAAATGAATTTGGCTCTGCGAAGGCTAGGTTTCCAGAGAAAGCAACGACCCACTAACTAAACGGAGAGGCTTCCAGGCCATCACCTACCCCGGTTGACCTGTCCACTGGCCCGCCCGGAAGTAAACCAGTGAGTCTTTCGGCATCAAACCTTCACTTCAAACCCGTACGCCTCGCCTGGAAATCACAAAATCCGGCGGTCGTGGACGCCCTGGAGCCCATACAGGGAAACATGCTCGCAGATGTTGCGCTGCAGGGTGAGTCGCTGCACGACGTCTGCGGCACCAGCCTCGCCCATTCGCCGGCGAAGTGCGGCATCTGTAACCAGACAGACCAGGCTGGCCGCGAGCCTGTCGGTATCGCGAACAGGCACCAGAAATCCGGACACACCCTCGGAGACTACCTCCGGAAGGGCGCCGGTCCGCGTGGCCACCACAGGCTTGCCGAAGGCCATTGCTTCCGCGACAACCCAACAAAACGCCTCCTGCCAGCGGGATGGCTGGCAGACGATATCGCTTGCAGTAAAAACTCCGTCCATAAAAACATCGGAGAGTTCACCAGCGAAGAGGAAGCTTGCCTGAATACCTGCCGCGACCACAGCCCGGTTGCATTTATCTTTATCGGGACCGTCACCGACTACCAGGAAATAGGCTGAAGGGCACGCGCGCAGCACAATCTTCGCCGCAGCGATTAGATCGATCACACCCTTTTCGGGGATGAGCCAGCACACTTGGGTAATCAATACGCGGTCTGGCGGGATTCCCAGAAGGAGACGGAGGTCCCGTGCTTCCACGAGAGACGTGGCCACTCTTCCCATATCGATGCCATTCAGGACCACGTGCAACCGGCTGAGCGGAAGGCTGCGAAGTCCCAGCAGAGCAGACTGGGTATAGCGGCTAACGGAGATGACCCGATCAATAGGGTGGATGATCAGGCGTGCGAGAAGACGCTTCAGGGCCGGCTGGAGGGCAACCAGCACATTTTCGGGCCGGGAAGCATGGTCGGTAAACAGGATGCGCTTGACGCCGAACCGTTTGGCCAGCCACGGAATCGGGGAGATGAGGCCCATGAAGTGCATATGCACCACGGACGGTCTGTGACGCCGCAACAGCCGACATACTGCCGGGACAGATTTCGTGTAGCGGGCACCGAAAACAGCGGGGTCAGCCTCCACCGAGAGGCCGGGAGTGTTCAGAAAGTTCTGGACAAGGGGAACCGGGTCGGAGGGGAAGCAGGCAACACTTCGCATGCCCAGTTGGTTCAGTTCGGTTGCGAGCGCTTTGACGAACATTGCGGTTCCATCGATTCGCTTCGGGTTAATATCAAAAAGCGAAAGGACCGTTTCCGGCACAACTGCTTTGGGGCCTTCCGCAGGGGGAGAACACCCCGACGGTTCGGCGATCAATTAAGAACCCTCAGCCGCGCTTCTTTCTTCTCCACCTCTGAAAACCGCCGCTCCATACAGCAGTCGCTTCTCCACCACTCGGGGCGCGCATTCCAGATTTCCCGAATGGACTGACTTTTGATATTGCCGACGGGCGGGCTGGAGGCGCAAGGGGAAACGTCGCCATTCGATTGGACCTGAATGGTAGTGAGAGCGCCGCAAAAGGGGCGCTCCTCATGTCCAGCGTGGCCCTGAACCCGAACGCGCAGCCCGTCCGGATCTTCAAAATAGCTGATCATCGTGGTTAGCTGCGCCATGCTGTTGGCGATCGGGCTGCCAGCCTGTTTCAGGCGAATCAATTCCCGCACCTGTCGCACGGCTTTGGCGGTGTCGCGCGGCCATGTTGGCGAGTGATCGAACCAACGCGGATCCTCGACGGTGTTGTAGTTCTGCTCCACAGGCTGATAGAAGACGTCCATTCCATGCTGCGCCGCGAAGGCGGCAATGGCGGGGAGTTCATCCAGATTCTGGTCCATCACAACGGTCTTCAGGCGAATCGTGTAGGACAGGTTTTCTTCTTTGCGAAGTCTTACCAGGGATTGAAGGCTCGTCTCCGTGTATTCCCAGAACCGTTCACGTCCCCGGATTCTGTTGTGGGTCGCCCCGATGCCATCGACGGAAACTGTAACGCGACCCGGTTTGGCCCGCGCCATCTGCTGGATTCGGCTCTGTTCCATCCAGTAGCCGTGGGTCAGCACTTCGATATAGAGGCCAATGGACGATCCGTAGGCAACGAGTTCCGGGGTCCAGGGGCGCAACAGGGCTTCTCCTCCACTGAGTACAACATGCGCGGGACCCAGCCATTGGCGAAATTCCAGCAGCAGCCTCTTCCACTGTTCCACCGTCGGTGAGTCTTCCTGCCCGCGGTTCTTCCAGATGTCGCAGTGAACGCATTTCGCGTTGCAACGTTCGCTGATCAGGAGACCAATGGAAACGGGCCTGCAGAAAGATGCCAGACGCCCGCCCGCGGCACCCCTCAGCCGATAACTCAACCCATTTTGAACGCGACGAATGAGTGGAGCCAGTGTGGGGAGCATATTTGTGCCTCTAATCATTATAAGAAGAGTTGCACCTTTTCTGTAGGTTCCGTCACTCCCCAACGGGTCCCATAGGTACTCCCGTGGCATTCCGGATGATGCAGGCACGGTCGCGCCAGCTCTCCAGGGATTTCTTTGCACATCTGTTTCGCATCTCCCGAATATCCACCCGCACCGCACGAGTCCGGCGGCGAAATGGTGGGGGTTGTCAGCGTCCGGAGCACGGAAGAAGTCGGCCGTTTCACTGAAGCTGACCAGCGCCTGCTTTCCACCATCGCTACATCGATTGGCGTGGCCGTCCACAACGCACACTTGTTTGAAGAAGCGCGGGTAGCGCGCGAGTTTGCCGAACAGGCCGACGAAGCCAAGACAACGTTCCTTTCCACCGTGAGCCACGAACTGCGCAGGCCGCTCACTTCCGTGCTGGGCTTCGCCAAAATCATCCGCCGGCGCCTGGACGAGGTGCTGTTCCCTCTCATTCCGGAAGACGACAAGAAAGTCGCCCGTACCAAAATCCAGGTATCCCAGAATCTGGACGTCGTAGTCAGCGAAGGCGAACGCCTGACCAAGCTCATCAACGACGTGCTCGATCTGGCCAAGATCAACGCCGGGAAACTCACCTGGAACATGGCCCAGGTCTCCATCGCCGAAGTGATCGAGCGCGCCATCGCCGCTACCTCATCTCTGGTGGATGCCAAAAAGCTGGAGCTCACGCGCAACGTTGACGCGGAGTTGCCCCTGATCACGGGCGACAGCGATCGGTTGATTCAGGTGGTGATCAACCTGATCTCCAACGCCGTAAAGTTTACCGAGGCGGGTACCGTGACCTGCGCCGCTGCAAAGCGCGACGGCGAACTCGTCGTCAGCATCACGGACTCGGGCATCGGCATCCGGCCCGATGACCAGCCGAAAGTCTTCGAAAAGTTCAAGCAGGTGGGCGACACCCTGACCGACAAGCCACAAGGCACCGGCCTCGGTCTGCCCATCTCCCGCGAAATTGTGGAACACCACGGCGGTCGCATGTGGCTTGAAAGCGAGATCGGCAAGGGGAGCACATTCTATTTCTCGCTGCCCATACCCGGCGAGATCGGCGCGCCGCGAACCCTGGATTTCAATGCCCTGGTGCGCCAGCTGCGGGACAATGTCGCGAGCCGTCAGCCGCGACCGCAGTCGGTCCTGGTGGTGGATGACGATCCCAACATCCGCGGCGTGCTCCAGCAGGAATTCGTCGAAGCCGGATATGCGGTGCGCCTGGCTGAAAACGGACGTCAGGCCCTGGCCATGATCCGCGAAGAAAGTCCCGGCCTGGTCATTCTCGACGTGATGATGCCCGAGATGAACGGCTTCGACGTGGCTGCGGTCTTAAAGAACGACCCGGCCAACATGGACATCCCGATCATCATTCTCTCCATCGTGGAAGACAAAGAACGCGGCTTCCGCCTGGGGGTGGATCGCTACCTCACCATGTAGTGCGTCACTCGCCCGGAGGACGCCGCCCTTAACGTTGACAGCACCGAGCAAACGGCTTTCCGTTGACCGGTAGACTTCGGTAGTCAGGCTGACCCGCTGAAAGACGCCACGGGCGATATCGGCCAGCAATTTGCCGTGGATTTCCTTCGCCCCTTCGCTCGTCAAGATACCCTCGCTGCGGAGTCTGCAAAGGGAAGATGCGACTTCTGTGGCACACAAGTCGGAGAGGAACAAATTATCTCCCCGCCATAGCATCTCGTTCAGAGGTTCACTGAACTGGTCCGGAACGTACACGCGAACCAAAGCACTGGAATCGACGTACCAGGCATCAGATGCGATCATCCCGGTCCTCGGAAATGATCGCGGAAAGACGGCTGCCTGTGTCTGGGGGGAGGTTCAGACTGGCGCGGAATTCGGAGAGATCCGGGAATCGCGGCCTTGGGGTTTTGGGAGGGGCTGAGAGCACGGCCACAGCTTTTCCCCGGTCGGTAATCGTAACTTCTTCGCCTGCCTTCACCAGTTCGATGAGGGTGGAGAGGTTTTGCCGGGCTTCGCGAATGCCAGCGGTTCTCATGGCTCTATGTGCTACATGTAGCACAGAGCGTCAAAACGCGCCCAGGCAGCCCGCTCCGGCAGCCCGGTGTAGTAACGTAATCTTCATGCGCTTCAGAGTGATTGCTGCCGCCCTGGCATTGACTGTTTCAGCCTTTTCCCAGACCTTGCCGAAGGGCGTGGAGAAGAAAGCTTCGATGGGTGGAATTACTGAATATTCCTACCCCAACGGTTTACGGGTGCTGCTGTTTCCTGACCCGTCCAGCCCGAAGGTGACGGTGAACATGAACTATATGGTGGGTTCACGTCATGAGGGTTATGGCGAGAGTGGCATGGCGCACCTGCTTGAGCACATGAACTTCATCATGTCGACGAACGGGCGGGATATCAAACGGGAGCTGGCTGACCATGGCGGGCAATTTAACGGGACCACCAGTTTCGACCGCACCAATTATTTCGAAACCGTGACAGCAACTGATGACAACCTGAAGTGGGCGCTGGGTCTGGAGGCCGAGCGCATGGTGAACATGCGGATCGAGAAGCAGTTGCTCGACACGGAGATGACCGTGGTGCGCAACGAGTTTGAGCGCGGCGAGAACAGTCCGGAACGAGTTTTGATGGAGCGCGTGTTTTCTACAGCGTACCTGTGGCATAACTACGGAAAGTCTACAATCGGTTCACGGGCGGACATTGAAAAGGTCCCGATCGACCGGCTGGCAGCTTTTTATCGCAAGTATTACCAGCCGGACAATGCCATTCTGATCATTGCCGGTAAGTTCGACGAAGCCAGGGCGCTGGCTATGGTGGCGGAAACATCGGGAGCGATTCCGCGTCCCGCGCGGGTACTCGAAAAGACCTACACGACGGAGCCGGTACAGGATGGCGAGCGTTCCGTGGAACTGCGACGCGTGGGAAATAATCAGGCGCTGATGATTGCGTGGCATGCGCCCGCTTTCGCGCACCCCGATTCCGCCGCCCTCGAAGTGCTGAGCGGCGTTCTGGCGACCGGCGGTGGACGTGGCGGCGGGGGTACAGGGCGCCTCTATAAAGCGCTGGTCGATAACAAGAAGGCGCTCTCGGTGAGCATGGGATACGAAGAGCTCCATGATCCTGGTATTGTGATCGCAGAGGCGACGCTCAACAAAGACCAGTCGCTTGAAGAAGCACGTAAAACCATTCTTGAGACGATTGCCGGCGTGGCTACTGAGCCGCCAACGAAAGATGAAGTGGAAAAGGTAAAGTCGCGCATTCTGCAAAGCATGGAAATGATCATGGCGAATTCACAGCAGGCTGCGATGGTGCTGACAGATTCCATTTCGAGCGGTGACTGGCGGTTATTCTTCCTCAACTATGAGGAATTGAAAACGGTGACGCCGGAAGACGTTGTGCGCGTCGCGAAGACTTACTTCAAGGCTTCCAACCGGACGGTGGGGGAATTCATCCCCACCGATGCGCCTGATCGCACGGAAGTGCCGGAAGCACCGTCTCTTGAATCGCAATTCAAGGATTTCAAAGGTGGGATGGTCGTGGCGGCAGGAGAGGTGTTTGACCCGACTCCGGCGAATATCGAAAAGCATTTAACGCGGGTTGTTCTGCCCGGCGGCCTGCACCTGGTGATGCTGCCGAAGAGTACGCGCGGCGGAGTGGTCTCGGCATCGATTGATTTGAACTTTGGCGATGAAAAATCGCTGGTGGGCAAGCGACCTGCGGCTGGCATGGCTGGTTCACTGCTGATGCGCGGCACGCAGCACCACACGCGGCAGCAAATTCAGGACGAGATGGTGAGACTGAATGCGCGGATCAATGTGAATGGCGGAACGAGCGGGGCCAGTGCCAGCATTCAGACAACTGAAGCAAATCTGATTCCGGCACTTCAGCTTGTGGCGGAAATCCTGCGGGAACCTTCGTTCCCGGAGTCGGAGTTCGATCAGGTGAAGAAGCAGCGGCTTGCCGGTTTGGAGAATGGCAAGACTGACCCGGGGAGCCTGGCGCAGTTGGCTCTGACACGGGCGCTGAATCCTTATCCGCGGCAGGATGTTCGTTATGTGGGTACGCTCGATGAGAACATCGCCGAGATCAATGCCGTAACGCTGGATGACGCGAAGAAGTTCCATTCGCAATTTTATGGTGCTTCGAACGGAGCCCTGATTGTTAGCGGGCAGTTTGATCCTGCTATTTTGCGCAAGACGGCGGAAGAACTTTTTGGAGCGTGGAGAAGCCCTGTAGCCTACCAGCGCATTACCGCCCGGTACCAGAAACTGGAACCGGTCAACGTGAAGATTGAAGCTCCCGACAAGCAGAATGCCACATTTGAGGCGGGGCTCAACCTGGCGCTGACGGATACGGATCCGGATTATCCGGCGATGGTACTGGCGAATTACATGTTTGGTAGTTCAACAGGGTCACGGCTATTTGAACGGATTCGCAACCGGGAAGGGTTGACCTATGGAGTGAATTCGCGGTTCGCCGTGCCGAGCGAAGGGGACGCGGCAAGTTTCGGGGGAACCGCCAGCGCCAAGGCGGAGAACACGCCGAGGGTGGAAGCAAGCTTTATCGATGAACTGCGCAAGACGGTGGACAAGGGATTCACTGCTGCGGAAGTGGATGCGGCAAAAAAAGCACTGCGGGATGAACGCAGCGTGGGCCGGTCTCAGGATGGGCAACTGCTGCGGATTCTCGCGATCCGGGAGGACACCGGGCGAACCATGAAGTGGGATGAAGATATGGATGCGAAACTGGCGGCGCTGACTGCGGAGCAGGTGAGTGCGGCGTTCAAACGCCATATTGACCCTTCGGCGTTATCGATTGTGAAGGCCGGGGATTTCAAGACGGCGAAGGTTTACTGACCGGTTTTTTTTGGTTTGGCCGGTTCTTTACCCGGGAGCGCGGCGGGGTTATCCTGCACGCGCTCTTTGTAGCGTCCGCGCATTCCTGAACCGAGGGCGACGGCGGATTCACCAAAGCGGTCGCGCAGGGCGTCGGCAGCTTCGAGGGCTTTGCGCCAGCGTTCGGTGCGTCCACCGTCCATGAGATCGAGTTGGCCCTGGTCATGTTCAAAGCTGGATGTATTTACGCCGAGCAGGCGGATGGTCCGGCGGGGATCCCAATTGTCATTGAGCAGTTTGCGAGTATGTTCAATGAGGTCAATATCCAGTTGCGTGGGTGATGAGAAGGTGTGCGCCCGGGTGATGGTAGTGAAGTCGGAATAGCGCAGTTTCAGGTGCATGGTCCGGGCGAAAAGATGGTGTTCGCGCAGACGCCGGGCGACTTTTTCTGACAGGTGGGCGAGGGTGGCTTCGAGCTGGCCGCAGTCTTTGGTATCGACTCCGAAGGTATGTTCATGGCTGATGGATTTGGGGTCGCCGCGTTCGCCGATTTCCGAATCAAACCACCCACCTGAATCAAGCCCCTGTGCCTTGCCTGCCAGAGCGAGGCCCCACTTGCCGAAGCGGGCTTCGAGGGTTTTTTCTTCGAGAATTGCGAGGTCACCGATGAGGCGGATACCCACTTCGTGCAGGTTCTTTTCCATTACTTTGCCGACACCGGGAATGCGGCGGACTTCGAGCGGGGCAAGGAAGCGGGATTCCACGCCGGGGAGCACATGAAGAATGCCGTTGGGCTTGGCCTGATCGGACGCGATCTTGGCGACCAGACGAGATGTTGCAATGCCGATGGAGCAGTTCAGCTGCGTTTCGGCTTTCATCATTTCGTGCAGGGTATGAGCGGCTCGCAGCGTGGGGCCGTGCAGGCGTTCGGTACCGGACATATCGAGGTAGGCTTCGTCGACGGACGCCATTTCGACCAAAGGCGAAAAGCGTCGCAGGATTTCATAAACGCGGCCTGAATAGTCGCGATAGCGTTCCGGATGACCTTCAACAAAGATGGCGTGAGGACAGAGTTTGTAGGCGGTGCGGAGGGGCAGGGCGGAATGTACGCCGAATTTACGGGCTTCGTAGGATGCGGCGCTGACTACGCCGCGTTCATCGGGCTTGCCGCCAACGACGACGGCCTTGCCTTTAAGCGAGGGATCGAAGAGTTCTTCCACGGAAACGAAGAACGCGTCCATATCGACATGGAAGACTACCCGGTTCACGGCTTGTTGCAGACTAACACGCGGGGGATTCCGGCCAGGTCGTCGAGGAAGCGCACCTGGTTCCAGCCTTTGATGAGCGCAGACAGGGCTTCCTTTTGGCCAAAACCGAGTTCGAGGGCGAGGATGCCGCCGGATTTCAGAATGCTGCGGGCCTGGGGGATGAGGCGTTTATAAATGTCAGTACCGCCGGGACCGGCGAACAGGGCGAGCGATGGCTCCCAGTCACGAACTTCGGGCTGGAGTGTGGCACGGTCGGTTTCTGCTATGTAGGGCGGGTTGGAGACGATGATGTCGGCGCTGTTGGGGGAGAAGGACTGGAGTAGATCGGCCTCGACGAAGGAGAGCGCCGCGCTGAGGTTTTGTGCGTTGGCGGCGGCGACCGTGAGTGCTGCACTGGAAATATCAGTGGCGATGATGCGGGCTCTCGATTCGAGCGCCAGGGTGATGCCAATTGCGCCGGAGCCAGTACAAGCGTCGATGATCAGGGCAGCGTCAGGCGCGGCTTTTAGCACCGTTTCGACCAGCAATTCGCTCTCAGGACGCGGAATCAGGACATCAGGCGTGACGCGGAAATCGCGGCCAAAAAATTCCTGTTTGTGAGTGATGTACTGGGTCGGCTTGCCCTTGAGCCGTTCGTGCAGATAGCGGCCATAGTGCAGCCATTCCACTTCGCGCAGTTCCTGTTCGGGGTGCGCGTAAAACCAGACGCGGTCGTGGTGCATGGCATGGCCCAGCAAAACCTCAGCGGTGAGGCGGGAACCGGTGAGTTCCGTGCCTTGCGCGATAGCAGTCTTAACGTTCAAGTTTTTAGGCGGCTACGCCGTCTGCACCGCTGTCGCGCTGCATTTTTTCGGACTGGTAATGCTGGGTGAGGGCGTCGAAAATGATATCGAGTTTGCCTTCCATCACGAGGTCGAGCTGATGAAGAGTCAGGCCAATGCGATGGTCAGTCAGGCGGTTTTGCGGAAAGTTGTAGGTGCGAATTTTCTCACTGCGGTCACCGGTGCCGACCATGGTGCGGCGTTCGGCACCGATGGCATCCTGCTGCTTTTGCAGTTCAATTTCGTAGAGGCGCGAACGCAGCACGCGCATGGCTTTGGCGCGGTTCTTAATCTGCGATTTTTCATCCTGGCAGGAGACGATGGTACCCGTTGACAGGTGGGTGATGCGGACTGCCGAGTAGGTGGTATTAACCGACTGACCGCCGGGGCCGGAGGAGCAAAAAGTATCGATGCGGATATCTTTTTCTTCGACCTTGATTTCGACTTCGTCCGCTTCCGGCAATACGGCCACCGTGATGGCTGAGGTGTGGACGCGGCCCTGCTGTTCCGTTGCCGGCACGCGCTGCACGCGGTGGACACCGCTCTCATATTTCAGGCGGCTGTAGACTTTATTACCACTGACGAGGGCCAGAACTTCCTTGAGTCCGCCGACCGCGGAATCACTGCTGGAGGTGACTTCCACGCGCCAGTGCTGGGTTTCGGCATAGCGGACGTACATGCGGAAGACTTCGGCGGCAAACAGGCTGGCTTCGTCGCCCCCGGTACCGGCTCGAATTTCGAGGACGACATCTTTTTCGTCGAGCGGATCTTTCGGAAGCATGAGCACGCGCAAGTCGTTTTCGATTTGCACGATCTCGGGCTGGACGCTGTCGATTTCCATTTGCGCCATTTCGCGAAGGTCGGCATCGGAATCGTGAAGCATGCCCTGAGCCTGCTGCAGCTGACTGAAGGCCCGCTTATATTGCTGGTACTTAACGACGATCTCTTCCAGATCGGCTCGGGCTTTGGAGATTTTTCGGTACTCCGCGCCATCGCTGATGACGGCAGGGTCTGCCATCTGGGCGGTCATTTCGTCAAAACGAATTTCGAGTTTGTCGAGCTTGTCGGCGTATTGCATCAGGCGATTACGAGTTCCCCGCCCTGGCGGGCTTCAAGCGCCATGGCGCCTTCCAGCGCGCGAACGGCGACTGCGGCCTGTTCATCGGAGGGAGGCTTGGTGGTGATGCGCTGAGTCCAGAGACCGGGGGCGGTTAGCAGCGCCAGGAAGGAACCACGCTGTTTGGCGGCGAAACGAATCAGTTCGTAGCTGAGGCCAGTGATGACGGGCAGCAGGATGACGCGTTCGGCGAGTTTGGCCAGGAAGGTGGGTGGCGTGGGGATGATGATGTAGACCAAGGTCGAAATCAGCATGATCACGAACATAAAACTGGTACCGCAGCGGGGGTGCCAGGTAACGAATTTCTGGGCGTTTTCGACGCTAACCGGAGTGCCGGACTCGAAGTTGAAAACGACCTTGTGCTCAGCGCCGTGGTATTCAAAAACCCTTTTGATGTCTTTAGTTTGCGACAGGATGAGCAGAAAGCCGACGAAGATGATCAGGCGGATGACGCCATCGACGCTATTGAACAAAATCTGGCCTTTAAAGACTGGCAGCCAGTCACTAAGCCAGCCTGCCAGTTTCAGCGGAACCAGCTTGTACATGAAGATAAAAAACGCGATGGAGAAGGCGACTTGCAGGGCCATCATCCAGCCGGGAATTTCGGTTGGCTTTTCGCCTTTACCTTCGTCAAGCGCTGCGGTGGCGGAAAACTTGAGCGCCCGCATGCCGAGCGACATAGCCTGCCCTAAAGTTCCTAAACCACGCAAAAGCGGCCACTTAAGCCATGCGTGTTTTTCCGACATGCGCTCCACGGGCAATTCCTCGGTAACAACTTCACCGGAGGGTTTGCGAACGGCGACGAAATAACTGTGCGGGGCGCGCATCATCACGCCTTCCATGACAGCCTGACCGCCCACCAGAGTTTCTTCTCCGCTTTCGAGGATGGGCAGCATCTGAACGTGCAGGAACAGACGTATGAATGAACGGATGGACGGCATTTGACCTCGGATAAGTCCATTATACCGGTAAAGCTTTTTCACCCACCGGTAACCGGAAGCAGCGGAACAGCGCCAAACAGTAACGACATGCGTTCGGGAACCCGATTTTAGATGTGGATTGTAAGGCTGGCATTAAGCCGCCCCTATACTTTTGTAATTATGGCGCTGCTGATCACCCTGCTGGGTGGGGTGGCTGCGTTCACGATGCCGATCGATATATTCCCGGCGATCGATATCCCGGTGCTTAGCGTTGTTTTCAACTACAGCGGACTTCCGGCTGAAGAAATGGCGAGTCGCGTAGTGACCGTTTTTGAACGCGGCATAACCTCGGCGGTCAACGATATTGAGCATATTGAATCGCAGGCTTACAACGGTGTTGCGGTCATCAGAATCTACTTCCAGCCCGGTGCACATATTGAGGCGGCGCAGGCGCAGGTGGCTTCCAACGGACAGAGCACGTTGCGGGCAATGCCGCCGGGAATTTTTCCGCCCAACATTTTGAAGTATGACGCTTCGAGCGTGCCGGTTCTTCAGCTGGGGCTGGGCAGTAAAACGCTCAGTGAGCAGGATCTGAACGATCTGGGCAGCAACTTCATTCGGACGCAGCTGGCGACGATTCAGGGCACTTCAATTCCTTCGCCATACGGGGGCAAAGGGCGCAACATCATTGTCGATCTGGATCCGCAGGCGATGTATGCCAAGCAGATTTCGGCAACCGATGTTTCTACGGCGATGAATTTGCAGAGTATTGTTTTGCCGGCAGGTACGGCGAAATTCGGCGAGCGCGAGTACTTCATCAAACTGAACAGCAGCCCGCGTACGGTGGCGGAGCTGAACATGCTGCCGGTGAAGATGTTTAACGGCGCACCGATTTATATGCGTGATATCGGGCAGGTGCGGGATGGTGCCTCAGTGCAGAGCAGTGTAGTCCGTGTGAACGGGACCCGCGGGGCACTTATGACCATTACGCGCAATGGCCGCGCATCAACACTTTCGATTGTGAATGCGGTGAAAGCCGCCCTGCCGAAAATCATTGCGCAGATGCCGCCGGAACTGGAAGTGCGGCAACTCGCCGACCAGTCGGTGTTTGTGCGCGCATCAATTGAAGGTGTGCTTCGGGAAGCTTTGATTGCTGCGGTGCTGACAGGATTGATGATTCTACTGTTCCTGGGCAGCTGGCGCAGCACGATTATTGTCTGCGTGTCGATCCCGCTGGCGATTCTGGCTTCGCTGGCATTGCTGTGGATGTGGGGAGAAACCATCAATGTAATGACGCTCGGCGGGCTTTCGCTGGCGGTGGGCATTCTGGTTGACGATGCCACGGTGACGATTGAAAACACCCACCGCAATATGGCGATGAAGAAGCCGCTGGTGAGGGCAGTGCTGGATGGTTCTCAGCAGATCTCGGTGCCGGCGCTGGTTTCTACGCTTTGTATTTGTGTGGTGTTTGTTCCGGTGCTGCTGCTGACAGGCGCGGCGCGGTTTTTGTTCGTTCCGCTAGCCATGGCGGTTGTCTTCGCGATGCTGGCTTCCTACCTGCTGGCACGGACGCTGGTACCCAACATGATTCATGCGATGCTGCGCCCCGAGATGAAGCTGTACATGCTGGGGCATGACGGCGAATCGGCGGGCGGCAGCGGCCTGATCTGGCAGGCGCACAATGTGTTCAATAAGCAGTTTGAGCGCCTGCGGGATTTTTATGTCTCATTGCTGGACTGGGCGCTGGGACACCGGAAAATAATTCTGGCGGGCTTTGCCGTGTTCACGCTGGGTTCAATGGGTCTGGCCGGGTTTATCGGCAGTGATTTTTTTCCGACGGTGGATTCCGGCCAGTTGCGCCTTCATGCACGCGCACCATCGGGAACCCGGATTGAAGAGACGGAAATGGTTTTCGCCCGGATTGAGGCGGAGATCCGCAACGTTATTCCCGGCAACCAGATCGACACCATTATCGATAACATCGGAATTCCTGGCGGTGGTTTTAACCTCGCATTTGGCGATACCCCCACGATTGGTTCGGGCGATGGCGAGATTTTGATTTCGCTGAAAGGTGAGCGGAAAGTCCCGACTGAGGTCTATCAGAAGCGGCTCAGAAGGCGACTCAATGACGAATTTCCCGATGTGGTTTTCTTTTTTGAATCAGCTAACATCACCAATCAGATTCTGAATTTCGGCCTGCCCGCCCCGATTGATGTTCAGATCGCGGGGCGCAATTCAGACGCCAACTATGCGCTGGCAAAACAGATCGCGAAACAGATGAGCCGTATTCCGGGCGCGGCCGATGTTCACATCCACCAGGTGATGGATTATCCCGAGATACGCCTCAACGTGGACCGGAACAAAGCGGGCCAGGCGGGGCTCACGCAGCGTGATGTATCGAACAGTATGCTCATCTCACTGAGCGGCAGCGGCCAGACAGCGCCGAACCAGTGGCTGAACTGGGCCAATGGCGTGAGCTATGGCGTGACGGTGCAAACGCCGCAACCGAAGATGAATTCACTGGACGCGCTGCTGAATACACCGATCGCACCGCTCTCGCCGAGTTTTTCGACCAGTGCGGCGGTGGGTGTGCTGGGGAACGGACCTGCACAATCTTCTCTGGCCTATGGGAACCCTGGTGCCGCCACGCAGGCTACGCAAGTTCTGGCGAATCTGGTCACTTCTTCGAGCAGGGGTATCGCGCCACAGATCATTAACCACTACAACGTTCAGCCGGTGTTCGATGTTTACGCCAATGTGGAAGGCCAGGATTTGGGCCGAGTCGGCGCGGGTGTGGACAAGATTGTGGCGGAAGCGGAGAAGAACCTGGCACGGGGCTCGTCGATCGATGTGCGTGGTCAGGTGGCGACGATGAAGACATCTTTCAACCGGCTCGGTATCGGCCTAATCTTTGCGATCGTGCTGGTCTACCTTTTGATGGCACTCAATTTTCAATCGTGGCTTGACCCGTTCATCATTCTGATGGCGTTGCCTGGTGCGCTGGCTGGAATTTTGTGGATATTGTTTGTTACCCAGACGACTTTCAGCGTTCCTTCGCTGATGGGTTCGATCATGTGTATCGGGGTGGCGACAGCAAACAGTATTCTGCTGGTGGTGTTTGCGAACGACCAGCGACTGGAGGGCATGGACGCCAGGGCGGCTGCGCTTTCAGCGGGACACGCGCGTATTCGTCCGGTGCTGATGACGGCATCCGCGATGATCATCGGAATGGCTCCGATGGCACTGGGTTTGGGCGAAGGCGGAGAGCAAAATGCTCCGCTGGGCCGCGCTGTTATTGGTGGTCTGGTGCTGGCGACGGTTACCACTCTAATAATTGTGCCGCTGGTTTACAGCATGCTGCGCAAGAAGGCGCCTGTGGATTTTGATACAAAACTGGCGGAAGAAGAGCAGGAAGATGTCAGCCTGTATCTGGCTTAACGTGTACCGGCTTGAAAAAATGAATATGGACCGAATATGGCTGTGATCGGGAATTCTGAAGAACAAATGCGCGCGGAGATCGAAGACCTGAAGCGCCAGCTGGGTGACCGGCATGACGGTCACGGTGCGCCTCGCGGAATTACTCCCCTGGGCAGCAGGCCGCATCCCTCGAAATCTGTGCTGACGCGCCTTGCCATCGGGCTGGTACTGCTTGTCGTGCTCGCTTTTTTCGGTGGTTATCTGCCAATGGCCGGTCGTCAGACTGCTCTTGCGAAAGAGGCTAAGGAAGATGGTCTGGCGATCCCGGTGGTTAACGTAACGCCGGCGGAGCGCTCGCCCGGGAAGTCAGAACTGGTGCTGCCAGGTAACCTTCAGGCCGAAACGGAAGCACCGGTGGTGGCGCATCAGGCGGGCTACATCGTCAAGCGTTATGCCGATATTGGTGACCGTGTCAAAGAGGGCCAGGTCCTGGCGGAAATCAGAGCGGTGGAACTGGATGAACAGGTGCGACAGGCAGCGGCCACCCGCGAACAGGCGGCGGCAACTCTAGAGCAGGCAAACGCCAGTTTGAGGCAGGGCAGGAGCACCTCTGACATGGCGAACACAACTGCCTCCCGGTATAAGACCTTGCTGGCGCAGGACGCAGTTAACAGGCAGGACGCGGAAGTGTTTCAATCCCAGGCTGATTCGCTGCGTGCGAGCGTAACGGCACTTGAGAATGCAGTGACCGCGGCGCGCAGCAGTCTGACTGCGTCGGAAGCCAATCTAAACCGGCTCACACAGGTTCAGGGTTATCTGAAGGTCAAGGCTCCCTTCACCGGTGTGATTACGCAACGCAATGTGGACACAGGGGCGCTGGTGGCTGATGGCAGCACGCTGCTTTTCAGAATCGCCCAGGTGGACCGGCTTCGAGCTTTTGTCAACGCTCCGCAGGGCGATGCGACTTCGATTCGGGTGGGCCAAACGGCGGAGGTTCTGATCCCTAATTTGCCGTCGAAGAAGTTCATGGGGAAAGTTGCACGCACTGCTAATGCGCTCGATACCGTGACGCGCACGATGCTTACGGAGATCGAACTTTCGAACAGCGAAGGTCTGCTGCTGCCCGGCATGTACGCGCAGGTCAATTTCATGACGCCGAGGGCTGATCCGCCCATGGTCATCAAAGGCGACACGCTGGTCGTGAGGGCTGATGGTCCACAGGTGGCAGTGGTAGGCACCGATGATGTGGTGCATTACCGGCATGTGGCGCTCGGGCGCGACTATGGCGACCGCGTCGAGGTGATTTCCGGGCTCAATGAGGGAGAACGTCTGGTGATCAACCCGGGCGACAGCGTGCAGGATGGCGTGAAAGTTAAGCCGGTTTTGCTGGCCAGGCCAGGCGCTAAACCAGTTCGGTAAACAGGTTAAACTGAGCGCATGCAAAGAATTGCGCACGCAAAATGGCAGGGCGACCTTAAAACTGGTACAGGTTCATTGACAACCGCAAGTGGCGTCCTTTCGGACACGGCTTACTCATTCCACAGCCGGTTTGAACAAGGCGCGGGGACGAATCCGGAAGAGCTTCTGGCGGCGGCCCACGCGGGGTGCTTCACGATGGCACTTTCGGCACAGCTGGCACAGGCCGGGCTGAAGGCTGACAGCCTGGAAACGCAGTGTACGATTACCGTCGAGCAGAAGGACGGGGGCTTTACGGTGACTTCGAGCGCACTGGTTTTGAAGGCGAAAATTCCGGCGGCCAGCCAGGAAGCGTTTGAAAAAGCTACTCAGGCGGCGAAAGCCGGATGCCCGGTTTCCAAGCTTTACAACACCACGATCACGCTCGACGCGCAACTGGAAGCCTAGCGGCGGTTGAGAGATTCCAGTATCTTGCGGGCTTCGGCGCTGGCGTCGCGGTCCGCACTTTCTGCTGCTTTGCGCAGGTAGGGTAAAGCCTCGTCAGACTTTCCTGTGCCAGCCAGTACCTGACCTGCGCTGAGGTTGGCCCGGGCGAACTCCGGCCTGAGCCTGGCCGCTTCTTTATAGTGCTGGAGTGCCAGGTCTGGCTGCCCCTGATTCGCGAGTACGACGCCCAGCACCTGATGGCTGTCGGCCGCGGCGGGATCGTTTCGCAGAACCGTCTCCAACTGCGTCTGCGCTTCAGTGAGACGCCCCGCGCGGGCTAAAGCGACACCGTAGTTGTAGCGGGCGAAATTGTAATCGGGCTTGTACCGTAGTGCTGCTTCGTAGTGAAACTGCGCTTCGCTGAAACGATTTGTCCGGGAAAAAAGAGTACCCAGGTTGTTGTGCGCCTCCGCGTAATTGGGCTGAAAACGGACTGCACTACGGAGCGCACGTTCAGCTTCCGCAGCCGGACCGGTTTCGATCAGAACGCCTCCCAGACTGTTCCAGGCTTCGGGCAGTTCCGGGTCAAGCTCGATTGCTTTTTGAAATGCGGCAACGGCGTCTTTTGTGCTGGAAAGATTGAGGAGCACCAGACCCAGTTGAACCCAAGCGGGGGCGTCTGAACCGTGGATGCTTAGAGCTTCGCGCAAGACTGCGGCGGCACGGGGTCGCTGTGCTGTTGATTGCAGGCACAGAGCCGTTTTTTGCGCGACCGGCAGGGAGTTCGGATCGCGTTTGCGGGCTTCTTCATAGACAGGCAATGCTTCATTGCAGCGATCCGCGTTTCTCAGGGCATCGGCCAGTTGCAGGTAATGTTCTGGTGCCGCAGGCGTGTATTTTTCGATTGCGGCCGAGAGACGAGCGATGCCTGCCGTCAGGTTGGAACTCTCAATCACCTGCGCGGTAGCGAGATAGAGTTCGTCTTCCGGTTTCGGCAGCGCAGCGGGGTAGTAGAGATTGACTGCACCGCGGTAAGCGCCTGTGATGCCGGCGGGTCGCTCGGAAATTTCCGCGAGCAGGTCTCCAGAGGTATGCGGACGCTGGATGTGATGGTCTGTCATCACGACATGGATCGCATCTTCGGTTCGCGTCTTTGGCATGTGGCAGCTGGTGCAATCGGGCGATGCAGTATGTTTGCCAGCAAAGGCGAGTTGGGCGACGGGTGCGGCATGGCAGTCCCGGCAGATTTGGGAATAGCGCTGCGTTGCCGCGGCACCATGTTTCACGTCGTGCGGGTTGTGACAGGTGGCGCAGGTGAGTTTGTCGCCGCTCTTCAGAACACAGGCTGACTGGTTGAGCTGGAAGGCTGCGCTGGCGATTTCGAGGCGGGGAACAGAAGGTTTTGCTTCGGCTTTATCGAAGAATAGTTTGAAATCCGCGATGGGTTCGCCGGGGCGGAAGGAGAAAGGTCCGCGTTCGTAGCGCACGATGGAATTCGGCAGCGGAAAACTGGTGGTTTCAAGGTGACATTGCATGCAGACCTCAGCCTGTCTCTGCGGGGTAAGGCGAGCCGGATTGACTACTGCCGCACGTATTTCCGCCGTGGCGGTTCCGGCATGGCGCGCGAGGTCGATGTGTTTCTGGCCGGGCCCGTGGCAACGCTGGCAATCGATGGCTTCGGGTGCAATATCATTGCGGGGGTATGCGCTGTGGCAGAACATGCAATCGGGCTGAATTTGTCGCCGAAAGCCCTGGTGATCCGGACGGTCATAGCCTGGATTCATGGCATAATATCCACCCTTCTCTGAGTACCAGGCGAGGGGCAGTTCGATCAGATGGCTGTCAGCGTTGCGGTGCAGATAGGTGCGCGAGTGGTTGCCGGACCCGACGACGTAGTCAATCTCTTTTTCCAGAACGCTGGTTTCATTGCCGTCGAAACCGATCTGGTGCTGCTTCTGGAAATAGCGGCCGTCGCGAACGATTACGGAATACCAGGTTGCAGACGCTGCGTGGTAGTAGGTTCCGGCAGTGACTGTTTCAGTGGTTGGCTTGTAGAACGACCGTCCCATTCCGGTCTGCCTGTAAGTGGCAGCCAGAGAAGCGTGACATGTGGCGCATGCCGCCGGATCAGCATATGCGCTGGCAACAGGCGTGACGCGAACTGATTGAGCCCGAGCGAGAAAGAGTGTCGTGAGGAGCAGGGCCCCGCAGGCCAGGACCCTGCTTTTGGACATGGACAAATTCTATAAGACTACGGAGCAGGCGTGGTGAGCGGCTTGCCTTTTTCCACCGGGAAGACGGCAACGATCTTCATGACACCAGTACCAGTATTGTGCGCCTCGTGCTTCGCACCATTAGGAACGATGAAGCCCACTCCGGGGGCCAGCTTTTTCATGGGCTGCCCTTCAATCATCAGTTCACCCTCACCTTCGATCACATAGCTGATTTCCTCACCGAAGTGCGTGTGGCGACCCGTGGTGGCGCCTACCGGAAACTCAACTTTGACGATGACGGCCTCACGGCCTGGTACGGAAATATCGGCACGTTCCACCACCGTGCGAATCACGCCGGGGGCCTGTGCAAAAAGGGCGCCGGCAGCAAGCAGCCCGCAGACCAGGGCAAAGCCCGAAACTCTTTGAAGTTTTTTCATAATGTTCCTGTCCAGTCTACTTCTTTGCTGTAACGGAAATTTCCAGGTGCCCTTTGGGTGAACCGAGGCGGGATACTCCCACTGTGGTTCGGGCCGGGCGCGGTGCCGGGAATCGTGCTGTATAGACGGCGTTCATGCGGCCGAACAATTCCATATCGGTGAGGAATATGGTTACGGAGACGACGTCCGCATAGGTCATACCAGCTTCTTTCAAAACGATACCGACGCTGTCGAGCGCGGCGCTCACTTCGTCTTCGAAGCGATCCGGAATCTGGCGGGTGTTGAGGTCGGTACCCAACATACCTGAGATGTAGAGGGTTCCATCCACCAGCACGGCGGGGCTGTAAACCGCTGCCGGTGCTCCCGGTTTGGGAGCAAGTTCAGCGGGAACAATGAATTTCTTTTCGCCTGCGGCGGGGAGCGAAAAGCAGCATATCGCGAGCAGAGCAGCAGCACAGAGCTTCATAGGCATTCCACATATTAAACCGGCGTCGTAAAATGAGCAAACCATGTCAACGCCAGGGACCACAAACAAGACGGGCCAGCCGGTGCCGGATTTTGCCTTGCCACTACTGGGTGGCGAAGGTGTGCAGAGCCCGGCGAGTCTGCTTGAGGGCAAGCGCGGAGCGGTGATCATTTTCTGGTCTGGCGTGTGCTCCCACTGCCTGCGGTATGACGAATATCTAAACCGTTTTGCAGCGTCGCACGCGGAACTGGGCTTTGCAACTATCGCGTCGCGAGTGAGCGAAACGAAGGAACAAATGGTCTCTTCCGTGCGTGACCGGAAACTGACTTTCCCCATATTGCTGGACGAGGGCGCGAAGGTTGCACGGCTCTGGTTTTCACAGCAGACGCCGCGCTGTTATCTGATCGGGCCAGACAAGACAGTTCAATACCGCGGCGCAATTGATAATTTCCGCATGCCCGCAGACACCGAATATCAGGCCTGGCTTGAGCCCGCAGTCGTTTCATTCCTTGCCGGAGAACCGATTGCGCGACCCGAGACGGCAAGCTTCGGTTGCGCGATTGAGACTGTCTACTACCAGCTTCCCCGCCAGCTTTAAGAGACCGAATAAAATTCATGAGCCTAGCCGAAACGTTTACGAAACTGGCCGTGAGTGCCGCACAAGCGGGCATCAGTGCCACGGGCGCCGTGATGAAATCCGCACAATCCGCCATTGAAAGCGCGGTGGAAGCGGTGACGGGTACGCCCGCGCCGGATACGACCCAGGCTCCACTTGACGGGCCACCGGATCTGGATCACGCGCTTTCTGATTTCGCAAATCGCGCGGCACGCATTTTCTATTTCATGCCGCCCAGTGCGTCGGCGGTTCCAGCTGCGTTTGAAAGCCTCGCGAATGCCGTAAGTGCCTCATTTCGACATGTAGATCTGCGCAACCCGGCGAATTTCACGCGACTGCCGCTGGCGTTGGGTACGATGCTGACGGACGCGGGGTCGCGTGCGCTCGAAGGCATCGATGCGATTGGCGCGCCGCGTTATGCCGAGTTCATTCGCTATGCGGTGCAGATTTTTTCAGAGTTTCCGGTTTACGTTACGCTGGAATACCGCGAGTTGATTGAGCGCCAGCAGCGGTGGCTGGTGGACCACCCGGATGACTCCATCACACGCAAGGAACTGGGGCGTGCGTTCGTTAAGACGGGACGGTATGCAGAGGCTGCGGAGCAGTTGACGCGAGCGGCCGCGGGCGATGTATCCATCCGCTCGGCGGCGCTGCATGAGGCCGGTGTCGCTTACTATTTTTGCGGCAGTTATAGCGAGGCCATAGCTGCGGAGTGCGGCGCACTTGATGCTGACAGCGAGAATGCCCCGGCGCGTTTCTGGCTCTGGCTGGCGGCGCAGAGAGTGGGCGGCTATCCGTTCGATGTGCCTGAACAGCACCGTATGGATATCAAGACCGGCTGGGGCGAAACCAGCCTGCGCTATGAAAATATCGCGGAGCACGCGGGGCTGGACAAGACCAGTGGCGGCCGCGGTATTGCGGTTTTCGACTACGATAACGACGGCTGGCTGGATGTTGCAATTGCCTGTGCGCACGGCGGGACCAGTCTTTATCGCAACAACCGTGACGGCACATTTACGGACGTCAGTATTGAGAGCGGAATTTATCACGGCGTCAATGGTTTCGGCATGGCGGCAGGGGACTACAACAACAGCGGCTATCCGAGTCTGGCTATTTGCCGGATGGGCTTTTATGGCGGATTGATTGAACTGTGGCGCAACAACGGCGACGGCACCTTTACGGATGTGAGTGCGGAGAGCGGTGTTTCCGTTTGGGCTGCGGCTTTCAGTTGTTCGTGGGTTGATTACGACTGTGACGGCAGGCTCGACTTGTTCGTTTGCACCAATCTGGGCGGGCTGTTCGACCGCAAAGTGCAACACAAGCTGTTCCACAACAATGGCGACGGCACGTTTACTGATGTGGCGGATAAAGCAGGAATTATTTCCGGCTGGCCGGCGATTGGCCACGCGTGGGGCGATTACAACAACGACGGGTATCCGGACCTGTTTCTTTCGAACGCCGTGGGACGACCCCAGTTGTTCCGCAATAACGGTGATGGCACGTTTACGGAAGTGACGGCTGAGGCGGGTCTGGATTCGCCAACACTGGCGTTCAATGCGCAATTCTGCGACATCGATGACGACGGCTGGCTCGACATCATTCAGTACACCTGGGCAATTCACGAAGATGTGATTTATTCCATGCGAAACGGCGAAGCGCCGCCGTACGGCCATGCGACCCGTGTCTTTCGCAATAATCGCGATGGGACGTTCTCGCTGATTAGCAGCGAGATTGGGATTACCGAGTGTTGGGGCAGCATGAGCGGCAATGCGGCTGACCTTAATAACGACGGCTATCCCGATATCGTACTGGGCAACGGTGGCCCGCTGGTTGACCGGACCGAACCGATGGTGGTGTTGCAAAACGATCATGGGCAATTCCGCAATGTGACGTTCTCAGCCGGGTTGCCTTTGACCGGGAAGGGACACGGCATTAACTGCGCGGATTTGTTTCAGGACGGTCGGTTGATCGTGCTCTGTGCGACGGGTGGTGCTTATCCGGGGGACCTTTCGACAACAGCGGCGTTCGCGCCTTCAGAGCGGCCGGGGAATTATCTGGCCGTCACTTTAGAGGGGACAACGAGCAATCGCGGGGCGATTGGCGCGAGGTTGAAACTGGTGGCGGGCGGGCGGGAACAGCACCGCGTGGTGAACGGCGGGAGTAATTTTGGCTGCATGCCTCCTCAACAGCATTTTGGGCTGGGAACGCTGGAAGCAGTGGATTCTCTGGAAGTCTGGTGGCCCGGCGGAAAGATTGAACGTTTCATGAATTTGCCTGTGAATACCAAAGTGGTGATCACAGAGGGCTCCGATTCATTTCACTGAATCATCCGGTTATCGGGCTGAAGCCAGAGGCTGTGGAAGCCAATTCATTTCGCCGGATGAACTACATGGTTTGTGATGTTCATGGCGTCTGGCGTTGCATGTCAGCGGGAACGCGGGTTTGGTCGAACGGCGAGACTTTGACTACCCAGCGCAGCGGCACGGTTTCCGGAATAAAACATTCGCGGTGGTCGCAGGCCTGATAAAGAAACTCTCCTTCGATCACCAGTTGCCTTTCTTTATCGAGCAGCGGCTTAACCTGTTGCGCATTGCCCAGCGTTACAGTTTGCAGGACGCGAAAGCGGCCTTCATAGGCTGGCACAGTCTCGTGAATCGCAGCCAGCCTGATGGTCTTCGAGTTCGGGAATACCGGAGCATCAGGGCGGTAGCCGGGAGAATCATTTATCTTCAGCGCCACCGCTTTGTAGCCCTGAACGCCGGGTGCGTAAACATGAATCCGCTTCGGCAGAGTCACGTCCAGGCTTAGCGTGACGCGCTGCCCGGGCCGCAAGTCAGCCCCGCTTACCTGAGTCACCAGGGCCGCGTGCTTTGCCGTGATTGCCTGCTCCGCAGCCGACTGTGTCTGGATCGATTTCAGCCCGAACTGGCGCAACAAGATGGATGCCGAGGTGTCGCGGACGCGATAGTCTTCCTGAAAGAATTTCGCGGTGACGGTCCCGTTGCGGTCGAGGATATAAGTACCGGGGTGGGGGATGCCGAAGAAGGCGTTGTTCCGGGCCACGGTCTCATTCAGAATTCCGTATTTGCGGATCACCGCTGAATCCGGATCGGACAGCAGCGAAAAACTGATGTGAGCGCGGTCCGCGAACTTCTTCAAAACCGCAGGAGAGTCATAGCTGACCGTTATTAAACCCAATCCCAAGGCTCGAATCCGCGCGGCATTTTGTTCCAGCTCGACCAGCTGGGCTTTGCAGTAGGGTCACCAGTCCGCTGAGCGGAAAAATACCAGCAGCGCGCCCTTTGAACCGAGGTTGGAACGCAGCGTTTGCACGTTGCCGTTCTGGTCCTTGAGACTGAAATCCGGCACTGACTCACCGATCGCCGGGCCGGTGGGGGTCGCTGCTGTGGCGGCGAAACCTGCAAGCAGAGCGATTAGAATTGAAGCGCGCACGTTTTGATTTTCTCATTTTTGCGAACGAAAGAATAGATCGGAACGACAAACCTGTTCATCCCTCCTACAGCGCCGGAATTGATTTAACACCCGGCCTGGAGACCTCCCTATGAAACGTTTTGCATTCCTTCTCGCGTCCTTTACGATGTTCGCGTTTGCCGCTTCGGCCGCCGACATTGTTGACACCGCTGTTGCAGCCGGCAGCTTCAAGACCCTGGTTACTGCCGTCAAAGCGGCCGGCCTGGTTGACACACTCAAGAGTGCTGGGCCGTTCACGGTATTTGCACCCACCGATGAAGCCTTTGCCAAGTTGCCCGCAGGCACCGTAGAAGCCCTGCTGAAAGATCCCCAGAAGCTGAAGGCAATTCTGACCTATCATGTGGTTGCAGGTAAGGTCATGGCGGCTGATGTTGTTAAACTTACGAGCGCGAAGACAGTTCAGGGCACTAACGTTAAAATTATGGCTATGGGTGGCAAGGTGATGGTCAATGACGCTACTGTCGTGAAGACCGACATTGCCTGCGACAACGGCGTGATCCACGTAATCGACACCGTACTGCTGCCTAAATAAGTTGGAAAACCTGCACCAGGAACCTCTCATTGCGATTGCCGGAGCCACCGGGTACATCGGTGGACGCCTGGCATCGCGTCTGACAAGCGAAGGTTACCGGGTTCGGTGCCTGGTCCGGTCTCCCGAGAAACTGGCGGGCCGGACTTGGGCGGATGGTCACAATGTGGAAATCCAGCAGAGTGACATGGAAGACAAAGCTGGCCTCGCAGAGAATTTGAAAGGCTGCGGGGCCGCTTTCTATTTGGTTCATTCGATGGTTTCAGCTGGCGCGGAATATGCAGACCGTGACCGCCAACTGGCACTTCAATTCGCCGAAGCCGCGAGGGATGCCGGGGTGGGCCGGATCATTTACCTGGGTGGGCTGGGCGAAACAGGGCCCGATTTGAGTGAACACCTCGCATCGAGACGTGAAGTGGAAGATGCCTTGGCATCCACGGGTGTGCCGGTCACGGTGCTGCGCGCAGCGATGATCATTGGGTCCGGTTCCGCATCGTTTGAAATTCTGCGTTATCTGGTTGAGCGCCTGCCGGTGATGATTACACCGAAGTGGGTAAGCACTCCTTGTCAGCCGGTTGCGGTGAGAAATGTGATTGGTTATCTGGCAGGAACGCTTGCAGCAGCCGCGACAACCGGCGGCACTTTCGATATCGGCGGACCGGAAGTACTCTGCTACCGCGACATCATGCGGATTATGGCGGAAGAACTGGGCGTGAGACGCCGATGGATCATTCCAGTGCCGGTGCTGACGCCGCGCCTGAGTTCGTACTGGATCCATCTGATCACGCCTCTGAGCAGCGACATCGCAAAGCCTCTGGCGGAGGGCCTTAAGAATCCGGTGGTATGCCGCGAGAACCGGATCACAAAACTGATACCTCAGGAATTATTGACCGTGCGTGAATCGATCGCGGCGGCGCTTTTCAAGGTGGCCGGGCATCAGGTGGAGACGAACTGGTCGATGGCAGGGCCGATCCCTGGCGACCCCGACTGGGCTGGCGGTACCGTATTCCGGGACTCGCGTGAACTTAATGTCGGCGCGCCTGCCTCAGCGGTCTTCCGCGCCGTGTGCCGTGTGGGCGGCGGTCACGGCTGGTATGCGGCGGACTGGCTGTGGCGAATTCGCGGCTGGTTGGATCATCTGCTGGGCGGGCCAGGATTGCGCCGCGGACGCCGCGACCCGGAAATGGTGGGATATGGCGAGGCGCTCGATTTCTGGCGCGTGGTTGGTTATGAACGGGACCAGCGACTGGCGCTGCGGGCGGAAATGAAACTGCCGGGAGAAGCGATGCTGGAATTTGTTGTCACACCCGGGGCGGCGGGACAATGCACTCTGCGGCAGACAGCCTTGTTCCGTCCGCGGGGTTTGTTTGGCTTGATGTACTGGTACGCCGTTGTCCCTTTCCATTACATTGTTTTTCGGGGCATGCTGCTCGGCATTCAAAGAGAAGCGTTGCAAATTGCTGCGAAGGATTTCGCCGTACCGCGAGCGGTGTAACCCACACGGAGCCTGGAATCCGGGCCTCCTGGCGCAGAAACTGCTGGGTGCCTGGCGGGGAATTCACCAATCACGAAATGGCCGTTTGCGTGCTCTTGTGAATGCGCCAACGAGGTGAATGCCATGCTCCCGGAACTTGAGGAACGAAAGGCGAAGCAGCTGCCGCGCGGCTTCATGCGGGCTAATGTATTTCACGCTCCGGGCAAGTTTGGCATTGAAGAGAAGGCCATTCCCCGCGCTGGCAACGGTCAAGCGGTGGTTCAGGTTCGGCTTACTACCATCTGCGGGACGGATATCCACATAATTCGGGGTGAATATCCGGTTCACGAAGGCCTGACCATCGGCCACGAAGCGACCGGAATCATCCACGAACTGGGCGCGGGGATGGAAGGTTACAGCGTGGGCCAGCGCGTGATGACGGGGGCGATAACGCCCTGTGGTCAGTGCGAGGCGTGTCTGGCAGGAGACCGGTCGCAATGTGGCGGGCCGCTGGGCGGCTGGCAACTGGGGAACACGATTGACGGCACACAGGCGGAATACGTGCTGATACCGCATGCGCAAGCCAATCTTGCGCTCATTCCCGACGCCTTGTCGGATGAGCAGGTTCTGCTGCTGACCGATATCGCGTCTACTGGATTCTCTGCTGCGGAAAGCGGCAACATCCGACTTGGCGATACCGTGGCTGTCTTCGCGCAGGGACCGATTGGCTTGTGCGCCACGCTGGGTGCGCGGTTGCGCGGGGCCTCAGAAATCATTGCGGTGGATCCGGACCCGCACCGGCTGGAAATAGCGGCAAAATTCGGGGCCACAGTTACCTTGATGGCAGGCCCGGAGGTTGCGGGACGCATTCGGACGCTGACGAAAGGCCGTGGCGTGGATGTCGCGATCGAAGCACTGGGTACGCAGGAGACTTTTGAAAACGCGCTGCGTGTACTGCGGCCTGGCGGCACTTTGTCCAGCGTCGGCGTCTATTCGGGCCACCTCAAAGTGCCTCTGGATGCGTTTGGTTCCGGTCTGGAAGACATCAAAATCGTCACAACACTTTGCCCTGGAGGCAAAGAGCGTATGCGCAGGCTGATGCGGCTGGTGGAATCGCAGCGTATTGACCTCTCGCCGCTGCTGACTCATGTTTTCGAACTGGAAGACATTGCAAAAGCGTACGAACTTTTCGGATCGCATGGACAGGGTGTCCTGAAAATAGCGATCCGCGTTTCCTGAAACGAGTAAGAGGAGTTATCAATTATGCCGAAGACTACTATTCACAAAGCAGAGAACGAACATAGCGTTGTTGCCCATGCTGCTCTGCAGCAGGCGCAGGAAACTCTTGATTGTATACGGGCACGAGCGTTTGTGCTGTTTCTGGAACGCGACGGCGGACCGGGGAACGACAAGGACGACTGGCTTCAGGCCGAGCGGGAACTGTTGGCCGCGCCGATTGACGCAGCCAAGGTGAAGGCAACGCTTCACAGCGATATTCTCACCATCGACACTCCGAAGAAACCAGTCCGCCGCGAATTTGTTCGCGCCGCAGTCGCGTCAGCTATTTCGCAGGCAGGCTGATTCGGTTGAGTTCCAGCAGGTAGAGAGGGTTATTCGGAAACCGGTTGTGTAATTCGGCCAGAAGACTTCGTGCGCCCGTACGGTTGTTATCGCGGAGTGCGGCCACTGCCAGCAGCAGTTTGGCGAAGGGTTCCAGATAGTGGCCCTGCTGGGCTGTGAGGCGAAGCTGTTCAAGGCCCTTGTCGTGATCGACGTGCGAACCGGTAATCCAGAGAAACGCGCGCAGCGGGGCGGGCTTCAGGCTGAGCAGGTAATTCTCAACGCCCAAGCCCAGGTACGCGTCGTAGTTCTTTGGGTTCGCCAGAGTCAGGCGATCTGCATAGGTGCGGCCCTGTTTCGTGTATTTCAGCGCGGTGAGATCCTGCTTTTCGATGAGCGATGCGAAGTCTGCGCGGAGTCCGAATGTGAGTGATTTGGCGAACAGCGCGTTGGCGTCGTTGGGCTCTGTTCTCAGAGTGGCATCAGCGGTGCGTTCCGCGACTGCTATTTCACGCTGGAACAGGGTCTTCATCTTCGGGTCCGGATGGGGCTTTTCGCGATTGAGGAAACGCGAATCATCAGTGAAGAGTTCGGATTCCAGTACTCCCAGGCGGGCGAGCTCGGAAAATAAACACGCGGCGGCGTTGGACGTCGGGCCCAGCGAATCGGTCGGGTGACTCTGTTTCCATTCGCTGAAAACCACGTGAGCTTCGTCGAACTGCAGATCGTACATCTTCATCCAGCCGCGGTAGAGATCAGCGGAGGGGATTTCCGCGCCGGATGCCAGCGCTGACGAAAACAAGAAAGCGAAAACGGCGGAACGCATCGGTTCAGGCAGTGCGCGGATAGATTTGGAAATCGATTTCCACTTCGTTTTTTACCTTGATCATGCCGCCGGCGACACTCACGGGTTTGATGCCAAAATCCGTTTGTTTGAGAACGGTGTGCGCGGCGTAGAAATCGCCTGTGCGCCTCACTGTTAGGTGGACGTTTCGCGTCACGCCATGGAGGGAGAGATCGCCGTCAACTTTCCACTGCCCGTCCGGCTGTTTTTCGATGTGGGTGGAGCGGAATGAAATGGCAGGAAACTTACTGGTTTCGAGCGTCATGTCTTCCATATCTTTCTGGATGGCGGCCTGAGTTTTGGCGTCCACTTTGGGGTCAGCCTTTACTGTCATTTTGGCAGAGTCCACATTGAAAGCTACATGCGCGGCAGGAATTTCGCCCAGCGTGCCTGACGTGATGGGCGCACTAATCCAATGATCGTGCGCGGCCACAGAAAGCAGGCCGGCTTTGCTCACTTTGATGATGATGGTGCTGCGCTGAACATCGATCGCGGCATCCTGTGCAGTGGCTGCGGCGGCCAACACAAACAACGCCACTCCCAGTTTCAAAATGTTAAGACTCATAGGAATAGACTCTTCTGAAATTATGTTCGAACAGGGCCGCAGGCAAGAGGCTGGTGACTACGCGGCGCCCGGCGACCACGACGGGGTTCTGCCATTGCCCGATATGGCCCATCATGAGCGACCGCTGCTGGATATGTCGGGTCCGGTGCCGCCGCAGCGAATCGTATTGCTGCAGGGCTGCATCGAGAGAGCTTGCGCCAGCGACGCATTTGGCGAACACCAGGGCATCTTCAAGCGCCATGCCGCCGCCCTGACCGAGGTTGGGCGTACACGGGTGGGCCGCATCGCCGAGCAGGGTCACGCGGCCTGCAGTCCATTGCGGCAGGGGTGGAAGGTCGAAGGCGCCATTCTCCATGATGAACTCCGCCGACTCGATGAGAGCGGGAATCGGTTCATGCCATCCCGTGAGCCGCTGAATCAGTTCTTCTTTTCGCTGCTGTAAAGATGGCGGGTCTCGCCGGGGCATATTGGCCGTGGCGTACCAGGTAAACCACCCGTGTCCCATGCCAAGAATGCCGAAGCGACTGCCGCGCCCCCAGGTTTCACTGCTATAGCCCTCGCGGATGGCACTGCCGGCATATGTTACAACTCCGCGCCAGACGGTGTAACCGCGATAAACCGGTTCGCAAATGCCAAGAACGTGTTCGCGCACGCGGGAGCGGATACCATCGGCACCAATCACTGCGTCATGCTCTTCTGTGGAGCCATTGGCAAAATGCACCTGAACCTTTGAGCTGGTTTGCTCCAGATGCGTGAATTCGTGCCCCAAACGGATGCGGTCGGGGGGGACGGCTGTTAACAGCGCAGCCAGCAGATCTGACCTGCGGACACAGAGCGCGGGGACGTCGAAATCCCCCAGCGCAATGTTCATGAGGATTTTGCCGCAGTTGGCGCGCACCAGGAAATGAGTATTGGCCCCGGCGGGAAACTGCACCTGTTCCAGCAGACCGAGCGACTGGAGCACGCGGGTGGCATTGGGCCACAGCATCAGACCTGCTCCCACTTCCTTCAATTCCGCAGCGCGCTCATAGACGGTAGCGGCGATACCCAGTTTGTGGAGAGATGCCGCGGCTGCCACTCCACCGATGCCGCCGCCGATTATTCCTACGCTTTTCATTTGCAAGCTGGGCTTTTCGACGCGCAACGGGGCTGGCCGGTTCCACATCAGCGTTTGCCGACCACTGCCGCCAGTGCTTCATACTGGTCACTGGCGATCAGATTGACACCGGCTTCAAGGGCCGCTCGCCAACGTATCTCTGCGGCTTTGAGTGAGCCGAAATTGTAGGATTTGTCCCACCCCTGGCTTTCGTCGGCTGTAAATCCGTCGAGAGTGTAGAAGCGAATCCAGAACCCCAGGCGATGGGCGTGATCTACTAAAGCTTTCAGCCGGGCGGCGTCTGCAGTCGTCCAGTCACCGGCGTGAGGCGCTCCGCCTTCTTCCACTTCGAACCAGGAATTGTTCCACCACCTTCGATACGTGGTGGGCTTTTCACTGAGGAGCTTTTGCGGCGACAGGGTGGCGGCCAGATGAGAACGTTCGTCGCGATTTTTTGTGTTCAGCCCCGTTGTGTGTGCGGAGCCAAACAGCCGCAACATTCCGCCCTTCGGCACGTCTTTGAAAAACACTTGTTCCTGCGCATCGTTGTCTTCAGTCAGCACAAGAATTGGCCTCATTTTTAGCGCTGTGAGGTCGGCGGGGTTACCCGTTTTAGTAGCGGTGGCGAGCCAGGGTTCGTATTCGTCGAGTAGCTTCCACACGGCATGAAGCAGGGCCGGCTGATTGTCCTTGAAATCGAAATGCAGCACGATGAGCGGCCAGCGTGCCGGGTCGCCGCTCTTCAATTCGCGTTCAACAAGGGGCCGCACTTTCTCGAAAAAGTGGTCGCGCAGCGTTGGCTCTTCGCCTGTGGTTTCAGCTTTGTGGGAGAGCACAATTTTGCCGCCATCGGGAACGGCTGCCGGGTACCAGGCCAGATCCTGCTCGATGGCGACGGGGAAACCGGACGCGAGCGCGCGGTTTATACGATTCGCCCACTGGCCCTCATAGGGATAGCAGTTATGGGCGTCGGGAATCGGGCGTTTTGCATTGGGGAAATTGAAGGCAGGGGCCTGTGCGAATGCGGGCAGGGCGAGCGCGACGACGGCCCATTGCAAAACTTTCACACACCGCGTCACGGCCACGGCTTTATGCACCCAGCAGGCGCTCGATGCGGACCTGCAGAATCACAACATCCGGCGATTCCTGGATGGCGTTGTAGTAGCGGACGGCAAAATCGGAGCCTTGCTCCCGGGGACACATGATGTCGCGAGCCTGTGCTTTGAGCGCATTGGCTTCAGGTTGCCCGGCTTTGCTGCGGCGGGAGAGGGCTTCGTCAATTTCCACGACCATGGTGGAGATGTGCTTCAGCCAGGCGAAGTGCGGATCACCGAGGACGAGGGCCAGAAACGGACCCGGGCCAGCGATGGGGCCATTGGTTTTTTCGTATTCCCCGCGTTCGCGATCCAGCAGAAGCTTGTGCTGTTCGAGGAGCAGATTGCGGAGGTTGCCGAGGAGTTCTCTGCTTTCGGGTTCTATGGGTTGGAGGGACATATCTAAGCCCAAAATTATTTCTTCGTCCGCAGACCGGCCAGCGGAATATTGTCTGTGTCGGCAATGATCTTCGCGTAGGCTCGTGTCACGGCGGCCATGCCCGGAATCGAGATGCTCTCGTCGTTCTCTTTATCCGAGTGCCATACGTAGCCCGTATTGATGATCTGCACCGATGGTGCCAGGAAATAATAACGCGTTGTCTCGCCGCTCGGCGTGGGCAGCGAATCCGGGAACGTGGGAACGCCGAAGGCATCCAAAGCGTGGATCGCCACCTTCAGCAGGGCGGGACTGTCGCCCGCATACCAGCGATATGTTGAAGGAGCATTCGAGTACGCGCTCAACCCGAGCCCGGTGTCCTTCAGCCCCGTGTGTTCGCTATTAAACAGCAGCGCGGTTTTCGCAAAAAATTCCGGATGATCAAGGAACCATACGCCGCTCTCTGCGCCATTATCGTGGTGTCCGTCGGTGCCGGCAAAAATAATGGTCCGCTTGCGCTGCGACTTCGGAACCTTCGCGAAATATTCGGCAAGCCCGAGGAACGTCGCTACGCCCGTGCCGTTATCGTTCGCGCCTTCGAACCACCCATCCCGATGCGCCACCACAACCACGTTCTCATCGGTGGTGCCTTTCAGCGTGCCCCACACCGTGCCCGACTTCAGGCCGGGCCGCATCTTCACATCGAGGTTCAATTGCAGATGAACCGGCGCATTCTCGGTGCCAACCTTCGCCGCACCGCCAATCATGTCGCGAACAGCCAGCCCTTCCTTCGTTCCCAGTGAGAACGCAGGCACCGGCGCATTCACCGGATAGAACTGCGTCTTCTCATCGAGCGGCACTCCGAGGATTACGAAGATCGCAGCCGCGCCGCGATCAGACAAACGCTTGATCGCGTTGTCGGAAATCCCCACATGGCGCGACCCCGTGTCGTTGCTGTAAAAGAAGACCGCCTTGCCCTTCACATCAGGACCCGGCTTGATCTCCGCTTCGCTCGCCATCCCGACATAGACGGCTTCCATATCCACTGTGCCGTTTGTACCTTTCGAAAGAAATGCCGGCTGCGCCGAGGTCAGCGGAATCGATTTGCCATTGAGCGACACTACCGCTTTCCACGCTTGCGGCACCCACTGCGGCTGCAGGTCAAACATCTGCTCGTGTACGTCTTCGAGCCCGATGGCCTTGAGCTTCTTCATCATCCATTCCGCGTTCTCCGCGTCGGCATCTGTGCCCGTGATGCGGCCCCAGTACTGCGGATGGCCGTTATCGCGGTAGTGCCGGGACATGGCGGTCTGATCTTTCACAAACTCCATGAGGTGATTGCCGTCAATCGCGGCGTACTTCTGGTCTTCCGGCGCGAGATTCCAGCCGAGCTCGTTTGGGCGGTGATGGGGCGGGGATTGCGGGAGGCGCTGGCGAGTGGGTTCCTGCGCGAACGTCAGGGTCGCTGCGAAGAGCGTGAGCGCGGCGGAAATCGTGAGCATGTTGATGCGGGGGCACGGCATGTTACTGCATCTTATCGCGATCCTGGTGCGGCGTGACCCGCTCCGCGCTTCCCACGTCTTGAAACTTGAAATTACTGCGCGGCCCGCTGTTGGGCTTCTTCGGCGCGTGCCCCGGCAAGAATACCGGTTAGCGCCACGTTACCTTCATGACACGCGTATTCGTAAATCGGCTTCGAAGTCCGATGCAGCGGGATCATCAGAGTCCATGGCTTCGCCCAGGTATCCGGATCGTTCACGGCGATTTCGTAGTTCAACGTGTTCGCGTCGTGGAGGGTGAAGCGTTCGGTGATATGAAGCTTCGCGCTCGACATGTTCTCAAACGCGCGGGGACGGTAGTTTGCGGTATCTACCACCAGGGTATCGCCTTCCCAACGGCCGCGTGAATCGCCCAACCATTGCTGAACGGCGGCGAGCGGGTGGGGGCGGCTATCCATGTTGACCACACGCGCGTCGTGGAACATCTCAGTCAGGATCATGACTGCATTCGGCGTTTCGACGATCTGGTAAAAGCTTTGATATCCGGCCGTCAATTGGGGCGAACCGTACGTGATGCACCGGTCACCCAGAGGCCGGTCTTCGGGTCCCGCGGAACGACGCGCCGCAATCATGGACTCGGCGCGCGCATTGATCGCCCTCTGCGTCAAGGCCGGCATACGTCCGTCGGCCGGATCGGTGATCAGGGAAGTCCGGTTTTCCCAGGTGCGCTCGTCATTCCATTCAGAACCGTAGTCGCCGGTTTCGCCGTCAGCGCTTTTGAAACCCTGCCTGAGTCCGAGGACGTTGGCCAGGACGGCCGGATAGAAACCGTCGAAAAACACCGCGTCTGCCTTGCCGGTAAACAGTTCCAAGCCCTTCTCCCGCATCTTCTCAACTTCGGCGTTGGTGAGGAGAGGCCGGTCGGCGATCTCTTTGGGGCGCTGAAGCGGAGTCGCGATATTGTTTTCCCAGTTACCCTGAAAATCGGGATGTCCGTCCGGGGTTCGCGGGGCCTTGTATCGTTGCTGTCCAAAGGCTGAGACGGTCAGCGCCAGAGCGCATGTTGCCAACGCGAAAAGTCGTACGTTCATTTTGTTTGTTCCAGGCAAGTTCTTTGATTCTAGATGAAAACTCAGGCGGTGGTGGGATTTCGCCTTCAGGACTCCAGGACAGGAAGTGTGTTTGAAAATATGGTGGGCTCGAGATGACTCGAACATCCGACCTCTTCCGTGTCAAGGAACATTGACAAACACGCCATCCGTACACTCATCCTAATACACTTACGCGAATTTTTCTCGCTTATTTTTGACCGAGAGAAGCGCTCTAAAACGGTCGTACTATTGTCATGTTTCCGCGTAGCTGATAGCATCTCGTGCGATGAAATGGGCACGCGCCGCCTCTGCCTGATGAACATGTTCCTCCACAACATCGGCGAGATCGATGGCGATGTCATGATTTCCCCGAATGACGCGCTGGTCGCCGCGAGCGCACAGAGCTTCGATTACGTGCTGTCCAACCCTCCATTCGGCACGGAAAGCTCGATGAGCTTCACCAATGAGGAAGGTGAGCAGGAAAAGGACGACCTCACCTATAACCGGCAGGATTTCTGGGCCACCACCTCAAACAAACAACTCAATTTCGTGCAGCATATCCATACCATACTCAAGACCACGGGCCGCGCTGCGGTCGTGGTCCCCGATAATGTCTTGTTCGAAGGCGAGGCCGGTGAGACCGTGCGCCAAAACCTTCTCAAAACCACCGAACTCCACACCATCCTCCGCCTGCCCACGGGCATCTTCTATGCCAAGGGCGTGAAGGCGAACGTGATCTTTTTTGACAACAGAGAAGCCAGCAAGACTCCGTGGACGAAGGAAGTCTGGTTTTATGACTACCGCACCAACATCCATCACACGCTGAAAAAGAAGCCGCGGCGCTTTGACGATCTCACTGACTTTGTAGCTTGCTACAACCCCAAAAACCGGCACAAACGCAAGCCCACATGGGATGCGGGGAGCAACCCTGAGGGTCGCTGGCGCAAGTACACTTATGCGGAACTGGCTGCGCGCGATAAAACGAGCCTCGATGTCTTCTGGCTGAAGGACAAGAGCCTCACAGACCTTGATAACCTGCCCGAACCCGACCAGTTGGCGGAAGAAATCATCGAAAACCTTGAAGCGGGCCTGCTCAGTTTTCGCGCGGTTCTGGCGAGTTTGAACAAAGCTACTTAGCGGCCTGCGCCACCAGTGGTGCTGGTGATTCGTCAGTCTGAAAATCCGCCGCCGACGCCTGCTTCGCCGCCTGCAGGCTACAGAGGCACTACAGCATGAATCGCGGGAAAATATGCGGTAAAATCGGAGGCAGGTGGATTCTGAACTCTCAAGACTGGCGGAGCCAATGAGCAGGGTACAGAATGAGGGCGGCGTGAGTTCCAAGTCTTGCTATTTCAGGAAACAACAACAATGACCATAGACGAAAGACTGGAACGACTGACTGACAGACACGAAGCGCTGGCTCAGTCCGTTGAAATGCTGCGGGACACGGTGCATGAAACGTCCGCTAACATCGCTGAAGTTTCAGCGAACGTCGCGCAGACAGACCGCACGGTCGCAGCCCTCAGCGGCCTGATCGAAAAAACGCTCGATGCCGTTGGCATCCTCGCTGAATCGGTGAAAAGCCACGAGCGCCGCCTTGAATTGATTGAGGGTAACGCTTAAAAACACGGCGGCCGGGGCAACTGATTCGAACCCTCACACCGCGCTACTCTGGTAGAAGTGGATATCGAGAAAACACTACTGCGGAAAGTAGGCGAAGCAATCCATCGCTTCAACATGATCCGCGACGGAGACAGCATCGCCGTAGCCGTGTCCGGTGGTAAGGATTCCGTCACCCTGCTCGAAGCCCTGCTCCTGCTGCAAAAACGCGCTCCGATAAACTTTTCCCTCTGCGCCTTCACGGTCGAACAAGGCAAATTCCTCCGCCCGGTCGAGCCCGTCGGCGAATACATCCAAAGCCGGGGCGTTGCCTGGAAATACTACACCGACAACCCCTCCCTGCGCCTGCTCGAGGAACAGCCCGACCACGGCTGCGACATGTGCAGCCGCTTCCGCCGCCGCGCCGTCTACCAGATCGGCCGCGAACTGGGTGCCAACGTCATCGCTTTCGGCCACACAGCCGACGATTTCTGCGAATCCCTCTTCCGCAACATCATGTACACGGGCCGCCTCAGTGCGCTTCCCGCCGTCACGTACTCGCGCAAGAACGACTTCCGGCTGATCCGCCCGCTGGTCTACGTCAACGAAGAAATCACCCGCGCTTACTGCGAAAGTAAAGGCGTCCCCGTCGTGCCATGTGGTTGTTCCCTGCGCACTGGCACGGTCCGCCGCGGCATCCGCGAAACGCTTGCGGACTGGGAGAAAGAACATCCGCATTTGCGCGAAAATATCCTGTCGGCCATGGGCAACATCGACCACGGCCGCCTGCTCGACACACGGTACCTCAACCTCAACAACGACGACGAACCTGAGCCTGAACCAGAATTTCTGGTGACAGGCTCCGAACTCCTGCCTGTACTCAACGACGCGGTACTCAACTAATCCTAAAAATGGCCGTATTATTAACCTGCGACGCGATTGAAAAATCGTTTGGCTCGCGCACAGTTTTCTCTGACATCTCGCTCAGCCTGCACGACGGCGAGCGCCTCGGCATCATCGGGCCCAACGGTGCGGGCAAGTCCACCTTCCTGAGCATCCTCGGTGGCGAAATGTCGTCCGACTCCGGCAGCGTTTCCACCCGCAAGGGCGTTACCCTGGCGATGGTGGTACAAGACCCTCGCTTCGACCCGGAAATGACCGTTCGCGAGGTGATCGCAGCCTCCGCACGCGGTGAAAATCAGGAGGTCGAAGTCTCCAAAATAATCAGCCGCGTCGGTTTTGAAGACCCTGCGGCCAAAGCCGGCACTCTCTCCGGAGGCTGGCGCAAACGTCTGGCCATCGCCGCCGCTCTGGCCACCCAGCCCGACGTTCTGCTGCTCGATGAACCCACCAACCACCTTGACGTGGAAGGTATCCTGTGGCTGGAAAAGCTGGTGGTGTCGTCCACCTTTGCTTCCGTCTTCGTCACGCACGATCGTTACTTCCTTGAAAACAGCGCCACCCGCGTTGCGGAGATCAACCGGGCCTATCCGCTGGGCCTGTTCTCCGCACCGGGAAACTACAGCCGGTTCCTGGAAAAGCGTTCGGAATTCCTGCGCGCCCAATCGAAAGAACAGCAGGCTCTTGAAAATCTGGTACAGCGCGAAATCGAATGGCTGCGTCGCGGAGCCAAGGCCCGAACCACGAAATCAAAGGCGCGTATTCAGGATGCCGGCGAATTGCAGGAGCAGTTGTCAGACGTTAGTTCGCGCAACCGCAAAGGCACCGCCGCCATTGATTTCACCGCCACAGGCCGCATGTCGAAGCGCCTCATCGCGGGTGAAAATCTATCGAAGAGTATGGGCGGCCGGCTGCTCTTCAAGGACCTTGATCTCGTCATCCCTCCGGGCATCAAACTCGGTGTTCTGGGTTCCAATGGCAGTGGCAAATCCACGTTGCTGCGTATCCTCGCCGGTGAGATTGAATCCGATTCCGGTGAAGTCCGCCGCGCTGAAGGATTGCGCATTGCCTGGTTCGATCAGAACCGCGATAAGCTCGACCCCAACCAGACGCTGAAACGCGCACTGGCCCCGGAAGGCGACACGGTCATGTTCCGTGACCGTCCGCAACACGTCGCTGGCTGGGCCGCACGCTTTCTGTTCCGCCAGGAGCAACTGGAACTGCCGTTGAACCGCTTGTCTGGCGGAGAGCGTGCCCGTGTTCACATTGCGCGCCTCATGCTGCAGCCTGCTGACATTCTGCTGCTGGATGAACCGACTAACGATCTCGATATCCCTACGCTGGAAGTCCTCGAAAGCAACCTTATCGATTTCCCCGGTGCGATTGTGCTGGTCACTCATGACCGGTTCCTGCTTGATCGTTTATCGACGCTGCTGCTCTCCATGGATGGCGAAGGCGGCACTGAATACTTCGCCGAACTGGCGCAATGGGAACAGGCCAGTGCCGCTAAGAAAGCGCCGGTCAAATCCACTGCGAAGAAAGACACACGCGAACCTCAGGGCAAGAAGAAACTCTCTTATCTTGAAGCCCGCGAATACGAAGAGATTGAGCACCATGTGGCGCAGGCTGAAGACATCCTCGAAAGCAAACGTCAGCAGCTGGAATTGCCCGATGTCGTCTCAGATCCCGCCCGCCTTATTGATGCTGTAGCGGAACTCGATACCGCCCAGGATATTGTGGACAAACTCTACGCCAGATGGGCGGAACTGGAGGCGAAACAATCAGCATGATCGATCAAAAAGGCAAAGCCGAACAGTTTCGTAAACTCCACTACGGCCCCGATCTGCTTGTCCTCCCTAATGCCTGGGATGCCATCAGCGCCCGCATCGTGGAAGCGGAAGGTTTCTCCGCCGTTGCATCATCCAGCGCAGGCGTTGCGGCCGTACTCGGTTATCCCGATGGCCAAAAGATCCCGCGCACAGAGATGATGTTCCTGGTCTCTAAGATTGCCGCAGCGGTTAACGTCCCGGTCTCCGCTGATATCGAAGCAGGCTACGGCGATGCTGTCCAAACCGCTCACGATGTCATCGCATCTGGCGTGGTCGGCATGAACCTCGAAGACATGGCGGACGATGAACTTATTCCGCTGCCCGCTCACCTCGCAGCAATACGAGCCGTCCGCGCCGCCGCTGATGCGGCCGGGGTGCCGATCGTCATCAACGCCCGCACCGATATTTTCCTCGCCCGGCACGGTGACGCAGCAACCCGCGTGGACCGCGCCGTCGAGCGTCTCAATGCCTTTCACGAAGCGGGTGCAGATTGCCTCTTTGCCCCTGGTGTTGTTGATGCCGAAACCATCGGGCGACTCGTCACCGCCGTTAAGGGTCCGCTTAACATTCTCGCCACCGTCGGGTCTCCCACTCTTGCGGAAATGAAAACCCTGGGTGTGAGACGCGTGAGCCTCGGCTCGGGCACGTCCCGCGTCGCCCTCGGAGCGTTGCGTAAATTCGTTCGCAGTCTGCTCGACGAAGGTACTTTCACCGCGCTCGAAACGGACGCTATTTCCTACGCTGAAGTGCAACGACTGCTCTCCCGTGTCTAAATGCCGCTGTCTGATTTTGATTACGAACTTCCGGAAGACCTGATCGCGCAGCAGCCGCCGCCCGAGCGTGACGGAGCACGTATGCTGGTCCTCCACCGAACGGAGCAGCGCCTTGAAGACCGCATGTTCCGCGACCTGCCCGACTACCTCCACCCCGGCGACTGCCTGGTTTTGAACGATTCCAAAGTTCTGCCCTCACGCCTTTTCGGGCATCGCGAAAACGGCGGCGGGGCTATCGAAGCGATGCTGCTCGAACCGGTCTCCGCCGACGCGCAGGATTGGCGCGCCCTCGTCCGTCCCGGCCGCAAGATGCTGGTGGGAGCTGAAGTCCGTTTCGATGCCGACACTACTGCAACAGTCATCGAACACGGCGAACGCGGAGAGAGAATCGTGCGCTTCCCTGAAGGCGTCGACGTTTATGCCGCGCTGGAACGACTTGGCCACCTGCCCCTGCCGCCGTACATCAAGCGGGAAGACAGCACCCAGGATCGCGACCGTTACCAGACCGTTTTCGCCCGTGAACGCGGGTCCGTCGCCGCCCCCACCGCGGGTCTGCACTTCACTGCGGAGACTCTGGCGCGCGCAGAAGCCGCCGGCGCAACCACCGCCCGTGTAACACTTCACGTGGGTCTCGGAACATTTCAACCCATAGATCGCGAAGACTACGAAAAGCACCACCTGCACTACGAGCGCTACTCGATCACTCCCGACGCCCGCGCTGCAATCGACCGGGCCGAACGTGTAGTAGCAGTGGGCACCACCAGTGTCCGCACACTGGAAGCCGCAGCCCGCCTCGGCGTTGACGCGGGGATCACGAACCTCTTCCTCTACCCCGGAGCCGAATTCAAAAAGGTCGGAGCGATGTTAACCAACTTCCACCTGCCCCGTACCAGCCTGCTGCTCCTGATCGCAGCGTTCGCCGGAACCGATTTCGCGCTGGCCGCGTACCATCATGCTGTGGAACAAAAATATCGCTTCTTCTCCTACGGCGACTGCATGTTGATCCTGTAGTGATCTGCCGGCGGCCAAGCTGGGCACGCGGCTACCAGCGTCTGTTCAATCGAATGAAAACACGAGTGGCAGTCGCGTCTCCGGTTGCGGCAACTATCTCACAGGCAATTCCTGCATGGAAGATATCAGGCATTCTGCTTGACGCATGTGATCGCGGGCGGTGCCGCATTTCAGCGTACGAGCTCCCGTTGCACTTAAAGACTTCCGGTGCCGTGGGCCAAATCGCCCGCTACAATTGACACGGGGTAAACATATGTCGGGAATCAGCAGACCATGGGTTGGCGGCGCGGCGGTATCATTTCGCTGCCTCGTTCTTTTCGCATTGGTGCTTGCAGTTCCGCAGCTAAGAGCGCAGATAAACTACAGCGTGTTGTCAGACCCCAGCGGAATCGCGTTCGACGGTACCAACGTCTGGGTGACGTGTTCTGGAGTCAATTTCGTGATTAGGCTCAACGCCTCGACTGGAATATCGTCGGAATTTGGCGTCGCTCATAGACCCACAGGCATCGCCTTCGATGGTACTAACGTCTGGGTGACGAATCAGGGCAGCAACGACGTTGCGAAGATACTGGCTTCCACAGGGGCCACCCTCGGCACGTACCCCGTGGGCTTAGCCCCCATTGCCAGCATCTTCGACGGAACTAACATCTGGGTGGCGAATAACAAGAGCAATGCCGTCACGAAGTTGCTCGCTTCCACAAGTGCCAACGTGGGAACATACCCCGCTGGTACAACCCTGTTTGGCATCGCCTTCGACGGTACTAACATCTGGGTCACGAATAACCAAAAGCAACACCGTGACCAAACTGCTAGCCTCGACTGGTGCCATCGTGAGTAGCTACGCGGTCGGACTTTACCCTTTCGGCATCGCCTTCGACGGCACCAACATCTGGGTGGCCAGTCAGGGCAGTGGCTTGACGAAGCTGCTGGCATCGACGGGAACAACGGTGGGAACATTTCCCATTGGAGGGTTGCCCTACGGTGTGGCCTTCGATGGCACTAAATCTGGGTGACGAATCAGTTCAGCAACGTGACGAAGCTGCTCGCCTCCACCGGAGCTAAGAGTCATGGGCGACGGAGCCAATGTAGTGGCTATGGTTGAAAAGGAGAAGAGCTATTTTCTCTTTTCGCAGATAGATCCTCCTGAACCTTGGGTTTGATTTCAAACTGACCCACTGCCAAATTACCCGGTGGTCCTTATAATACGGTTGCCCCATGACGAAATCAGTACCGGTCTTGGTTTTCCTCTGCGTGACTAACTTCACCGCAAACGTATTGATCGACGCTGAGATCAATACGGGAGCAATGCCTGACATTCTCTCCGGAGCGTTTGAGAATCCGGCCGAGGAGTCGACTGCCTTGATCCGGGAAAACGAACTGGCATTTAGCCAAGAGAACAGGACGATGTGGTTCAACAATGGTGCTGATGGTTATCGGTTCGTCATGAATAAGCCCACTAATCGGTTCGAGGCAACGTCGCTAAAGATCAATCCAGCCACAGGCAAGAAAGGATTTTCTTAGCAGGGATCGACCGCACCGAAATCTCCTCGACGGCGACCGGAACAGGAGTTGCGTGCGCGAGTTCCCGACCCGCTGGACGACGCCCACGTCGGCCTCCCCCTTGCTACCCTTGTAAAATAATGCGAATCGCTGCCCTAATTTTTGCCGTTTCAACCTTGGCGGCCCAGACCCCTGAGAATGCCGCCGATTTCAAGGTGATGGCCGGGACTCGCATTCTGCTCCGCCTGACCAACGCCGTCAATACCAAACACACGGCAGCCGGAGACAAACTCTACCTGCAAACTGCCGCCCCCGTCTTCATTGGCAAGCGTCTCGTAATCCCGGTGGGCAGCTACGTAAACGGCACCGTCGTGGAATCAACCCGCGCAGGACGTGTGAAAGGGAAGTCGGGTCTGAACCTGCGCTTCGAATCCCTCATTCTGCCCAATGGCACAAAACGTGACTTCATTTCACGCGCGGGCAGTGTCGATACGAAAGGCAATGTGGATCGCGCCGAAGGCCGCATAGAAGGTGAAAGTAATAAGGGTGGTGACGCCAAAACCATCGGTCAAACCACATCCGCGGGAGCAGGCGTCGGATCGCTCGGTGGAGCTATCTCAGGCCATACCGGAGCCGGCCTCGGCATCGGTGCCGCAGCCGGCGCAGTCGCCGGCCTCGTAGGGATACTGGCTTCGCGCGGACCCGATGTTATCCTGCCCGCTGGAACCACTATGGAACTGGTCCTCGACCGTGACCTCGCTTATACTGCCGAAGAACTTCGTCCGGCCGTTCAGTAATGCGGGTTCAATAACGCGCGAGTTCAGCCACCAGCGCCGCCAAACCCTTCTTCGCATAAAGATCGCCCAACCGCTGCTCTTCAGACGAAGGAGCCATGATCCGCAACAGCGGAGAAGAACTTAATTCTTTACGCGATGGCACCCAAACCTGGCCGTCAGAAAACTCCACCTGGCTCACAAATCCGGTCATGCCTTCAATCTCAACCGGCTTGCCCGCATGTGAAAACTTCAGCGCCGTATCTTCCAGCAGATGTGCCCGCTTGCCCGCCGCCAGCAGCATCGTTGTCTGCGATGCCGGCACGGACCCGGCCATATACTCGCGCCCGTCCTTATCCTTCACCAGCCAGCCAATCTCGACATAGCGAACCGTCTTGCCCGATTGATTCACCACTTCCACTTGTGGCGAACGGGCTTCATTACCAGAGATTGCGGCCCAGCCCTCTACAGGCTGCACGGGCGCATTCGGCAAACTCAGAAACGCAAACTGCGCCACATGATCTTTCGAAGGCACTGCATTCCCCGCTGCACGCCCGTTGCGTGTCAACGAAACATCCAGTTGCGGATGGTCACTCTGCCGCGCCAGACTGGCCTGCATTTCCTGGCGCAACCCGTTCTCACCGCGAGCCTGCAACGCCTGTTTCAGATAAGCCCGGTCACGCTGCGCTTCCACTTCCCAAAACGTCATCGCGCGCTGTGAACTCAGCCGGTTAGGGCCGTAAAAACTCAGGTCTTCAAACAGCACGCCATCCAGCTGAACCCGCACCAGCGGCCCCGCCGCCTGCTGCACCGGACGCACCAGCCGGATATCAATTGGCACTGTGAAATTCTGATTCGGCGGAACGTCAATACAAGGCCGCGCCACGGACCCCTTGCCGCCCGGCGCAAACTCCTGCGCGGTAATCAGCAGCACCACGCCCCGCACTCGCTTGAACCCCGCGTTGCGCAGCGTCAGGCTCATGTGAAGATCCAGCACGATAGCGCCGCCGCGCGAAGTGGCCCGCGATTCGCCCATACTGGTCGAAATCAAAGCCACCGGAGAATCCGTCGGCAGATCAATTTTGACCGAACTCGCAGGGTCAAGCACTGCCTCCTGCGCTATCAGAGGCAGCGCTACAAGAGGCAGAGCCAGAAAAACCAGCGCCGCAAGCTTATTCGAGATAAACATTATTGATCGTCACCGAACCCGTATCGCCATCAATGTTCCGCGCCCGAATCGCCCCCTGCGCACTTACTGTCTGGCTCACCGCCGCCCCTTCATGGTTCAGCAACGTGAGGCTGTTATTCAAACCCGTACGGAATTCCAGCCCCGCACGCGTAGATTCGAGGCGCGGCGCTTCATAAACCCGCGCTGCCGTTACCGTCGGAATCGGACGCCCCGGACGCAGCCAGAAACTCGCCCCCACCAGCATGGCCAAACACGCAAACGCGACAGCCAGCCGTGGATTCCACTTGCTCGCCGTCTGAATCTCCCGGACGCAAGCGCCGGCTTCCAAACCCAAATGGATATTGGCGCGCATCTCTGCCGCCAGTTCATCCCAGTTCAGATCGGGCAAACAAATACGCTCTTCGCGCAGCGCCTCATACACCGCCACTTCGTCCTTGCATTCCGCGCACCCGCGCAAATGCCGCTGCAACGCAACACGCTGGAACCACCCCGTATCGCCCCCGGCCATTAGCGCCAGTTCGGTTTCAGTCAGGTGTTTCATCGCTGCCTTTTCTCCGCGAATTTCTTCAGCTTCACACGCGCATTGGCGATATGCGAACGGACCGTCGCACGAGAACAATTCAGCCGGCGTGCCACTTCTTCCGCAGGCAGATCTTCCATATCGCGCAGCACCAGAGCCGCCCGTTCCCGCGCCGTCAGTTTTTCCAACCCTGCCGCCAGCCAGTTGCGGTTTTCATTTCGCAGCAGCGCCGCTTCCGGAGTCTCCGAATGGCTGTCAAACATGGTGCCGTGCGCCGCGCTTAGCTCAGCAAAGGAAACCCGCCCGTGCCTGCGCAGAAAATCGAGCGCCGTATTCGTCGCAATCCGCGACAGCCAGTGCGCTGCCTTCTGCTCGTCCCTGATCTGATCCTGCCGCTGCAAAGCTTTGATAAACGCTTCCTGGGTCAAATCCTGCGCATCATGGACATTGCCCACAATGCGGTAGATCTGGCGGAAAATGCGCTGCATGTTCTCCGCAACGAACCTCTCCTGTAACTCAGGCGATGCGGTGCCGGTTTCCAGAAGGTTCATGCGTACCTGTATCGCAGTTGGCATTCCCTGTCACATTGACGTTTCAAAACCGCCATGCGTGGATGGTGAAAATCCAGAGAGAAATGAACTTGCGCGCTATTCTCTTTAATTATGCGACAGGTTGCAGTGATTGGGGCAGGCAAGACGCCCTTCGGGGCCTTCCCCGACAAAGACTTACGAACTCTGGCTGTCGAAGCCGCCCACAAATCTCTCGCGAACGCACAGGTAGACACTGGCACCATAGAAGCCTTTTACCTGGGCAATTTCGCTGGCCCCGGCTTCACCGGCCAGAACCACCTGGCCCCTTATATCTCAACCGCACTCGGCATGATCGGCATTCCCTCCACCCGTTATGAGGCCGCTTGTGCCTCCAGCGGCGCAGCTTTCTTTGAGGCTTGCCTCGGCATCGCCAGCGGCATGTACGACATGGTTATGGTGGCCGGTGTCGAGAAAATGACCTGCCAGCCCACTCCGCGCGTCACTGAAATTCTGGCCGGAGCGGGGGATTGTTCCACCGAGGTTAGAGCGGGCTCCACCTTCCCATCACTCTTCGCCATGGTCGCCCGCCGTCACATGTATCAGTACGGGACGACCCGCGCGCACCTCTCATCCGTGGCTGTTAAGAACCATGAAAACGGCGTCCTGAATCCCGACGCTCAGATGCGCAAGGTCATCACGCTGGAACAGGCCATGAACGCGCGCCCCATCGCCGAACCCCTCAATCTTTACGATTGTTCGCTGATCAGCGATGGCGCAGCCGCGGTGATCCTGTGTGCGGCCGACCGCGCGCATGAATTCAGCGCCAAGCCGGTGAAAGTCCTCGGCGTCGGCCAGTCCTCTGACTACATGGCGCTTGATCAGAAGCCCGACATCACCACTTTTTCCGCGGTTAAAGGTGCGGCCCAGAAGGCCTATGCCATGGCCGGACTCGGCCCCAAAGATATCCAGTTCGCCGAACTTCACGACTGCTTCACCATCGCTGAAATCGTCGCGATGGAAGACCTCGGCTTCGTCGAACGCGGACGCGGCGGCTTCTTCAGCGCGGAAGGCGGCACGCGGCGTGTTGGACCTATGCCGATCAATGCCAGCGGCGGTTTGAAGTCCAAAGGGCATCCGGTAGGTGCGACCGGTGTGGCGCAGATCTGCGATATCGTGCAGCAGTTGAGGGGCGAAGCTGGTGAGCGCCAGCTGGAGCGGCATTCCATTGGCCTGGCACAGAACCTTGGCGGCAGCGGTGCCAGTTGTGTCGTTACGATTTTAGGAAGAGACTAACCATGCGGACCGGAATCATTTACACTGACACAATCGTTCATCTCGCTCCGGAGAAATTCGCTGCCGACGTGCCATATCAGGTGGTCATCGTCTCACTTGATGGAGAGGGCGCGGGCAGACTCACAGCGCGCATCGCCGGGGATAACGTCGTAATCGGCGACCGGGTCAGAGAAGTGGAAGGCCGCGATGGCATTCCGGTATTTCAGAAGAGCGCTTAGGCCGACGAGGGTCAGACTACCAGCGTGGACAGATCTACTGGTGAGCGGTTGCCTTCTACTACTACGATTCCTGATTCCGTGACCTGATACAACTTGCGGTCTTGCAGCAGATCGTAACCGATGGTGGCATTGGCCGGAATCTTGACGTTTTTGTCAAGAATTGCCCGGCGGACTTTAGCGCGGCGACCGATGTCGCAGTTATCCAGAATCACGCAATCTTCCACATCTGCGCCAGCATGAACACGCACGCCGCGGCCCAGAATGGAGTTCTTGACGCGGCCGCCGGAAAGAATGCAGCCGCCAGAGACGATGGAATCAATCGCTTCTCCACGGCGGTTATCGTCGTTGAACGTGAATTTTGCCGGGGGGTCAGGGTAGGTGCTGGTGCGCAGCGGCCACTGGCGGTTGTAAAGGTTCAGCGAAGGGTTGACGGCACGGAGGTCCATGTTCGCCTCCCAATAGGCGTCAATGGTCCCGACGTCGCGCCAGTAGGGCTCTGCACCGGCAGGTTCGCCGGGGATTTTGTTCGTTTCGAAATCGTAGGCGTAGATGGCCTGCTGGTCCGCCACCAGCTTGGGCAGAATGTCGCGGCCAAAATCGTGGGTGCTGTCCGGGTCTGCGGCATCATCACGCAAGGCCTGTAGCAATTCACGGGTGGAAAACAGGTAGTTGCCCATGGAAGCGAACACGTGGTCGTTCGATTCCGGAATCAGCGGCGAGTCGGGATTTTTCTCGTGAAAACCAATAATGCGGTTGTTGTGATCCACTTCAATCACGCCGAATTCGTGGGCGTGGCGCTTGTGGACCGGAATGGCAGCCACCGTACAGGCGGCTTTGTTGTTCTCATGCGCTTCGATCATATGCGCGATGTTCATGCGGTAAATGTGATCGGCACCAAAGATCGCCACCACGTGCGGCTCAGCTTGTTCGATGAGGTTGATGTTCTGGAAGATGGCGTCGGCTGTGCCCTGATACCAGGTTTCCTCGGCGGAACGCATCTGGGCAGGCACGGGAATGATGAACTGGTTCTTGAGAATGCCGCCGATCTGCCAGCCTTCGCTCAGGTGCTGCAGCAGGCTCTGGCTGCGGAACTGCGTCAGGACGTAGATGGAGTGCAGGCCGGAGTTGATGAAATTACTGAGGACGAAATCAATAATTCGGTACTCACCGCCAAAAGGCACGGCGGGTTTGGCGCGCTCTTTGGTGAGCGGATAGAGGCGGCTTCCTCTGCCGCCAGCGAGGATAATTCCGAGTACCCTGAGTCGCATGGAAACGTTATTGTTGCAAGTACCGGGCCAGTACGCAAGCGCAAGTATTTAACGGTAAATATTGCGCAGAATGCGGTAGTGGTGGCGCTCATGGCCAGCCAGTGTAAATGCGATGCCGCGGGGGGTTACGCTGAAGCCCGCAACCGATCCGCGCTTTAGCCATGCATCTGGCGGCAGGTTACGAACCAGTGAAATAGACGAGTCGCGAATGAGGCGGAATTCGTCGAGAAGGTCTGGCAGTGCGCGGTTGTTGAAGTTCGCGCCCGCCATGTAGTCATCCTGTTCGAAGCCGGGGAATGGGGTCTGGTCGCCGCGTCCGACGCAGAGCAGACGATAGGCAAAGATGCGTTCGGCGTCGTTGATGTGACCGATGACTTCGTTGACTGTCCACTTGCCGGACTGGTAGCGGTACAGGCCGTCGAGCTGGGTAGTGAGGTCCAGTAAGTCGTCCCGCTGGGACGTGAGCATCTGAACCAGGTCAGTGCCTTCGACGTTATCGACGTAGCCTTTAGCGAAGGGAACGAATTCGGATTCTTCCGGTCTGCCGTGCATGTTTATTTCCAGCCCTATTTCCAGTTCATCGCAAGATTGACGAACGTACCGAGGGGAATGCCGGTGGGACCCTTGGCCATCCAGGGTTTCGCCTCGTCAAGCCAGGCGGTGCCAGCGACATCGACATGCACCCAGGGCGTGTCTCCCACAAACTCTTTGATAAACATGGCGGCGGAACAAGCGCCACCGTAGCGGCCACCGATGTTGCCGATATCCGCGTAGGCGGTCTTCAGCAGTTCGCGGTAATCATCGTCGAGCGGCATGTGCCACATCTTTTCGCCGGCATCTTTGGAAGCATCCATCCACCGGGTGAGCAGGGCATCATTATTGGTAAACGCGCCGGAACTTATGTGACCCAGGGCGACGACAATTGCGCCAGTGAGTGTGGCTGCATCGATAATGTGGGTGCAGCCGAGTTGTTTTGCGTACGTGATGGCGTCGGCCAGGATCAGGCGGCCTTCGGCATCGGTGTTGAGAACTTCAATGGTCTTGCCGGAAAGCGATGTGACGATGTCGCCCGGGCGCTGGGCTTTGCTGCCCGGCATGTTTTCAACGGTGGGGATAAGGGCGGTGATGGCGACACTCGGCTTGAGGAGTGCCAGCGCCTGCATGACTCCGATCACGGCGGCGGCTCCGCACATGTCGTATTTCATTTTCTCCATGCCGTCAGACGGTTTTATGGAGATGCCACCGGTGTCAAACGTAACGCCTTTACCGACGAAGCCGAGGTGGTCAGCCGAGGGGCTAGCCGGGGTGTAGTGAATCACGATCAAGGCAGGAGGTTCGGCGCTGCCCTGCGCCACTCCCAAAAGTGCGCCCATACCGAGCTGGCGCATACGGTCCTGATCGAGAACATCGATGGAAAGCCCGGCTGCCTGTGCCATGGTCCGGGCACGTTCAGCCAAGGCCCGCGGGGTGAGCAGATTCGGTGGTTCCACGGAGATATCGCGCGAAAGGTTGGCCGCTTTGCCGATGGTGATGCCGCGTTCGAGGGCGGCGTCAAACTGGCCTTCGAGCGACGGGGCCACGGACCCTGCCACAAGGACGGCAGACGAAATCTGTTTGTTGTTTTTTTTGTCAGTCTTAAGTTCGTCCGGCTCCCAGTTGCCGAGCAGCAGCCCTTCGGCGGCCGCGGCCACGTAGGCTGGGACAGTAAGGCCGTCCTCATCAAGTGCCAGGGCGATGCTTTGAATACCTTTGCCCTTGAGCAGACGGAGTGCGGCACCGGCGACTTTTCGCATCGCTGAGGCATCGAACTTTTCGCGCTCACCCGCACCGACTATCACGACGCGGCGCGCCTTGTAGCCTTCCACGCCATGCATCAAGGTGAGTTCCAGCATCTTACCGGTGATCTCGCCCGACTCGTAAAACGCAGCCAGCGGCACGGAAATGCCGGAGTGCTTTCCGCCTTTTTCGATGTTCCAGTCGAGGACGATCAGAGCATCGGTTTCGATGGCGGCGGCGCGTGAACGAACGAGTGTTATTTCCAAAATCAGAATCTCCCTGGCGGTTGAATCAGTAGTCGTTTCGCGCCTTACTGGCGCGCACGGCTTCTCTTGCTTCCGCTATATCGCCTTTGGCGCGTTCCGATTCGCGCTTGTCGTGAAACTTCTTACCCTTGGCGAGAGCGATTTCGCATTTGATCTTGCCGTTTTTCAAGTATAACCGGGTGGGAACGACCGACAGGCCTTTCTCTTTGGTGGCCTCCAGGAGCTTATCGATTTCGCGGCGGTGCAGCAGCAACTTGCGTGGCCGCGTGGGGGTGTGGTTTTCGCGGTTGCCGTGGCTGTATTCGGAAATGTGGGCGTTGAAGAGCCACGCTTCATTGTTCTCGACACTGGCGTAGGCATCGCGGAGCTGGATTTTGCCGGATTTGGCGGCCTTGACCTCGGTTCCGGTGAGCACCATGCCTGCCTCAAACCGGTCCTGCAGGAAGTAGTTGAAGCTGGCCTGGCGGTTGTCGTTCAGGGTCTTGGCGGGGTCAAATGTTGCTGCCACTGGGTTTAATCACTCTTTCGGTGTGCTTTGCGGTCAGTCCGGATACGGGTTTCCCTGCACGCGGAGGTTCTGCCATACGTCAGACAGTTTGATGATAGTTCAGGCACTCCAACGGCTGACCGCTTCCCTGCTTGCGGTGCTGCTGCTTCTACCGCCCGTTCCTCTGCTGGCCCGCACCCGGAAGGGCGATAAGCTGCGGAACCAGGCGCGCACCGAAGAGGTGAAAGGCAATTACGATCAGGCCATGGTGCTGGCGCAGCAGGCTGTGGAACAGGATCCGGCTGATCCCGCATATCTGTTGGAACTGCGCCGCGTGCGTTTCGAAGCCGGGGTGTCCCACATCGGGGCCGGTCAGAAGTTGCGTAATTCCGGCAGACTGGATGACGCGCTGGCCGAATTTGAAAAAGCACGGCAGCTTGATCCCAGTTCCGATATGGCGGCGCAGGAGATTGGCCGTACCAGGGAAATGATGGAGCGGTACAAGAATGGCGGGAAGAATCCGGCTGCTTCTCTGTCCCGTGAGGATGAGAAGACGCTCACGCCGATCCAGCTGGCACGCAAGCGGATTGACATGCGGTCTGAATCGCTGCTGGCGGTGCCGGATCTGCGGCCTCTGAATAACGATCTGATCGATTTGAAAATGACGAACCGGCCGCGGGTTCTCTTTGAAACGGTTTGCAAGGTGGCGGGCGTTAATGTTCTTTTTGATCCGGAATATGATCAGAACCAGACGATTCGCACGGTGCAGATTGATCTTTCGCGGACCACTTTGGACCAGGCACTGGATCAGTTGGGCGTGATCACGAAGTCATTCTGGAAACCGCTTTCTCCCAATACGATTTTCATTACAGTTGATAACCCGACCAAGCGCCGCGAGTATGCCGAGCAGGTAGTGAAGGTTTTTTATCTTTCGAACCTGTCGAGTCCTCAAGAAATGCAGGAAATGCTGACGGTGTTGCGGACTGTAGTTGATGTGCAGAAGGTGTTTAGTTACTCGGGCCAGAATGCGATGATTGTGCGCGCCGAAGCGGATACTATGGCGCTGGTGGAGAAGCTGATTGCCGATCTGGATAAGCCACGGGCTGAGGTTGTGATTGATGTGATGGTGATGGAAGTCAGCAGTACTTATGTGCGCAATCTGGCGGCGGCGTTTGCTGGTACGGGGATCAATACGAGTGCGGTGTTTGCTCCGCGGCCTGGTATTACAACTCCTGGTATTCAGGCAGCTGCTGCCGCAGCGGCAACGGGTGCGGCGGCGACGACTGTGGCTGCAACGCCGACCAGTGTTACGTCCATTCCGCTGTCTGCTTTGGGCCGGATTGCGAGTTCTGATTATTCGCTGACTACCCTGCCGGGTGCGACGTTTGAGGCTGTTCTGAATGACACCAGTACACGCGTATTGCAGGCTCCGCAGATTCGTGCAATCAGCAATGCCAAGGCGGAGTTGAAGATTGGTACCAAGGTGCCTGTGGCGAGCGGCAGCTTTCAGCCCGGTATTGGTGCGGTGGGGGGCGTGAGTCCTTTGGTGAACACGCAGTTTACGTATTTGGATGTGGGTGTAAATGTGAATATCACGCCTCAGGTGATGGATAACAATGAGGTTGCCTTGCACCTGGACCTTGATATTTCCCAGGTGAATCAGTATCAGAATCTGGGCGGCATTTCGCAGCCCATTATTGGTCAGAACAAGCTGACTACGGATATCCGTTTGCGTGAGGGCGAGGTGAATTTGATTGGCGGGATCATTCAGCAGACGGATAGCAAGTCGATGACCGGGATTCCGGGTTTGGCCAGTATCCCGCTGATTGGGCATTTGTTTAGCAACCAGACCACGCAGAAGGATCGTACGGAACTGGTGGTGGTGCTGGTGCCGCATATTGTTCGCGGGCAGGATGTTTCTGAATCGAATATGAAGGGCGTGGCTGCTGGTAATGCTACGCAGATTAAGGTGGGGTATGCGCCGCGTGCGGCTGCTGCTTCGGAGCCGGCTGCGGTGATTGGTGCTCCTCCGGTTACTGCTCCGCCTGTGACTGCACCGGTTACAGTTCCGGTTACTGCTCCACCGGCTACCGCGCCGCCGATCTTCTTCCCGCCGCCTGGGGTTGCTGTTCCGGGCTCTCCGCCCGCCACTGCGCCGCCTCTTGGCCGGTCTGCGAACGGGCCGGGTCGTCTGGCATTCCAACCGGGTTCGATTGTTACCCAGCTGAGTTCCGCGTTCGCCGTAACGATTTATGGCGATAACATGACGGATCTGGTTTCCGCCTCTGCGCAATTGCGGTTCGATCCTGCAATTTTGCGGATTACCAACATTGCGGCGGGTGAGCTTTCGGTGCGGAATGCGCCGGGTTTGCAGGCTTCGCGCAATGTCCTGAACGATTCCGGCCAGGCCGATATGAGTTTGGCGCGATCTCCCCAGCAGGGTGGCGTGTCGGGCGGCGGTGGGTTGTTTGTGGTCTATTTCCAGACCATCAGCCGGGGGAATACTACCGTTTCCCTCGTTACCGGCTCAGCGATGTCGGCTGGGGGGCAGGCGATGGATGTCATCACGCCTCCGCCGCTGATCGTCAGCGTAAACTAACGGATTGTTTTGATGCCGGGACCGAACCCACGCCAGGGAATGACGCTGGTCGAGCTGATCGTTGCATTTACGATCCTGCTGGTCCTGACGTCTATGGCTGTGCCGCTGGCGCGGTCTAACGTGCGGCGCATGAAGGAACGGCAGTTGCGGGATGCGCTGCATGAGATGCGCTCTGCAATTGACAAATATAAAGATATGGCCGATGGCGGCAAGCTGGGAATTCAGAAGCTGGATAGTTATGGGTATCCGGAAAAGCTGGATGCGCTGGTGGATGGCGTGAAGGGTTCCGGCCAGGCGGCTGATACGAAGCTCAAGTTTTTGCGGCGGGTGCCACTTGACCCTATGACGAATTCCCGCGAATGGGGCGTGCGCAGTATGCAGGATGAGCCGAAGAGTGCGTCATGGGGCGGCCAGAATGTGTTTGATGTGTATTCGAAGAGTACTGATAAGGGGTCGGATGGGGTGCCTTATGCGGAGTGGTAGGCTGGCGGGGCGCCTGCGCTGCGGCTTTACGCTGATTGAGATGATGATCGTGATGGCGATCATTGTGATCCTCATTGGCGTGGCGGTTCCGTATTATCAGAAGGCGATTACACGGGCTAAAGAGACTGTGCTGCATAACAATTTGTTTGCTATGCGGTCGGCGATTGATGAGTATGCGTTTGATAAGCAGAAAGCCCCGCATAGCTTGCAGGATTTGGTTTCGGATGGTTATTTGCGGGATGTGCCGAAGGATCCGCTTACTCAGCGTAGTGACAGCTGGAAGCTGGTTATGGAGGATGCCGGGCAGGCGGTTAGTTCGTCTGAGCCTGGGGTATTTGATGTGCGGAGTGGCTCGGCGCTGAAGAGTTTGGACGGTACGTCTTATTCGGAATGGTGAAGTCCGGAGCGCTTTATTGTACGTCGGGATAGTGAATCGGAAGGGCGATAATCTGGCCCATCGGTAATATCCGGAGTGTGACCTGACCGGGTCGTTCACTGCTGCCTGTGAACGTTATAATTGCCACGGTAGATTCGTCAGCGCCAAGATCGGGCTTAGCGATCTCAATTGTGAGAGCTGGTGGGCTATTGATAGATTGTACCGTGACGGGACCCGGCAGGAAGTTCTTGAGCTTAATGATCTGCACCGCCGGTGGTTTCGCCAGATCTAACTCAATGATCATCGGGTCAGCGTGCACACCATCCATGAGGCCGGCAGTGGATATTCTCTCTTTTAGTGTCGCCAAGTCCTGGGTTGCCCCGCTTCCTTTTTCCTTCACTCTGCCGAAGGGAGTATCGAGTAATTTATCCCGGTCAATATACCAGCACCACTCACCGCGTTCAATCTTCCAATAGCTGGCAAAGGGTATGTTCATAACTTGGGGCGGTGCGCCGGGAATCATGATCTGCATTCTCGATGCGAGAGTTACTTTGGCGGTCTGAAAATCGGGTGTGTACTGAATTTCAGTGATCTCTATGGTGCGGAGGTCAGGCTTGCGGGATTCGTAATAGAAATCTTTGGTATCGGCTGCAACCAACTGCTCTGCTTGCCGGAATTTGCGATCAACCTGAAGCTGATAGAAATCCTCGATTCGCGCACGAAGCGCAGCGTCCACTTCCGGCGGCGGATCGGCAGCGGAAAGAGTGACAGCGAGGGAAAGACCTACAAGGACGGCAGATCGGAGAAATCGCATAGTGGTCCGAGATAAAAGGCAGGGTACAAATGAAAATGGAGGGAGCGCCTAAGCGCTCCCTCCAGATTGTTGACAGCTTTTAAGTTAGTTGGACGCGACGTTCGGAGTTGCTGCGCCAGCGGTTGAGAGAACAACGGCAAGGTAGTCAGCCGAGAGCCCGCGACCACCACCACCGAAACCGTCGGTAACGAAGGCATAGCCGTGTGCACCCTGGAAGTTGCAGGTTGCGACGGCATAACCGGCGAGACCAGCCGCTTTATCGGAGACGACGAGAACTGCAACTTTACCGGTCGCAATCGTGCCGGTGCTGTAGGCAACCGGCGCTGTTGCCGTGCCGTTGTCGCCGTAGAAGGCAACAGAGCAGGAACCAGCCGTTGGGGTCACAGCAGGGAGGCCCGTGCCCGTGGAGGCATTGGCAATCGCGATACCTGTGTCATATCCGCCCGAGTTCACCACGTACGGGAACAGGAGGGTGGTGGAGCAAGCGGTAACGAGGCCATTCGTGGCAACAACTGCCGGAGCCGTCGTGGTGGCCGGGGTGGCTGTAACGTACTGCGGATAGCCAGAGGTGCCGCCAGCGAGTGAAACCTGAGCCGTAATGCTGGGGGTCAGAACAGTCGTGACGTTTGAGACGCTCGGGATGTTCTGTTTGAGTGGAATCGAGAACGAATCGATCGCCGCGAGTGAATCCGCCGTGATTTCGTAGTAGATGGTGGCTGAGGAACCAGTCGGAGTCAGAAGAACCTGACCGGTCACGGCCGGGGTACCAACCGAAACGCCAGAGGCGAGGACAGCACCGGTTGCAGTGAGGGAGGCAACGGCAGTCACGGTGCCATTCGTGATTGTGAACGGTACGTAGTAGTTGACATTGGCATTGAGATTATTAAACGTAATTGCGAGACGTGTGCCCCGCGCAGCTGCGTTGGAGCCGACAACGGCCTGTTCAGTCTTCGTCTTAAACGCGGCAGCAAAGTTTTCCTGCACGGTCAAGGTGGTGATGGTGGGGGTGGAGGTGATGGTCGCGGTGCAAAGCGAAACATCAGCGCCGCTTACCAGCGTGGAAGGAACAACCGACGTCAGGACATATGCAGCGGTGAGGGTATTAACACCCGTGGTGAGAATTGCTCCACCAGCTACACCTGTCGCGGTTACGGTAACCGTTGAGCTACTGGGAACGCTGGACGCATTAACCCGGGTACCCGAGGCGGTGATGCTGTTGAGTTGCAGGCCGTTGAGGCTAAAAACCGCCGTCAGCGATGCGCCGGATTCCGAGACACTCGAGGCAGGAATGGTGCCAGTTGCGGCAGCTAAAACGGTTACACCGTTGGCAATGATGGTTGCGCCGGTATTATTGGTTGCATTTGCGGTAACGACCACGTCCAAAATGCCTGAGGTTGCGGTGGTGGTGGTGTTCGTCAGCGGAACGTTCGCGTTGAGCACCACCGTGGCTGCATTTACTGCGTTAGGGGCGACAGTGTTGCAAGTCAGGGTGATTGCGCCCAGCGCTTCCGTGGTACCTTCCACGGCGACGATCGGCGTGGTAGCCGTGGAAAGCGTGGTGCAGGTCGCCGTCGGCGTCTGTGCGTTTGCAGCGCCGACGAGTCCAAGACCCGCGACCGCAAACATTGCTACTTTTTTAAAATCGAACATTCTGTATGTGTTTCTCCTTGAAAGTTTAGTGAATCGGTCGAAGTCCCTGCAACCTGAGCCTCAACTACAACGATATAGCTTTGTACTGCCCAGTTTGAACTTCTCCGTGTCGGGCGGAGTTTTGAAGCTACCAGCTCTTCCTCAAGTGGTCGAACTAGCGGTACATCTTGATCAGTGCGGGCTTTTTATTTTTAGCTGCCACCCGCTACTGGAACTATTAAAACGTTTGACGACTCGGAAACCTCTACTTCAGGGTCTCCGGAATATTCATCACAGTCTGAACTATACCAGGTCCAGTACCCAAGTGCAAGTTGTTTCGTCCCTGGATGGAAAAAACTTAATGGTAGGCGCGGCAGGGCTCGAACCTGCGACCCTTAGCTTAGAAGGCTAATGCTCTATCCAGCTGAGCTACGCGCCCGTCGTTTTAACGATTGTAGCCTGACCAGACTGGCTTCGTCGGCGAAGATTCCCAGTTCCCGGTCTGATTCCCGCTGCCATTGGTTTCTTGCGCTTTGTTTTAGATTTTCCAGCAACTTCACTCCCCGGTTTGCCTCCACCAGCTGGCTGATCGTGATATCCGCAGCTTGTTGGGCCTCATTGGCTTCGTTTCGCAGATTTCGTATGTGGCGGTCTGTGCGGAATGCGAAATCTGGCCATGCCGCCAGTGCCGTCCCGTCCGGTTGGCGGGAAAGATCCTTCGCTCCTTGTTCTTTTTTTTCGGCTTCCGCCCTTAGTTCCACACGCAATGCGGTGACATGCGCGGCCGCAGCAAGCACCTTCGCCTTTTGCAGCGCCACCTGGGTCTCTCGCCACCGAAGAGCCTGGCCCAGCCGGAAAGAAAACGCCTTCACCGCCTAAACCATACCGGCCAGCGCACCCATCTGTCGCAAGGTCTCATCCATGCATGCCACATCGGAGGGAGCCTGTCTCAAGAACCGCATCACTTCATCGCGGGACCGCAGTACGGTGTCCAGTTTGGGATTTGAGCCCGAGACATACGCCCCCAGATTGATCAGGTCTTCCGAATGGCGGTAGAGTGCGAGCGCTTCCCGGATTCTCCGCGCGTGATCTGACTGCGCCGGAGTGGCAAGGCGTGACTGCAATCTGCTCACGGAATCCAACACCTGAATCGCTGGATAGTGTCCAGCCGCGCCCAGTTCCCTGGCCAGTGTGATGTGGCCGTCCAGAATGGCCCGGACGGCATCGCAGATCGGTTCATTGAAATCATCGCCTTCCACCAGGACGGTAAAGAACGCGGTAATCGACCCGTGGTGAAAATTCCCCGCCCGCTCGCAGACTTTGGGCAACAGGTTGAAGACCGAGGGCGTATAGCCCTTCTGACTAGGCGGCTCCCCCGCCGCAAGACCAATCTCGCGCTGCGCCATGGCAAGTCGCGTAATGGAATCCATGACAAGCAGAACATCTTCACCCTGATCGCGGAAATACTCCGCAATCGCCAGCGCCACGAAACAAGCACGAACCCTTAACGGAGCGGGCCGGTCAGAAGTCGCCACCACTACCACCGAACGCCGCATCCCCTCCGGCCCCAGATCATGTTCCAGAAATGATGGCACCTCGCGATTTCGTTCCCCAATCAACGCAATCACATTGACGCCCGCCGCACTCGAGCGAGCCATGGACCCCAGCAGCGTACTTTTACCCACACCGCTGCCGCCGAAAATACCAATCCGCTGACCTTTGCCGCAGGTAAGCAGTCCATCAATCACGCGGATCCCTGTGGCCAGGGGTTCGTCGATTTGTTTACGGTCGAGCGGTCCCGGTGGTTGCGCGTAGAGGGAACGGGTCTCCTTTGCATGAAGGGGCGGGCCGTTGTCGATCGGATTGCCGAAACCGTCGAGTACGCGCCCCAGCAGTTCGGGGCAAACACCCACGTCGCCCTCGCCGCCGCGCGCCAGAACGCGGTCGCCCAGACACAAACCGCCGGTTTCTTCGAGCGGCATGGAGAGCACACGGCCATCACGGAACCCAATCACCTGGGTACGAATCGCCCGGCCATCGCGCGTGTGGACTTCGCAGAAGTCGCCGATGGCGGCGGCGGGACCACGCGATTCCACAATCAGTCCCACAAGTTCTACAACCTCGCCTTCCATGCGCATCGGCTGAATGCGACTGAGCGCCATTTCGTAACGACTCAGGTCAAGATCGGGTTCGTATGCAAGGCTGGTGGTCATAGTTAGCTAGACACGGCGATTCGGTCGGTCAGTCCCCGTGTGATTTCCTCCAGCTGGGCCTCAACAGAGGCATCGATAATCCCTTCGGGTGAACGAATCGTCAAAGTACCAGGCGCGCAAGTCACATCACCCTCAATACGGACACGCGTCATCTGGCTGGCCGGCAGTGCGGCGGTGATGGCCGCGGCAAAGCGCGGATGTACGGTCACTTCATAAGATTCCGACCGGGTGAGTCGCTCAAAAGCTACGCGCGCGATGGCGGTGAGTGCCCCCTCATCCACTGTCAGTTCGCGGTGCAGGACCCGTTTCGCAATCATCAGCGCGAGGCGTACTACGTCTTTTTCGGCTCTGCTGCGGAGGTCAGACCGGAGCCCTATTAAGTCGCTCAATGCCGCGTTCATGCGCTCGATTACCGGTTGCAGTTCCGCATGAGCTTGCTGCAGACCCTGCTGCAGGCCCGATTCCAGAGCTTCACCGCAGGCGACAAGCTGTTCATGCTCCATGCGGAGCACGGTCTCCCGGAACTCGGTGCGCAGTTCATCGTCTCCTGTCCCCATGCCCCGGTCCGCGTGCGGGTGGCTTGTTCCGTTCAGAACAGGAAACACGACGGCCGTAGCGCTGGTTACCGCGCGGCCTGAGATGACCTTAGACAACATATTGTTCGCCCACGGTGCCCTTCAGTGAAATGGTGCCTTCGGTTTCCAGGTGCCGCACTACAGAAATAATTTGCTGCTGCGCGCCTTGCACTTCTTTGATCCGGACGGGCCCTAGTGATTCCATTTCTTCCTTCATCATTTCCTGCGCGCGGGCGGACATGGTGCCGAGGAAGTGATCGCGAAGTTGTTCGCTGGTGCCTTTGAGAGCCAGGGTCAGGACTTTGCGGTCGACCTTGTCCATGACCAGTTTGAGTTGATTGACGTCAATCAACAGCAGATCTTCAAACACGAACATCAGGTGCCGGATGGTTTCCACCAGGTTCGGATTCTGGGGTTCGATGACGTCGAGAATCTCCCGGCTGGTAACGGAATCGAGCCGGTTGAACATTTCAGCCACGGCGCGAATACCGCCATACGATTCGCGACTAAACTCGCCGATGGCTTGCAGCTTTTGCCCGATGACGGAGGCAATCTTGTTGACGATTTCGGGTGAAATCTGGTCGAGATTTCCCATGCGCAATGCTACGTCCGCGCGGATTTGCGCAGGCAGGGAAACCAGCAGGGCCGCAGCCTGCGAAGCGTTGAGATGCGAAAGCACCAGGGCGATGGTTTGGGGGTGTTCGTTGTGGATGAATTTGGCGAGTTGCTGGGGGTCAACCTTTTGCAGCAGCTCAAGGCTGGCATATTCGCCGCCCATGGCTTTTGAAAGGCGGCCGATCAGCTTCTTTGAAACTTCCGGGCTAAAGGCATGGATCAGCATTTTTTTTGCATATTCCATGCCACCGCGCACAACATAGTCGTGCGCCATGTTCATCTGGTAGAACTCTTCCAGCAGGTAGTCGGCGTTCTCTGTAGAGATGGATTCGATCCGCGCAATTTCACGGCTCACCATCTGCACTTCGTCTTCAGACAACTGTTTGATGATTTCGGCGCTGCACTTATCTCCCAGGAGCACCAGCATCATGGCAGCTTTGCGGATGCCCGTCAGATTCTCAGCAGGCGGGGCTGCGTTGGCAATCACTCGATCTTCCCCGTCAACTTTGATATACCGCGCCTGGCTATCAACCGCGCCTCGATTCCGTGTCGGCTATCCAGGTACGGAGCACGTTGGTCGCATTGGTGGCATCACTGGCAACCGATTCGCGGAGGTGTTTCACCAGTACATCGGATTTGCGCGAACCCTCGGGCATCTTGATGCGGCTGAGTGTTTCGGCTTCCAGCCTTGACTGGCGGCTCTCATTGGCGGCAAGCTGATCTTCAACAGTCCCCAAAACGGAGCCCTCGATCGTTTGCCCCGCCTTTACCAGTGCGCCTGCGGCAAGGGCCGGAGGTGCTGTATTCACGGCAGTGGCTGGGGGGGCCTGCTTGCCCAATCGCAGGAATACAAACACAAGAGCTGCGAGTAAAAATACGGCAGCCGCCCCGCCCGCGATCACTCCGGGTTGCTTGAAGTTGAAAGGCACAGCCACCGGTTTGCCCGGCGGCACAACCGCCGAGGGAGGTTCCGCAGCAACGGTGCTTTCAAATGGCAGAGTTTCGACGGTGATCTGGTCACCACGCTGTTCGGTAAAGCCCGTGATGCCGGCAATGATGTCGTGAACGCCCTTCAGCGTTTCGGCCCCGGGGGGGACAAGAGTCTTTTTTGCGGCGGGCCCTATGCCTTGCCAGAGAACGGTCTGGTCGAGCAAAATCGCGGTGGAAATGCGGCGAACCGAACCCTTGGGCTGGACTGTTTTGCGAACGGTGCGGCTGGGCTGATACGCAGTATTTTCGGTGCGCCGTACAAGGCCGGTTCCTGTGCCAGCGGTGCGGACGGGCGGGCGGGGCAGGTTGGATGCTGCACCCGGCGCACCCCCGGCGGAGAGGCCTCCGCTCGATTCTTCGGTGGATTGCGTGGTGAGAATCGCGACTTTATCGCCATCGACAATTTCTTCGCTTTGCTCCGAGCTGGAGAAATCGCAATCCACATTGACACTGGCCCGAAAACGGTCCGGACCGAGCAACGGCCCGAGTGCGAGGTTGATCTTGGTCAGCAGTTCGGATTCGACCTGGCGGCGGTATTCAAGATTGGTTTCCGCCAGAGCGGCGTCGTTGTCTCCGGCGGCGCGGGGGCGATTGAGCAGATGTCCGCCGGAATCGATAATGGCGACGGATTCGGGACCCAGTCCATCCACGGCACCGGCTACAAGGTTTGCTACCGCGTTGACGCTTCCCTGCCTGAGTTCGGCGTTGCGTTTAAGTTTGAGAACGACTGTGGCTTTCGATGGCTGACGAGCGTCGAGGAAGACGGATTCTTTGGCGAAGGTAATGTGAATGCGCGCTTGTTCCACCTCAGACAGCGTGGCTACGGTGCGTTCCAGTTCACCCTCAAGCGCACGGCGGTAATTTACCTGCTCGGCGAAATCGCTGGCCCCGAGATTGTTGCGGTCGAAAATCTCAAACCCGATACGCCCGGTTTTGGGCAGGCCGGCACCTGCCAGGGCGAGACGCGCGTCGGCAATCCGGTCGGCGGGGACGAGGACGCTGGCGCCTGTTTCATCGAGCTTGTATTCGATTCCTGCCTCGCGAATTTTCTGCACCACAACTGACGCGTCTTCCGGGGCGAGGCCGCTGTACAGTGTCCGGAACCCGCTGTCATGCTTCCACCGGGCGAAGCCATACGCGGCGGCGATGAGCAGCGCGGGGATGAGGACGAGGGATATCTGCTGAGCGCGACTGAGGGACGCCCAGATTCTTGCAATTTGATGCATGATTATTATGCCGGAGGGCTGGCTTCTTTTGGCGAACCAATAGCTATTGGTTCTTGCGCTACATCGGCATCTTCATAATTTCCTGGTAGGCCTGGACGAACTTATTTCTCACCTGCTGGAATAATTCCATGGAAAGTTCGGCACGCTGCGAGGCGAGCGCCACGTCGTGAACGTCGCCTTTGCCACCGCCAAGCAGGTCGAGGGCTGCGGAATGCGCACTGCTTTGCAGGGTTTGTACCTGATTGATGGCAGAGCCGAGCGCATCGGCGAAGCCTCCGGTGGCAGGGGGGCCGGCGATGACGGGTGACGCGAGTTCGGGGATCTGGATGGGTCGGGGGGCCAGGTTTACGTGCATGGCTTATCTGAAAATTTCGATGGATTTGGCGATCATTTCTTTGACTGCGGTGATGGCTGCGACGTTGGCCTGGTAGCCGCGCGATGCACTCATGAGATCCACCATTTCTTCGGCGGGATTGATGCGGGGGAAGCCGACGTAACCCTGAGGGTCCGCATCGGGATGGCCGGGCAGATAGCGCCGCTCGGGGTCACGTTCATCGACGGCGATTTCAGAGATGGAAACACCTTCATGCTGCCCGGCGGCGAGTGACATGAAATCCGCGAACGAATTGCCGGCGGGCGCGGTGGTGAAGACGGTATCTTTTCGTTTATAGGGGCCGCCAGCCGGGGTGCGGGTGGTGTCAGCATTGGCGAGGTTTTCGGTGATGATTTCGGCGCGCGTTCGCTGGGCCCGCATACCGGTGGCACTGACTGCGATAGCGCTGAATAAGCTCATGCACGTCCTTCTTCGATGGCGGAACGAATGCCTTTGATTTCGCCGCGAATCATCTGGCTGGCGAGGGTGAATTTGAGGGTGGTCTCCGCGAGCATGCGTGCTTCGCGGTCCATGCTGACGTTGTTGCCGTCGTTGCGGACGACAAGATCGGGGGAATCCACCTGATCTGTCTGGAAGAGGGTCTGAGCGCGCCCGAAGGCATCGGAGAAACTGCCCGGAGTTGAGATGTCGCGGGTTTTGTAGCCGGGTGTATCCGCATTGGCGATGTTGGAGGCGATTATTTCCTGGCGCCGGGAGAGGAAACCGAGAACGCGTCCGAATTCGAGGCCGACCTGATCGAGAGCCATATGTTTTTTTGAAAATCCGGTGCAATCTTATCGCCGCATGACGGTCACGGCTCTTAGCAAGCAACTGCTTATCGGGCTGTGAACGTCATGCGACGGCGCCTGCTAACCCTTGAGCAGGGAGAGCACGGCCTGGGGAGCTGAATTTGCCTGTGCGAGTGCGGCCAGCGACGCCTGCTGGAGCACCTGAGCTTTCGTGAGATTCGCCGCTTCGGCGGCGACATCCGCGTCGCGGATTCCCGCCTGAGCCGCTGAATAGTTAGTGATCTGCGACTGGGCGAGATTGACGGCGTAGTTCAGTTTGTTGATGCCGGCGCCGACGGTACCCTGCACCAGGCCGATGTTGTTGACGGCGGTCGCAAGCAGCGCCAGTGCCGAAATCGCACTGCCCGTGTTTGAGGCCCCGGCGGCAGGGGCGGTTACGGTGAGTGCACCCGTGGCACCGAACAGGTTACCCGCGCCGCCGCCGGAACCAGCCGTGAAGGCAGTTTCATTGACGCTAAAGACGTTGGAACTCTGGAAAGAAATATTGGCACCGGCTGGGTTTTTGACGGCGCTAATACCGGTGCCGGCCAGGGCGGTGTTCAGCGTCGCGAGCGCTTGGGTCAGCGTGCCGGCATTCGTGTCGTTGAGCGTTATGGTTTTGGTAGCACCGGCGTTTTGGAAAACGATGCTTTCCGTGGTCGCCACGCCACCGCCGAGTGTGAAGGGTACGAACGCACCACCTGCAGCGGTTGAGCTGTCGAGGTTGTAGTTTGCCGTGTTAACCGCAGTGGCAGCGGCTGTTGCTGCTGCGTTGCCTGCGCTGGCAGCCCCGGCCGTGAGGGTAAAGGCAGTACTGCCGCCGAACTGCAGGACTCCGGCACTCGAAATGGAGGCGCTGATGCCATAGGCGGAGAGGGAATTGTTGAGACTGCTGATGACCTGCGTCCCGCTCAGGCCGCTGCTGCCGCCGGTTACACCCACCGCAACATCCGTATTACCGGTACTGGTGGCGATATGGAATGTGAAGGTTTGCGTGCCGCTGACCAGGAAGGAAATAGCGGAGTCGTCGAGGCGTACCGTGTTGCCTGCGAGTGCCGCACCTCCGCCCTGCACGCTGGTGGTGCTGATGCCCAGACCCGCGGTATCGACAGCGTTGTTGGAACCACCAAGATCGACCGAAACTTGGGCGTTGGCGGAATTGCTGCCACCTCCCGTATACGTGACGAGGGTGGTATTGAAAGTGCCGCCTGTGTTCAGCAGGACGTTCGATGCCTGCCGGTTGACCTCTGTCAGCAGACCCTGGTATTCGTTGTTGAGTGTGGTGCGATTTCCGGTGAAAGTTGAAGAGGCCGATTCGGTGGCCAGCGTGCGCAGGCGGTCTATAATGTGGGAAATATTATTTAGTCCGCCATCAATAATTTGCAGCGCGCTGACACCGTTGTTGGCGTTGAGCACGCCTTGTGTCAGCTCGGCCGTGTCGCCCCTGTATTTGTTGGCGACGGCTAGGCCGGCGGCGTCGTCGGCCGAGGAATTGATCCGATAACCCGACGAAAGCTGATTGATTGTGTTGCTTTGAAATGCCGTGTTCGTGCGGATATTGTTTTGGGCGACGAGCGAGGCGACGTTGGTTTGGATTGAGAGCGACATTCTTTGCGTCCTTTTATGTGAAGCCGGCCAGTCACCGTTTAACGGCTGCCGGATTCAGCGACATAAAAGAAGAGATGCAAGGAATGTTCCAAACGCAAGTTGTTGGCAGGATTGAAGTGCACAACAAGGGAGGGTGTCAGGATTCTGGCGGATCGCCAAAATTGTGGCGATCCCTCCGGGTTTCGCTGCCGGAGGCATTGAATATTGAGGCGGCACGCACCCGGCCGAGCCTTGCTGCTGCATGATTTCGTGCGCTTCTGGCAAGAATCAGGGTGAGCTCGAGCTGGTCGAGATGGACGGCGATTTCGCCCCGGTCCGCGGGTGTCTCTGAAGAGGCAAGAGCGGCAGCCATCTCCTGCACGACGCTCCAGTCGCCTCGTTGCAGCGCTTCGCGAAGAGTTGCGACAAGTTCCGAACATTCGGCCAGAGGCGACGGCATGATGTGCTGGTCCGTTGCTAACTATTTGGAAGTGCTGGAATAGCCAGTAAAGGACGCGAAAAGCCCTTTCACGTATGTGACCTGACTTTCGAGGAGGGCGATGGCCGCATCGGCTTTCGCGACTTGCGCGGTCAGATTGGTCTGGAGCTGGGTAATGGTTTCCTGCTGGTTGGCGATTTTGGCTTTTTGCGAAGTCAGCTGCGTTGCAATGGAACTCTCGCGGGTAGGCAAGAGGCCAGTGACTGAATTTTCGACGCCGGCAATTAAATCGGTTGCTGTTTTGAGAAAGCCGCTGGTGCTGGAACCGCCGAGAGTGGTGAGAAAACCCGCGAAATCAGCGGCCGCAGCGGTTGAAAGCGCGGTTGTGTCAACGGACAAATGGCCGTTCCGTTCGACCGTGATTCCGAAGTTCGCAAGTGCATTGGCCGCCGATCCGCCGCTGTAGTTACCCAGTTGTCCCAGGACTCCAGACAGCGCTTGCAAAACACTGTCACCTTGCAGCGCGCCGGCATTCTTACCCCGCTGCGCAACAATGGCATCGCTCGCCGAATTGAAAGCCTGGGCAAAGCCACTAAATGCGGAAGCAAGCGAGGAAGAATCATGACTTATGGTGACGTTGGCCGTGCTGCCGGAAACGCTTTGACCGAGGAGCGTAACGGTCAGCCCGGGTGAAAGCGTGACGGTGCGGGAATCGCTGCTAATGACGTTGGTTCGGTCAATTTTGTACGTGGCCAGCGACCCGGCTGTGGAGTTGTAGATCAGATCCGCGCCCAGGGAATCTGTCAAAGTGATGGCGTCAGAGCCGAGCTTGACCGCGCGAAGAGACAGACGATAGTCCGGGGCTGCAGTGGACCCGACATTGAGAACGGTAGCCTGGGTCTGGCCGCTCAACTGCGTATTGATGGCGCTCACCAGATCCTGCAGTGAGCCCGAAGCCGGAGTCAGTGTGGTCACAGAACTTCCGATCGTCAGTGTCACGGATGGTGCACTGGTAATCCCCTGTGTTGTCACATCGGTAACTGCGGAACTACCTGGCTTGCTGAGCGCTGCGGAGAAGGAGCCGAGGCTCGTGACTTCAATGGGATAGACGCCGGGCGCAGCCGTCGATTGAATATTGGCGCTGATCACCGAGCCATCCGAAATGGAGGAACTCAGGATTTTGGTACTAACCGCGTCCTGCAGAGAACTGACCGCGATCTGGAGTGCAGAGAAGTTTGTATCGAGACCCTGCAGCGCTGCTGAAGTCCGACTGAGGGCGTTGTATCCATTTGTCAGCGAAGTAAGCGGGAGGGAGGCAATGCCTACTGACCGGTTGAGCACCTGCTGCAGGCCGGCGGCATAGGTGCTGGTTCCCGCGAAACCCAGCGGAGCGATTGTTGATACCAAATCTGCCATTTAATTTGTGATTCGGGGGAACCGGCTGCCCGGCCCCCCGTTTGCTGCCTCTATTTAGTTACGGCTGCCAGGTTACCCCGGCGGGTTTCGTTATCCTCTCAGGAGCGCAAGTACCGCCTGCGGAGCGGAATTTGCCTGTGCCAGCGCAGCGAGTGAAGCCTGCTGGAGCACCTGCGCTTTGGTAAGGTTCGCCGCTTGTGCCGCCACATCAGCATCGCGAATACCTGCTTGCGCCGCTGAATAGTTGGTGATCTGCGACTGAGCCAGATTGGAGGCGTAGTTGAGTTTGTTAATGCCACCACCGACCGTGCCCTGAACAAGACCAAGGTTGGTAACTGCCGCAGCAAGCAGCGCCAGCGCTGAAATCGCGCTTCCGGTATTGGACGCACCTGCAGCCGGCCCGGCCACCGTGACTGCGCCGGTTGCACCGAACAGGTTCCCGGCACCACCACCAGAGCCGGCGGTAAATGCCGTTTCGTTGACACTAAATGCATTGGAGCTTTGAAACGAAATATTGTTTCCGTTAGCAGTCTTCACCGCGTTGATTCCAGTTCCAGCCAGCGCCGTGTTCAATGTAGAGAGCGCCTGGGTCAAACTGCCGGCGTTCGTATCATTCAACGAAATGGTCTTGGTTGCTCCGGCGTTTTGGAACACAACCGTCTCCGCTGTCGCCACACCACCACCCAGGGTGAAGGCAACAAACGCACCACCTGCTCCTATGGAACTGTCCAGATTGTGGTTCGCTGTATTTACGGCCGTCGAAGCATTCGTTGCCACGGCATTGCCCGCGCTGGCGGCACCGACCGTAGCGGTGAAGGCTGTACTGCCACCAAACTGGAGGACACCCGCACTCGAAATGGATGAACTGATACCGTAAGCCGAGAGAGAGTTATTGAGACTGCTGATCGCCTGTGTCCCGGTCAATCCGCTGCTGCCACCCGTGACGGCAACAGTCACATCCGAATTGCCGGTGCTGGTTGCGATGTGAAACGTAAAGTTCTGCGTACCGCTCGTCACGAATGAAGTCGCTGTGTTGTCCAGACGCACGATGTTACCGGTTAAGCCGGTTCCGCCGCCCTGCACACTGGTCGTGCTGATGCCAAGCCCCGCCGAATCAACCGCGTTGTTCGCCCCGCTCAAATCCACCGAGACCTGCGCATTGGCAGTATTGCTGCCGCCGCCCGTATAGGTAACCAGGTTGGTGTTGTAGGTGCCACCAGTATCGAGATGGACGTTGGACGCCTGGCGGTTGATTTCCGTCAACAACCCCTGGTATTCATTATTTAGAGTGGTTCTGTTCCCCGTGAAGGTCGAGGACGCGGATTCCGTCGCAAGTGTCCGGAGACGGTCAACGATGTTGGAGATGTTATTCAGTCCGCCATCAATGATCTGGAGTGCCGCGACACCGTTGCCAGCGTTTTGCACGCCCTGCGTGAGTTCTGCGGTATCACCCCGGTACTTGTTGGCAACGGCGAGGCCCGCCGCGTCGTCCGCAGACGAATTGATCCGGAAGCCTGAAGAAAGCTGCTGAATCGTATTGGCCTGAAATGCACTGTTGGTGCGGATGTTGTTCTGTGCGACAAGTGAAGCTACGTTGGTTTGAATCGATAACGACATTCTTTGCGTCCTTAGCCTGATACGTACCCGTCATCATGCCGGGCCTGGGTTCTCGCGATCACTCGCAATGCCCTGTGTATCTTTCTCACTTGTCTTATCGGCTGCTTGGCCGGGTAGCTTTAGGAGGCCTCTGAAGAATGTATACGCAACGCCCGTAATATGTTGTCCAAACCGCCCGTTCCGCTGGTGCTGGCAAAATCCGCGGCCCGGCGGTTGTCCTCAGCCACTCCCATCATTTCCTTCCGCGCCACGGCAACGGCCCGGGGCGCGCTCACGCCCAGCTTCACACGCGTTGGCGAAATCTCCATGACTGCGATTTCAATTCCGTCGCCAATCAGAATCGCTTCGCCCGCACGTCTTCGCACCACTAACATGGCGCTTCCCAGCATCCGTTTTCTTCCAGCCGGAGGAACTTCCTGGTCTGGCCGGAGGAAACGCACTGCACGCCGCGCGAAGTATGCAGATTAATAACGATCGGCGTACCAAGATTCGACTCCACCGTTAGACCGGACGGGACGAGAAGCCCGAGACACAGTACGTCGGGCCCAATGGCGGGCTGGCTATCCTCCTCCAGCAGAATCATCGCCTTTTCGTCCTCTGAAAGGTTCAGTTCATAGCCTGGGTCAATCGCACGAATGGGCAGACACAGGAAACAGACCGCCTCATGTTCCAGACTTTGCAGATAGACGAGCGGCCTTTGCGCAGGAATCTCCACGGGGATCATCCGGTGTTCCTGTTCAAACCCCGGCAGACCGCCGGGGAAAAAAAGTTCGCGCTGGCGGTCCCATTTGACATTTCCCAGCCATGGCGAACGAATCACTCCGCTATCCCGCATCTTCAAATTCCGGCATATTCACAACCTTTCTCTGGTTTCATTGCGGCTGAAGGTTCCTGAATTGTTCCCGAATCCGAAAGACTGCCCGGCGGCCCGCGTTAACAATTTCACCTTCATATTTCTTTTGCCCGTTCACCTTCAGATCGAGTGGCCGGCTTGTGGGAAATTCAAAACTCAGAATGTCCCCCTCTTTCAGGTTCATCAGGTCGCGCAACAGCAACTGTGGACCTGAGAGCAGCACTTCTGAAGGCAGCCGGGCGGTCTGGATCAGCTGCAGCATTCGCGTTTGCTCTTCATCAGTGGATGCACTCTTGCGCAGAGACCACTGCTGATCGAACTTCTGCCGCATCATCTTGATGATGATGGAAGGCATGGCGATATTCATCATGCCGATGGAGTCACCAATCCTGATTTCAATGGCGACCGCAACTACTGCTTCGGTAGGCGCCAGAATCTGCAGAAACTGCGGTTCCGTTTCAATTGTTTCGATGGAAAAATCGATATTCGTGACAAAGGTCCAGGCCTCATGAAGGTCACGAAGGATAAGCCGAAACAGACCGTCGAGAAGAACCTGCTCGATCTCTGTGACTTCACGCTGCGAGTTGAACTGCAACTTGCCATCGCCCCCCAGCAGAATTTCAAGGATGGGGAAAATGAGCGATGAATTGAGCTCCAGAACTGCGTTACCGTCGTAGGGTTTGAGTCCCAGCGAGGCGATGCAAGTCGGCGAGGGCAGGCACTCAAGGAACTCCGAGTAAGAGAGTTGCTCAACGCTTACCAGATTGATGATGAGGTAGGAGCGCAGATACGCCGACAGGCTCGAAGCCAGATTGCGGACGAAGTTGTCGTGCAGCTGATGAATGGCCCGCAATTGCGACTTGGCGATCCTGTCCGGCCGGCGGAAATCGAACGGAATTGCACGCCGTGTACCTTTACTTTGGGCCTGGCGACCCGGCGTAGTCTGAAATACTGCATCGATTTCCTGCTGAGTAAGTTGTCTGCTCATATTTGGTTAACCGATGTAGTCGAAAAGACTTTTGCGCGGTATCGCCGCCTGAGCGCCAAGCGCCGCCTGCTGGCTGGTGTTCTCGAGGGTCAGATCCGTTGCGGCTTTGACGGTATCCGCATCGCGAATGTTGCCAATCTGGACGCGAAGGGCTGTGACCTGATTCGCCGCATCATTCTGTTCCCGGTTAATGCGCTGCTCGGAGGCGCCGTAGGATGACTGCTGCCTGATCAGGTAATCGGACGAGGATTTCAACAGATCAATGGCGGCTGTAACTCCCGTCAGGTCGTTGGCAAGCAGTGCCGTTCGCAGAGACTGTAGTGCAACAAAAGTATTGCCGCTCAACGGAACCCCGGCCTGGTCTGTCGGATTGAAGATACTGGTCGCTGACAGCGACTGAAATATTGTCTGGCCAATGGGATTGACAATGACGCGGGTTGCGGTCGCGACGCTCAGGCTGTCGGCGCCGGCGGCACTCGCGGTATTGAAGCGGTAGGGCGCGGTCTGGTCCTGATCCCCGCCGAAAATGTACCGTCCGGCGGAAGCGGAATTCGCGATGGTCACCAGTTGTTCCTGAATCCCCTGAATCTGCGCCGCCAGGGATTGCCTCTGCGCTGCCGTGGTCAGGGTGTTCGCTCCCTCTGCTGCCAGAGAACGCGCGCTGTCGATCAGAGAAGTGGCATTGCCGAGTGCGGTGTCGGCCAGTTGCGCTTCAGCCTGCACACTGCCGAGGTTTGTCTGGTACGACTGTACGGAAGAGAGCGTGGCTTCGAGCGCCACTAGTTCCGATGTTTGCGAGGGAGAATCCGCAGCGGTGGTCACCTGAAAGCCGGTGGAAAGTTGCTTCTGCGTTTGGGTCTGCCTTTGCTGCAAATGTGCCAGGCCGTCGAGGAACCAGGCGGTACCGATTGTGGATGCTCCAGTGGGTATCATTTTTTATCTCTGGTGGCACTAGCCCGAAGTGGGACCCACCAGATTTACAGCGGTAAGCGTTAGCTTGTCGATTACCGTGACGATCTGCGCATTGGCCTGGTAGGCGCGCTGAAAAGCAGTAATGGCCACAGCTTCCGCATCCAGAGAAACGCCCGATTCACTCTGCCGGTTCGTTTGGGCAAGGGTCAGGCTGGTCTGATCGGATGACGCGGCGGTGCTGGCGTCGGACAGTTGCTGCCCAAGGGAGGCGGCAATGGAACCGAACAGACCCAGCGCAGGGAAGCCCGAGATTTGATCGCCCGTCTGAGTCGATGACGGGAGCGCCGCCAGATGGTTGGCAACTCCGTTCGCCTGGCCCGTCGCGCCCGTAGTCGCCAGCCCGAGTTGACTGGCCGTTACGAGCGGGTCAAGAGCCAGCGTGCGTGCTGCGTTGCCTGGAGTTACAGAATCGAAGGTGAAGATGGGGGAGCCTGAAACGCCTGCGGAATTCACGCCGCCGCTCAGCAGGGTGTTGACCCTGCTCGCGAAACCGGCAGCCAGTGTGTTCAGGCTGCCTGGAACTCCATTGCCGCCGAGAACCTGACCGATAGCTACGTTGCGTGTCTCTAACAAGCCGCCCAACTGCCCTGAAAACGCTCCCGGGGAGTTTCCGCCTGCGGAAGAACTCACCTGAGATCCCACAGCGGCGGCAGGGTCGACGCCCAGCTTGTAGGCCTGGTCTCCGATCACCAGCGGCAACTGACCGCCCGCCAGCACAACCACGCTGCCGTTCGGATTTCGCGATACGGTGATATCCACCAGCGACGACAGCTTGTCGAGGCTGTTTCGCAACTCGGCGTCGGTTGCGGCGTCAAGCTGCGAACTTTGATTGGCCCGGACATTCAGGTCGCGAATGCGGGAGGCGAGGCCGTTAATTTGAGTGGTTGTATCGCCAATACGGGCGTCCACCTGGGCGCGCTGGTTGTCGAGACCGGTGGCAACTGTATTGAACGCGCTGGCGACATTACCAGCAGCTGAGAGTGCAAGCGCCCCCAGCGAAGAATCGTTGGGGCTGACGCTCAGGTGGGCAAATGCCGAGGCAAATTTTTGCAGCGCTGCCTGAATGCCTGTCGCGCCGGTGATGTCGAACAAGTCGTTAACGGGGGTAAGGTGCCGGGTATGGGTTTGACTCTCTGAAGCGCGCGAATTTGCGGCGCGAACGCTGGCATCAGAAAACGAACTGGCGTTGGAAGTGAGTTGCACAACGTCGCCGCCGCTCTCGCCCAGTGCGCCCAGGGACTGGATGGAGACGGTTTGCGAGGCAAACCCCGCAGTCGAAATATTTGCCACATTGCGCTGGTTGGCCGAAAGAGCCTGACTGAACACCTCGAGCGCAGATGAAGCCGTACGCAAAGATGAAAAGAGTCCGCTCATGGTTTAGGACGACATCCCTCTACTGGAACGACTGATCCACAATCGCGCGGCTCACTGCGGCGGCCGGGACGTCATAGATTCCGCTCTGGATCAAGCCTGCCAGTTGTTGCAAGCGATCTGCCCGGTCAGCGGCAAAGCGGTTTAAGATGCCCGATGGCCCGGATACGTAGCTACTATCCTGTCCTCCTGCGTCCGCCTGCGCCCGATTGCCGCTGGCACTGGTTCCGGGCCGCGCGGTTGCTTCCGTACCTGCGAGTTCAGCGGTACGTGACAAAAGTGAATCCAGCTGGAGTCTCATGTGATAGCCATTTCGATGCGCACTAGATCAGGTGCGAGAGTCCCCTGACACCGCGTCGGCTGAGAGCCTTTTTGAGGCGTCCCAAAGCGTTTTGGTGGATTTGGCAAGCCCGGCTTTCGTTCACCTGGAGCACCGCGCCAATCTGCCGAAGGCTGTACTCACCGGAATAACGCATTCGAACTACAGTGCGGTATTTGGCTGGGAGGCGGTTCACTTCTTCATCAAGAATTTCCGCTCGCTGGCTCGATGCCAGGATGCGTAGCGGCGAAAGTTCGGCGCTTGCGGGAAGAGTATCTTCAAGCGACGTAACTTCTTCACCGGAAAATGATGAAACGGGCTGGGAACACGCCCCGCGGCCAGAATACCGCCTGACGGTATCGAGCATTTCGCCGCGGATCCGATATCTGGCGTAACCAGCCAGTGGCGCACCGTTTTGCAGCTCGAATGTGCGGGCAGCCTGAATCCAGCCGAGGTTCCCGGCCTGGATCAGATCTGACATTTCCACACCTGAACCACGCGGAAGGCCAGCCAGCAAACGTCCGGCAAGTGAGCGGACAAGACGGCCCATCTCAAATGCAGTCGTGTCTCCGGCCAGAGTAGTTTCGCTGCTCCGGGGATTTTGTGCCACTGCTTGTGTCATCCGTACCGATACAGTGTCCGGTCAGACGAAAGTTCTCACGCGGCGGCAGAGAGTGCCTGGCCTGAACCGGGCTACATGTGAGCGAGGTCCAGAATTGGAGCGCGGTGGTGACTGCTGGTGCCCTCTCCCATGGGCGCCAGCGACACGCGAACCTCAAATTGCTCTCCTTCAGTGACAAACGTAAGGGCTGCGCCCCGCAACCCGGTCGTATTCCGGAACTGGAAATTTTTCCCGTGAATCACGGTGGGTACGCTGATCGCGAGCGGTCCGGTCACTTCTTCCAAACCGTTTTTTACATTGCCGATCATCATATTGGTCACTTCGGCCACTACATCGAGAACTTCTTCGTCGATCGTCGGGTTTTCCGCCGGCGGACTACCCAGCATCCGACAGCAAATTACGCTGGCCAGAGTCGGCGAGCAGCAAAATACACCTGACCCTCCCCATTCGCCCGTTATTCCAACCAGGGAAATCAGCCCGGTATTGGAAGGGTGCGCCTCGGCTGCCAAGCCTGTAAACTTTACCTCCATGTCCAACATGGTTTGGAATACCTCTGCCGTGGCCTCCGTTACGCATCGAACCAGAAGGTCTTGATCTATCATTTAGTCTCCTCGTAGTTAACCAGGGCGGCGCCAGCTTAAAGAATCCGGCAGCAAAGGCACCAGCGTTGCACTCCACCCGCTCAAAAGCTCTATCGGCAGTGTGCCCCTCCGGGTTTAGGTTGAAATATTTTATTTCAGTTGAAAATATTTCCTAAAGTTTTCGCAGTTCGAGTCGATATACGAGCAGGCACATGGAATTTTTCTGGTATACCTCTACTCCCCGGAACCTCGCGGACGATCTTCCCTCGCTCCGCGGACTGGTGGTAATGGACCTCGGCAGCGCAGTTTCGCAGGGCCCGGTCCGGACCGACAGCTCTGCCGTGAGCATCATTGAATTGACCAACCCCGATGACACGGGGCAGGTATTTGAGCTCCTTGAGTCGCTCCAGGGCGGAGGGCCAGTGTGGATTTTCCAGCCGGACGCGACCGTTGCGACATCCGTCTCACTGATGAAGGCCGGCGCCAGCCACGTTGCCGCCAGCTTTGACGCGCTTGAACGTGCTGCACACTTTCTTCCCGGCGAACCGGTGGCTGAACGCCAGGTCGCAAAGGGCCTGATCGGCGTTAGTCGTTCTATTCAAGCTGTCGCAACGAGCATTGGGCTGGTGGCTAACCGCCGCTGTAACGTTTTGATTGAAGGTGAAACCGGGACCGGCAAGGAAGTAGTTGCCCGCGAGATTCACACTTCCGGTTCGCGCAGCCGCGGACCCTGGGTCGCGGTTAACTGCGGCGCCATTCCTGATGCGCTGCTCGAAGCGGAACTGTTTGGACACGTCAAGGGAGCCTTTACCGGAGCCGTACAGTCGCGCCCCGGCAAGTTTGAAAGCGCCAATCACGGCACAATTTTTCTCGACGAAATCGGCGATATGCCCTTTCCGGTTCAGGCCAAACTGCTGCGCGTTCTCCAGGAGAAAGAGGTTGAGCGACTAGGCGGCAATGAACGTATCCGGCTTGATGTGCGGGTGATAGCAGCTACCAATTTGAACCTCGCCGAACGCGTCAAAGACGGTCTCTTCCGGCAGGATCTGTTCTATCGACTGAATGTCTTCCGTATCGCGCTCGAACCATTGCGGGACCGTCCGGAGGACATTCCGGATCTCGCCCGCCATTTTGCTGCAAGGATTTGCGCGGGCGAAAATTCACGTTCCAAGCTGATCGACTCATCTGCAATCGATCAACTGCTTTCGCACGACTGGCCCGGCAATGCGCGTGAACTGGAGAATGTCATGGAAATGGCCATCATCCTGAGTGGACCGCGTTCGACAATTTATGCGTCTGACATTCGGCTGGCCCGGTCACAGCACCCCGCCGCTCATGGGTCGCAAGCGCACGCACTGCAACCACACGGACTGCGTGCCCTCTCCCCCCCGTCGGGAACCAACCTTCCACTGGAGGGTCTCGACTACCAGCAGGCGCTCGAAGCGTTCGAGCACGACCTGCTCACCCAGGCGATCGCCCGAACCCGCGGCAACAAGACTGCAGCCGCCGATCTGCTCCGTCTAAAACGGACCACGCTATCGGCACGCATGCGCGTTCTGGAATCCCGGCTGCCGAGACTGGTCGCTTAATCGGCCAGAATCAGATCGACGCCCAGTTCAGCCGCTCCGCCGTCCAGGTGAAAGCGGCTGGGCCAGTCTGCGGTGAGGACAGCAGAATCAAGGTGACCGGGAGGTGCCAGGTTGAAATTTCCTTCCGGCATCCATGCAGCCAGCGTCGCGCCACATGCCACATTGGCTAACTCGCTCACCATCGCTTCCGCCTGAGGGACATCGATCTCGTCTGGTTCAACGGCAAGAAAATCGGCCGCCAGCTGTTTTGCGAGCCGCACGGAGACCGTGATCCTGAGTTCTCCGGCAAATGTGCCGGAGAACCTGATTATGGACCCGATTGAGTCCATCGGCGCAGGTCCCTGGCCGTCCCATTCCCCGGCGCAAAAATACATTTCTTCCAGTAACTGGCCTACCACCGACTGGATGATCTCAGCCGGAACTACCGCGCAGTCTGTCATGTCTGGCTCCCCATGATTTCCAGCAACTGAACCCGCAGCGCTTCGGGCGAAACAGGCTTGGTCATATAAGCGACAGCTCCGGCGTGAATGAGTTGTTCCGGCCGGCATGGTGACCGGTCGGAGGAAAGCACCAGAATGGGGGTCCGCCCCAGCACCGGATCTTTCGCCACGCACGCCACCAGTTCGTCCCCGCTCATTTCCGGCATGTTCAAATCCGTAATGATCAGGTCAGGCCGAACCTCGGCGGCGATCCGCATCGCCTCTACGCCATTGCCGGCTTCCTCAATGGAACATTCCATTCCTGTCATCCGCAGCGTGCGCGCCACATACCGGCGCATCGTTGGCGAATCGTCAACGAGCAGCACTAACATGGTCTGGTCTCCCTTTCATAAACCGCATGGCACCGTGTGCCAGAATTTGTTCGCCACTGCAACCCTTGCGCACGATAACCTGTCCGGTTTCCAGATCAAGCCGTACGGACCTCGATTCGGTTCCCCCCACATCTTCTTTTTCAATAAAGACCCCCAGCCGCCAGAGAACTTTCTTGAGGGCAAGGTGGTTCCGCTTACCGATTTCAAAATGCGCGGAATCGGTCATCATCGCCGCGCCGCCAATCAGACACCAGCGAAGCTGCGTCTTAACGCTTCCACCGTCGATAAGCGCTTTCAGCAAAGCAGGCACACCGGTATTCGCACAAATCCATGGATTTACTCTCGCCCGGACCGGGTCGATGGAGGAGTCAGGCAACATCACATGCAGCAGCCCGCCCAGTTTCAATTTCCAGTCCCATGCAACCACTGCGATGCACGAACCCAGCGCGTAGGTGGCAAGCGAATTCACCGGAGTACGCCCGATTTTGCAGTCGCCAACACCGGCGACAAGTTGCGCACCACCAGCGGTCAGAGCCATTGCAGCCTCTCGGTGTCCGGGCTCATTGTGACCTTCTATAGGTCGCGGGCTGAACATACTCAAGGCCAGGCGGAAGCTTGAGCAGGCTTTCAGAATGCGCGGTGAACAAATACCCGCCGGGCGCCAGTTGCGAGACCAGTTGCGATACCAGCCGGTCTCGCGTGCTTTGTTCGAAATAGATCATGACGTTGCGGCAGAAGATGACGTCGAACGTTCCCAGATGCTGGAACGGTTCCAGCAGATTCAGGGAACCGAAGTCCACCATGCTCCGCAATGCTGCCGATACCGGACGCGCGTTTGCTGATGAGTGACCAAAGTAACGCTCGGTCCAGCCTGGCGGCAAGTCGCGCAGCCGGGCAGCATCGTAAGTTCCCGCCATCGCATTATTCAGCGCACTGCGCGAAATGTCGGAGGCAACAATACGGCAATTCGCCAGGCCCGCTTCAAGCGCACACATACCGATGGTGTAAGGCTCTTCTCCTGTTGCACAGGCTGCCGACCAAACACGTAAACGACTCGTGTGCCGGGGCAGGATCGTTTTCATAAGAAACAAAAAGTGCTCCGGCTCACGCCAGAAGCTGGTGTGATTGGTCGTCAGCGTATCAATGAATTCGGTAAATTCCGCCCCCGGCCGCCGGCGCGACACCATCGTCAGATAAGTAGTAAACGAATCACACTCATGACGCCGTACAAGACTTTCAAGCCGCGAAGAGACCAGTGCCCGTTTTCCCTGCTGCAGATTGATCCCGCAGAAACCTCGTGCAATGTCACTGGCGCACTGAAAATCGAGATCGGTCATGGGGGCAATACTTGTCCGGGAAAAAGACATCGTGCTTAATTCCTGTATCTCAGAGCATTGACATCAATGATGAGCCCCACGCGGCCATCACCGAGAATCGCCCCGCCCGAAATCGCAGGCACATCCCGATAAGTCTTGCCCAGAGACTTGATCACAACCTCCTGCTTTCCAATCAGTTGGTCGACGGCGATACACATAAGCTGATCGCGTGCCTCCACAACGATCAACACACCACCATCGCTGTCTTCAGATTCCGGCATGCCAAACATTCGGGAGAGCCGAATCACAGGCAGCAAATGCTCCCGGAACAAGGCCGCCTCAACGCGGTTCTCCAGCGTGACCAGCGTCCCGGGTTTGGGTGAAAACATTTCCCTGACGGCAAACATGGGCAGGATGTAACGTTGGGAACCAACGCCTACAACCAGCCCGTCAATGATCGCCAGCGTCAAAGGCAGACGCAAAACAAAAGTGGTTCCTTTGCCCAATACAGACCGGATCGCCACCCGACCCCGCAGCTTCTGGATCTGCTTCTTCACCACGTCCATACCCACGCCGCGCCCGGAAAGGTCTGTGACCTTTTCCACCGTCGAAAACCCGGGTTCAAAAATCAACTTCAGGATAGATTCTTCATCCAGCTGGTCCTGTTCGCCCACCAGACCCTGCTTTCGTGCCTTGGCCAAAATCCGTGCGGGGTCCATACCGCGCCCGTCATCAGAGAGTTCGATGACAATATCGCCAGCATCGTGCATGGCGCTCAGCCGTACAGTTCCCTGTTCATCCTTACCCGCCTTGCGGCGTTCATCCGGAGTTTCAAGGCCGTGGTCCACCGCATTGCGGATCATATGGACCATCGGGTCCGCCAGTTCTTCCACAATCGTGCGGTCTAATTCCACCTCGTCACCGACCGTGGTCAGGTCCACAACTTTGCCCGATTTCCGGCTCAAGTCCCGCACCAGACGGTTCATCTTGCGGAACAACGCAGTAACCGCCACCATGCGCATCGACATTGAAGTCTTCTGCACTTCCTGAACAACTCGGACCAGTTGCGCCAGATTGCGCGATAAAACAGGGTCTTCAGACCCTGCAATCAGCGGGTCGTGCCGGACCACCGACTCTGAGATCACCAGTTCGCCTACCATGTCGACCAGGTATTCCAGCTTCAAAGCGTCAACCTTGATTACATTGCCCGACGGTGCCTTGACCATGCTCGTCTGGTCTTCCCCAGCAGTTGGCAGCTGGACGGATGCGGCCGCCACAGCATTTGACAAAACCGCAGTATTTGACACAACCGCAGGGGTGTCCCCAGCCTCACCCCGCGAAAATGCAGCCAGACTCGCAAGCAACTCCACATTGCAGCGCGGGAGCTGATCCAACGGTTTCGTATCCGCTGCCGCCAGACACCGCAGCAACTCATCGGCAGAGCGCAGTATCAGATCAGTCAGTTCTGAGGAAACCGCCAGTTGCCCGGAGCGGGCGAGGTCCAGCACATTTTCGGTCTCGTGCGCCAGTTCCTGAATCGCCGAGGCCCCGAGGAATCCTGCCAGACCTTTTACCGTGTGGAACGACCGGAATACCGAGTGAAGCGGCTCAACTACATCTGGAGCACGCTCCAGACTCAAAATCGCTGCTTCGACACTGACCAGATGGTCCCGGGCTTCCACGAGGAACTCGTGGACCAGTTCCGGATCATTCGCGAACTGATTTGCCGATGCCGCCAGCTCCTTCTCAGAAGCCAGCACTTTGCGCAAATTTTCCAGCGCCGCGCGAAATTTCTGCTCGACCTCCCCATCCACCTTGCCGGACAGCGCGGCCAGTTCGGATGCCGCAGACCGCACCTGCTCCGGTACCGCCTGGGTAAGACAGTCATTCGCCAGCGCGAAAAGCTGACTCAGCGTTTCGCCGGATCCGGCCAGCGAGCCGTCCAGGGATTCCAGTCCCAGAACGCATTCGATCTGGTGCGCCAGTTGCTCGTCAAGTCCCGTCATTCTTCCTGTCCCCGAACGACTCACTTCCAACATCCAGAGAGCCGTAAGCCGGTCTAGCCAGCCATTCAGGAATTAGATCGGCAAAGAAACCTGAACACTGTAGGTCTACGACGGGCAAAACGAGAGAAACTACTGTGCGGATAAAATTCTGGAAACGCGGGCAATCAAACGCATCTCGCCCTTTCCCAGTCCCAGCGTCACGGCGGCCTTATCGGGAGGTATTCCCGCACGCAGCAGTTGCATTGCCTGTGAGCGCACTGAGCTGGTCAACCGGCCTTTTACCGCATCTTCAATGCTCCGGGCGCTCTGTTCAAGAAATGCTACGGACCGGCGTACTTCCCCCAAACCGTCGCGATACTCCGTTTGCTGCTGACGCATCATGATCAGAAACTCTTCACGCGCCTGGTCCAGCCTGGTTCTGCACCGGCGCAGCGCAACCAGCGAAGATGCCCCGGCAGCCAGGCCGCCCGCGCTTGCAAGAAGCCCGACGCCGGTTAGCAGATTCACGGGCGCAGCCCTATCCGGGTTGAATCCGCCATCCCCGTGCGCAGCCGGTCTTCCCTGCTGGCGAGTTGCTGAATGCGCACTCCGTAGTTGCCATCCACCACCACAACTTCGCCCCTCGCAATGACGCAGTCATTGACAATCACCTCCACGGGATCAGTAACCAGACGGTCCAGCTCCACAATCGAACCCGTGTTGAGTTTCAGCACCTCCCTGATCTGAAGCGACGTTTTTCCGAAAGAAACGCTCACCGGGAGGGCAACATCGAGCAACAAGTCGAACGTTTTGGAAACAGCGCTTTCGCGCCCCGCTATACTCCTCGGTTCCAGTTGCTTCGGTTCGTACAGCCCGGCAAGGCTCGCCGACCAGGCTGCCTTAAAGACAGGCTCCGGCTCCTCACCGGTATTTACCGTGAACTCCAGCCAGTCAAGGGCCGCAGGCTCCTCACCAATTTCTTCGCCCACCGTAGTGCTGATTTCCTGCTGGATATCCGCAGTAATCCCCGCTGCGACCCCGGCAATGGTCTGGCTGTTGATTTCCTGCCACGTGGAACGGCAATCCTCTTCCGTTGCCTCATCGATGCCAGCTGCGGCGAGGACCGCGCGCCCCATCACTTCCCAAAGATCACGCCCCGCAGCCACCCAAAACGCCGGCCCTTCCGTCGCCGAAAATGACTGCTGCCAGATAACCGGGTTTAAGAGAACAGCCGGTTCAGTCGTTTTTCCCCGCAGGGAAACGAGATACTCCTTGCCCGTGAGCGCGTTGAGCGCCTGGCGTAGTGACGCCCCGGCATGACCGGCGATCTTGACCCCGGCGTCGCTCATAATTTAGTCAACACCGGGAACCCGGCCAGTGCCGGACCAGCGACGTGCGCAAACGAAGAATGGCCTGCGATTTGATTTGCGAAACCCGCGACAGATGTAAACCCATAATTTCGGCAATCTCACGAAGAGTCAGCTCTTCATAGAAGTAGAGACTGAGCACAGTTTTCTCAACTTTCGGAATCCGGTCGATCGAATTGGCAATCAGACGCTCCAGTTCGGCCCTTTCCAGCGAAACCGCAGGGGAATCCTCTTCTGTCGACGCAGCATACTTGAGCACCAGCGGCGAGTCGCCTTCATCCCGCGAGTACTCCAGTTCACCAATGTTCAACGCTGCCATATCAGTAAGCTTCTGCCGATAGTCCTCAATCGGCAGATTGAGTTCCGCTGCAATCTCGGCCTCTTCAGGAACCCTGCCCAGCCGTTGTTCCACCCGCGCGATCGCGGCCTCAAAATCCCGTGCCTGCCGCCGTTTCAGCCGGGGAGCCCAGTCCGTTTCCCGTAAGCTGTCCAGAATCGCCCCGCGAATCCGGAATTCCGCAAACGTCTTCAGTTTTACGTTTTGCCCCGGGTCAAAATGATCAATTGCCTGAATCAGCCCCAGCACGCCGGCGGAAAGCAAATCGTCGAGGCACACGGAATCAGGCAGGCGTTCGTGAATTTTGCGCGCAATGAGACGCACCTGGGGAATATGCTCCAGAATGAGCCTCTCGCGATCATCCCCGGATAACATGCTGTCTTGCGCGCTGACCACCGCGTTCCCGGGATAGGAATATGCCGCTGCCGCCACTTGCTTCCTTTTTCGCCTCTTTTGCCGCCCGGCTTAAGCCGCCGCCCGGACGTATTTCGTACTCGGTTCCGTGCCGCCTGTGCCGTTCCAGACGGACCGGGCCAGTTTCGTCGCTCCCGCTTCTTCCAGATCTTCCGGAATTTGCGGACCGGTTCCGAGGAAGGTAGCTGCAATCCGCGTCCGGATCAGCACATCCACAATTGACCCCGCCCCGGTGGCCTCATCCGTCCCCGTAAACAGCAGACGCGAAGGATTCAGCCCGCGAAAACGCGAGATCATCTGCAGGCTATCGGCACTTCGTGCGTCAGACCTTAGCACCAAATGTTTCTCAATATCCTGCCGCAGGGCGAAGAAACGGTTCATCTCCGTCAATTCCGCTTCATCCCGTGGCGAAAAACCGGGTGTGTCAATCAGCACAAGGCCCTTCCAGGAGTCTCCATTGAGAGCCAGATTCAGGTACTCCACACCGTCGCAGGAGTGAAACGGTGCGCCTAAAATTGCGGCAAAACGGGCAATCTGCTCATGCCCGCCCACACCGTGTGCGCCCACGCTATAAATTCGCACCGGAATCTTCCGCGCCAACCCATAGTTGATTGCAACTTTCACCAGCGACGTCGTCTTGCCACGCCCGGGCGGCCCGAAAAATGCCAGAGTCCGGGTCTCGCCCGCCTTCATCTCTGCAAATGCGGCCACCGGAATCCTGCGCGTCAATTCCTCCAGCGCAGCCTGTGGATCGCCGCTTGCCGCCTGGCCGATTTCACGGGCAGTTTCCAAACTCAAACCGGCCGCCAGCAGCCGCTCCGCCACCGGGCTTTCACTGATGCCCACGCCCGAAGCCATCACGTCCGAGCCTTCATCGGCGGCCTGCCCTACCGCGAGCGAGAGAGCCGTAAGCTGCCGCCTGATTTGGTCCAGATCGGAAACCCGCCCCGCCCCGCCCGGATTCGCAGCAAATGGTTCAAGCCTGGCCTTTCGAGCCTCGAATCCCACGCTCGCAGCTTCTGGCGGATCCCACGCAAAAGTCACTTCCAGCCGCCCGAAGTGCCGCGCATGGGCTGGCGCAGGCCGTGAATTCACCAGTAGCGCGTCAGCTCCCAGTTCCTGCCGTGCCACTTCGAGGGCCGACGGTACGTTGTTCGCAAAATATGTTTTGGTTTGCATCCTGCTGCCTCGTTCCTACTGAATGGTTCCCAACGAAACCACCCTGGTTCCTGCGGGAATTTCACTATGCGAAAGAAAGAAAAGATTGGGTGATGACGATTCCACCGCCTGCCGCAGAAAATACCGGCACGCCGAACTGGTAATCACCGCCGTGGGTGATTCCAGCGATCCCACGGCACGCCCCACCCGGTCCAGTACATCCCGCAGCGCATTCGGTGCCAGCGCCAGCGAACTGTTCGTTTCCCCATGCTCAACACCGCTCTCAACGATGCGTTCCAGCTGCGAATCAATAAACCAAACTGGCAGATCGCCGTTCGCATTTACATACGGCTGCACCACCACGCGCCGGATCGCCTGCCGCACATAGTCCGTCAGCAACACCGGGTTACGGGAGGAAGGGGCAGCCTCGCCCAAAGCTTCCAGAATGGACACTGCATCGCGAATGGAAACCCTCTCCCGCAACAGATTCTGCACAACCCGCTGCACCGTCGCCAGGGACAGCAGTTTCGGCACCAGATCTTCAACAACTTTGGCGTTGTCAACACTCACCCGGTCCAGCAGTTTTTTGGCTTCCTGCCGCGAGAACAGCTCATGCGCAAAACGCTTGATCAGCTCCGCCAGATGAGTACTCATCACACTCAGCGGATCAATCACCGTGTATCCCATCAACCGCACAGCTTCCGTCTGCGAAGCCTGCACCCACCACGCGGCGACGCCAAAAGCCGGGTCTTTTGTGGGGCGCCCGTCCGGCGGTTTTTCCGTCGCCGTGATGGCAATCGCCAACTCGCAACCCTGCGGCAGTTCAAAACGCGCAATCTCCACGCCCTTCAAGCTGATGGTGTATTCGCGGGCCCGCAGACTCAGGTTATCCGTTACGCGCACCGCCGGAATGATGTAACCCAGCTCACCCGCCAGTTGCTTGCGAATCCCGCCGATTCTCCGCAGCAGGGGCGAATTCGGCCCGTCGGAAATGAAGGAAACAAGACTCACGCCCACTTCAATCGAAAGCGGCTCTACCCTGAGCAGTTCGTCCAAATTTTCTTTGACTGGCCGCGCAGGCCCTGCGTAAGTTTCCGGCAGCGTCTTTTCTGCGCGCTTCTTCATCTGCCAGGCCATCGTCCCCAGCCCGGTACCAAAGAGCAGAAATGGAATCCGCGGCAACCCCGGAAATGCTGCCAGCGCGAACAGAATTCCACTGGCCAGCAGCAGCGGCTGAGGCGAACCGAATACCTGTTTCTGAAACTCCACACCCAGCCGGTTTTCGGAACTGGCGCGAGTTGTAATCATGCCGCCCGAAATGGAAATCATCAGCGCCGGAATCACCGTCACCAAACCATCGCCGATGGTCAGCACCGTATAGGTCTGCAGCGCCTTCATCACATCCACACCGTGCTGCAGCACGCCGATCAGCAGCCCAGCCACAATATTGATGCCAGTGATCAGAACCCCGGCTACCGCATCTCTCTGCGTGAAGCGGCTGGCTCCATCCATCGCGCCATAAAATTCGGCTTCGCTCGCCAGCTCTTTGCGACGACGACGCGCTTCCGTTTCGTCAATCAGCCCGGCATTCAAATCGGAATCGATGGACATCTGCTTGCCCGGCATCGCATCCAAAGTGAACCGCGCCGTCACTTCCGAAATACGGACCGCGCCATGGTTGATCACCACATATTGAATTGCAATCAGGACGAGAAAAATCACCGCGCCGATGATGTAATTGCCGCCGACAACAAAATTGCCAAACGCCTCGATTACATCCCCTGCGGCCGACGTTCCCGTATGTCCGTTCAGCAAAATCAGCCGGGACGACGAAACGTTCAAAGCCAGCCGGAACAGCGTAAGCAACAAGAGAGTGGTGGGAAAGACATTGAAATCCACTGGCTTGGTAATGTACATCGCCACCATCAGTACAATCACCGACATCATGATGTCGGCCACAATCAGCAGATCCAGCAGAAACGCCGGCATCGGCGCAATCAGCGCCACCAGAATGCAGAGCACCGCAGCCGGAACCGCAAATTCACTGGCCGCCTGCAGCGAAATGCGCGATCCGCCTGGGGCGTTCGCGCTGGCCGAGGCCTTCACCGGTTGCGTAATTGTTTGTGCCGTGCTCATTTTCTGGCCATCAGCTTGAAGATGTAAGCCAGGATCTCTGCCACCGCGCGGTACAAATGCGCGGGAATTTCCTGACCCACATCCACAGATTTGTACAGTGTCTGGGCAAGGGGAGGATTCTCAATAATTGGTATCAGATTTTCAAGCGCCCGCTTGCGGATGCGCGCCGCCAGGAAATTCTTGCCTTTCGCCACAACCGTCGGAGCCGCCATTGACCCCTGTTCGTACTTGATCGCAACGGCGTAATGCGTCGGATTCACAATGATGGCCGTCGCGGTGGCAACGTTCTTCATCATGTTCTTGCGCCGCATATCGCGCTGCAGGCGCTTAACCCGCGCCTTGGTCTGGGGACTGCCGTCTGATTCCCTGGCCTCGTCGCGGATCTCCTGCTTGCTCATCCGCAGCCGTTTGCTGTAGCGCGCCCGCTCACGTACCAGCAACAGAAGGCCCAGCATCACCAGCACGTACGACGCCCGCCGCAGTGCGTCGCTCAGTAAATGCCCCGTGGTGGCCGCAGCGCCCGCGATCGACATAATGGGCAGGCGCAGCAGCTCTGCCATGTGGTCGCGCACGATAGTCCAGGTCAGCCAGAACATCACGGGGATCAGCGCAACGGCCTGCATGAAGGTGCCGAAATTATTACCCGGCAGGTCTTTTAGTTTGCGGATTCCGTTCAGCCGTTCGAATTTGGGTGCGAGGTGCGAGAGGCTGAAACCAAGATTTGTGGAAACTGCCTGAAAGAAGATCGTGATCACCATCAGAAACAACCCAAGGATGGCGAGGGGCCGCAGCATCGCAATCGAAAGGCGCTGGAAAATCACCATCAGTTCGCCGGCCGTTAGAGGGTCCGAAAACGCCTGTCGCAAACCGGAACGAAGCGCGTTCTCAACACCTTGCATCCACTCCGGAAACCAGGCGGCACCCAGCACCACAAAGGCCAGAAACTGCACCGCCGAAACAAACTCGCGCGCATGAGGAAAGTTGCCCTCTTTGCGCGCTTTTTCAAGTCTCTTGACTGTGGGTTTTTCTGTCTGTTGCGAAGAGTCGGCCATCTGTCAGTCTTAGTCTCAATGCCCTGTCCGCAGCAAACCTTCCACCAGGCGCGCCCATTCCGTCATCCTCGTTTCAAAGAAACCCGGCTGCAGTGCCAGCGTTACAGCGAGCAGGGCCATGGTTGCGGCCAGTTTTACCGGCATCGTGAGGCTGACCAGATGCAACTGCGTCTGCACCCGCCCCAGCACGGCGAGTGACATATCGGCCAGCAGCAGCAGCGCCACCACCGGGGCCGCCAGGCGCAGGCCCGCACCGAATATTGAGCCTGCAAACTGGATCATGGCCGCTGCCCAGGTTCGGTGTAACGTGAAGGATTCCGGCGGGCAAAGTCGCAAACTTTCCACCAATGCTTTCACCAGCAGCCGGTCTGCGCCAGAGACGAAAAACAACAGACCGGCAGTCAGCTGCGCGGTGGTTTGCAGCACTGTTGAATCCGCGCCACTTGTCGGATCGATGGTTGATGCATAGCCCAAACCGGCCGACAAACTCACTGCCTGTGCCGCCACCGAAAACACTTCCAGAGCCAGTGCCAGTGCCAGCCCGATCGCCAGACCCAGCGCTGCTTCGCCTGCCACGCCGGACGCGATTCTGCCCACCGTAGCCGCCGAGTCAACCGGTGTCTTCCACTCGGGCCACAACAGCAGCGTTGCGGAAAGCGCGAGTACAATTCGCGCCGTTTCAGGTGCAGCGCGGAACGCAGCTAAAGGCAGAAACGCGAAGACGCCGGAGACGCGGGCCAGCGTATACAGAAAGCCAAACAGCGTCCCGTAAGAGAATATCGAATCAATGCCCATACCGGCTCAGGTTGCCCAGAATGTCAATCGTGTAGGCCATGCTTTTGTGAACCATCCACGGCATTAACAGCAGGCATCCGCCGAGGAATGCAATCAGCCGGGGGATTGAGTTAAACCCGCTGTCCTGAATCGACGTCACCACCTGCAGCAGGCTGATCACAATCCCCGAAATGAAGCCAATCGCCAGCAGCGGCGCACTGATCCAGAAGGCCGCCATGAACATTTGTCCCACCATATGGGCCACGCCATCGGGGGTCATGCGAAGAAGCCTTTCATTAGCGAACCGATAGTCAGATTCCACCCGTCCACCAGCACAAACAGCAGGATCTTGAAGGGTGCCGAAACCATCGCCGGCGGCAACTGCACCATGCCGATGGAAAGCGTTACCGAAGCCACCACAATGTCAATCAGCAGGAAGGGCAGAAAAATCACCGCGCCGATCTGAAAGCCCGCCCTCATCTCCGAAAGGATGTACGCCGGAGCCAGCACCTGCAAATCCAGATCTCCGGGCGAATGCGGAGCCGGAGCATGAGTCAGGTCCAGAAACAGCTTCACGTCCTTCTCGCGTACGAACCGCGCCAGATGTTTCTTCAGCGGTTGTGAAGCGGCGTCATAAGCCTGAGCGGCAGTCATGTCGCCCTTCTCCATTGGCGTCCAGGCATCGCGGTAAATCTCGGTGCCGATCGGCTGCACAACCACCAGCGTCAAAAAGAGAGCGAGGCCTGTCAGAACCTGATTCGACGGTGTACTCTGCGTGCCCAGCGCCTGCCGTAAAAAGTGCAGCACAATCGAAATGCGCAGGAACGGAGTGACCGACATGATGATCGCCGGCAGCAGCGTGAGCGCGGTCATTAGCAGAAGAATCTGCATCGGCGTACTCAGATTATTGGCCCCGGCGGGCACCAGTGCGGGAGTCATATTTCCAGTACCTGACAGGACGCGGGTCCGGTGGCAATCAATACCCGCCGCTCACCCATCCGCACCAGATGGAGCGCATGTTGCGGCCCCAGCGAAACCCGCTCCACCACTTCCAGTTGCCGTGTTCCAACCGAAATCCCTGGCAATCGAAACGACGCAGCGCCGCGCTTCTTCAGCAGGAACAGCGCGCCCCCCAGCAGTGCCATCACCAGAATAATTGCCGCGAACGGCTGTAGAAGATCCATAATGTCCTGTTCGCCTCAGCGGTTAATATTGAAATCTGTAATGCGAACGCCCATTGATGTTTCGATGATGACGATTTCGCCAAACGCCGCCAGTTCGCCGCCGATGAAAATGTCGATGTTTTCGCCCGCTGAACGTGTAAGTTCCACGATGCTGTCTTCTTCGAGGGCAAGAAGTTCCGACAGCTTCATCCAGCGCCGGTCCAGTTGAACTTCAACCTGGACCGGCACTTCTGCGATATGGGCCACTTTTTCCTGAGCAGTCATACCTGGTCTGCAGTCATTAGCGGCCTGAAATCAAAGCGATGGTTTCCTGGACGATCTGATCCTGCGTCGTGATCACCTTGGAGTTCGCCTGATAGCCTCGTTCGTACTGCAACAGGTTCGTAAACTCCGTCGCGATATCCACGGTCGAACTCTCCAGCGCCCCTCCCGAAATCTGGCCTCGGGCACCGCTTGACGGCACGCCCACCACAGGTGTTGCCGTCGAATTGGTTGGGACCCAGAAATTACCGCCCAGTTGCTGCATCGAACCAGGATTTGCCACCGAAGCCAAAGCAATTTGTGCGACGTTCTGCGAGGCTCCATTCGAGAACTTAGCGATGATTACACCGCCCTCACCAATACTGAAACTGTTCAACTGACCTGAACTATATCCGTCCTGTTTGGTGGAAAGATTTGCTGATTGGGCAGTATTCTGAGTAATGGTTGAATTTCCCGCCGCATCGTAAAGTTTCCAGGTAACAGCCATGTCGGTCGCACCCGTTGCCAGTCCCGTGATGGTAAGGGGAACCGTCCCCCCCGCCAGCGCAGGCGTAAGCATTTTTCCCGCACCGTCGAATGTCACATTGCCACTGCCCACGCTAGTAGTCGTGCCCGTACCGGCGGTAAGATCCGCCGAGGGAATAGTAATGTCGAATGACCAGGCATTGACCGCAGATTCCGTATAAGTGATGGTGAGCGTATGCGGGTTGCCCTGCGCATCAAACACCTGAATCGGCGAACTGAACTTGCCCGTCGTCGAACCCACTACGGCATTGGAATTGAGATTTACACTGAGCGCAATCTCGGTAGTCGCTTTTGGGGCCAGGGCGAGACCTGTTGGAATTGTGATGTCGCTCGCGGCACCGGCCGTTTTAAGCACGGCATTCTGTGAATTCCAGCCTTGCACAAATTGCCCGCCGGAGGTCACCAGGTGTCCGGTCGAATCCACCTTGAAGTTGCCCTGGCGTGTCAGCAGTTCCTGCCCGGTCACACCTCGCAGGACAAAGAACCCGCCGCCCTGAATCGCCGCATCGAACGGGTTATTCGTCGTTTGCAGGGTGCCCTGCGTAAATTCCTGCACACCCTTCGAGGTGGTCGAGCCGCTCACCGATGTCGAATTCGTGAAGCCTGACAGAGTTTCGTTCACCAGATCCTCAAACGAGACCTGCTGATTTTTGTAACCCGTCGTATTCAAGTTCGCAAGGTTGTTACTCACAATGTTGATGGCGGTCGCATTGGATGTAAGTCCTGAAAGCGCGTTTGCAAAAGCAACAGACATTTTATTTAGCTCCCTGTAACTGCATTGTTGGTTCCGTTGGCTGGCGGTGTTGTAGTTGCCGTATTCTTGTTAATCCCGATCAGTTGTTCCAGCTGACTGTATGCCGTAAGTTGCGAGACAAACTGCGTACTGTCGGTCGGGTTCAGCGGGTCCTGATTTTTAAGCTGCGAGACCAGCAGCGTAAGGAATGTGGACTCATCCGCGAGCGGATTGCTCCTGCTCGATGCTGGCGTAGTCGCCTGTGTCGCCAGATCTGTTGCGGCTGTTAGTGGACTGATCATACTCATAAAATCTCCTTTGTCTTTGCTGTTCTCTGCCATCGTCTGGCGTCCAGGCCTGTGCATCGTAACCCGCCGCAGCCAGTGACTGCACCAGATCTCCTACCCCCGCGTGAAGGCTACCCGAAAGCACCCCGTCTGCCGAATGCAGCGAAACATGAACGTCGCCTGCCCGTTCTGAAAGCCGGAGGCGAACATCCTGCGCGCCATCCGCACTGAAATCAATTGAGACCGTCCGCAGCGGCGCACCGGACTTCGGCTGCTCCGCTGCTTCCGCCTCTGCCCCTGCGGGCTGTTGCGCCACAGGCACTTCCGGCTTCCCGACGGGATGCTGCGTTTGCGGATGATGCTGCGGCATTATATGGACGTTCGCGGGGCTGGCCGCAGCTTCCACAGGCTTCATCTCAATTGCCGAGTCGACAGTCTGTTTGCGCTTGGGCGTTTCCGGTACTTCGACACTCGCGCGGATACCGGCCTCAGGTTTCAACTGCGGACCTGGAGTTGTCGCAGCGTCAGCTATTGCAGGCGCGGCAGCATTAAAGGATTCTGGCGTTTCCTTAGACGTCTGTTCACGAAGCTTGAGCTGAACTGCAGGATTCGGCAGCAGCGCGGCAGTGGGCGGTTCCACCGGCGCAGGCTCCTGCGGAACTACCCTCACAGCCGCTGCTTCGTGCTCCTGGCGCGGCGCGATATGCAACCGCAGAGGCTCTGGAATTACGACCTGAGGAACCACTACCGCAAACGCAACAGGCTGCTGCGGATGTTCCGCCCGGAGCGGCTTCAAGACAGGGGCGTCCGCCTTGCGCGGCAGATTAGGTGCTACAGGCAGGGCCGGTTTCTGGCCTTCCGGTACCGGGATCGTCGGCTTCAGCGTGATCTGGTCAGGCACTTGCGGCGCCGGCACCTGAGGCACTGGCAACTGCGCACCAAACAACTCTTCCACCAGAGCCGCAAAATTCAGACCGGGGTTCACAACTACCGGCTGACCCGAAATTGCCTGACCGGGAACCGCCGTATCCGGAAATCCCACCATCGCGGGCATTGCTGCAAGCTGGCAATTCACGCCGTCCGTAGGGCAGGCGCAGAGCCAAACACTAACTACCACTTTTCAAGCTCTTAGCGGCCGGCTCCCCGCCAGGAACATGCCGCTTTGCCGAAAACCGACCAAAATTTGCCGATTCCCGCACTGCTCCTTATATGCTTTATCGGCGCTTCCCGCCGCGTTTTGAGGACTTTATCGTGGTTTCCACCGCCCTTCGGCTTCGGCATCCCGGCTGCACTATGGCGATCGAGGAAACGACTCATGGACAGCATCTCAATCTCAGCCGCCAGCGGAATGCGCGCCCGCATGGAATCCCTCGAAATGCTTGCAAACAACCTGGCCAACGCTGAAACCGGAGGCTACAAAGCCGACCGTGAATTTTACAGCATCTATACAGGTGAAGAAGCCACAATCGACCCACAGACCGGCGTCGTCAGCACCCTGCCCGTCATCGAATCCCAATGGACTGACCATTCGCAGGGCAACCTCCGCAACACCTCCAGCCCCCTTGACTTCGCCATCGACGGAGCCGGTTTTTTCAGCGTGCAAACTCCCGTTGGCACGCGCTATACACGCAACGGCAGTTTCCGCGTTTCTCCCGGCGGCGCGGTTACCGCACTTGACGGCAATCCAGTCCTTGCGAAAGCCGGTGGGCCGATTACGCTTCAGCCTAACCTGCCCGTCGAACTGTCACCCGATGGCTCGCTCACGCAGGGCGGCCAGCTCGTCGGACAGTTTGCCCTGGCGTCTTTCGACACCGGGGCTCTCGGCAAAGCCGGTCTCAACTATTTTGCTCCTCTCGAAGGAGCCACACCGAAGCCCGCCACCGGAACTGTCCTGCAGGGAACAATCGAACAATCGAATGTCGGTACCGCCGAATCCGCAGTCCGCCTGGTGGCTATCATGCGCCAGTTCGAAATGCTGCAGAAGGCGATGAATCTGGGCAATGAAATGAACCGCCGCGCCATTGAAGAAGTGGCTCGCGTGGCAGCCTGATCCCGCAATTTTACTGGAGCCATCAATTATGATTAGAGCCTTATACAGCGCCGCCAGCGGCATGACTGCCGAGCAGCTAAACGTGGATAACATCGCCAATAATCTGGCCAACGCCAACACGGTTGGGTATAAAAGCCGCCGTGCCCAGTTTCAGGATTTGCTCTATCAGAGCATGGTCCAGCCTGGGTCTCAGTCGGGGCAGTCCACCGTTGTTCCGTCCGGCCTGCAACTGGGTCTGGGTACCCGCGCTTCCTCGAACGAAATCATCTTTGCACAGGGCGCTTTTTCCAGCACCAGCAATCCCCTCGACATGGTCATCCAGGGCCGCGGTTTCTTTCAGGTCAAGCAAGCTACGGGGGCCACAGCCTACACGCGTGCCGGCACTTTTCAACTGGACGCTACCGGCAACATTGTGACCTCAAACGGTGACCAGCTCATCCCCCAGATTACGCTTCCGGCAGCTGCGCAAAACATCAGCATCGCCAGCGATGGCACAGTCAGTTTCGTACTTGCCGGACAGAATGCCGCCCAGGTGGCTGGCCAGATTACCCTCGCCAATTTCCAGAATCCGGCAGGCTTGAATACCATCGGCCAAAGCCTGTACCTGCCTACTGATGCCTCAGGCGATGCCATCGTCGGGACCCCGGGCGGTACCGAGGGCCACGGTTCGCTGCTTCAGGGCTATGTGGAACAGTCCAACGTCAGCGTGGTGGATGAGTTCATCAATCTGATCACCAGCCAGCGCGCTTATGAGGCGAATTCCAAAGTCGTGAAGGCCGCCGATGAAATGTACCAGCAGGTCAACAACCTCACCAGGTAGCCATGTTCACGAGCCTGTTTCTGATTTCGCTTCTCGCCGCCTGCCAGACCGTTACCGGCAGCAAGATCCTGGGCAGCGACCTTGCCCGCGCAGACGCCCGGCTCTCCGCCCTCCCGGCCACTCTGATCGCGGGTTTCACTACGGCGCCAGGCAGCAGTCGCGTTTTCAAGGCCACCGAAATCCAGCGGCTTGCCCGGGCAAACGGCCTCGACCTGGCTAACCCTCCCGAACTGTGTTTTACGATCCCTCTCAGGCAACCTGATGCCGCTGAAGTTAGGGCGGCCGTGCAACGTTCACTCCCCGCCGGGGCATCGCTCGAAGTGGTTGAAATGGCCAGTACCCCGGTCCCGCCGGGCGAGTTGCATTTCCCTGTCGGCAACCTCGAACCTCCGTCTGCCGGCAGCGCTGGAGTGCAACTCTGGCGCGGGTATGTCGGGTACGCGGAAAACCGAAAGGCCCCCTTCTGGGTCCGTGTCCGTGTTGCGGTCACCTTCACCGCAGTCGTGGCCACTTCCGATCTTGAACCCGGCCAGACTATTTCCGCGGCATCCGTTCACCTTGAAGCCCGCACCGGTCTTATCAATCGTGAACAAGTAGTAACCCGAGTCGAAGATGTAGTGGGCCGCGCGGCCCGTCGTATACTCCACGCCGGGTCGGTTATCCCGGCCACCGCCCTTGCCGATGCTCCAGCCGTCCGTCGTGGCGACACTGTAACCGTTGAAGTGCGCAGCGGTGAAGCTCGTGTTCATTTCGACGCTATTGCCGAAGCCGCAGCGCGTGCCGGTGATCTGGTCGAACTCCGCAACCCCTCTACCGGCAAGACATTCCGTGCCCGGCTTGAATCCCCCTCCTCCGCCGTCATCCAGCTCGTTACCAGTCCGAAATTATGAAAACCACAGTGATCGCGATGCTCCTGCTCGGCACGTTGCATGCGGGCGTAATCCCCAAAAAATTGAAGAAGGCTCCACCGGAACCGTCGATGCTCGATAAATACGTGGCCAGCGCTACCGCCGAACATGTGGATCTTGCCCCTGCTTCCCCCGGTGCCATCTGGTCCCCCAACGCGCGTCTCAATGACCTCGCCCGTGACCCGCGGGCAGGTCAGGTGGACGATATCGTAACTGTAATCGTGAGCGAAACAGTGAACGCCGTGGCGGGCGGAGCCAGCAGTTCAGCAAGAGACTCCAGCGCCAATGCCGGGGTCACCTCGCTCGCCGGTCCGAAGCTCGCCACCAGTTCCCTGGCCAGCCTGCTCAATGCCACTTCCAGTCAGAAGCTCAATGGCACCGGCACCACCAGCCGCAATGCCGTTTTGAATGCAACCCTCACCGCACGAGTGGTCGCGGTACTGCCGGGCGGGCTTTTGTTGATTGAGGGCGCGAAAAATCTGCAGGTCAATTCTGAGCAGCAGGCCATTTCGGTGCGCGGCATCATCCGTACGGCGGATATCAGCACCAACAACACCATCACCTCGACTCAAATTGCCGATGTTGAGGTTCGCGTGAACGGCAAGGGCGTTGTGGGCGATGCCGTCCGGCGTCCCAATTTTCTCTACCGTCTGATCCTGGGCCTGCTCCCGTTCTAGCCATGCTTAAATTCCTGGTCGCCTTGATTTGTTCGGCACTCGCTGCGGACCTTCGCGCCGCGTCGCGATTGAAAGATCTGGTCTCGATTGAAGGCGTACGTGACAACCAGCTGGTCGGCTATGGCCTTGTCGTGGGACTCAACCGGACCGGGGACAAACAGCAAACGGTCTTTAGTACCCAGAGCCTCGCCGCCCTGCTGGAGAAGATGGGCGTGGCGATTTCTGCTACCGCGATTAAAGTTTCCAATACGGCGGCAGTCATGGTGACCGCTACGTTGCCACCGTTCGCCCAGCCGGGCATGAAGATCGACGTCACGGCGGCAGCCATGGGCGATGCCACCAACCTGCAGGGCGGGCTGCTGCTCATGACTTCGCTGCGTGGCGCCAACGGTCAGGTTTATGCCGTTGCGCAGGGCCCGGTGGTAACGGGTGGTTTCGTCGCGGGCCGCGGTGGCAGCAGTCAGACGGTTAACCATCCCACAGTCGGGCGCTCCCCGGGTGGTGCTATCGTGGAACGCCTCGCGCCTTCTGTCGAGCCGGGTGCCCGCGTGCATCTTCAGCTTCGTAATTCTGATTTCGCGACTTCATCCCGAATTGCCGAAGTGATTAACAAGCAGTTTTCTGCCCAGCCGCCCATCGCGCAGGCTGAGAATGCCGGCCTGATCGGCATTGATACGCCGCCTGCCTGGAAAGCCCGCATGACGGAATTTATTGCCGCGATTGAAGAATTGCGGGTTGAGGTGGACGCTCCGGCAAAAATCGTCGTAAACGAACGCACCGGCACCATCGTGATGGGCAAAGAGGTGCGTATTTCTCCCGTCGCTATTCTGCACGGTAATTTGTCCGTTGAGATTCAGACTACCTTCGCCGTCTCGCAGCCCGGGCCATTTTCCCAGGGAAAGACCGAAGTAGTCCCTCAGCAGACAGTCACCGCGAAAGACGAGCCGACAAAGAATATTGTGCTCAAACAGGGCGCGACGGTGGACGAGTTGATCCGGGCTCTCACCGCTATCGGATCTTCGGCGCGCGATATTATCGCCATCCTGCAGAACTTGCGCGCAGCCGGGGCCCTTGATGCCGAACTTGAGGTGATCTGATGAATATCGCGACCGTTTCGTCTGTTGCAGCTGGCACCGCGGGTAACCAGGACAAAGAGACGCTGAAGCGCACGGGGGCCGCCAGTGATTTTGAAGCGCTCCTGATTGCGCAGATGTTGAAGTCGATGCGTGAGAGCGGTTCGGGCTGGCTCGGTACCGGCGAGGATGACCAGGCAGGGGAAGCTGCCATGGGTATAGCCGAGGAGAGCCTGGCGAAGGTGCTCGCCAAATCGGGCGGCCTGGGTCTTGCGAATGCGATCCAGAAGAATATCGTATAGATCGCGTCCGCATTAAGCGCTAACTAACCGCCATCTGAGTTTCGCGCACAACTGCGCCCCAGGCTTCGCTGAGCAGACCCAGCAGTGCCTGCACCTCAGCAAGTGGAGCGTCCAGTTGTTGGAATTGGGCCACCACCAGGCGCTCCTGCATGTAGTCGTAAAGACTTCCCATCCGCGCCGCCAGTTCAGGAGCCGCTTCCGGCCTTAATGAACCCTGTAGCTCAGCCAGTGCCGCATAGGCGCGGCTCACCTCTAGGGTCCGCTCGGGAATACGGCCCTCACGCAGGTGCCGCCTCGCGTCCCGGACACAGTCTATGGCTCTCTGGTAAACCATGCGGATGAGTTCCGCCGGCTCGGCATCAAGGATCGTGCGTTCATAGTAAGCGTTCATGGGTTGTTTACGGAAAATCCCTACCTGAATTCCTTATCGGCACAAACAATCAATCCATACACACTAAACTCCGAACGCGTTCAAGCCGATATTGCTTTCAGAGGGAAATATGACAGCCACTGCGCTTATGGACGTTCTTATCGTGGATGACTCCGCAGCAATCCGGAAGATCCTGCAACGGGTGCTCCGCCAAACGGACCTGCCGCTGGGCGAAATCCGCGAGGCGGGGGATGGAGCGGAGGCGGTTGAAATCCTCAAGGACCGAACGTTCGGCCTGATCCTGTCTGACATCAATATGCCAAATATGGACGGACTTCAGCTCCTCGCGCGCATTAAAGAAATGCCGCACCTGAAGAATGTGCCGGTGATCATGATTACCACTGAGGGTGGGCAGGGCAAGGTGATGGAGGCTGTCCAGCTCGGTGCCACCGGGTACGTACGCAAACCATTCACCGCAGACCAGATCAAAGAGAAGTTGACCGGTATCATGTAGTCCATCCGGACACTGTGGAAATGCAAAATGGCAGCCATCGCTGGCTGCCATTTTGCTGTTTGAGAACTGAGGTGGAGGAAGCCTATCTGCCGGGAACGCCCATCCAGTTACGCGTCCAGAAGTCCATCATTACGATGAATAACAAGAGAATCAGCCAATAGATTCCCGACATGATAATCATCTTCGTCAAGCGCGTACCATACTTGACGTGCATAAAGAAGAAGAGCACCATCGTGGCCTTGAATACTGCAATCGAAAGGGCAACATAGATATTGAACGGCCCCAGATCGACGGTTGCGATCCATGATGTAACCCACGTCAGGACAATCAGGGTCGCGAAGACGGCATAATAGACGCCTTTCGACGGCCCGTGGTGTGCGGCATGGCCTTCCGTTGTTTGGTCGTGAGAACTTTCCTTAAGCGCTGACATATTACTTGTGTACCCTGTCGATGAGATAGAGAAGCGGGAACAGGAAAATCCAGACTATGTCGATGAAATGCCAGTAAAGACCGAACATCTCAACCGGCGTGTGCCACGCTGGCGTAAACTTCCCCTTCTTAGCCTGAATAATCAGGAAGATCAGGTAGCCGGCGCCGATAATCATGTGCGATGCATGTAATCCGGTCATCGCAAAGTACAACGAGAAGAACAATGAAGCGTGGCCGGAATCTTTGCAGCCTTCGCATTCAAAATGCTGCCCGGGGATTTCATGGTGCACCCACTTGTCGTGATATTCGTAGGTCTTCACACCAAGGAACGCGCTGCCGAGAAGCAGGGTTGCAACCAGAAACATGATCAGCAGGGCTTTCTTGCCGACTGCGGCTGCGTTCACTGCCAGCGCCATCGTTAAACTGCTGCAAATCAGAACGGTGGTGTTGAAGGCACCGATCAGCAGATCGGTTTTGTTGCTCGCTGAGGCAAACGCATCGGGATATGCCTGGCGATAAACGAAATAAGCCATGAACAAGCCACCGAAGAACATGAGTTCGGTGACCAGAAAGATCCACATGCCGATGGTTGAGGCATCCTTCTGCTGTTCGGCGTTCTCAAAATGATGGCGGACATTCGCCGCCGCTGCCGGGCTAGACAACGTGTAAAACCTCCTCAGCGGAATATGTATAAACTTCCTGCGTAATCACAGGTGTCACTTCAAAGTTCTCTGCGATCGGAGGTGAATCTGTCATCCATTCCAGCGTGGTCGCGCCCCAGGGGTTCGGCGGAGCGATAGCACCAAACTTCAGGCTGTACAGCAGATAGATAATCGCAATCAGATAACCGAGGCCCAGAATGGAAGCGCCAGCGGACGACAGCACGTTCAGCACCTGCCATTCGGCGGGATACGCATGATACCGGCGCGGCATCCCCATATATCCGAGGATGAATTGCGGAAAGAAGGTCAGATTAAACCCGGTAAAGATGATAATCGCCGCAACCTTGGACCAGACTTGCGAGTACATACGACCGAACATCTTCGGCCACCAGTAATGGATGCCGCCCATGAAGCCCATGATCGCCCCGCCAACCATCACATAGTGAAAGTGCGCGATGACAAAGTAGGTATCTGTCAGGTGAACGTTCATGCCAAGTGAGGCCAGGAACAGACCCGTAAGGCCGCCCACGGTAAATAGCCCGATGAACCCGATGGCATACAGCATCGGAGTTTCCAGCCGGACTGAACCCTTATACATGGTCGCCGTCCAGTTAAACACTTTGATTGCGGATGGAATGGCCACGATGTAGCTCAGAACGGAGAACACCAGACCAGCGTAAATCGACTGGCTGCTGACGAAAAGGTGATGGCCCCAAACCAGGAAGCCGAAGACCGCGATCGCTACGCTCGAAAACGCGATAAACGTATAGCCAAAAGGCTTCTTTGAGCAGAACGTCGTAATGATTTCGGTAACCACGCCCATCGACGGCAGAATCATGATATATACGGCCGGATGTGAGTAGAACCAGAACAGATGCTGATAGAGCACCGGATCTCCGCCATATGCGGGATCAAAGAATCCAATATGCAGGCCGCGTTCCAGCACCAGCAGGAAGAGAGTGACCGCGATCACCGGCGTACCCAGAATCTGGATCATGCTTGTGGCATAGTGCGCCCAGACAAATAGAGGCATGCGGAACCAAGTCATACCTGGAGCACGCATTCTATGGACCGTGACGATAAAATTTAGCCCCGTCAGAATCGCCGAGAAACCGTTGATAAAGATGCCCAGACCAGCGGCGATCACGTAGCCATTTGAATAAGAGGTGCTGAAAGGCGTGTAGAACGTCCAGCCGGTATCGACACCGCCCGAAAGCAGCACATAGAGGGTAAAGACCCCGCCGACCATGTAGATGTACCAGCTTAGAAGGTTGATCTTGGGGAACGCCAGATCCTTCGCACCGATCATCATCGGAAGAAAGAAATTACCAAGCACCGCAGGAATAGACGGGATCAGGAAGAAGAACACCATGATCACGCCATGCATCGTGAAGAACTTGTTGTAGACGTTTGATTCGACCAGATCGCCTGCGGGAGTCGCAAGTTCCAGCCGGATCAAAGCCGCATACATTCCGCCCAGGGCGAAAAAGAACGTTACCGAAATCAGATATAAAATCGCAATGCGTTTGTGATCTGAAGTCAGAAGCCAGCTCTTGAGCCCTTCCTCAGCGTTCAGGTAGTTCTTTTTAGTTTCAACGGGATGAGTCGCCGTAATCATACAAATTTTCCTTGCAACCTATTGATTCCCTGGGCGGTTAACGTTGACCGCCGGGGCGGCAGACGTTTTGGCGGCCCCAGCCTTGGCCGGAGTACCGGTTTTTGCATCAGTTGCGGACGTCTCAGTCGCGAGCGGCGGAGCGGACATTTGCGCACCGTTCTTCGTCCCCATCGACTTGACATATTCCACAAGTTTCAGCAGCCCGTCTTCCGTGACCAGACCTTTAAAAGTCGGCATGATGTCGTCATAACCAGCGACGATCTTCGATTGCGGATAGAGGACAGATTCCCGGATGTAAGTCTCGTCCATCCGCGTTTTTGTACCGTCTTTGAGGTCCACCGTTGTGCCGAAAAGACCATTCAGGTTCGGGCAGCGGCCCAGATTTTTGTTAAAAGCGCTGGCATGGCAGTTACCACAGCCCAGCTGGTTGAACAGTGCCTGACCCTGCTCAGCCATTGAACCTTCACCACTGCCGGCCGCGAGCCACTTGTTGTAATCCGGCTCGGTCATCACATACACGGTTCCGATCATGCCGGAATGCTTGGTGCCGCAATACTCCGCACAGAAAATGTGATATTCGCCCACCTTGGTCGGGCGGAACCATTCAGTCGTATATTTACCGGGCAGCACATCCGCTTTGGTGCGGAATGCCGGCACATAGAAATCGTGGATGACATCTTCCGAAGTCATTGTGAGCTTGATGTCGCGGTTAATCGGGATGTGCAGTTCGTTAATCTCCCGCGCACCTTCATTGTGCTGAATCTTCCACATCCACTGCTTGCCCGTCACGAAGACTTCCATGGCATCAGCTGGCGGCTTCGATTCGGTAAAGAAAATACTTGCGCCCCAGGCGAACATGACTAGCGACAAACCTAACGGAATCACAGACCACACGATTTCAAGGATCATGCCTCCGATGCTGTGTTCATCCACAGGCAGCGGCACGTGATCGTCCTTGCGGCGATACTTAACTGCAAAATAAATGATCAGAACGGCGATCAGCAGCGAGAAGAATGCGCTGACCAGCACCATGTATGCGTAGAGTCCGTCTACACTGCCGGCAATACTCGACGCCGCGTCCGGAAAGAGTTCAAAAGGCTTGGCTTGCATAGCGGTTAACTGGCCCTGTTCCCTTTCTGCATGTGTTCTCTTCGCAGCATAATCACTACAAATCCCCCCAGTGTCAACAACGTTGCCGCACCTGCCACGCGTAAAATGCCCAGCGCTACCGGTGTGTATTTGGCCGACGTCGGATCGAAGTGATAGCAGAAGAGGAGTATCTGGTCCGAAACATTGCCAATCTTGTTGTGCGATGCCTCAACCAGCCCCAGCCGCATATCCTTCGGTGAATATTCAATTCCGTAAAAATACTTTGAAAGTTTGCCCTGCGGCGTGATCACGTAGATCGCGCTGGCATGAGCAAACTGCGCTGTGTGCGCGTCCCACTTGTAGCGAAAGCCTACCTGATCGGTAACAGCTTTGATTGATTCCGGGGTGCCCGTAAGAAAATGCCAGCCATTGGCCGTTTCCGGGTGCCCGTAATCTTTCATGTAGACAGCTTTTTTGGCCATCGCGTTTTTCGCCGTTTCGCGAGCGTCAAAACTGAGAGCAACCACGTCGTAGTCAACGCCCGGCGTGAGCCCAATCACTTTTGCCGACCGGACCATCCCGTTCAGAATTTGCGTACACAACATCGGGCATTCGTAATAAACCAGCGCCAGTACCACCGGTCGCTTGCCGAAATAGTCGCCGAGCTTAACTGCCGCGCCGTGTTCGTCCACGAATGGCATATCGAGCGGAAGCTGCGAATTGAGCCTCTGCTCAATTGTGATTTCTTTGAGAGAAACCGGACGGTCACCGCCTTTCATGTTGAGTAAATCCTGCACAGGCAAATTGGACGGCCTGCTGAAACGCGGCCCTTCCACGTTCCCGGCTGCCGGGACGGAAGAGGGTATCCCTGCCGGCCCCTGCGCGAACAATGCAGTGGCGGCAAATAAAGCTGCGCTAATGGATTTACACGGAAACATGACTATTGAGAAATCTTCTCCAGAGTCCGCCCGCTGCTGGAATCAGCCGGGATCATACGATAGCCTTCGTTGTCGGAACCAGCCGGACTCGGCTTGGACGGAAGACCTTTTTTCGCCACAAGATCGATAGCTTCGTCGATGGGAATGCGAACTGTACCCTTCGCGGGGTCAAGCCAGCCATAGCTGGTAAGAATTGTTGTTTCATCCGCCCGCAGATCTTTGATTTCCTGCTTCGGATTACCCTGCAAACGTGGCTCTGGCGGCAGCGCGGGACGTTCCTTGCGCATCAATTCCGTCGCCGTTCCCACGTTCTTCTTTTCTTCCTGCGCGAACATGAAATTGAATAGTCCCCACACTGCGAAGACCACCACCAGACAGCTCAGTAACAGCCCGATTCCAAATGCCGAGACCTGAAAGATGTTGATATCTTTCCGCTCCCACGCCACTTGGGAATCGTGTTCGCCGTGCTTCTTTTCGTGATCGTGCGGGTTAGTGATCTCTGCCATGATTCAAAGCCTTCTGGAAATCCGGTGCGCCGATGGGCAGCAGTCTTGTCTGTGAGAGATTGCGGAAGAACAGCGCCAGCCACAAGCCGCCGAAACCGATGGGGGCGATAATGTCGAGCCAGTGCGCGTTGAACTGCACATTGCGCGCATCTGTAAAGTTAGGCTCCACAAGGAAACAATAATCCAGTGCGCGGACAACAAGGATAAATGCTGAGATTCCCGCAATTTTGGCCGGACTCTTCTTGTTCGTCTGGGAAAGCAGGAGGCCAAAAGGCACGAAGAACTGAAAAACCCAGAGGAGGGTTGCCACTGAACCCCAGCCACCGTTCCAGCGTTTGATATACCAGACCACTTCGTCAGGCAAGTTTGCCGACCAGGTGATGAGCAGCTGCGAGAAGTTCAGGTACGCCCAGAGCATCACAAATGCGAGCGTCAGTTTGCCAAGGTCATGCCGATGCTTGTCGGTAATCAGGTGATTGAACGGTTCGTGCTTCGCCAGTAGCGCCATTACGATGTTAATTAGACAGAAGGCGGTCAGCCCTTCGCCGATGATGGTCAGAAAACCATAGATCGTCGAAAACCAGTGCGGTTCCAGCACCATCAGATAGTCCACTGATGCGAACGTCATGGTGAAGAAGAACGCAATTACACCCGGCGCGCTGAGCGATTCCAGCTTTTTCGAATAGTCTGTCGATTTCGTCTCGTCTTCGAGCGCCGACCACTTATTCAAAAGGTAAGTCAGCCCGAGCCAAATAACGCCATAGATGACCCATCGAATCCAAAGAAATTCCACGTTCAGGTAAAGTACCTTCTCGTGAATGCGTTTGTCGGCAAGACCGGCGGGTGTTGTCCACCAGTAGATCTGCTGGGCACCCAACAGCAAAGGCAGGAAGCCGAACCACATTACATAAAGCGTCTTTGCCCCGGCTTCGAGCAGGCGGCGGATCATCACACCCCACGCGCCACCGGTCAGGTACTGGGTCATCAGCAGGGCCAGACACCCGGCACCTGCCCCAAACCACATAAAAAATCCAGCAAGGTAAGAGCGCAGGAATTGCTGCTCTCCTGCCATGAAATACCCGGCCACCAGTAAACCCAGGAAGACCAGCCCGACGAAGGCAGAAGTATTCTGATACTTCTTGAGGCTCTCAGTCAACTGAGGCGGGGTTGTGTAACTCTGTTCAGTCGTCGTCATTTTCTCTCAGGTTGTTTGCCAGGCCGGGCCCCTGCGCCACTGGCGCCGGGAACACCGCTCGGAGTGGCGGGCTGGTGCGGGAAGTCGATTACGTCGGAATCCGGGGGCGCGATGGGCTGATTCTTTTCAGCCGCGCTCTGTCCGGGTGCCGGACCCTGGCCTGCCGCGGGAAGCTTGTTGCGCGCTTCCACTGGCAGGTCGTTGATATTTGCGTTTTCGCTGTATTGCAACGCGCGGATGTAGGCAACAATCGCCCAGCGATCACGCGGCTGTACCTGCGCGGAATAATTCAGCATCGCGCCGTAACCATTGGTGATCACGTCATACATGTGACCCACCGGAGCTTCACGCAACCGGTCAATGTGATACGACGGGGGTTGCTTGAAACCACGGCGCACAACCATGCCGAGGCCGTTACCAATCGCTCCGTGGCAAGGTGCGCAGTAGACATCAAAGCGGGTTCGTCCGCGCTCAATCACTGCCTTGTCGACAGCGATGGGGAACTCTTCGACATCATTCCCATCGGCATCTTTGCCTTCATAAAAGGCAGTATCTTCATTCAGGGCACCGCGGGCAATTGCCCCTTCCACTGGCTGGCGCTCACTGCGGCCATCGGCGAAAAATGCGCTCGGGCGCTGCGGCCGGTACTTCGGCTGGTCCTGCATGTCGAGTCGCGAGCAGCCGGTGAGTGCAATTCCAGACAACACCAGTGCTGATAAAGCAGTTAACTTCATCGGGCCACTTCCGCGATTTCCACTGGATTCAGACTTTCCAGAAAACTCACCGTGTTGTCCCGGTCAAACTTCGCATCCGCTGATTCGATACACAGGAAGAATTTGCTGCGCGAAGCATCCACAAACCGGTCCACATTAAAGACCGGATGATAAGGCAACGGCAAGCCGTTCAAAAGCAGCATGCTGATGGCAGCGGTCAGGCCCCCGATCAGAATAGTGCACTCGAATGTCACCGGAATAAACATCGGCACACTGATCAGCGGACGACCGCCGATATTCAGCGGCAGGGCCACCGATTGTACCCATGATGCGAGACTGAACCCACCGATTCCGCCCAGACACCCGCCAATCAGAGTGTAGAGTGAGACTCGGTTGTCATGCAGGTCCATAGCTTCGTCCAGTTCATGAATGGGATACGGTGTGTAGGCATCAAATTTCTTAAACCCGGCCAGTCGAACCTTGCGCGCCGCGGCAACCAAATGCCCAGGCGTTTCAAATTCGGCCATAATGCCGTAAAGAGTATGCACCGTTTCGAGTGCTTGTACGCTCATTGCGCGACCGGCTCCTTAACGCGTGCCCCAGGCAGGAGCATACGCAATTCGAAGATCGTGATCATCGGCAAAGCCCGTACGAACAGGAAAATCAGGAAGAGGAAAAGACCGATGGTTCCGAAGAAGACACCGAAGTCCCAGATCGTAGGCGCGTACATTCCCCAGCTTGATGGCAGGAAGTCACGATGCAGACTCGTAACTACGATTACGAACCGCTCCAGCCACATACCAATGTTGACGATAATCGAGATGATCCACAGGATTCCCGGGCTGGTACGGATTCGTTTCGCCCAGAGGAACTGCGGAGTAATGATGTTACAGAAAATCAGCGTGTAGTAGAAAACCGCGTAAGGTCCGGTCATGCGGTTCCAGACCATGAACCGCTCATACACATCAGCACTGAAGTATCCGAAGAACGCTTCCATGATGTAGCCGTAGCCAACAATCAAGGCCGTGGCCAGGGTAACTTTCGCCATGTTGTTCAAATGGCGCATCGTGATGATGTCTTCCAGACCGTAGAACTTGCGTACCGGAATCATCAGCGTCAACACCATCGCGAAGCCGGAGTAGATAGCGCCAGCGACGAAGTAAGGCGGGAAAATTGTCGTATGCCAGCCCGGAATCATCGAAACAGCAAAGTCGAAACTAACGACTGTGTGGACCGAGACAACCAGTGGTGTGGCCATACCTGCCAGCAGCAATGATGCTTTTTCGTAGCGTTGCCAATGGCGGGCCGAACCGCGCCAACCCATCGACAACATGCCGAAAACCTTCTGCTGCCAGGGCTTTCTGGTGCTGTCCCGCAGCGTTGCAAGATCGGGAATCAGACCGACAAACCAGAACACAGCGGAGATAGTGAGGTAAGTGGTAACCGCGAACACATCCCAAAGCAGCGGGCTGCGGAACTGCGGCCAGAGCGCCATCGTGTTGGGATACGGCAGCAGCCAGTACGCCAGCCAGGGGCGGCCGGTATGCAGCACCGGGAACATACCGGCGCACATAACCGCAAAAAGTGTCATGGCTTCGGCGAACCGGTTGATCGCATTGCGCCAACTCTGATTGAGCAGCAGGAGAATGGCTGAAATCAGCGTACCGGCATGGCCGATACCGATCCACCAGACGAAGTTGATGATGGCGAAACCCCAGCCGACCGGGATATTGATACCCCAGACGCCGACGCCTTTGATCAGGAGCCAGGTGGCCGAAGCCATTAGCGCCTGTAGCAAACCGAACGCGACAATCAGGCCAAAGACCCAGCCGAGCGTGGTTTTCCGCTTTAAAACAATGCCGCCGACTTTGTCCGAAACTGACGCAAGGCTATGCCCTTCGTCAATGACGGGTCCGACGTAAATTTGATCTGGCAGCTCAACCGGCTGTGACATATTAAAGTTCCTTCAGCTCCGGATTGGGGTTGCGGATGTCCGTGAGATACGTCGTCCGAGGCCGCGTGTTGAGCTCGCCCAGCAGAGAGTAATTCAGGCTATCGGCTTTCCACTGCGAAACCCGGCTCTTCGGATCGTTGAGATCTCCGAACATGATTGCTTGTGACGGGCAGGTGGCCGCGCACGCCGGAACAATTTCTCCGTCGCGAACCTTGCGGTCATCTTTTTCCGCCGAGATCTTGGCGTAATTGATGCGCTGTACACAGTACGAGCACTTTTCCATCACACCGCGGCTGCGAACCGTGACGTCCGGGTTGCGCTGCAGTTTGAGGCTTTCCGATTCCCAGTCCGTATAGAGCAGGAAGTTGAATCGGCGCACTTTGTACGGGCAGTTGTTCGAGCAGTAGCGGGTACCAACGCAACGGTTATAAACCATGTTGTTGAGCCCTTCCGAATCGGTTTCCGTGGCAGCGACCGGGCAAACGATTTCGCAGGGCGCGTCTTCGCATTGCACACAGGCAACCGGCTGGAAGTACGTTTCCGGGTTATCCGCAGGACCGCTATAGTAACGATCAATGCGGATCCAGTGCATTTCGCGGGTGTTGAGGACCTGCTCTTTACCTACGACCGCAATGTTGTTTTCCGACTGGCAGGCAACCACGCAGGCATTACAGCCAGTGCAGGATGTCAGATCAATCGCCATCCCCCACGCGTAACCTTCGTATTTGAAGGTTGTCGGCAGAATCGTCAGGCCCGTGTTCGGGGTCTCACTCTTGCGCTGCGCGAAATAGGGGTCCTGCTTGAATTCGTCGAGCGAGCCGGTACGAACCGGATCACGGCCTTCCATCTGGAAGTGATGCTGCACGGCCGCGAGCTTGAACGTATCGCCAAGCTTCGTGACTTTCGCACCCTGGCCGAAATAGGGATTCGACGCGGAACGTAGCGGATAGACATTGAAACCTGCGCCGTTCCCTGCCCGGCCTGACCGCGTGCGACCAAAACCCAGAGTCAAACCAGCAACGCCATCGGGCTGACCCGGCACACGCCACACTGCGCCGTGTACGGTCATGCCGTTATGCGTAATCGAAACTTTGTCTTCGTCTTTGACGCCGAGGTCAGCAGCCGTCTTCTCACTAAGAATGACTGCGTTGTCCCAAGTCAGTCGCGAAATGGGCCGCGGCAATTCCTGCAGCCAGGCATTGTTCGAGTAGCGGCCATCAAGGATGTAAGGGTCAGAGTGGAACGAGAGTTCAAGACCGGACGTATCTGATGACGTGGCGCCGGCCGCGATCAACTTCGCCGTCGCCGTTACTGCCGGAAGAGCCGAACCTTTAACGTAGCCATCGTGAATTGCGTGACGCCAGAACGTTTCAAAATCAGCGCCCGTGTGCTTCGCAGTCCAGTATTGCCGCACCACCTGATAGCTCGAAAGCTCAGGCGTTTCCGTAAAGGCTGCCAGCAGATCATGAGGCGACTTGCCTCCATAAAGAGGAGCAATCAGCGGCTGGATGATCGAGATGGTGCCGTCATACGCCGGCGCGTCACTCCAATATTCGTAGGTGTGAGCTTCCGGCAGATTCCACTGGCAGACTTCAGAAGTCTCGTCTTCATGCGAACCGAGACGAACCCGCATCTTCGCCATTTGCAGCGCGCCGCGCAGATTCAGTTCATGCGGAGCATTGAAAGCCGGATTGCCGCCCAGAATCATGAGCAGGTCAACCTGACCGCTATGCAGATCGGCGAGCAGGGCATTCAGATCGGCCCACTGATCAACCGGCTTCGCTTCGAGGGAAGCGGTCAGCATGACCGTAGTGCCGATGTTGCCAAGAGTTTGATTGATGAAGTGAACCAGCGCGTGAACTTCAGGCGACTGATCTTCACCAGCTATGACGATCGACTTGCCCTTGTTCGCCAGCAGATCCTTCGCGAGGGCGTTAAAGAACTTCTGTGCAGCAGGAGGAGGCGGGGTTGCCGCCGAAGGAGTTCCACCGCTGAGAACTGCCGCGAGATTACGCGCAAAACCTTCCACATGAGAAGGCTGAATACCGTGCCGATGGTCGGCTTTAGAACCGGTCGACGTTGGCGTGGTCTCCACCGCGTAGAAGCGGCTCTGAGTTTTCTTGCCGCCGCGAACCGAACGCTTTTCAGCCCAATCACGCGCATACCGCACGCCGCCGGGGCCGTTCGCGAGGAAATTGCTGTCGATCGAGAGGATTACATCAGCCTGATCGAACTTGTATACCGTGTTCAGGAACTGGCCGTAGGCAAGCTGCGCACCCATGCGGCTACCGTGCCCGGTCGGTTCCCACTGGTACCATTTCGCACCCGGATAGAGCTTCAGAACTTCCTGAATCTGCGCGTAGAGGGAAGGCGAAGTGACCGTTTCCGTCAGGAGCCGGATACCCGAACCGGTCTTGGCGCGCTGTTTTTCGAGGATGCCGATCAGGTTCGAGAGGAACGACGCGTAGGAGCGAACTTCACCAATAAAATCGACCGTCTGCTGGCGATCCGGATCGTAGAGACCGAGAATGGAAGCTTGGGTCGGAACGTCGGCGGAACCCATGCTGGCCGGATGTTCCGGATTGCCCTCCACCTTGGTCGGGCGGAATTCATGAGCTTCAATCAGGACCGGATTCGCAATTCCCCTGACAGGGAAGGCGGTCGCGTAGAAAAGGGGCTTGCCGGGGAGCGCCTGTTCAGGCGCATCCACGTAGGGCATGATGAATTCGGTGGGCTGCTTGGTACAGGCAGACAAACCGGCGAGGGCAAGTGACGCCCCCATGATTTTCAGAAAGTTGCGGCGACCTTCGTCATCTATCCATTCGGATGCCTGACGGGGGAATTCGCGGTGGAGAAATTCTTTGAATCCGTCTCCGGCAGCGAGTTCGTCAAGGCTGCGCCAGTAGGTCGCGCCCTTTGCCTTATCGAGTTTCGTTCGGATGGATTCGAGATTCAAAGACGGGTTCAATTCACTCATCGGTGGCACGTCCAGCATGTTTCCAGTTTTTGAACGTTGTATTCTTTCACCAGCCGGGCTCCGATCACTTCCTGCGGTTCGGACGGCTCATAGCCCATTTTGGTGACCTGATCGCGCGGCCGGAGGTATTGTTCCGGATTGCGGTGGCAGTCCAGACACCAGCGCATTTCGAGGGTGGGTGCCTGGTAGGTCAGGGCCATCTGATCGACGCGACCGTGGCAGGTTTCGCAACCGACGCCTTTTTTCACGTGGATGCTGTGATTGAAATAGACGTAGTCGGGAAGATCGTAGACCTTCGTCCATTTGATGGAAGTGTTGGTACGGTAGCTCTCGCGAACGGGTTCAAGCGTCGGGCTGTCGATCCAGATCTGCGAGTGACAGTTCATGCAGGTCTTGGTGGGCGGGATCGCGCTCCAGTCGGAGTTTTCCACAGAGTTGTGACAGTAGCGGCAGTCGATACCCATAGACCCGTTGTGGTGAGCGTGACTGAACGGGATTGGTTGTTCCCGCGCATCACCCTGACGGGTCGCATAAGTGGAGTCCGCAATTAATTCGAACAGCGCACCGCCCGTTCCGCCCAGAACGACGAGGGCGAGAACGATACTCGTGCGGGCTAGTGAGTTCGTGCTGGATTTAAAGATCTGTGCCATTGCATTCTAACGTTCGGGGTTGTGCCAACTGATGTGCGGCCAAGAGGTTATTATGCGACACTCTGCCGCTGTTTCCCAAGTGTTCCGCCAAAATTCTTTTATGCAGTGAATCCTGCAGGTATTTCTCTCCATCAAACTTTGAATCCACAAGTCTACAATGGACGTTCATGCGACAGACGATTCGCCCCTCGGGGTCCCTTTCCGGCGTAGTGGCATTACCGGGCGATAAATCCATCTCCCACCGCTTTGCGATGATTGCGTCGCTGGCTGAAGGTACATCAAAGCTTCTCAACTATTCGACTGGTGCGGATTGCCACTCGACTTTAAAATGCGTTGAGGATCTTGGGATTGAGGTATCTGAAGAAGGGACGACTGTCACGATTGAGGGCCGCGGACTTTCCGGCTGGCTTAAGCCCGATCATGCGCTGGACGCTGGTAATTCCGGTTCCACGATCCGGATGTTGGCTGGACTGCTGGCCGGGCAACCTTTTGACAGTGAAATTTTTGGCGATGAGTCGCTGACGAAACGGCCCATGGGGCGTGTGATGATTCCGCTGGCGCAAATGGGCGCGGCGATTGAGGCGAGGGAAGGCAAGTTTCCTCCGTTGAAGATTCATGGCGGGGTGCTGCGACCGATTGATTACACGCTGCCGGTGGCGAGTGCCCAGGTGAAGACCTGCGTTTTGTTTGGCGGGTTGTTTGCTGACGGCGAGACGATTGTGCGGGAGCCGATGATGTCGCGCGATCACACGGAGATTGCGCTGCGGGAGTTTGGGGCGGACATTCAGGTTCGGCAGCGGGTGATTACGATGCAGGGGCGTCCGAAGCTGGCGGGCCGGGAGATGGTGGTGCCTGCGGATTTGTCTTCGGCTGCGTTTTTTCTGGTGGCTGGTTTGTTAGTGCCCGGGTCTCACTTAGTCATCCAGGATGTGGGATTGAACCCGACGCGGTCCGCGCTGCTGGACTTCTTACTTTCGATTGGTGCGAATATACGGGTACTTAAGATTGAGTCAGTCAACGGGGAGCCGATCGGGGATATTGAGGTGCGTTATGCGCCGGTTCGCGGGGGCGTGATTGAGAAAGATCTGACTGCGGCTTTGATTGATGAAATTCCCGTTTTAGCGGTGCTGGGCGCGGCTTCGGAGGATGGTCTAGTGATTCGTGATGCGCAGGAATTGCGGATCAAGGAGACGGACCGGATTGCTACTGTGGCGGATAACTTCAAGCGGATGGGGATTGAGATTGAAGTTACTCCGGATGGGATGAAGATACCGGGGAAACAGAAGTTCAAGGCTGCGGAGTTTGATTCATTTGGCGATCACCGGATCGCTATGGCGTTCGCGGTGGCTGCGTTGCGGGGCGATGGTGAGTCGGTGGTTGAGAACGCGGAAGCGGCTTCGGTTTCGTTCCCTGAGTTCTGGAAAATTCTGGGGAGTCTAGCCCAGAGCTGAGGCGACGGCTTCGGCTATCTGGCGGCCGTGGAAGCGCCCGTTTTCTATGAAGATTTCGTTGGTGTGCATGCCCGCTACGATTACTCCTGCGAGGTAGACTCCCTTGCGTTCGCTTTCGAGGGTTTCGTGGTTGATGGTCGGTTTTTTTGTGTCCGGCTGGAAAATGATTCCGTGGGCGTTCAGGAAGGTTAAGTCCGGGCGGTAGCCCGTCATGGCGAAGACGAACTGGTTGGGGATTTCGAGCAGGCCTTCGGGTGTGTTCAGAACTACGGAATCGGGTTTGATTTCTTTCACCGTCGAATTGAAATATGCCTTGACTTCATTGGCTTTGATGCGGTTTTCGATGTCGGGCTTGATCCAGTATTTAACGTGGCGGTGGATCTCCGGGCCTCGGTGTACCAGCGTCACGCGGGCACCCGTTCGGTAGAGTTCGAGCGCGATGATCGCGGCTGAGTTTTTGGCACCTACGACGAGCACATCATGGTCAAAATACGGGTGGGCCTCTGTGTAATAGTGCACCACTTTGGGCAGATCTTCGCCGGGGACGTTGAGAAGGCTGGGAACATCGTAATAACCGCTGGCGATGATGATTTTTTTGGCGCTGTAAGTGGCTTTGGTGGTGCGGACGGTGAAGTTACCATCCTCTCCGCTGAATGACTCTACGCCTTCGTACTGGTGGATGTTGAGCTTGTAATGTTCGGCCACGCGGCGGTAGTATTTGAGCGCTTCGCCGCGGGTGGGCTTGTCGTTCAAAGCCGTCATGGGGATGTCACCAATCTCCAATAATTCCGGAGTGGTAAAGAACGTCATATGCGTGGGGTAGTTGTAGAGTGAGTTCACTACACAACCCTTGTCGAGGATGATGTTCTCGACTCCCCGGCGTTTGAGTTCGATGCCACAGGCGAGGCCCGTGGGGCCTGCGCCTATGATGACAACGCTCACAGTTTGCTCTCGATCTCCGTGGCGATCGCAGCGAGCGCGCGGGGCAAGGCGGACGTATCTTTACCGCCGCCTTCGGCCATGTCGGGTCGGCCTCCGCCCTTGCCGCCGACTGCCTGCGCGACTGCGCTGACGAGCTTGCCAGCCTGGATTTTGGAGGTGAGATCCTTTGTCACGGCAGAGACTACTGCTACGGCCCCGTCTTCGATTGAGGCGAGTACGATCACCGCTGACTGGAGCTTATTGCGCAGGGTATCGGCGAGGGATCGCATCTGGGTTCGGTCAAGATCATCCACCTGAGCGACCAGGTATTTCACACCGTTGTGAACCTTGACGCGGGCATCCAGATCGCGGGCGGCGGACTGGGCGATTTTGGTTTTCAGATCGCTGATGAGGCGTTCATTGGCACGCTTCTCTTCAATGAGGCGACCGACCTGTTCCACGACTTCGGGTTCGGCAATCCTGAGGATGCCGGCGATGCGGTGGAGCGAGTCACTGGTCTCGCGGAAATAGTGCGCCGCGCCTTCGCCGGTGATGGCTTCAATGCGTCGGACGCCTGCCGAAATGCTGCTTTCGGAAACTACCTTGCAGAGGCCGATGTCGCCGGTGCGGGTAACGTGGGTTCCGCCGCAGAGTTCCTTACTGAAATCGGTGATGGAGACGACCCGCACTTCATCACCATACTTTTCGCCAAACAAAGCCATTGCTCCGGTGGAGATGGCCTGATCGATGGGCATGACATTGGTGGTGACAGGCGTGTTGCGCAGGATTTCGGCGTTGACGAGGCGTTCAATCTCAGCCATTTCGACTGGATCTACCTGGGCGTAATGCGTGAAATCGAAACGAAGCCGAGGTGGCTCGACAACGCTGCCTGCCTGCTTAACGTGCGGCCCGAGGACCTGACGCAGCGCGGCGTGGAGCAGGTGTGTAGCGGTGTGATTGCGCATGGTGGCCCAGCGTTCGGGCGCGCCGACTTCCGCTTTCAATTCCTCGCCGATGACGAGCGGCGCGACGGTGCGGATGCGATGGATTGTCAGGCCGGGGCGGCCCGGAAAAGTATCTTCAACGACTGCGACACGTTCGCCGGTATGGGCGTTATAGAGCGTGCCGCGGTCACCCACCTGGCCGCCGGTCTGGGCATAGAACGGGGTTTGATCGAGCGCCAGTTCGGCTTCGATACCGGCTTCGAGACTGGTTACGGGCTGCTGGTTGACCAGGAGCGCGGTGACGGTTGAAGTGGCATCCAGATAGTGGTAACCGAGGAATTTCGTCTTGCCTTTTTCGGCCAGTAATTGCTGGTAGGCGGGGACGACAGCACCCTTCTCGGCACCTTTCCATGACGCGCGGGCGCGTTCGCGCTGCCCCTGCATTTCGGCGTCGAAACCTTCGCGATCAATGGATACGCCGCGCTCGCGGGCGATGTCTTCCTGTTCATCGAGAGCGAGGCCAAAGGTGTCGTAGAGCTTGAACGAAACGGAGCCGGGAACGGTGTTGCCTGTGAGTTTGGAAATCTCATCATTGAAGACGCGCTCGGCGACGACGAAGGTGGACGCGTAGCGGTGTTCCTCATCCTTAACGACACGGGCGACGCGCGGGACGGACTCCATCATTTCGGGATACGCGCCGCGCATGTGTTCGGCGACGAAACCGGCGAGTTGATAAAGATACGGGTCCTGACGGCCGATCAGGCGGGCGTTGCGCATGGCGCGGCGCATGATTTTCCGAAGCACGTAGCCGCGGCCTTCATTGGAGGGAAGCACGCCATCGTTAATAAGGAAGGCGGTGGCGCGGGCATGGTCGGCATTGATGCGGAGGGCGGTATCGGTTTTCGGGTCGGCACCGTATTCGACGCCGCAGAGCTCACCGGCTTTGTGGACGACGGGCAGAATGAGGTCAGTTTCGTAATTGGTGAGCTTGCCCTGCATGACGGCGGCGATGCGTTCGAGGCCCATGCCGGTATCGATGGAGGGCTTGGGCAGAGGGGTCATGAGGCCGGACGCGTCGCGGTTGTACTGCATGAAAACCAGGTTCCAGATTTCGACGAAACGGCCGCCGCCATCGAGGGGGAACTGTTCGGCTTCGCGGCCGGGCTCGGCACCTTCGGGACCGAGGTCGTAGTGGATTTCGGAGCAGGGTCCGCAGGGGCCGGTGTCGCCCATTTGCCAGAAGTTGTCTTTTTCGTCGAGGCGGAAGATGCGGTCCTTCGAGATGCCGGTAATCTGCTGCCAGAGGCGTTCGGCTTCGTCATCTTCGCGGAAGACGGTGACGTAGAGCTTGTCTTTGGGGAGGCCGTAATCCTTCGTGATGAGGTCCCAGGCGAATTCGATGGCTTCGGCTTTGAAGTAGTCGCCGAAGGAGAAGTTGCCGAGCATTTCGAAGAACGTGTGGTGGCGGCGGGTGTAGCCGACGTTTTCGAGGTCGTTGTGTTTGCCGCCGGCGCGGACGCATTTCTGGGAGGTGGCGGCGCGGGTGTAATCGCGTGTTTCCTGGCCGAGGAAAACGTCTTTGAACTGGTTCATGCCCGCGTTGGTGAAGAGCAGTGTGGGGTCGTTGGCGGGCAGGAGGGAGCCGCTGCGGACAACGCGGTGGTTGCGGGCCTGGAAAAAGTCGAGAAAACGCTGGCGGACGTCGTTACCGGTCACTTTGGTCCTTTGAAATCGGGGATAGATTGATTATAGGTTCCTGTGGTGGATGCGGTTTTGGTTGAGTTGGTTTTTAGATCATGCTGCGCGGCGGAATTCTGGGGTTTTGAAGCGGTTGAAAGCTTGGGTTTGAGCGACGCGGGCGGCGCCGAGGCGGTCCTGGCGGTGTTGGGCGCGGGTGATTTCGGCGGTTGAAAAAACGAACCCATAGGCGGCTGGGTTGAAGGTACGTTGTTCCATTTCGTCGAATCGTTTCAGTAAGATGGCTTCTTCCATGGCGGTATTGTGGTTGGTTTTGCGGGTGGTTTGGACATCCTGAAGCTGGCGGAGGGCTTTTTCCTGGGCGCGGTGGAGGCGGTGTTCGTAGATGCTTAGGTTGGCGAAGGCTCGGGAGTTGTCTATGAAGGTTTGGGCCTGGGCGAGGGCGTTTTGGAGCAGGTCGCCTTCGGATTCGGTGAGGGGGAGGGCCAGCATGGCGTCTTCGAGGGATTTGATGCGGTTGAGACGCCATTGAGCGTCGGCGGCGGTTTGGGCGAACTGGCGTTCGAGGGTGCCTTCGGGGTTTAGTGCCTGGAAGTATTCGTTCGTGAAGGTCAGGTAGATTTGTTCGTCTTCGGCTGGCAGGAGGATGGTTTGGCCGGTCAGGCCGTGGCGCAGGGCGTTCAGGCTGGATTTTCTTTTGCCGGCCTGGGTTCTTGGGCCTCCTTTTAGATTCGGGATCGGGCGGTTATCTTCGGTTAGTTTGGGTGCTGACATTTTTCGGGTTCTCCCGTGGATGTTGTACCACCCTGGCGCAAGGGTTCAGGGTCGTTTTTGGGTTTGTTTGTTGATCCTAATGGAGTTATAAATGTGCACCGGCGTGAACCGCGGTCACGGATGAACGCGGATTTCACGCGGATCGGCACGGATGATGCGTTGGTCTGGCGGACGCTGTAATATGACGTGAACGGTGACCGGACGGAATTTTCACTTCGAATGGGATGACAACAAGGCGCATGCCAATATCCAAAAGCATGGAATTTCGTTTGAGTCAGCACAGACGGTTTTCAATGACTCGCGGCTTCTGACTGTCGCGGATTTTGAGCATAGCGATATAGAGGACAGATGGTTCTCGAATCGGCTGTGGCAGCGACGGCAGGCTTATGGCAACGGCGACTGAAGCACTGGCGCGCGACAGCGGGGCCGGAACAACGGGAAGTCTTCTTCGGGCAACAACACGTGGCGGGGCGGCTGGGGCAGAGCGACTTCACGCGCATGGGCGAGTTGAATATCACCATCGGCGGACAGAGTTTCCCGCATCGGCTCTATCACTTCGTGCTGACGTATTCGAACTGGGAGGACGTGTCTCTGTGCTATTCGGAGATTCCGGAAATCTGACGGCGCAAAATATCAAGCACGCCGAAACAGGGCAGTATTCGACGTTATGATTTATTACTTCACACGTGACGACATCCGCTTGGGAGCTATTGCCAAGAACGAACAAGTTGAGGGAGCCTTTCGAACGCTTTGTCTCAATCCAGAATTCGTCAGATCACTGGAGACGACAACGAAAAGTATTTCCGCAGTTGATCCCAGAAGCGATTTTGATACAGTTTCGCGGAAAATCTTGCCCGGCCTAAAAGATCTGGACGAGTTGATGGCGAAAATCCGATAGGCTGTGGGACGTTCCACATCGGGTTGAGACAATTACCCGCGGCCAAACAGACCCGCTCCAAGCAGCGCCAGCACTACCAGGCTCACTCCCACGAATCGCCAGTCCTTCAATCTTGCGAAGCCCAGCACGGAGAACGCCACCCGCGCTACCGGGGTGGCGATCATAGCCAGCGCGGCAAGCTGAATAATTCCGGCGGCAGAGCCGTCGAGAGCCAGGCGCACGACGCCGGTGACACTGCGGAGCATCGCCGGTTCTCCCGTAAAGCCAGTATGTAAAGCCGCTTCACCGCCGTGACGCCACAGGAACAGAATCGCTCCGGCAGTCATGATGCCGCAGCAGACGATTACGCCCACGCGCAGCAGTTTGCCCATAGTGATTTCCAAGGCGTCGGTTTTGATTTCCGCCACCTTAAATCCTTCCCCTGATGCCGCTGTAAATCATTTCCACACCGAGGGCGAAAATCACCACACGGAAGAGCTTGCGCAGCGAATCACTATTTGCTTTAATCAGCAAACGGGCACCCCCAAGAGACCCCGCCACCGTGCCCAGCATGACGGGCATAACCAGAGCCGGGTCTATGTAACCCCGGTGCAGGTAAACCCCAGCGCTGGCAGCCGCGGTGACGCCGATCATGAAATTACTGGTAGTGGTGGAAACCTTAAAGGGCAGCCCCATAGCCAAATCCAGAGCCATGACTTTGACTGCTCCGGAGCCGATCCCCAACATGCCGGAAAGCAGGCCAGCCACGCCCATGATGCCGAAGCCGAGAGGCACACGCTGGACGTTGTAGCGGATGCAGCCTTGCGTGGCGTTGGGCTCGGGATAGGTCCCATTGAGTCCCCAGCGTGCCCCGAAAGAATTGGGTTTGCAGGGAGCGGCGCTGGTGCCGGTTTCCTTCTGGCTGGGTGCGAGCGCTGAGAAGAGCAGCACGCAGCCGAACAGGATGGCGAGCCCGGCGGCAGGCATCCGAGTCGCCAGTGCTGCTCCGCCCAGGGCTCCGAGGCAGGTCGCAATCTCAAGCAGCAATCCGATCCGTATGTTAGAAAATCCATCGCGAACGTAGGCACCGGCGGACCCGGATGAACATGCGATCACGGCGATGAGCGAGGCACCAATCGCATAGCGGATATCCACGCCGAACACGATTGTGAGCAGGGGAATGATGACGACCCCGCCGCCCAGACCAGTCAGGGCACCCAACAGCCCGGCCAGGAGCGAACCGGCGAAGAGCAGGACTGAGAAGAGCGCATTGTTCATCCTGATGTCAGTGTGGCGTTTCGGGTCGGCGAGAGACCCTGCCACATTTTGCCATACCGGCACCTTCTTCAATCACTGGTAAACTTAGGGCTGGACTTCCCTTTGCCTTCCCCGCTGCCTCTCATCGACAGTTTTAATCGCGTTCACGACAATCTGCGCATCAGTGTCACGGATCGCTGTAATATCCGTTGTTTCTATTGCATGCCGGATGAGCCGATTCAGTTCACAGAACGGGAAGAAATCCTGACTTTCGAAGAGATCGAACATTTTGTGCGCGTGGCCGCGTCGCTGGGTGTAAACAAGCTGCGGATCACGGGCGGCGAGCCGCTGGTGCGCAGGGATCTGCCGGAGTTGATTGAAAAACTGGTCAGTATCCCCGGCATTAAGGACGTAGCCCTCACGACGAACGCGGTTCTGCTTAAGCAACACGCGCAGGCATTGTATGACGCGGGGTTGCGGCGGCTCAATATCCATCTGGACACCCTGGACCGCGAGCGATTCAAACAAATCACGCGCCGCGATGAACTGCCGCGAGTCCTGGCCGGAATTGATGAAGCCGTGCGGGTCGGTTTTGAAAAGATCAAACTCAACGTGGTCGCAGTGAAGAACCTGATTGAACCGGATATTGTTCCGATGGCTGTGTATTGCCGCGAACGCGGTTTTGAGCCACGCTTCATTGAGTTCATGCCGCTTGATTCGCAGTCATTGTGGGATCGCCGCAAAGTACTGCTGGCGGATGAAATCAGAGAGATGCTGACCAGCGCGATCGGGCCGATGGTTGCCGTGCCGGACAGCGATCCGCGTGCTCCGGCCACCGACTTTGCGTACTCTGATGGCGGTGGACGGGTAGGCTTTATCGCCTCGGTGAGCAAGCCGTTTTGTCTGAACTGCAACCGCATCCGGCTAACTTCCGACGGCAAGCTGCGCTACTGCCTCTTTGCCATCGAAGAGACTGATGTTAAGGGGTTGCTTCGTTCCGGGGCTCCGGACAGCGAGATTGCCGACACCCTCCGCCGCAACATTGCCGGCAAGTGGATCGGACACGAGATTAACTCGTCGAAATTCATTCCGCCGCCACGACCGATGTACGCAATCGGCGGCTAGTCTTTCACCGGCCGTTCTGTCTTCTGTACTTTCGCTTTGACCTTCACTGGCGCGGGATCGTGCTCCGCCTCAACCGGTTTGGGAAGGTTGATATCGAGGAAGCGAAATTTGAATTGCCTGCGGTCACACTCGCGACACCGGAACGGAACGACGAGCGGCGAAATCAGATATTCAAACGCGTTCCGGAACCGTGAGCGCCGGAGCCGCGAATCGCACTTATCGCAACCGTGATGGGACAACATTCAGTATCAGTACTTATTCTTGCATTTTGTACCGGAACCGCAGGCCAGGAACTTCCCGGTTGCCCACAGTGTCTACCTCAGCGAAACAGTATTCTGCCCCGGGAGGGTGCAAATCATGTTCGAACAGACATTCGTGAATACGCCGGCGGGAACAGGAAAGCCGTGGACAGTGGTTGGGTCTCTGGGATTGCAGGCAGGGGCGGTGCTGGCGCTGCTGGTCGCGCCCCTGTTTCATTTGGAAAAACTGGTGGCGCCGGCTGCAGCGGGTCCGGTCTACGTGTCGCTTGGTCACGCTCGGGTGCAGCAGGCACGCCCGGAACCTGCCTCGCGCTTGCGCCACGCGCTGGTGTCTCCCGTCTGGAATAGTTTGAACGTTCCACGCGGAGTGTCTGAAGTCAAGCTGGCACCCGAGGCACCGGAGGGTGGCGATTTTGCGCTGTCTGGCGGCGTTGGCGCGGCGGTGGTGAACCTGGCTCCCGTGACGATTATGCCGCTGGCAAGGCCCTCTGTTCCTGCGCCCGCGAAATCTGCTGCCGTGGCGCCCCTGGTCCCGGTTCGCATCAGCATGGGCGCTCAGGCCGCCAAACTGATTTTCGGGCCACAGCCAGTGTATCCGCGTCTTGCCGTTACTGCGCGTATAGAGGGCGTAGTGCGTTTGCGGGCACTGATCTCAAGCACCGGACTCATCACTAACCTGCAGGCCGTCAGCGGGCAGCCTTTGCTGGTGCAATCCGCACTCACTGCCGTGCAGCAGTGGCGCTACCGGCCTACTTTGCTGGGGACAGAGCCTGTGGAAGTGGCGACGGAGATTGAAGTTCGTTTTACGCTTAGCCGGTAGCCGGGTATCCGGTGAGGCTGATCCGGCGGTCCACAATTACACGACGCACGGCTGGCGAGGTCAGGGCCTGCAGTTCTACCTGGCGGCTTGCTTTCAGGCGAGTGGCCGCGTACTCAAGCTCCGGACCCAAATAGCCAGGGTGGCACATGAATTCGGTGAGGCCAGCGGGCAGCTGTTCAAGAGTCTCGATCAGGTTTGCCTCGTTCAGGATTCCGGTGAGTTGGAAGCCTGCAAAATGATCGGTGGTTTTCAGTTCTCGCAGAGCGCTGATCACTGCTGGTTTCCGAAGGTTGATCAGTTTCGCCGTGGCACTGGTCCCGGGCTTGAAGTCGAACGGCCTCCGCACCCAGGGTATGGAAAAATTGCGGGCGATTCGTACCACCGCTTTCAGTACGGGGGGCAGCAGATGGGTGTGTTTGTGTGTGTCGAGGTGGGTAGGATGAATACCGGCGGCTTTGATTTTCCGCACCTGCGCAGCGAATTCCTCGTACACGGGCAACTGCCCCAGGAGGAGCGACGTCGCAACCCCCTGCAAGCTTGCCGGGAGCGTGCGCCCCGGGTCCAGAACACTTTGCCCCTGCACGATGACCAGATGGCAGCCGATATCGAGCGAAGGGTTCTGCCGTGCCAGGCCGACGGCATGGTCAAAAGCGTCGCCGTTCGCCATCAGGGTGGCAGCGGTGAGGATTCCGTTGCTGTGGGCCTCGACGATGCCTTCGTTGACGTCGCGAGTGAAGCCGAAATCGTCTGCATTGACGATGAGCCGGATGCTCATTAAAAAAGTGCAAACTTGATCTTGAGGAATTTCTTGGGGTCGGCGTGGACGTCTTTGATGAGGCTTTCCACTTCCCGCATGGTGCCGTTCATGGAATCGTAAAGCTGCGGGTTGACCACCAACTGGCCCAGTGTTCCCTGGCCGGAATTGATCTTGTCGATGGTTGTATTGACCTTCGTTGCAATCAGATTCAGCTGTTTGTAAATCTCGTCATCATTCAGCAGTTTTCCAGCGGTGCCCTTCCCCGCATTGAGGTTATCGAGCATTTTTTTCGCTTCGCCGACACTGGCGCGGGCTTCATCGTAAAGCTGCGGATCATAGAGCAGTTTGCCCGCTGAACCCTTCGACTGCTGCACCTGCGCCAGCATGTCGTCCAGGCGCTGGATGGGCTTGCGGATATCCGCATAGAGCGCATCGTCGTAAAGCAAATGGCTGATGGTGCCATTGCTGTTCTTCACGTCTTTCACCAGTTGCTCGACTGCTCCGGCAGTGCCGTTGAGGCGGTCATAAAGCGAATCGTCTTTGATGAATTTGCCGATGTTGCCCTGACCGTTTTCGACGATGGCAAGCAAGCCATCGACGCGGCCCACGATGGTTTCGAACTGGGCGAGCACACGGGAGCTTTGTGCGATCACTTCGGGAATATCCTGGGTTTCGATGGTGCGGATCATCCCGCCCGGGTCCACGTGTTTCGGGTGGGTGCCACGAGTGATATTGATGTATTTATCCCCCAGCAGGTTGGCTGCGCTGATGGCTGCGGTTGAATCTTCAGGGATCTGATCCAGATATTTGGGCTGAATCACCATGTCGATTACAACCGTCGACTTGCGGTCGTGCGAGCCTGACAGTTTCACTTCGCCGATGTGCCCCACGAGGATGCCGTTCAGGCGCACGGGCGCGTTGCTCGACATGCCTGCAGAGTCTTCCATGAGAGTCCGGAGGTGGAAGTCAGTACTGAAGATACTGCTTTCGCCCGTAAGCAGAAAGATAAGGATTGCCGCGAGCGTGAGCGCAACGGCGGCCACGATGCCGGCCCGCAGCTGGGACCATTTCACTTTTTCCTGAGATGCCATAGAGACGCGCCGGGGCTAAGCCGCAGCCTCCTCGGGGCGTTTCACGAATTTGGAAATGTAGGAGTCCGTAGAAGCCTCCAGTTCGGCCTGATTGCCTTCGAAAATCAGACGTCCCTCCTTGAGAACCATGAATACAGTTTTAGTGGCACCGCTGGCTGCGGGGTCGAGTCTGCCACTGTCCGGATTGTACCGAAAGTTGGCCACCAGATTCCCGTCCTGGTAGCGGTACGTGACTACGAGCGCAGTTGTGTTGTCAACATCGCGCTCTTTGATAATGAGCGCCATGATGGTGTGGGCCGTGATAGGGTCAAGGCCCGCAGTTGGCGAATCGTACAGCAACAATGGTGGTTTGGTGACTACAGCGCGGGCTATGGCAACGCGACGGCGCATGCCACCCGAGAGTTCGCCTGGATATTTCGAAATTGTCTGTTCAAGTTCCACGAAGCGTAAGGAATCCCGCACGGCGGGTTCCATTTCTTCACGTTTCATCTGGATTGATTTCTGGTTGAGCAGCGGGTAGGCGACATTTTGTGCCACAGTCATGGAATCGAAAAGCGCACTTTCCTGGAAAAGCATGCCAATTTTGCTGCGTACCTCAAACCATGCAGATTCCGCTATGTCAGTGACATCCTCATCAAAGACGAAAACGCGGCCGGAGGTCGGGCGGACCAGCCCCATGGCAACCTTCAGCAGGACTGTTTTGCCGCTGCCTGCCGCACCGAGGATGATGCGTGTCTCCCCTTTTTTCACAGTGAAGGAAAAATCTTCCAGCGCTTTCACGTCGTCGAACACTACGGTGATTTTTTCAAAGCGTAAAGGCGGAGCATCCGAGACCGGTGAAGCCCCGGGCAACTGAGAAGCGTCTGGCGCCGGGACCATCAGGAAGACCCTGCACTGACAAAAATTTTGCTAATGAAAAGGTCGAGTACGAAGATTGTGACCGAGGCCGCGACTACGGCTTGGGTGGTGGCACGTCCAACGCCCTGGGTTCCGCCGCTGGTGCGCAAACCATAGAAACAGCCGATGAGGGAAATAGCGAAGGAAAAAATGAACGGTTTAAGGAGGCCCTGGCCAAGGTCGCTCCAACCCAGCGCGCGCCAGGTGGTGGACCAGTATTGCAGCGAGGGCAGCGCGTAGACCAGCCGTGCGATTACCCAGCCGCCCACCATACCGACGAAGTCGTCAATCACCGTCAGGCAGGGCAGCATGACGGCGGTGGCTATCATGCGGGGCGTTACCAGTTTCTGCACCGGGTCAGTGCCCAGAGCCCGCATGGCGTCGATCTGTTCGGTAACCTTCATGGAACCGAGTTCGCTGGCGATGCCGGAAGCGTTACGACCGGCAACCATCACGGAGGTCAGCACTGGCCCCAGTTCGCGAACCAGAATGATGGAAACAACGTTGCCAACGCGGCCGGTCTGGCCGTACTGACCGAGGGCGCGGCCCATTTGCAGCGCCATCACCGCACCTGAGAAGAAGCCGGTAAGCAATACGATGGGAATGCTGCCGACACCGAGGGCATCCATTTGCAGCCGGATATCGTCGTAATAATGCGGCCTGCGAATGACATTCCGCATGGCCCGGCCGGCCAACTCGAAAAAATCCTGAATTGCCTGAATTGGGCCTTTGAGAAAGTCGAGCACAGTAGAGGTACTTACGAAGTCGATGCTAGCATACAAACACCGAATATGAAGGGTTTGACCGATGTTCCGGGGATACTGGTGGGCCATGCGACGGACTCTTCCGCACTGACTGGCTGCACCGTAATTCTGTGCGGCAGCGATGCGACAGGGGGCGTTGATGTTCGCGGGTCAGCTACAGGGTCGTGCGAACTGGAAACATTGAATCCGGGAGCGGTCGCGCCTAATTTACACGCGATTGTGCTGGCAGGCGGCAGTGCGTTTGGCCTGGAAGCCAGTTGTGGCGTGCGCCGGTGGCTTGAAGGTCGCGGGATTGGATTTTCGGCCGGGCCGACGCATGTCCCGATCGTACCGTCAGCGGTTATTTTTGATCTTTCTTTGGCAAAGGCCGGTGTGCGGCCAACGCGCGAAATGGGCGAAAAAGCGGCTGCGGCGGCGAACAGCGGGGCGGTAGTCGAAGGCAATGTCGGTGCCGGAACCGGTGCCACAGTCGGCAAAATTTTCGGTATGAAGCAGGCCATGAAGGGCGGTATTGGCAGCGCGTCTCTCACGCTGGGTTCGGGAGTGGTTGTGGCTGCGCTGGTAGTGCTCAATCCGCTCGGCGACATTATTGAAAATGGCAAGGTAATCGCTGGAGCACGTAAGTCGCCAACCAGCAGGGAGTTCGCGGATTCGGCCATGTCGATGCGGCATGGCGTAAAAAGAACGGCTTTTGGCGGCGGTAATACCGTGCTGGCTGTGATTGCGACGAACGCACGTTTCGACCGGGTGCAGACGAACAAACTTGCGGCGCTGGGCAGCCTCGGCATGGTTCGAACTATTTCGCCGGTGAATACGATGGCAGACGGCGACATCACCTTCGCAATTTCGCTGGGTAAAGAGAAAGCCGATGTGGATGAAGTGGGTGTAGCCGCCGCTGAGGCGCTGGGGATGGCTGTAATTCGTGCGGCGCGGGCAGCTAAGACTTCAGGCGGCGTGCCGGGCCTGGCCGGGTAACGGAAACCTCCGCAAGCTCAACACTCGACTGTATTGACGGCTAGTCCGGCAAGCGAAGTTTCTTTGTAGCGACTTTGCATGTCGAGGCCGGTCTGGTACATGGTCTTAATTACCTGATCCAGTTCGACGAAGTGGCCTTCGGTTTCCTGCATAGCCATGCGGCAAGCCATGATGGCTTTTACGGCACCGACGGCGTTGCGCTCGATGCAGGGGATTTGAACCAGTCCTCCAATGGGGTCACAGGTCATGCCGAGGTGATGCTCCATGCCGATTTCCGCCGCGTGTTCGATCTGGCCGTTGGTCCCGTCGAGCGCCGCAACAAGGCCTGCGGCGGCCATGGAGCAGGCAACTCCTACTTCTCCCTGACAGCCAACTTCGGCCCCGGAGATTGAAGCGTTCTCTTTGTAAAGAACTCCAATTGCGGTGGCAGTCATCAGGTAACGGAAGATGCCTTCGGCGGTGGCGCCAGGGTGGTAACGAAGATAGTATTCACCTACCGCAGGGATAAGTCCTGAAGCGCCATTGGTGGGCGCTGTGACGACCCTTCCGCCCGCAGCGTTTTCTTCGTTGACTGCCATGGCGAAAACGTTGACCCAGTCCATCACAGCCAGGGGGTCAGCACTACCGCGTTCTGTCAGCCGGCGTGCCAGCGCGGGCGCGCGGCGGCGGACTTTCAACCCGCCGGGGAGAATGCCTTCCGTGATCAGGCCCCGCCCCATACAGGCCTGCATGGCATGCCAGATACGGTCGACATAATCACGGACTTCCTGCTCGGTGTGCCATGCCTTTTCGTTCTCCAGGACGAGTTTCCAGATCGGCATGTTGTACCGCAGGATTTCGGCACCCGATTCAAAGGGGTAAGGCACGGGCAGCTTCGCACCTTCATCTGCCTTCTGCCCTTCGCGCAGAATGAAGCCGCCGCCGATGGAGTAATAGACAACGCTCGGACCGGGTGTCGCAGTGAAGCGCATGGCGTTGGGATGGCCGGGCAGCACCATGTCTTTGTGGAAGATGATTTCCGCCAGCGCCTGAGGCTCTTTGTCAGGCGCGACAGTTTCCGGGGATTCGCCAGCGAGGCCCAGTTGGATGGCGCGGTCAGTGCCATGGCCTTTCCCTGTTAACGCGAGAGAACCGTAGAGTTCGGCGCGAATGGTGCAGGGGGTGCCGTCCAGGCTGAGAGCGAATTCGCGGGCAGCGCGCATCGGGCCAACGGTATGTGAGCTGGACGGCCCGATGCCGATCTTAAAAAGCTCGAAAACGCTTGTTTTCACTGAAGGCGCATAAGTTCAAGCCGAAGAGCGTCCACCAGGGCATTCCAGCTGGCTTCAATCACGTCGTCCGAGACGCCGACGGTCGACCAGCTCTTTTGGTGATCAGACCATTCGACAAGTACACGCACTTTGGCGTCGGTACCCTTTTTAGTATCCAACACTCGCACTTTGTAATCGATCAGATGGACTTCGCCGATGCTGGGGTAGAGTTCCGAGATGCAGTTGCGCAGGGCAACATCAAGAGCGTGAACGGGGCCGTGGCCGGTGGCTGTGGCAGTGTGGATGCTGCCTTTGGCTTTCACTTTTACGTCGGCGGTGGCATGGCCGGATTTGATGGACACCTGCCAGTCTTCCACGTCAAAGAAATGGACATCGGGATGCAGTGCTTCATGCACGAAGAGCTCGAAGGTGCCGTCAGCGGTTTCCAGATCGTAGCCATCGTGCTCAAGGTCTTTGACCCGGGCAAGCAGGTCGCGCCGGGCTTCGGGCGAAAGGGTATCCGCAAGGCCGTGCTGGCGCAGACGATAGACGACATTGCTCTGGCCCGAAAGATCGCTTACCAGCACGCGCTGGCGGTTGCCGACCAGATCGGGAGAGATGTGTTCGTAGGTGGCAGAATCTTTGAGCACCGCGCTGACGTGGATGCCGCCTTTGTGGGCGAAGGCGCTCTTGCCTACATAAGGCTGATCGTTGCGCAGGGGCAGGTTGGCCAGTTCCGCAATGTACCGGCAGGCGGCAGAAAGTTCCTGCAGCTTTTCCGGCCCGATGGTTGTATGGCCGCGTTTGAGTTCGAGATTGGCAATGATCGAGGCCAGGTTTGAATTGCCGCAGCGTTCTCCATAACCATTGAGACAGCCCTGGACGTGCGTGGCACCGTTGTCGATGGCCGCGATGGCGTTGGCCACCGCTACATCTGAATCGTTGTGGGTATGGATGCCGAGGGTGCCGTCGAAGCGCGCCCTGATTTCAGCCACAATCTTGCCCAATTGGTCTGGCAGTGTGCCGCCATTGGTGTCGCAAAGGCAGAGAACATCGGCACCGGCTTTCTTCGCTGCTTCGAGCGTGCGGAGCGCAAAGGCAGGGTTGCGGATGTAGCCATCGAAGAAATGCTCGGCATCGTAGACCACCTCTTTGCCATGGGCTTTGAGGTAGCTGACAGTGTCGGAAATGATGGCGAGATTTTCGTCTTCCGTGATGCCCAAAGCTTTGGCAACATGGAAATCCCAGCTCTTACCGAAGATGGAAATGACCGGGGTTCCGGCTTCCACCAGCAACTGGACGTTACGGTCTTCTTCAACAGGATTCTTCGCAAAGCGCGTGGAGCCGAAAGCCGTCAGCTTTGCATGCGTGAGCTTTAGGCCCCGCGCGCGCTCGAAGAAATCCTTGTCTCTGGGATTGGAACCGGGCCATCCGCCTTCAATGTAATCAATACCCAGCTCATCCAGTTTCCGTGTAATGAGGATTTTGTCCTCCACGGAGAAGGAGACGGCCTCTCCCTGCGTGCCGTCCCGGAGAGTGGTATCGAATGTTTGAATGCGCATGGAGTTGAGCGGTTAAGCCTGCGGTACGCCGGCTTCTTTGTTGCGTTTGAGGAAGGTCATCATCTTGCGGAGTTCGCGCCCGACGTTTTCCACAGGCTGGTCCGCCTGTTCCGCACGCATGGCGAGGAACTTGTGACGGCCTTCTTTATTTTCCGCAATCCACTGACGGGCAAATTCACCCGACTGGATTTCGGCCAGAATTTTCTTCATTTCCTTGCGGGTTTCGCCCGTGATAATACGGGGACCGCGTGTGTAATCGCCATATTCGGCAGTATCGGAAACAGAGAAGCGCATGTAGCCGAGGCCGCCTTCATAGATCAGGTCGACAATCAACTTCAGTTCATGCAGGCATTCGAAGTAAGCAATTTCTGGCGCGTAGCCCGCTTCCACCAGCGTTTCAAAACCAGCGCGGATTAGTTCCGCCGCACCACCGCAAAGAACAGCCTGTTCGCCAAAGAGATCGCTTTCGGTCTCTTCTTTGAAGGTGGTTTCAATCACACCAGCGCGCAGGTTACCGAGACCGGCCGCGTAGGCGAGAGCGTTTTCATGCGCCTTGCCGGAAGCATCCTGATAGACGGCTATGAGGGCCGGAACGCCCGAACCTTCAGTGAAAACTTCGCGAACACGGTGGCCCGGAGCTTTGGGGGCGATCATCGAAACATCGACATCAGCCGGCGGCTTGATGAAGCCGAAATGGATGTTGAAGCCGTGCGCGAACATAAGCGTTTTACCCGCAGTGAGGTTCGGCGCAATGTCGCTGGTGTACAGGTCGCCCTGGATGTGATCGGGGACCAGGATCATGATCACGTCAGAAGTCTTCGTGGCTTCAGCAGGGGTGACCACGGTGAGGCCGGCTGCTTCCGCCCTGGCGCGGCTCTTGCTGACAACGGGCAGGCCGACAACAACGTCAAGACCCGAATCACGCAGGTTGAGCGCATGTGCGTGGCCCTGGCTGCCGTAGCCGATGATGGCGATCTTTTTGCCCTTCAGGGCGTCAATGTTTCCGTCTTTTTCGTAAAAGCGTCGTGGCATGAATCTTCCTTGAACTATCTAAACCTGGGATTTGTGAACGTGCGTAACTTAAACCGCAACCGGGGTTGAAACGGGAGGCTGCAGCCGGAGTTTGCGGGCTTCGAGCGACATGGAAATGGCGCCGGAGCGAACAACATCAGTCTCGCCGTAGCTGCGCATGACATCGACGAATTCATCCAGCTTGCCGGGTTCACCGGTGGCTTCAATGGCGAAGCCTTCGGTTGAAGAATCCACTACGCGGGCGTGGAAAATTTCGGCTTCCTTGATGACAGCAGTACGCGTTTCCTGGCTGCAGCGCACACGAACCAGAACCATTTCGCGAATCACGGCCGGGGTTTCCGACATGTCCGATGCCTGGAGCACGTTGATTAGCTTGTTCATCTGCTTGATGACCTGCGTGCGCAGACGGTCTTCCACATCAACCACGATGGTCATGCGGGAAAGTTCCGGGTCCATCGTTTTGGCGACCGTGAGGCTCTCAATGTTGTAACCGCGGGCAGCCAGAACACCGGTAACGCGAAGCAGCGCGCCCGGTTTGTTTTCCATTAACAGCGAAATCGTTTGCAGCATTTTTTCTAAACTCCCACCGGTTCTTTAGGGCAGAACACCATGTCGTAAATCGCTCCACCGGCGGGAACCATGGGGTACACGTTTTCATCCGGCGTCACTTTGACATTGAGCAGGTAGGGGCCGGGTTCATTGACTGCTTCGAGCAGTGCGCTGGCCAGTTCCCAGGGTTTGTCAATCGTCCGGCCCTTGAAGCCGTAGGCTGCGGCAAGTTTCTCCGCGTCCGGGAAGCAGTCGAGCGTGATGGCACTGAGCCGGTTGTTATAGAACAGCGTCTGCCACTGCCGCACCATGCCGAGTACGCCATTGTTCATGACGATGATCTTGATGGGCAGCGCATGCGACGCGATAGTAGCCAGTTCTGAGAGCGACATCTGGAAGCCGCCATCTCCAGAGATGGAGAAGACCAGTTTGTCCGGCCGGGCCATCTGTGCACCAAGAGCCGATGGCATGCCGAAGCCCATGGAACCCAAGCCGCCGGAGTTGATCCAAAGCCGCGGTTCGTTGAAGCGGATTAGCTGTGCCGCCCACATCTGGTGCTGACCAACGTCTGAACAGACGATGGCCTGACCACCGGACAGCCGGTCAATCTCTTCCATCAGGTGCTGAGGCTTGATCTCAGTATCCGAATGCGGACAGTCGTAAGGGCGCTCTGCCTTCCACACTTTGATCTGTTTGTGCCAGGTGGTCCGCGCCGGAGCTTTCACGGCTTTCGATTCCGCTTCGAGTTCCTGCAGATTCTTGATGAGCTTTTGCAGGACGCGTTTCACATCGCCCACGATCGGAATATCAGGGATGCGGTTCTTGCCGATTTCCGCCGGATCGATATCCACGTGGATCACGCGGGCATGTTTGGCGAAGGTGTTGAGCGAACCCGTGACACGGTCATCAAACCTTGTACCCAGAGCGATGAGAAGATCGCAGTCAGTAAGCGCCATATTCGCCGCATAGCTGCCGTGCATCCCCGGCATGCTGATGAAATTCGGATGGCCGGAAGAAAGTGAACCAAGCGCCATCAGCGTGCAGACTGCAGGCAGGTTGGCGGTCTCCACCAGTTCTGTAAGCTCGGCTGAAGCGTTGGCCGCGATGATGCCCCCACCTGCGTAAACCAGAGGCTTTTCGGCTTCCCAAATCAACTGGGCAGCGCGGCGGATCTGGCCCGCATGGCCTTCGGTGAACACCTTATAACCGGGCAGGTGAACGGACTCAACAGGAACATAATGGCTGCGTGCCTGGAACACGTCTTTCGGGATATCCACCAGCACCGGACCCGGCCTGCCGCTGGCTGCGATATAGAAGGCTTCCTTGATGATCTGCGGCAGTTCCTGTACGTTCTTCACCATGAAGTTGTGCTTGGTGCAGGAGCGTGTGATGCCGAAAGTATCCGCTTCCTGGAAGGCATCGCTGCCGATGAGCTTGGAGTGAACCTGCCCCGTGATGGCGACCAGGGGGATGGAATCCATCATGGCATCAACCAGGCCGGTCACCAGATTGGTGGCTCCGGGGCCGGAAGTCGCGCAGCAAACGCCTACCTTGCCAGTGGCGCGTGCATAACCTTCTGCCGCGAAAGCCGCGTTCTCTTCGTGACGCACGAGGATGTGGCGGATATGGTGGTCATACAGGGCGTCATAAAAGGGAAGCGTTACGCCGCCCGGGTACCCGAAGAAACATTCGACGCCTTCACGGGTAAGGCATTCCAGCAGAATTTCCGCGCCGGTCATGAGCTTGCCGTCCATCTCGGTATGCATGTTCTTTAAAACTCCTGGTAACATCTTTCCAACCGTTTGCGCGCTTCGCGCAAACGAAAAAAGGCCACCAGCCGGGTTTTACCCCTGCTGATGGCCTCGGATTCTAAACTGCCCGATAACCTCAGAAGGGGACGGATACTACGACTACTACGATCCCTGATACAGGGACTGTCGCGGTAATTCGTCCTGAGAGGCTAAGGAGCATTGCTGAACTTCCAGTGTAATGTTGAAGTTTCGGAAATGCAAGCAGGCCTGTGTATAAATAATTTTTATGGAATCGTCTAACAGGAAGCTGTCAACGCCGACTGATAGGATAAATTCTTCCACCCAACATGAAATCCCGAGTTCTATCAGGCGTTCAGCCTTCCGGCAACCTCCACATCGGCAATTACCTTGGCGCGCTTGCGAACTGGGTAAAAATTCAATACGACTACGAGAGCATTTTTTGCATAGTCGATCTGCATGCGATCACGGTTTACCAGAATCCGGAAGAATTGAGGGCGAAGGTCCGCGAGTTGGCGGGCTTGTTCCTCGCCTCGGGAATTGACCCTAAGCAGTCGCGAATTGTGGTGCAATCCACCGTGCCGGCGCACGCAGAACTGGCGTGGCTGCTCACCTGCGTTACTCCGATGGGATGGCTGGAGCGGATGACGCAGTTTAAAGCCAAATCAGCTGCGCAGGAATCAGTTGGGGCGGGGCTCTTTCAGTATCCGGTCCTGATGGCTGCTGACATTTTGCTGTACCAGGCCGGGATTGTACCTGTGGGTGAGGATCAGACCCAGCACCTTGAACTTGCGCGCGATATCGCCCAGCGTTTCAACTCGCTCTATGGTGAGACGTTTGTGATGCCCGCCACCAGCCTTCCTCTTGTGGGTGCACGCGTTATGGGTCTTGATGACCCTACAACAAAAATGAGTAAATCGGCCCAGGGTGCCGGCCATTTAGTCGCGCTGCTGGATCCGCCGGACCGCATCCGCAAGACGATCATGCGCGCTACAACCGATTCAAATCCGGCCGTTGATTTCGAAACGATGGGACCCGGCGTTGCGAATCTGCTGGCTATTTTTCAGGCGTTTGCCGGCTGGAGCAGCGACCAGATGCGCGCTCATTTTACCGGTTTGCGCTATGGTGATCTAAAAAAACAGGTGGGCGAAATGGTGGTGTCGAAACTCGACCCCATTCAGCAGCGGTTCCGTGAGATCACCGCTGATCACAGCTATGTGGATCAGGTGCTACGTGACGGAGCTGAAGCCGTTGCGCCTATCGCCAATTCCACGGTGCAACTGGTGAAGCAACGGATGGGCGTCTTTACCTGGTAAGGCTTTGAAGCCGGCAAAATTTACAAGCTGCGACTGCGGCTCTAATGAAGTCGGAGTTCATTCTCAATATCGATCAGAGCCTCTTCACGACGGCCAGCGATATCCAGATCCCGTTCCAGCCTTTGTAGTGCGACGCCGATGACATCGCGATGATGCAGCCGCGCACCAAATGTTCCGCCGCTCATTTTTAGCCACAGGTTGTGCAGGCGGTCAACATCTTCCGGCCAGAGCCGTGGCGGATGAGGGCCAAGGTTTACGAAAAACGGCGGCTTGCCCTCGGTAACTACTTCGAGTGAAAACGGATGTCTGGGTTCTGCCAGGCCTTCCCATGCCAGGCCAATCCTTCTGGCCAGTTCTTCAGATTCCATCTTCATGGAACCACCGGTTACAACTCTCGTAGCTTGTAATTTGGCCGCGGTCTGCACAATTGCTTCAAAGGCGTTGGTACTCGGTACGACCAGCAACTCAACGGTCTTGCCCTCTTTTTCCGCCATGATGACGACTTTTGAAAACAACTCGCGTTCGGTATCGGTGAATAGCTGGGTCTGTTCCAGCTCAACACCAGCCGTACCACTCAGAATCTGACGCACTGTCATCACAACGATGTCGTGCCGTCGCATATTGGTCTTGTGAACCACGCTGCGCAGGTGTGAGAGATTGTTCGGGTCGCGAACGGCGACCAGGATACAACCCTGACGGGCATTGAGACTGTCGGTCGCCACTTCCGGCTGCATTTCGAGGTTAAACTCTTCGAGGCCTTGTTTCGTCCCGGCGTGTTTGCGCCGGTTGATGCGCTCAGAGATGGTGAAGACAACGAAAAGAACCAGCGTAAAGATGATGCCGTAGATGGTCGCTATCTGTTTGGAGAAGAGGTTAGCTACCGCGACCAGACCGAGAACAGCAGTTGTGATGCCGAGCCCGATCGGGATTTCAACTCCGCCCACCCGGATGTTCAGCCCGACCTTATATTCCTGATCGTGCCGCTTGTAGCGCAGCACAACTACCCCGATCGCCTGCAGGAAGAAGCTCCAAACCACACCAAATGCGTAGGCTTCACCGAGGACAAAAACATTGCCCTTGCTGAGCAGGATTGTGATGACCTGCATGATGCCTGCAATGTGGATCATGCGGTGCGTTGTCCCGTAGCGGCTGTGGGGCTTGCGGAACCAGTCCACCAAAACGCCGTCCTCTGCAACCCGGTTCATCACGCCATTGAACCCGATCATTGATGTATTCACTGCGCCTGACAGGATCAGGACGCCGACAATTACCACGAACACGTGAAAGGTAAGCCGCAAAACTTGCGGTCCGGCCAGATGCATCGCCAGGCCGCCCAGCAAATTGTTCACATACTGTGGCCGGATGCTGTCAGGGATGATCATGCCCGCAAACAGCGTAATCAAGCCGGTGGAAACTGCGGCGTAAGCGCAAACGATGTTACCGGTCAGCTTGAGATTTTTCAGTTTGGGATAAGCGATTTCGCGGTAAACTTGGGCCAGTGTTTCAAAGCCGCTCATTGAGAGCAGTGAATGTCCAAAAGCAATCAAGATTGCGACGGCTGGCAGTTTCGGCCAGAACGTACCTTTGAACCAGCCGAGCGCATCTTCACTGAAATGGATATTGGAAAGGACGGGGGCGGGCGGAATCTGCGCCGGACCACCATTGATCATCAGTGTAATCGGGCACCAGATCAGGAAAAGCACAACCATCACCGTCGTGATTTGCATGATACGCAGAGCCTTCCCGCTCGATTCATGCATGCCCTTTAAGTTCAGCCACCAAAAATAAATCGTGACAATCACGGCAAAGCCCGCTGAAAACAGATCCGGCGAGACTTTGACTGAAAGATGAAGGAGACCTGCCGATTCATTGAGCAGGCCAGACATGTACTGACCCGCACTGACCACGCTGATGGGTCCGGTGAGGATGTAGTCAAACAGCAGCGCTGAGACCGACAAACGCGCCATAAACGGACCCATCGCGTCGCGCACTACGACGTAAACGCCGCCGCGAACGAACATGCTGCTGCCCTCAATGTAGACAGAGCGCACTGCGAAGCTGAACAGCATCACCCCGAGAACGAACCAGGGCGCGGCCTTGCCGATGGACTGCTCCGCAATGCCGCCCGCGTAAAACGCTGATGACGCCAGATCGCTCAGTACGATCGCCGCCGCGCGCCAGAAAGAAATGAACGCGAGTGCGACTGTCGTCGCGACTACTACTTTGGCACCTTGTCGTGTTGCCGGGTGAGAATCCATTTTGCTCCCACCAGTCTACAGATGGCTTGTCTACGACAGTTGCTGCGGTGAAGGCACGATCACTTTATCCGGCCCGTGGGCTTGCACGGCGGCAACTACTTCGGCGACGACAGCGCCATCATTGTTATCCAGATCGCGCTTCAGGCGATTCAGCGCGACACTAATTACATCACGATGGCGCAGTTCATCGCCAGTGCCCCTGGTTATCAGGTCCAGCCAGAGACGATGGGTGAGGTCGACATCTTCCGGCCAAAGCCTGGGCGGATGCGGGCCAAGATTGAAGAACATCGACTGATTGACGTCAGGCATCACCACTTCAAGCGAGAGCGATGGACGCGGCTTCGCCAGTTCTTCCCAGGCCGCACCAATCAGGCGACCCTGTTCCGCCGGCGTCAGGCTGGGCGAAAGTCCGGTCACGATTCTTGCGCACTGCAGTAAAGCGGCAGTCTGCAATATTGCCACCCACGGTGATGTGCCAGCCACGCTGAGAAGTTCCACATGTTTGCCTGCTTTTTCCGCAAGTCCCACGACCCGCGAAAACACGAGTTGTTCGGAATCTGCAAACACCTGATCGGATTCAAGCCCGTGCTCGCCGGAACCCGCCTGTGTCACCACTTTCACCGTCAGCACAACAATGTCTTCGCGCCGGGTGTCAGTCTTTTCGATCACTTTTTGCAGGTGTTCCAGGTGATGAGGATTGCGTACAGCAACCAGAATGCTGCCCGGTCTTACCTTCAGCGTCTCTGCTGAAATCTCATCGCTCGTATGCAGCCGGAAATGTTCATTCTCCTGACCGTGGATATGGGTAACTCCCTTGTTTCGCCTCTTGTTGTAGCGTTCTGAAAACTCGAAGACCAGAAAGAAGGCGATGGTAAATATCAAGCCGGAAACGGTCGCCACCTTCTTCGTCAGCACATTAATACTGGCCAGCAAAAACAGAATGATTGTTACCACTGCCAGTCCGATGGGGATTTCGGTCTTCCCAATCCGCAGGTTGAACGGCACTTTCCATTCACGACCGTGGGGCATCTTGTAGCGCAGTACCAGCATCGACATGGCGTTCATCGTGAAGCTCCAGGCGACACCAAACGCGTACGCTTCGCCCAATACTTCAATGTTGCCGCGGCTTACGATAATCGTGACTAACTGTAAACCTGCAATCACGTTGATGATTCTGCTGGTAGTGCCAAATTTATGGTGCGGTTTGCGGAACCATTCGGTCAGCACGCCGTCTTCCGCCACACGGTTGACAACCCCGTTGGAGCCGATCAGCGAAGTATTCACTGCCCCGGAAAGAATGAGCACGCCGACCAGTACCACAAACCCGTGGAACGCCAGTCTGACCGCGTAGGGGCCGGCCAGGAACATCGACAAGCCGCCAATCAGATTGTCCAGGTACTTATGCCGCTCGCCATCCGGAATCAGCATGACTGCGAAGAATGAAACCAGCGAGGTAAACAGAAGGCTGTAGACAAAAATTACAAAACCCGCGCGTTCCAGATTTTTCAGTTTTGGAGACGCAATTTCCCGGTTCACCTGCGCCAGGCTTTCCTCGCCACTCATTGCCAGCAGCGAATGCCCCATGCCGATCATGATCGCGATGGCCGGAATCGCTGATGCCCCGTGACCCTTGAGCCATCCCAGCGAATCAGGTCCGAACTTGATGTTCGACATCGCGGGAAACGGCACCGGCTGATAGCCCTTGCTAACGATCGTCACGATACACCAGACAATCAGGATGACGACCATCACTGTGGTGATTTGCATAATCCGCAAGGCCTTCTCGCTGGATTCATGCATGCCGATGATGTTCTTGCGCCAGAAGTAAAACGTAACCAGAACGGCAAAGCCGGCGGCGAAATATTCCGACGGTACATGCGCCACATTCAGGTGGAAGTAATCGATGGATTCGTTTACCAGACCGCCCAGATACAAACCCGCACTAACTCCGCTGATCGGCCCCGTAAGCACGTAATCGAACATGAGCGCCGAGACCGAGAATTTCGCGTAGACCGGACCCATGGCTTCGCGAACCACGCGGTAAACACCGCCCCGCACAAACATGCTGCAGCTCTCGATATATACGGCCCGAACCGCATACGAGAACAGCATGATGCCGAGGATGAACCACGGGGCAGACTTGCCAATCGCAGTTTCCGCAATTCCCCCGACATAGTAAGCCGACGACGCAAGATCACTCAAAACAATAGCGGCAGCCCGCCAAAACGAGATAAACGACAACATGACAGTTGTCGCGACAACTACTTTCCTTGTTACTGCGGGGCGGTCAGATGGGACAGCGGTCAAGCGTATACTCCGGTTCCTGCCTCAACGGCAGCTCTCAAATTTACCTGCGGGGTTAGCTGACGGGCTGGAGCTTGAAAGTACTCCGTCCGGAACTTCGGACTGCGCCCCGGTTACTCGGGTCCCCCGCTCCGCTGCGAAGAGTCTCGCAAAGAACTCGGCATCCGTCAGATTAGCATGTAGTCGTGGGACCTGAGACACTGGCGCGGCAAATCATCGGTCGATTGCAGGCTTCCGGATTCGACGCATATCTGGTCGGTGGCTGCGTGCGTGACATGCTGCTCAACCGTATACCGGGCGATTTTGACGTCGCCACGTCTGCCTTGCCGGAAGATCTCAAGCGTCTTTTCCCGGGTTCGGGTGAAGTCGGCGCTCACTTCGGAGTGGTGCTGGTGCGCGGCGGTGGAGCTCAGGTTGAGGTCGCCACGTTTCGCAGCGATCTCGACTACCTTGATGGCCGGCACCCCTCCGGGGTTCGCTTTGAAACGAACCCTGGAGAAGACGCGTTGCGAAGGGACTTTACCATCAACGCCCTGTTTCTCGATCCTGCAACCGGCGATTTGCTCGACTTCGTAAACGGGCGTGCTGATCTCAAAACAGGCATCATCCGCGCCATCGGAGACCCTGCCAAACGTTTTGCTGAAGACCACCTGCGTCTGCTCCGGGCGGTAAGGTTCGCCGCGCGCCTCAATTTTCAAATCGAGCACGTAACTTTTGCCGCCATACGGACGCTTGCCCCCCAAATCCGCACTATTGCCGCAGAACGGGTTCGCGACGAAATCCTGCGCATCCTCATGGAAAGCGGTGCCAGACGTGGCTTCGAACTGCTCTCCACAACTGGATTACTCGACGAAATTCTGCCTGAAGTCGCGGCCATGCGGGGAGTACAGCAGCCCCCTGAGTTCCATCCGGAAGGCGATGTCTGGACCCACACACTGATCATGCTCGACGGCCTCGACAATCCCTCCGCGACACTCGCCATGGGCGTCCTGCTTCATGATGTCGGCAAGCCTTCGACGTTTCGCATAGCTGACCGGATCCGTTTCAACGGCCATGTGGAAAAAGGCGTTGAAATTGCACACTCGATCCTCGTGCGCCTCCGGTTTTCCGCCCAGGCTACCGAAGCCATCGAAGCTCTGGTGGCCAACCACATGAAGTTTATGGACGTGTGCGAAATGAAGGACAGCACGTTGAAGCGTTTCATCCGTCAGCCGGCATTTGACGAACACCTGGCGCTGCACCGCCTTGATTGCCTTTCGAGCCACGGCAGTTTGACGAACTACGACTTCGTACAACAGAAGCTTGGGCAGTTGCCGGTTGAGGAACTCCATCCTGTTCCACTGCTGTCAGGTCGGCATCTCATAGCAGCCGGATACCAGCCGGGGCCCGCCTTCGGTGATGTCCTCAAAGCAGTGGAAGACGCCCAGCTGGAAGGTCGTATCTCGACACCCGAAGCTGCGCTGGCGCTCGCGGTTACAGAATTTAGTCGTCGTTAACCGCAACCAGGTGCAGCAGGCCGGTCCGGTCCGGCTCTTCTGAGCTCTCGACGTCCTTGAGCCGCCGTTCGATCACGCGCGTTCGGGTCGCGGCCTCATCCACTGTCTGCGTGGCCTGTTCCAGACGTTTGCGGATAGTGGCCAGAACCTGCGAATATTTACCGAACTGACCTTTCACTTCACCCAGCAGTTTCCAGACTTCGCTCGAACGCTGTTGGATGGTCAGTGTTCGGAAGCCCATCTGCAGACTGTTGAGCAGCGCGGCGAAAGTGGTTGGGCCGGAGAGCACAACGCGGTAATCGTTCTGCAGGCTTTCCGCCAGACCGGGACGTCGCAGCGCCTCCGCATACAGGCCTTCTGTAGCCAGGAAAAGTATCCCGAAATCAGTCGTTTTCGGAGGAGCCAGATACTTACTGCTGAACGTCTTCGCGCAAGCCCGCACGACGGTTTCCAGTTCGCGGGAGATTGCGTCTACAGCCACGGCATCACCGCGCTCAGCCGCTGCAGCCAGCCGCTGATAAGTCTCCATCGGAAACTTTGCATCCACCGGCAACCAGACCGGTTCGTTATCCTGGCCCGGCAGTTTGATGGCAAATTCCACCCGTTCACTGGTCCCGGTAACGGCCACATTGCGGTCAAACTGATCTGGCGAAAGCATCTGCGAGAGCAGATTTTCCAGCTGCACTTCGCCCCACGCCCCGCGCGTAGTCACGTTGCTCAGGACACGCTTCAAATCGCCGACGCCAGAAGCCAGCGCCTGCATCTCGCCCAAACCTTTGTGCACCTGTTCCAGCCGCTCACTCACCAGCCGGAAAGATTCCCCGAGTCGCGCTTCCAGCGTGGTCTGCAGCTTTTCATCCACCGTCTGCCGCATCTGTTCGAGTTTCGCGGCGTTATCTGTTTGAATCGCCAGCAGCCGCTGATCCACTACGCCGCGAATCGCTTCGAGGCGGGTGTGCTGGTCGCGCTGCATATCGCCCAGTTGTCCGGTTAGCGCCCCGCGAAGCGCTTCAGAACGCTGGTCGGTCAATGCGGCAAAGTTCTGAATGCTGGATGAAAGCTCACCGCGCAATCCGCGATTCTCCTCGCTCTGGCCCTGTTGCAGACGCGCCAGATCGTCGCGGAGACGTGCTTCAAACGAATCGCGGGAGCGCAGCCGCGAAAGCAAAATCAGATTGAGGCCGATGACAACGATGAGGAGAATAACGAGCGCAGCAGAAAACATTTTGATCCTCGCCTGTTTCGATCAGACGTGACTTGAGGATACACCTTTTCATTCGAATCCGGCCACCGGTCCTCCGCATCTCAAGCACATGTCATCCGCAGCAGAAAGTGCTCAACTGATCCTCACGCTTTACGAACAGCGCCGCGAACCGGTCATGAGGGAGGCTCGCGGGTTTGTTCAGGGCTTCAACCCTCAGTCGATCACCGACTTGATGGAGACATTTTTGGGGCCGCACAGCGGACACCTCCGGATGGTGGCCGGTTACTGGGATATGGCTTCCTCGTTCGTGGTCAACGGCGCGATCGATGCCAAAATGTTTGATGACGCCAATTCGGAGCATTGGGGCCTCTTGGCAAAGCTTGAAGATTTCCTGCCGCAACTTCGTGAAATGTTGATGAATCCGCGTTTTATGAAACACCTCGAAGAAGTATGTCTCGCTGTGCCCGACGGCCGCGAACGCATCAACTTAACCAGAGGACGATTGCGCAAGATGGCGGCGATGCGCGCTGCGGCAGCGGCCAAATAGCCGCTCTAACCAATCTAACTAACGGGCTTCCACAAGCGGCTGCGCAATCAACATAGCTTTGCGCCGCAGATGAATCATCGAAAAAAGTACGACGAACCCGCTGACCAGGCCAATCGACGGCCCCACACCCAGCATGGCCGGGTCTGCCAGCCGCCCCTCAGCCCGCAGAAGGGTAGTCACAATCAAATTCACCGTCACGGGGATAAAGGCCGCTAGCAAAGGTAATTTCGGACGGTCCAAAGCGAAAAAACACCGCGCAATCACGTCCATCAACGCCCAGCCCATCAGACTGGGCGCGAACCCCAAAAACACGCCAGAAACCAGCTGTGTGGATTCCGGCGTAAAGTTGCCGCGCTCAAACAGCAGCGCAATCACTGGTGTTCGCAGCAGCATTCCAGCCGCACACGCGACCGCTGACGCCAAGGCCATCATCCCGACACTCTTGTCAATCAGGCGGTACGCCTTCTGCGTGTCGCTCGTACCCCGCAGGCACGCGATTTCCGGCACCAGAGTTCCGGCCACCGGATAAACCAGATAAGCAATCACCACATTCGCGCAGCGCATGCAGTAATCAAAAGCAGCAGCGGTACCGGAAGCCCCATGTGTTGCGAATGCGCGCGTAACCACAATGTTCGCGGCTATCAAGCCGCCATAGAGCACAAACATTCCCGGTTTGACAAGAATGTCGCGCAGCGGAATCGTCATCGCGGCACGGGGAGCACCCCGCAGCTCACGAGTGGCCCACCAGGTCAGAACCAGCTGCAATGCCGCCCCGGTTGTATAGCCGATGGCAAAACCATCCACACCCATCACCTCCCAAAGGGAAAGTGCGGCCACGATCGTCACACCGTTCAGGCAGGCCTGGTAGAGCGCGGGCACCAGAAACCGCCGCTCCGTATAGAGCAGCGCGGAATAAATTGCCGCACCTCCCGCAAACAGCGCAGAAGGCGCCAGTATCCGCAAAAGTTGCACAGCCTGGTCATGTTGCACGCCAGCCAGGCCAGGCCCCAGGAGGTGAATTACCTCCGGCGCAAGCACAACTCCGGCCACGCTCACCCCAGCCAGAATGAGGCCGAACACCTGTGCAGCGCGCGCGAACAGCGCCAGTCGCGCTGCCCCTTGCCGCAGCATCAGCATTGGCACAAAGGCGAACAACATGGTGTTCATAACAATTGAATTCAGGGTGTCAAGAGGCCCCGTCGCCACGGCTAGCGCATCGGCCCGCGCATGAGTCCCCACCAGGTAGGCAGTGACTGCGATCCGGAAAAATCCGGTGATATTTCCGACAAGAATCCCGGCCCCGACCACCAGGCCGCCCTGCACCAGACGACTCTGGCGCAGCCGGGCGACCGTGATGGAAAGAGACGGAAGCAACTAACTCCGTGCGGCTGCCAGGGCGGCTTCGTAGTTCGGGGAATCCCCAACTTCCGGGACATACTCCACATATTTGATCTTGTCGTCCGGCCCTACCACGAAAATTGCGCGGCTCAGGATACGGAGTTCTTTGATCAGCGTGCCGTAGGCCTCACCAAAAGACACGTCGCGATGATCAGACAACATCTTCAGATTGTCCACCGCAAACGAATTGCAGAAACGCTTCTGCGCAAACGGCAAATCGACACTGACGGTGAAAATATCCACACCGTCCAGCTTTGCCGCTTCTTCATTAAACCGCCTGGTCTGCGCATCGCAAACCGGCGTATCCAGCGAAGGCAGTACGCTGAAGATCCGCGTTTTCTTGCCCGTATCGCCCAGATGCATGGGTTTCATACCGCTGTCGATCACAGAAAAATCCGGGGCCTGGTCGCCGGCTTTCAGTTCCGGGCCCACCAGTGTCAGCGGGTTTCCCCGCATAGTTGTTGCTCCTGCGCGCTCCATAATAATCGTCCTCTTTCTTTTGGGGTTGAAACGCCTATCTTAGCAATTGCAGCAGTTCCTCCTGATTTGTGGCCGGTTTCCGGCATGTGTAATTCTCACAAATATAGACTGCGGTTCCTCCGCCACCCGCCATCTGCCGTGTTGCCGGTTGATATTCAGCCAGTTCCGGCGCGGCATAAAGCAGGATTCTGTTCGGATCGAACTGTGCCCGCAGGGTCCGGACCATCTCATCTGAGCCGTTGCCCGCCACCACAATCTCTCGCTGCGGAGCAATGTCGAACTCGCACGATGCCAGCATCTGAGGCATCCCGGTTGCCGACTGCGTCAGCCCCTTGTGGAACACGGCAATCAATTTCCGTGCCGCACGCTCATACGAAACGTTCCCCGTAATTCGTGCGAGCCTCAGCAGATTGCTCAACGCCACGGCATTGCCGGAAGGCTCCGCGCCATCGTAGTCGTCTTTGGTCCGCATCAATCGCGCGGCGTCTTCCTGTGACGACGTAAAGAATCCACCGGCTTCGTCTTCAAGCAGTGATCGTTGCTGGTCCGTCAGCGCAATCGCCTCCCGTAAATATCGGAAATTGAAAGTCGCTTCATAAAGGTCAATCAGGCCTTGCACCAGAAACGCATAATCGTCCAGCATCCCGGCAATCGCGGCATCGCCATCGCAATAGCGCCGCAGCAGTGAGCCGTCTTTCAGGCGCAGAGTTTCCAGCAGAAAATCCGCAGCCTGAACCGCAGCCAATGCGTATTTCGGTTCATTTAGAACTGCTGCGCCCTTCGCAAATGCAGAGATCATCAGGCCATTCCACGAGGTCAGAATCTTGTTATCGAGATGCGGTCGCGGACGCAGTGCACGCGCGTCAAACAACACCCTTTCCGCTTCCGCGATTCCGGTCACAAATTCCACTGCGGAGACCCCGAAATGACTCGCAGTTTCCTCCAGCGTATGTGCCTGAAACAAGATATTCCTGCCGGTGAATTCGGTATGTGGGTCGTTCATCACATTGCCGTCCGGTTCCACTCCGTATCGATACCGGAACCACTCCGCCCGCTCCAGCCCCAGCAGCGCCTGAATTTCAGGCCAGGCCCAGATATAGAAGGCGCCTTCGCTCTTGTCTTTGGGCCGCGTCCCGTCCTCCGCACTATCGGCATCTTCGGCTGAATAGAATCCGCCGCCCGCAGCTGTCATATCCCGCATCACGTAATCCAGAACCCGCTGCGCCGCCAGCGCCAGCGTGCTGTTCTGCGTAATCTGAAACGCTTCCAGGTACGAAATTGCCAGCTGCGCCTGGTCGTACAGCATCTTTTCAAAGTGCGGCACAAACCAGTATTCGTCTACCGAATACCTGTGAAATCCCCCACCCAGCTGATCATGCATGCCGCCCCGTTCCATGGCCAGGAGCGTTTCCACCACCATGTCCAGAGCTGCCTCCTGCCCCGTCCGCTTCCAGTACCTCAGCAGGAAGTTATAAACTGAAGGCCGCGGGAATTTCGGTGCCGAACCGAATCCGCCCCGTTCAGAATCGAACGCTCGGCGGAACTGCTGGAACGCTTCGTCGAATACCGTTGCAGCGACCCGGTCTTTCCCGCCTTCCGCCGACCCGCCAGCCTGCAACCGCAACTGGTCCATCATGGCCGCGCTCGATTGCAAAATTTTCTCCCGGTCGTTCTTCCACGCCTCTGCCACGCGTTCCAGAACCAAGGGGAATCCCGCGCGTCCATACCGGTTTTCCGGCGGGAAATAGGTCCCGCCAACGAACGGCTTTAACTCGGGAGTTAGCCAGACAGACATTGGCCATCCCCCGCTCCCGGTCGTCGCCTGCACATACGACATATAGATTCGATCGATGTCCGGGCGCTCTTCGCGGTCCACTTTTACTGGCACAAACCATTTATTCACCAGTGCTGCAATTTCCTCGTTCTCAAACGATTCCCGCTCCATCACATGGCACCAGTGGCACGTGGAGTAGCCTATCGAAAGGAAGATCGGCTTGTCTTCAACCCGCGATTTTTCAAACGCCTCCGGCCCCCAGGGGTACCAGTCCACAGGATTGTGGGCGTGCTGCTGAAGATACGGACTCTTCTCATGAATCAAACGGTTGGAATGCATGGTGTAAATAACAGGAGAACATGAACAGTATGAGACTGGCAGTCATCGCGGACATCCACGGCAACTTGCCAGCTCTCGAAGCGGTTCTTGAAGATCTGTGCGATTACCGGCCAGACGCCGTTCTCAACCTCGGCGATCATCTCTCCGGCCCGCTCAACGCCGCCGCCACTGCGGACCTGTTGATGAGCCTGAACCACTTCAACATCCGCGGCAATCATGACCGGCAGCTCATAGACCGCTCTTTCGAAGCGATGGGCCTTTCCGACCGCGCCGCCCACTCTCAACTAAAATCGCACCACTTCGCCTGGCTGGAAAAGCTCCCACCAACCCTCGAATGGGAGCCCGGCATTTTCCTTTGTCACGGCACTCCGGCAACGGACCTCGAATATCTCGTCGAAGAAATCGAACCAGCGGGACTGCGTCTGGCGAAACCGGAGTACGTGAGAGAAAAACTCGCCAACACCCAAGCTAGTCTGATTTTGTGCGGACATTCCCACATTCCTCGAACTGTCACGAGCCCCAGCGCCCTCATCGTGAACCCAGGCAGTGCAGGTTTGCAGGCGTACGAAGACACAAGTCCGTGGCTGCACTATGTGGAAACCGGCAGTCCGCACGCCCGATATGCGTTACTCGAACGCCGCAACGGCAGATGGAAAGTGGAGCACCGTGCGCTCCCTTATGACTGGCATGCCGCAGCCAAAACGGCAGAACTCAACGGGAGGCCCGACTGGGCCCACGCGATTGCAACCGGTTACGCGTTGAGGTCCGAAGCCGTGAACCGATCTATCTGCCAACCACGCCCGTGATCGGGCTGCTCGCGCTGGCGTAAAGCCTGCGTTCCATGCGCCCGGCTTCGAACGCCATGCGTCCAGCCTGTACCGCCAGGTTCATGGCGCGCGCCATTTTCACTGCGTCGTCCGCTGCGGCGACAGCTGTGTTCATCAGAATCCCATCTGCGCCAAGTTCCATAGCGATGGCCGCATCTGACGCGGTACCGACGCCTGCATCAACGATCAAAGGAACCTCAGTAATCATTTCGCGCATGATGCGGAGGTTCGTAATATTCTGAATGCCAAGCCCTGAACCGATGGGTGCGGCAAGCGGCATGACAGCCGCGGCACCCGCATCGATCAATTTGCGCGCATTGACCACATCGTCATTCGTATAAGGAAGGACGACAAACCCTTCCTTCGCCAGGACACGGGTGGCTTCCAGCAGGCCCGCGTTATCCGGAAACAGGGTTTTCTCATCGCCGATAACTTCAAGCTTCACCCAGTTGGACAAACCCACTTCGCGGCCCAGGCGGGCCGTGCGGATGGCGTCTTCAGCCGTATAACAGCCGGCCGTATTGGGCAGAATGAACATCTTTTCGAGGTCGATGTAATCGAGCATCGATTCCTGGGTTTTATCAGTGAGATTGACACGGCGAACGGCCACCGTGACCACCTCCGCGCCTGAGGCTTCGTGGCAGAGCGCCATTTCGGCGAAGCTGCGGTATTTGCCGGTGCCGATCATCAGACGTGAACGGAAGGTGCGACCAGCAATGGTTAGGGGCATTGCTTTAGTTTACGTGCGGTGATTCATAATCGAGGAATGTCCGTTCGCGTGATTCAGGTGGACGCCTTCACCTCTGTGCCCTTTGCCGGGAATCCGGCCGCAGTCTTTGTACTGCCCGCAGCGGCGGATGAAACATGGATGCGGAACGTCGCGCGAGAGATGAATCTTTCTGAAACCGCGTACCTGCATCCGGAAGCCGACGGATATCGCCTGCGCTGGCTGACGCCTGCGGTTGAGGTCGATTTGTGCGGGCACGCGACGCTGGCAAGCGCGCACGTTCTGTGGGAAGAAGGTCACCTCACGGCAGACCAGACCGCGAGGTTTTATACGCGCAGTGGATTGCTGACCTGCGAAAAACATGGCGACTGGATTGAGATGGATTTTCCGGCCAAACTCGAACAACCCGCAGACGCCCCCGCGCAACTGGCCGAAGCGTTGGGAACAGAACTAAAATACGTGGGCCGGAACCAGTTTGATTACCTGGTAGAAGTAGCTGACGAAGAGACGCTGCGCTCGCTGAAGCCGAACCAATATCTGCTGCGACAAATGCCGGTACGCGGTGTCATTGTTACATCGCGGAGCAGCAAATACGATTTTGTTTCGCGTTTTTTTGCGCCCGGTGCAGGGGTTGATGAAGACCCGGTAACGGGCTCCGCGCACACGGCATTAGCGCCCTTCTGGGGCCAGAAATTAGGCAAGACCGAGATGACGGGATTCCAGGCTTCCGCGCGTGGTGGAGTCGTCAAGGTGCACGTAGCCGGGGACCGCGTGATTCTTTCAGGTCAGGCCGTCACAGTGCTGCGCGGCGAGTTGCTGGCATAGATCATGGCTAAGCCGTTTTCTTTTAAGCTTCCTGAAGAAGCCCACGATCCCGAGCCGCCGCCTTTTCTGGGAACGTGGAATGTAGTCTACGCGGCAGTGCTGGGCTGGCTGCTTGTTTTAATCCTTGTTTTCGCCGCATTCACGCGTTATTTTTCGCGTTTCTATCTATGACACTGATCGACTGGATCGTCATGATCGTGACAATAATCGCGATCCCGAGCTTTGGTTTGTGGAAAGGCCGGGGCAGCAACACGACCAGCCATTATCTGCTCGCCGGGAAATCTATGCCCTGGTACGCCATGGGCCTGTCGATTATGGCAACGCAGGCGAGCGCGATTACCTTTATCGCGACCACAGGTCAGGCCTATGTGGACGGCATGCGCTTCGTGCAATTTTATCTGGGCTTGCCGATCGCGATGGTGATTCTGGCGGCGACAGCAGTGCCGATCTTTCACCGGTCTGGCGTTTATACAGCCTATGAATATCTGGAACGGCGTTTCGACGCCAAAACGCGAGCACTGGCCAGTCTTGTATTCCTGGTTCAGCGGGGCGCGGGGGTGGGCATTGCGCTGTACGCGCCAGCGATTGTGATGAGCGTAATCTTCGGCTGGAACGATCAGGTGACGACGCTGATCATCGGAACGCTGTGTGTGCTCTATACAACGATGGGCGGCATCCCCGCCGTGACGTGGACCGACGTTCTGCAAATGAGCATCATCTTCGCCGGGCTGATTCTGGCACTGTTCACCGTGGTTGCTCTGATGCCGCGCGGCGTGAGTTTTACTGATGCTGTTTACCTGGCGGGAGCGGTGGGGAAACTGAACGCCATCGACACCCATTTCGATATGAACAACCGCTACAACCTGTGGAGCGGGTTGCTGGGCGGGACGTTCCTGATGCTGGGCTACTTCGGCTGTGACCAGAGCCAGGTGCAGCGTTACTTGAGCGGCAAGTCAGTGGCGGAAAGCCGGCTGGGTTTGCTTTTCAACGCGGTGGCCAAGGTCCCGATGCAGTTTTTCATTCTTTTTGTGGGCGCGATGGTTTTCGTGTTCTATCTGTTCGCTCAGCCGCCGGTGTTGTTTGAAACTACGGCGATGAAAGCGATTCAGGGGCAGCCGGGCTTCACGGAAGTGCAGACGCATTTTGACCAGGCCTGGAAGAGCCGCGAACAGGCCGCTGAGGCGCTGAACGCCGCGCGGAAGCTGGATGACAAGGCCGCCCTGGCCGCTTCCGTGCAGAGCTACCGGGCGGCGCAGCGCGAAATTGACGGTGCACGCAAAGACGGCATCAAACTTTATGAAAAGACCCAGGGGCATCCGGGTTTCAACGACACGAATTACGTCTTTCTAACCTTCGTGACAAAGTACTTTCCGGTGGGTGTGATTGGCCTGGTGATTGCCGTGATTCTGAACGCGGCAATGTCGGCGTGTTCGGGAGAACTGAATTCCCTCGCGACCGTCAGTGTGATGGATATCTATAAACGGTTCATTCAGGATGCGGGCACCGACACTCATTACCTGCTGGTCTCGCGAATTTGTACCGCGCTTTGGGGTGTTTGGGCTGTAGTGTTTGCGCAGTTCGCGAAGAATTTGGGGTCGCTGGTGGAAGCCGTGAATCTGGTGGGTTCGTATTTTTATCCAGTACTATTGGGCGTCTTCACCCTGGGGTTCTTCTTCAAGCGTGTGAAGGGTTCCGCGGCGTTCTGGGCCATGCTAACCGGTGAGGCCGCCATCATTGCCTGTGCCGTGTTCACCAATGTCGCTTTTCTCTGGTACAACGTGATCGGTGCCGTGGTGGTGGTGCTTGCAGGACTGCTGTTTTCAGTGATCTTTCCGCCGACCGGATATAATCAACAACAATGAAATTGCACTCGCTCTTCGGTTTTATGGTTGCCGGCCTTATCCCGGCGCTGGCACAGGTTGCAGGAACCACTCCACTGGCCCCCGGCAACGCGGCTGGGGTCTCGATGGGGCACATGCATCTGACTGTACGCGACCTTGATGCCAGCCAGAAATTCTTCGCCCTGCTGGGCGGCAAGCCGGTGCAAAACGGCCCGCTGCAACTGATTGAATTTCCCGGCATGTATGTGATGCTTCGCAAAGGTGAACCGACCGGTGGCACCGTCGGGTCCGTCGTCAATCATTTTGGATTTCAGGTGCAGAACATGCAGGACTGGCTGCCGAAATGGCAGGCTGCGGGAATCAAAATGGAGCCGATGACGCGACCGACGCAGGTGTACTTAATTACCCCTGACGACATCCGCATCGAAGTCATGGAAGAGAAGGACATTAAGACCCCTGTTGCGGCTGAACATATCCACTTCGCGGGACCGGTCCTTGAAATGCAGGCTTGGTATATCAAAACATTTGGTGCGGTAGCGCGCAAGAGGGGGCCGTTTGAAGCTGCGGATATCCCCGGTATCAACCTGTCCTTCTCCGCACCGGATCCAAAGATGACCGCTGCTCCCGTCACAACCAAGGGACGTTCGCTCGATCACATCGGGTTTGAAGTGAAGAACCTGCCGGCGTTTATCGCGAAGCTCGAAGCATCGGGCATCAAGATGGACCGGGCTTATACAAAAGTAGCCGGCTCCAGCGCTTCGATTGCATTCCTCACCGATCCGTGGGGTACGTATATCGAACTGACTGAGGGAATCGCGCCCCTCAAGTAGCGGATTTGAGCAAGCCCAGCCGGAGATTCGCCGAAGTCATTGCGCCGGAGCGGGCGTTGGTGCGCTATTCCTTCGTGGTGGCGGCCTGCGCGATTGCGGTGGCCATGGAATTTTGGGTTGACCGCGCCTCAGGAGACCGACTGGGTCCGTTCCTCACCGCGTTTGTGGCGGTTATCGCGTGCGCTGTTGTTGCGGGACCGGGGCCTGGAGTTGTTTCCACATTCCTCATGTTGATCTGGTCGGTCTTCGACCTGCAACACGGCAGCCGGCCGACTCCAGAGGTGTTGCTGCGAGGGTTTTTCTTCACCAGCGCAGGCCTGCTGCTCAGTCTGGGGAGTTCACGGATGCTGCGTTCCGCGCGGGATGCCGCCAGCAGCGAGGCGTGGCACCGGCAACTGGTAGAGACCGCCTCTGAGGGCATCTGGGTGCGGGATGAAAACAACATAATTACATACGCCAATGCGCGAATGGCTGAAATGCTGGGCGTTCCGGTGGAAAGCCTGGACGGGCGCAAAATGACCGACTTCTTCTTCCCCGAAGACTTGTCGATGGAACGCATGCGTATGCAGACGCTCACTGAAGGAGCCAAGCAGCAGTTTGATCGAAGATTGCGGCGCTCCGACGGCGCCGAACTGTGGGTATTGGCCTGCTCCAATGTGATGCCGGCAGAAGCGCGGGGAAAAGTGTCTACGCTCGCCATGATGTCTGACATTACAGAGCGCAAGCTGGCGGAACGGGCACTCCGGCAATCTGAAGAACGCTTCCGTAATCTCTTTGAAAGCGTGCTGGAGGGGGTTTACCAGAGCACGCCCAGCGGTCGTATATTGGCAGCCAACCCTATGCTGCTCAGGATGCTGGGACTCTCGAACGAAGCAGCGCTGAATGATGTTCAGATTACGAAAGATCTGTACGTTGACCCTTCTATCAGGCCCCGACTCCTCGAACAACTCGAGCGCGAGGGCAGCCTTCAGAACGTGGAATACGAGCTGCGGAGTCGCGACGGCCGCACCATCACAGTTCTGGAAAACGCACAAGTGGTGCGGGACCCGACAGGTGAAGTACTCTACTACGAAGGCACTCTGACGGACATCAGCGAGCGGAAGCGGATTGAAGACAGGCTGCGACGCGCGCAAAAAATTGAAGCCCTGGGGCGCCTCGCAGGCGGTGTAGCCCACGATTTCGACATGGTGCTCGAAGTGATTGTGCACAATTTGCGCAATGTGATTTCTGGATTATCGGAAGATCAGGAAGTCCGCCGGAGTGCAGAACAGGCTCTGCAGGCAGCGGAAGGCGCCACCGCGCTGACACGTCAATTGCTCTCATTCAGCAAACGCCCTGATGCGGGGGATGGTCGCCCCGGGGACCCGGCGGTTTTGGGCGAGGGCGAGACGATTCTGCTGGTAGACGACGAGCCCCTGGTCCGGGAATTAAGTCGCGACATGCTGGAACGCCAGGGTTACCGGGTGGTAGTGGCGTCGGATCCGGCAGAAGCAGTGCGCCTTGGTGCCGACCGCACACGTTCATTCGACGTTCTGGTGGCAGATGCCAGCATGCCCTCCATGAGCGGCATGGAACTTGCCCACCGCCTGCGCGCGCTTCACACCGGCCTGAAAGTTTTGTTCATCTGCGGCTACGCGGATGCCCCTTTGGAACAGGCGGACTTGTCGCCACCCGGCACGGCATCAATCCAGAAGCCCTTTTCGGCAGATTCGCTGGGCCGGAGGATCAGGCAGATGCTGGGCCGGGACGGTCACTTCCCCGCAGACGAAACATAACTCGCAGACCTCTGCGCCAGTCAGCCGCAAGGCCCAGGCGGGTAATTGTAATGGCCGGGTTGAGGGCCGCCAGAATAGTCTCGGTGCTGGAATGGTATTCCAGAGCAGGAGCGACCAGCACGATGCGGGGCGCGACCGGCTGAATGACATGGCCCTTGAAGTAACCCTGACGTTCGAAATCACCAGCCAGCAGATGCTTGCGAACCCGCAGCCAGTAGTCGAGCGCCTGAAATGGCAGATGGATGTCGGCGGTCGCTTTGAGTTCAATGACAACCAGCTGGCCCGCATGGTCGATGGCCAGGAGATCGATGATGCCGCGGTCGACTCCGGCGAACACGGGGACTTGGCCATATACGGGCAGGGGACGGAGCGATGCATCGAGCGTCTCCGGGTGCGCGCGCACCATCGATTCCAGCCAGCCTTCCGGATTCGCTGTATACAAAGGATGCTGGCGGTCTTCGCCCTCAGGGCTGCGCACACGGCCGACTTCCCTGGCCATATTCGCCACCGTTTCGGAGGAGCAGCGACTTTTTCGGGAGATTCCGCAGGTCAGTTTGCCCCCTGCGTGACGGGCTATTTCGAGGCCCCGAATCTGGAAGCTGACAGAGCCGTCACTTTGTTCAACGCGGGTCACATCGGCGGAGATGTCGCTCAAGTTCGCGGTTTCGGTGTTGGGATGAGATGCCCGGTGACAAAGCGGCAGCGTGGAATCCAGATTGCCCGCGTCAGCTAAATCCGCCAGGCCGGCGCGGTCCCGCTCATCGTAAATAAACAGCTCGCATCTAAAGGCAACAGGGTTCAGCCATTGCGCACGGGAAGCAACTTCCTGCTGACCGTGTGGCGGCACAAAAAGGACCAGCGAATTGAGATTGAGCCCAGGCTCACGGCGGCGCAGATATTCCAGCCAGAGAATGCCGAACGAGAGAACACCACCACACGCGGAACTCTCTGGCGGTGCGGCGATTGCTGCCAGACCCTGCGAACCCTGACGTAAAAAAGCACGGGCGTACCCGGGGGAAAGGCTGTGTTCAAGGTTCGCCTCCATGGTGACTTCTTCGGTGCGCCAGTCCGGAAGTTGACGCGCCAGCATGAGTTGGAAACGTTCGCGGAAGGCGGCGCGGGAAGTCTTGCGTTTCAGTTCAAGACCCAGCGGGGCGGCCAGATCGGCGATCTGAAGCTCACCCTCGGCTCTGGGGAAGCGCTCAGTGCGAAGGGCTATTCGGTCGCGACGCTGTTCTTTGACTCCGGAGATTTTCCGCACAAGGTTGCGATTGGTATCCCATACCTGAAGGGTGAGGCGGCCGTTCCATTCAGAAAGGTTCCACTGACCCGGCGTCAGCGCCAGGGGTTCTTCGCCGGGGTCGAGAACGGCGGGTTGAACCGCTGCGGCGATGAAGGTTTCGACCAGAGTGCGCAGTGGGTTGGGCAGTGCAGCAGGCAGTGTAGTAAAGGGAGACACGCGCTCTGAGGCTAACAGGCCTGGAGGCCGATTTCTATAGGTCCTGCGGTCAGAGGGTGATATCAGGGCCGGTGGCTGGTCTGGTAGTGCTGCTGGAGCAGGTCAAGCCCGAAGTCTCCTTCAAAATCGCGCCAGACGGAGTGGATGTGATTCGCTTTGTCCTGCGTGTCGTCGAATTCAATTAAAAAAGCAGCGGACTGGATCCGGTAGTAGTGAGGCTCACCGGCGTGTGTTCCCCCGGACCACGCGAACCAAATGCTGTTGCCGGCCTTGCGGATCTGCGCTGTGCGAATTTCGGCCAGCGCCTCAGGCATGTTGAAAACATACTCATCCAGAAGGTCTGTCAGGATTGCCTTTTGTTTCGGATTCAGGGCGGACAGCCCGATGCCGCCCGGCTGACCTTGCAACGCTGCTTTCCGCGTGTTCGTGGTGAGGATGTCTGCCGGAGCGGTCTTGTCTACAACAGCAGTGACGGCCTGGGCCGGAGTCAGTGACTGAACGAGATTAAAACCCAGATCATCTTCGCGCGAAAGTACCCGCAGGCCGGCGCGTGAACCCTCCCGCACTTCGGCTGGATTGGTGCCGAAGAAGCTGGGCGCACCGATGACTTTACCGGCGACGATGGTGAAATTCTGGCTGAGGTGGTGACCATCAATCCGGTATCCCCAATTGCCCGTTTCGGATGGTTTGCCGAAAATACTGAAAAAATAGCCGTCAGGATCACGGCGCGGGCCACTGCCTTTTTCCATAGCCGCCAGGACTTCATCAAGGCTCATGATGGTGGTGGCTTTGATGAACCCGCTCTGGCTCAAGCCCGCATTGAGCAGAGCCAGCGCGAGCTGCCGCTGGCCGGATGTCATTTCGCGCAGCGGCAGGCCTTTGCGCGGCACAGGAGTGTAGAACCAGAGCATCCTTTCCGCGTCATCAAGGGTAAATGAAATTTTCGTTTGTTGTTCTGGCGTGAGCGCTGCCAGCAGGGAATTGGCGGCCTTCGCCATGACGGGCGCCGATTCCACGCGGCGGGCGGCGGTGGCGACTGCTACCAGGGCGAGGCCCAGCACACAGAGTTGAATACGAATCGTTCTGATCATTTTTGGCTGCTCCGGATGGCGTTGAATTCCTTTGTGGCTGCACGCATACCCGCGTCGTCCACGTCAGGCTGGATAGTGCCATCAAATTCGCGGTAGAGACGGACAGTGTTCATTACAAGCTTCTCGGGCGCGCCAATCCATTCGTCGAAATGGCCGAGGGAGATGTCGGCAGCGGCCTTGCCCGCGCTCATGCCGGCGTCGAAACGCTGACGGGCCTGGGCCTTGAAAAGTCGCAGGTAGTCCGCCATTTCTTTCAGTTCCTTCTTGCCGCCGAGAGGACCGTGGCCCGGAACGATCACATCAACATCCATCGCCATGATGCGGTCAATCGCTCCAAGCCATTTGGTGACGTGCGCATTCTGGCAAAACGGAGCCACATAAAAGAACGCGATATCACCTGCAAAGAGGATTTTGTGACGCGGGATATAAACCATGACATCGCCCCAGGTATGTGCGGGGCCGTTGAAAATCAGTTCGACGGCGAGGTCACCATAGCGGTAAGTGACCATGTCGTTAAAGGTGGTAACGGGCGGATAGAGCTTACGCTCTTCGGTACCGTCGGCCCAGCCGTCACGCTTTTCCCAAAGCGGCGTGGCGATTTTGGTCGCGAGCATGGCTTCCCGGCAGTAACTATGGCCGACGATTTCCGCAGGCAGAAAATACCGATTGCCCGCGATGTGGTCGATGTGATGGTGTGTGAGCGCCAGGCGGTCGAAGGGTTTGCCGGGAACGGCGCGCTTTGCTGCGGCAATGAAAGCTTTGGCATGCAGGGGAGCGCCGAGCGAATCAATGGCCATCATGTGCGCAGGACCGGCGATCACGCCAGCATTTGACACGCTCAAATTGGGGATACCGGGGCCGCCTCCCTGCACGTATGCAAAAACATCGGGTGCAAGTTCGCGGAGTTCGGTCTTCCACGACGGAATGCTCCCCGCCGTCTGGCCCTTCAGCATTGCGGCTGCGGCAAGGCCGATAGCCTCACGCCGTGTCAGTTTCATTTCGCTGCGGCTTTCTGTTCTGCCAGCTTCGCCTGGAATGCTTTCTCCTGCGCGTCAAGGTGTGCTTTGTAACCCGCCGGATCGATGAATGGATTGGCCCCTTTCGGATTTTTTTCGAGCGCAGCATACTTGGCCTTCATGTTGTAGAAAGCACCGTGGGAGGCAAGGAAAACATCAACGGGCAGACTGCGCAGAACCTTAAACCCGCGCACATAGTCCTCTGCGATTTCCGGATAGACCTTGTTATTCACCAGAATATAGTTCGGGTTAACGCCGATGCTGCCCAGGATGACGACGTTGTAGCTCCTGCCATTTTCTTCGGCCTTCATGGTGAACGTGGTGCAGCCTTTGGTGTGACCCGGAGTGAGATGAGCAACCAGCGTGGTGCCGCCCAGCTTGATTTCGTCGCCATCATGCAGAATGCGGTCGATCGGGTGGGGCTTGCCGTGCGGAACCATCTTCATGAGGCCCACCACATCCTGCTCCATAACCATCACCTGCGCCCCCGTCAGCTCCTTAACCAGCGCGTCACCTTCCATGTGATCGCCGTGGGCGTGGCTGCCGAGAAGAATTTTGGTATCAGCGAAGCGTAAACCCAGTTTTTCCGCGGAAGCGCGAATCCCCGGCACCGTGGCTTCAAAATCGCTGTTGATGAGAATGTTACCTTCCGGAGTGGTGATCAGATAAGAACCCAGCTGGTCAGTACCCACGAAGTAAATGTTGCCGATTACGTGGTGGGCCGGGAAGGGTTTATTCATCGCATCGGCGGGGCTTTGTGCGTCAAGGCGGGAGAGAGTCAGACAGAAGAGGACGCACAGCAGAATTCGCATGGTGGTGAAAGTCTATCAGAATGGAAAAAGGGCAGCCGCTTCGTCAGCTGCCGCCCTTTTTCCATGTTGGGAGTGATTAGAGTTGCGATTGATTAGAGTGCGCTGTCGCCCACATCTCCATTGCGGATGCGAACCGCGTTCTCGATGGATGAGACGAAGATTTTGCCATCGCCGATCTTGCCGGTCTTGGCTGCATCGACAATCACATTCACAATACGCTCGGCTTGAGAATCTTCCAGTACGATTTCCAGCTTGATTTTGGGCCGGACATCAACTTTATATTCATGGCCGCGGTAAACCTCGGTATGACCCTTCTGGCGGCCATGTCCGTGGACTTCCGAAATGGTGATGCCATCGATTCCGGCACTTGTCAGCGCCTCTTTGACTTCATCCAGTTTGAAGGGTTGAATGATCGCTTCTATCTTTTTCATGGTTTGTCCTTTCTTGCCGAATGAAGGCTAATGCGACGGGTCTGAGAGCTTGATATGCGAAGGGGCCATGGTGGAACCCAGGCCTTTCGGCAAAGTCATTGCAGCCGGGCTGGCGATGGCCGAGATTACATATTCGGGATAAGCCGAGATGCCATGCTCATGCAGATCGAGGCCTTCGAGTTCGCCTTCTTTGGAAACACGGAGCAGACCCATTGAATTCAAAGCATACATGACGATCAGGGCCACGAAGAAGGTAGCAAAGGTCATAATGACGCTTCCGATAAGCTGCGCAATCAGTATCTGAGTGCCCCCACCGTAGAACAGGCCCTTGAGCGGAGCGGAATTGTCTGCGGCGAACTGGCCAGTTGCACCATATTCGCCGGAAGCGAACAGGCCGAGGGAGATTGTGCCCCAGATGCCGCAGATGCCATGTACCGGAACCGCACCAATGGGATCGTCAATCCGGAGGTATTCAAGCAGTTCCACACCAAAAACTACGATGATGCCGGCAACCGCGCCCAGCAAAATGGCACCCGTGGGGCTGACCCAGTAGCAGGGACACGTGATGGCAACCAAGCCGGCGAGGAAGCCGTTGACCGTGAAGCTGACATCCCACTTATTGCCGAGGGAACGTGCCGTGAACATAGCGGTCAGACCAGCGGCGCAGGCCGCGAGCGTAGTATTCGCAGCTACCCGGCCGATGCCGATAAAATCCATTGCCGAGAGCGTGCTGCCCGGGTTAAAGCCATACCAGCCGAACCAAAGGAGCAGACCGCCGGATGCCGCGATCGTGAGATCGTGCGGCAGCATAGGACCGCCGCCGTCGCGCTTGAATTTACGGCCAAGGCGGGGCCCCAGAACGATGGCGCCAGCGAGCGCGACCATGCCGCCGATGGTGTGAACCACGGTGGAACCGGCGAAATCATGGAACCCTGTACCGACCCACGGCAGGAACATATCTTTGGCACCCATGGTGGCGAGGAAGCCATCCGGACCCCAGGCCCAGTGACCGATGATCGGATAAATGAAGCCGGAAACCATGAAGCTGTAAACCAGGTCGCCGATCCAGCCGGTGCGGCCAATCATTGCGCCGGAGGTGATGGTTGAGCAGGTATCAGCGAAAGCAAACTGGAATAGCCAGAATGCCAGGAACGCTACGCCGGTAGCTTCATACGTCTGCGGCGCGCCCTGTAGCATGAACCAGTTCAGGCCGATGAAACCGTTGCCGTGGCTGAACATGAATGAAAAGCCCCAGGCATAGAAGAGAATGCCGCAGAGACAAGTGTCAACCACGCATTCCATCAGCACGTTAACCGTTTCGCGCGAGCGGCAGAAACCCGCTTCGAGCATCGTAAATCCAACCTGCATACCGAAAACCAGGAAGGCAGCTACCAGAACCCACATCGTGTTGAGAGGATTTACGATATCGTTGCCTTTCAGAACCGGATCCGCTGCCAGCGCGCGAAGACCGAACAGATCAGGGTTAAAGAAGAGTATCCCGGCGAGCAGGAGGCCGATGCCTGTGAGTTTGCCCAGAAGCAGCAGCCCACCGTACCTGCGCCACTCGGTGTCTCGGAGCCGCGTTCCGAGGCGGGTCAATTTCTGCGAGAGAGACGGTTTATTGTTCATTAGATACTGCGCTCCTTAGAGTTTTCCGCTGAGCGGCAACGTCATGCAATCATAAGTAAAACTAATTTATACGACGTTGCTATATCAGTTGTCCGGAACTTGCAGTCTATCGGCAGGGGGGACGGGAGTCCAATCGATTCTTTGAATCCCGATGGAAGAAATTTCTGATTGGACGGGTAATCAGGGAATTAAACGTCGAGTCCGACCGCGCGCATGAGGTCGAGCGCGTTGCTGCGCGTGACCACTCCAGGCCGCATGGTGTAGTCGAAAACAAGACGATCATTTTCCAGGCGATCTTCGAAATGAACGTTAGTAGCAGCGGGTGCAAGTTCATCAGCCACGCGCGCCAGCGACAAGTCGTGGGTGGTAACCAGGCCGATTGCGCCACGGTCCAGCAGAGCGCGGATCAGGCCTTCTGAACCGAGGGCGCGGTCATGCGAATTTGTACCGCCGAGCAGTTCATCGAGCAGAAATAAGGCGGGTGCCGGCAGTTCCAGCACCTGTTTGAGACGCAGAATCTCAGCCATAAAACGCGAATGGCCTTCCTCCAGCGAATCGGTGGTGCGAATGGAAGCGCCAACCGACAACGGCGAAATGGTAAGACTGGTGGCGCGAACAGGGGCCCCGGCGAAGGCGAGAACGGTATTGATACCGATGGTTCGCAGCAGCGTGCTCTTGCCGGACATGTTGGAACCGCTCACAATGATGAGCCGCAAAGGCGGCGCAAGGCAGACGCTGTTGCGCACGCAATTTTCCGCGCGCAGCAACGGGTGGCCCAGATCCTCACCCTGAAACAGCGGGCCGGTTTCGGCGAACACGGGAAAAAGGTCGGCCGGGTGCTCCCAGGCATAATTGGCCAGCGACGAGAGGGCTTCTATTTCGCTTACCGCGCCTAGCCATTGTGCGACATGGGGCCCGTTTTCAGCGCGCCAGGCTTCTATCCCCATACCAAGTTGTGTGGTCCAGAGAATGAGGGGACCAATGGCGCGGACCAGTGGGCTGTCGCGGGAATCCAGCAGTTCAGCCAGGCGGCTCAGGCGGGCAATTCGCCGGGATGCGGGTTGGCCGCTGGTGTTGATTGACGCGCGAAGTGCAGCGAGATGGGCGGACTGGAACTGCTGCTTTTCGAGCGTCGCCATGATTTGCGAAAGCAGCGCAAGGTCATGCGCGGGCTCTTCCACTGCCGCGATGATGGCAAGAATTCTGGTGCGGTGTGGAATCGCGATCAGGGCTTCTAAAACTCCCGCTGCGATCAGCGCGATTTGGGCATTGGGCTGAGCGAGGTCTGTACCGAACCACCACACGAGGGCGCTGAGCGCACAAGCGGAAAGCACCAGCGCGGTGACTCGCATCCACGCCGGGAACGGGTTCGCCGGTTCCTGACCCCATCGGGCGAGGTGGGCGGGGCTGGAAGCGGCGCCGAAGTCATCGCCGACAACGGCCAGTTGTTCGCGGAGGTCGAGCAGCGGTTTGAGTTCTTCGATAGCGGCGTGGCGTTCCTGAAGCTCGGCAACAGGTGCCGGGGTCTGAAGCCAGGCAGCCAGACGCGCTTCACCTCCCGCCGTCCGCGCAGTCGATATGAGGTGGAACAGGCTCCCGTGGCCGAAGATGTCGAGGTCACCAGAGTAAGGGTGATGAGCGTCTTTGAACCGTTCACCGCCCTTGCTGTTGTCGTTATTTTTGTCATTGCGGTTGTCCGCGTGTGGGGTTGTATGCCAGCGGTTTTCAATACGGGCGAGGCCCTGCTCGTAAAAGCGGATGGCACGGCGCGTACATTCGCAGGCACGTTCAAGCCGCGCCTGCCAGGAGACCAAAGCGATGAAGGCGATGACGGGCAGGATGGTCAGCCAGCCGGACACAGTGCCCTGAATTGCCAGCCAGAAAGTGCCGGCGATGACCAGGAAAACCAAAAGGCGCAGGGTCCCGGTTTGATTGCGGCGGGACTGAAGAGCCGTGAGTTCTTTGGTCCGCTCTGCCAGCCGACTGCTGTAGATTTCGCGCGGCTGGTCGCCTGGGGGCATGAGACTACCTTCCCATGACGGGTTGCTTTCGGGAGAAATTGGGCAGTAGTGAGGAGAAACGGTTTAGGTTGTTGGGCTTCTTGAATTGACGGACGCGATTACCAGGCGCGCGGCCGTGAGCAACGAGGATGCTACTTCCATCCGCACGCTGGCTCGGATTGCGGAGACGCATGAAAATCGGATTTCTTAGCTTGAGGAAAACCAGTAAAAAGAGCCAAAACGGCATCACTACCGGCTTGCCTGCAATTCAGGGACCGGCGAATCGCACCCTGATGTTTCCTGAAGAGGCATAAGGCAAGAGGCGCATAGCTCAGTTGGTTAGAGCGCCCGCTTCACACGCAGGAGGCCCGGGGTTCGGGTCCCTGCGCACCCACCAACCTTTGCTAAACCGGCTTTGTAACGTCGCGATGGGCTACCTTTGCCGGGTAGCCTGCCGCTGCCAGGTTCTTGCGTATCTGGTCTGCAATCATCACTGACCTGTGGTGTCCGCCCGTGCAGCCAAAACCAATGGTCAGATAGCTCTTGCCTTCCTGGATGTAGTGGGGCAACAGATAAATCAAAAGTTCCGAAATCCGGGCCAAAAACTCGCCCGTCTGCGGGAATGAACGGATGTAGCGCGCCACCGCCGGGTTTCGCCCGGTCAGTTTTTTGAACTTCGGAATGTAGTTCGGATTGGGCAGAAAGCGAGCGTCAAAGACCAAATCGCAATCGGGCGGAATCCCGTGACGGTATCCAAAACTCATGATATTCACCAGCAGTTTCGATTCGTCGCGCCCACCCTCAAATTTGTCGTTAATGAATTTTCGAAGATCGTGGACATTAAACTTTGACGTATTGATGGTCAGGTCCGCCAGCGCCCGGATGGGACCCAGCACCCGCCGTTCCTTGGCTATGCTGGCGCTGATTGACTGAACAGCACTCAAGGGGTGCGGCCGGCGCGTCTCGCTAAACCGGCGCATCAGTGCTTCATCATCCGCTTCCAGAAACAGAAGCCGGGTGTTAACGCTGGACTTGATATGGCCGAAAATGGCGGGGAACTTCTTGAGGCCCACACCCTCCCGCACATCGACGACAAGTGCTGCGCGCCGGATGGAGGCGGAATCCCGCACCAGCTCAGCGAATTTTGGGATCAGCTCAACCGGAAGGTTATCAACTGAGTAATAGCCCAGATCTTCCAGTGCGCGGAGCACAGAGGCTTTGCCTGAACCGCTCATCCCGGTGATAATAACCAGCTCAGAAGCTACTCCGGCTGAAGAAGCTGCGGTTTTCTTTTGAGGTTTTGCCGGCGTGTCCGCGCTGGTGCCCTGTTTCAAATTTTGCTCCGCAGCCTAGATTGCGGGTTCGGGCGTTCTCTTGCTATCGCGTGCCTTTTCCCGAACCTTGATGGCCTGCCCTTCGAGCTTAACAAGAGCTTCGTGAAACGCAGCGTAAAGATCTGCGTGAGAGCCGTGGCCGACAAGCTCATGGTGATGATAGGGAACCGTGATTTCCACGGTGTTCACCAGACGCTCGTGTCCCACAATGACATGAGCCTGAACCTCTCCCCGGCTGGTATCGAGCATTTTGCTCACTTTGTCAAATGCGGCAGTCAGTTTGGTCGTTTCGTTCGCAGGGAGCTCAACATGGCGCCCCGTGTAAGTGACTTTCATAGGCCTCTTTTATTCGCGCCTGCGGCGCTGGTGAGTGGAAGGAATTTTCATGTCCTCCCGGTACTTGGCGACAGTACGGCGTGTCACGTCAATGCCTTCGGCCTGAAGTCTTGCCGTAATGTGGTCATCGGTGAGCGGGTGCCGGGTGTCTTCCTCGTCAATCATTTTACGCACTCTGCGCTTAAGCAGCAGCAGCGGAGTTGCGCCCCCTGACGGCCCCTGCACGGCTTCCGAAAAGAAATAGCGCAGTTCGTAAACTCCATGCGGGGTGTGGGCGTACTTATTGGCAACGGCGCGGCTGACGGTGGAGGGATGCACACCCACTTCCTCAGCCACATCTTTAATCATCATCGGCTTCAGTGCATCAAGACCATCAGTCAGGAATTCATATTGCCGCCTGCGAATAGCTTCGCAAACCCTCAGAATCGTGTGCTTGCGCTGTTCGATGTTCTTCATCAGCTGAATGGCCGATGAATACCGCTCGCGAATGTAGTCGCGAACTTCCTTAGTGGCACCCTGATCGCGATCCAGCATCTTCCGATACTGTGCGTTCAGCCGCAACTGAGGCAGTTCGTCATCGTTCATCTGGATCAGGAAATCTTCACCATCCCGAATGAAATAGACGTCCGGCTCAACCGTGCGCGCGCCGGAACCGGAATACTTAACACCCGGCCGGGGATTGAGCCGCCTAATCATTGCCACTGCAAGTTCCACGTGCTCTGAAGGACGCCCCAGAACCTTCGCCAGTTCCCGGAACTGACGAGTCTCAAGCAGCCGCATATGGTCAGAGACGATGGCCCAGGCCACTCCGCCTTTGCCGTTCAGGCTCTCAATCTGCAGCAGCATGCACTCCTGAAGATCCCGCGCGCCAACACCGGCAGGGTCTAAAGATTGCACTGCTTTCAGCGCCGCATCCATCATGGCGATATTGTGGGCGCCCTGCTCGCCCATTTCTTCCAGAGATGCTGTCAGATAACCGTCATCATCCAGATTGCCGATGATGGTTTCCGCAGCATCTCTGGTCTCATCGTCGATCAGGACAACGCTCAGTTGTGAACGCAGGTAATCCGGCAGCGTTTGCGGACTGGAAAGGAAGGTTTCGAAACCCGGCTTATCCGAGGGCTCAGAGGCCGGACTGCGGTAGCCAGGGTCCAGGTAATCGTCGAAAAATGACCCGAAATCGATTTCGTCAAAAGGGTCAGTAGTTGAGGTGTCGGTAGGTTCCGGACCGTCAGCCGGAGCTTCAGATTCCGCATACGCGTCGGAATTGCGGGTAATTTCCGGAGCATCGCCGTCTAGTTTAATGTCGGCGGCGTCGAGCATTGCCTGATCCGCCGGATCTGACGAACGCTCCGCCTCAAGGAGGGGCTGGAGTTCCTCTGCGGAAATCTCCTCCCCCTCATCCAGAGATTCTTCAAGAACGGGGTTTTCATTGATTTCCTGGTTGATCATGTCCTTCAGCTCTAAGCGGTTCAGCTGAAGCACGGTCACCATCTGGACCAGCCCGGGAGTCAATATCTGCTTCTGAGAAACCCTCAGCTGCAGTTTGGGAGACAACATGCTCACAACGCCATTATAGTAGGGCCTGCGGAAAAATGCATGAGGATAATGTTAGGTTTGATCCAATTTGGAATTAAAATTGCTCATCGTTTGGCCGCAGGCGCTGCAAGCATTACTTTCCAGACATTTTCATCGTGACCGATACTCAACAGGTTGCCGGAACGAACCAGCGGCAGACGCAACAGCCTGGCTTCGTTTTCAATTTTCTTCAGCCACTCGGCATCCGCTAGTTTGTAGTATTTCAACCCTGCTTCAGTGCACGCTTTGCCTTCGTAGTCGATCAGAGCCGTCAGTCCAAACCGGTCAGTAAATCGTCTGATCTCACCTGGTGACATCGGCTTCTGCTTCAGGTCAACGAAGTGGATGGTGGCACGGCGTTCCTTGAAGAAGCGGTCTGCCGCTCGCGTCTCCTGTGAATTTTTCAGGCCGAAGATCTGGACGGTCACCATACGGGTTCAGAGTGGCAGGATACCATCTGCTGGTGGGCACGATTCCCGCTTCCGAGCCAATCAGTCTCTATACAAGCTTCGCGCGGGAGCAATGGACTGCCCTGCGCGCGAACACTCCCCTGCTGCTGACGGAAAAAGAAGTCATTTCCTTGCGCGGCATTAACGACATGGTGTCGCTGCAGGAAGTGGAAGAAATCTACGTGCCGCTGTCACGCCTGCTGAATCTGCATGTTGCGGCCGTGCAACACCTCTATGACGCCCGCCGCGAGTTTATGGGGTCACCATTGCCAGGCAAAGTGCCGTACATCATCGGCGTGGCAGGCAGCGTTGCGGTCGGCAAGAGTACCTTTTCGCGTGTCCTGCGCGCCGCACTCGCGCGCTGGCCGGAGCATCCGCGCGTGGAGCTAATCACAACCGATGGGTTCTTGTATCCGAATCGCGTCCTCGAAGAACGGCACCTGATGCGCCGCAAAGGTTTCCCCGAGAGCTATGACCGCCGGCGTTTGCTGCGTTTCCTTGCCGACGTCAAAGCTGGCGTGCAGAACGTAGCCGCTCCGGTGTATTCGCACTTGCTCTACGACATTGTAAGCGGCGAATTTCAGACGGTCACACAGCCGGACATATTGATTGTGGAAGGTCTCAATGTGCTGCAGACTGCGGACCGGTGGCAGCGTGGTGTCTCACGTTTGTTCGCTTCAGATTTTTTTGACTTCTCGATTTATCTGGACGCAGGCGACACGGCTCTGGAGCAGTCTTATATTTCCCGCTTTCTGCGCCTGCGCGAGACCGTTTTTCAGGACAAGGCGTCCTACTTCCACCGCTACGCGAATTTGACGGAAACCGAAGCCGTCGAGCAGGGGCTGGCGATCTGGCGCGAGATCAACCTGGTGAACCTGCGGGATAACGTTCGGCCTACGCGCGAACGTGCGGACCTGATCATGGACAAGGGTCCGGACCATTCCGTGCAGCGCCTGCAATTACGCCGGATCTAAACCAAAGCGTTCGCGATACAGCTTCCGGAACTCAGTCCGCGGGCCGCGCACGAAATACATTTCCCGCTCACGTTTATCTTTGGTCTGAACCAGCCCGCGCGCCTCGCAATCGAAGAAATCAGCTACCAGTTCGTGGGTCCGGGCTGAGATATTTACACTGCCCGGCGCGCCCGAGGATTCCATGCGCGAAGCCAGGTTGACCGTATTCCCCCAGATGTCGAAAGCGAATTTGCGGACCCCGACCACGCCTGCGGAAACCGGTCCGCTGTGCAGGCCGATGCGGACACTCCAGATTGCGCCCTCTCCCCGTTGAGAAAGCTGCTCAACAGCTTCCAGCATTTTCAGGGCGCACAAAACGGCATCCACCGCGTGTGATGCGCGGGGCTGCGGCATACCGCTAACCAGCATGTAGGAATCGCCAATGGTCTTGAGCTTTTCGAGACCGAACTCCACCACAATTTCATCGAAGTTTGTGAAGTATTCATGCAGCGATGAGACGAGCGCCTCCGCCGGCATTTCTTCGCTGGACAAAGTGAAGCCCACGAAATCCGTGAAGCATACCGTGACTTCTTCGTAATGCTGCGGTTTCACAGTACCGGTGGTCTTCAGTTCGTCCGCTACTGAAGCAGGCAAAATGTTCAGCAGCAGAGCTTGCGACCGCTGTTCTTCCACCTGGATTTGATCGCGTTGTTCCCGGATTTCCGTAGTGCGCTCTTCAACGATAACTTCGAGGTGCGCCTTTTCCTGTTCCAGCTTGCGAACCCGCCAGCGCACGAAACCCCACACGCCACCCAGTGCGCAAAAGGCGTAGGTCAGCCATGCCCACCAGGATCGGTACCAGGGGGCGAGGATGACGAACGGAAACACCTTCTCTTCGCTGACTACACCATGCGGATTGCGCGCGCGTACCACGAAGCGATAACTCCCTTCAAACAGATGAGTGACGTCAGTGTGTGTCTCCGTGCTCCATTTGGACCAGTCGCTGTCGGCACCCTCCAGCTGAACCTGATATTCCACCTTACCCGGGTCTTCCAGAAACGGTGCGGCGAATTCGAAGCGCAGCGTGTTATCGCGGTAGCCAAGCCTGGGCTGCGTTGCCAGTGTCCCGGCCCCGCTAAATGCAGTTGCTCCCGATTGTGACTGCACCCTGCGCAGTTCTACCCCGAATGGTGCACGCGGCGGCACAGACTGCGGAGTGTAGCGAATCAGGAAGCCCTCAGCGCCTGCAGCCCATACCGTTCCATCCGCTTCGGGCAGCACCGCATACAGTTCGGTTGCGTCAGAACGCAGTAGCGGCATAGGGTGCCATTCGCTCTTCCCGCCTGACGTCGGTTGAAGGACTCCGTGATACCCCTCACCCGTAATCCAGAGTGCGCCATTTCCGCTCTCCCGAACCGTGGAAACCGGGCGTGGAGGAAAGCCCGGCCATGCGGAGAATCGGGATGCTGCGTCAGAGTATTGCAAAACGCCGCTGGTCGTAGTAACAATAAGGGTCCCGCCGATGCGGAAGAGGCTCTTGAACCCCTCGGGAACGCCTTGCTCCAAACCAAATAGCTCAATTTTTTCTTCGGGTACACGCCAGTCAACACGAAGGATTTTCCGGGGCGTGGTTACCCAGATTCGCCCGTCGGAATCTTCGGCAACAGTGCGAAATTCATCTCCGCTTGTGGCTAGTTTGCGCATGGATTTCCAGGCTGTGCCGCTCCATCGCATCTCATACAGACCACCGCGTCCCGCCGCATAAACCTTGTCCGGATCATGTGCTGAGAGCGCGATGTCATAAATCACGTCCGTTGCATAATTCACCGATGCAGTGGTGTCCGTGATACCGTACAGGCCACCCTGACCACCCGCCAGAAGCCCGTGCGGCGACGGCACGACAACGAAAGTGGGAACACTCAGGCCTCGCACGGGTTCAAAGTGCGGCACAGTGCCGGCTCGCAGGACGAAAAGTCCCGTATCGGTTCCGGCGTAAAGTTGTCCCTGATTTCTAGCACCCGGATTTCGAGCACCCCGATTTCTAACAATGGAATAGACGCTGCCGTTTAGCCCCTGGGCGCGGGAGAACCGCGTCATCGAGAGGTCAATTCGCTCGATCCCTGAACTCGAAGTGACCCACAGACCCCCTTCCCTGTCCCGGTATAGCGCGGTCAGGGAATCGCTGAGAAGGCCCTGCTCCTTCGTATATATGTGAGCTAAAGAGCTGTCAACATTGAGGATGACAAGCCCGCCCCGTGAAGTGGCAACCACCGCAGCTCCGCCTTCAATCACCTTGACAGCGGCGATCATGCTGCTTTTGAGCAACTCATCCACGGGCGCGGAGAATTTCGTGAAAGCCTTGCCGTCGTAGCGGTAAAGCGCTGAGCGGGTAGCCAGTTCCATGCCGGCGGATCCGGCATAAACAGCGCGGACTTCGAACGGGGAAAATTGCTCGCCGCCCGGAACCGGATCCCAGATTTCTCCGTTCAATCGCTGCAGACCCTGGTCGCGCGACACCACATAGAGAACCCGGTTCACCAGCGTCAGGCGGCCATACGCACGGGCTGGTTTCCAGATTCGAAGTGTTCCCAGCCGCGGCGACCAGCGGAAAATCGCCTGGTACGATCCGAAGTAGACCGAATCCCCCAGAAGCAGAATGCTCCAGACATCGGCAAACTTGCGGGCCTCGACGGGCACATGGCTCAGCAGGGACACGTAGTGCAGATTGCCGGTTTTGTCGGGTGCCAGAAATCCAAAATCACCACGGCTCCCAACATAAACCGTGCCCTGTTCGTCGACCGCCAGCGAAGTGGCCGTCCCGGTACCCGCGCTGATTTTGCGCCACGTGACGCCATCGTATTCGAGAACGCCTTCGGTATTTCCGAAGAACATAACGCCGCGCTTGTCCTGGACCGCCGCCCAGTTTTGTGGCGAGGCCTGATAAGTTTTCGGAGTGAAGGTCTGAGTAAAGAGCGAACCCGCTTCACGGCCCCATTGAGCGGTTGCCGGGACGGCGGAAACCACAAATGCCAGGAGGCACCAGCACGTCGCGGCAGTGGAACGGGACATGTCCCTTAAACAGCCTGCGCGTCGGCTTTCCGGAAGCGGTTACTGGCGCGAGCGAGGATGAGGCCGCCGAGGCCTGCCGCGATCAGTCCGATGGTGCCTGCCTGGTGCTGTCCCGCTCGTGGTTTGGAACGTGTACACCACTCCGTCAAAGCCAGAGGGCGTGTCGAGATTTTGGTTCAGCTGGATGTCGGTTCGTGTGTCCAGCAGGTACAGTAGCGGGACGAAGCTGATGTACGCAGGAGTCCCGATGCCGAAGGAAGCCTGCCCGGGAGGTGTACCGGAGGTGCAGAGTCCTGTACCGGCGCTGAACAGATCATCCATGCAGAAATAATGAGTGCCGATAACACTGCCAAACGGCGGGTCCATTGCAATCGCTTCGCCCGCGATGACCGGGGCCAGATCAACCGTGAAGCGGATTTCATACCCAGCCGCGTTTGCTGCATCGACATGAAAAGGAGTGAAGCCTCCCACGGTCAATTGCAGACTCCCGGCGAGAGAATCCCAGACCGGTGCCACCGTGATTGTGTTGAGAAGCCCTGTGCTGGCTGCATGCAGCCCGGTCGTATCAAGCGTGAAAAGGTCGAAGCTGAACAGTTGCAGGACGCCGGAGTGGCACCCGACGCTCAACTGGCTATAAGCATTAAAGGTGTCCGAGACACAAGCCGGACCAGTCAGAGTTGTTGCTCTGGCAGCTTGAGGAATCAGCGCAACTGCGCTGAACAGCCACGCGGCGTTAATAACGCGGGACACAACCCTCAATCTAACCCCTCCCTTTCCCTGTTCTCTTGTGTGTGGTCCTGTCTCTCGGGAATTAAAAGATCATACGTCAATAAAAGTTGTGGCGCAATCAGAGAAGTCCGGTGATTTTTTGGTGGATCAGTTCGGTAGTTCGACCTCGGCAACTTCCTCTCTCGACGCCATCTCTCGTCGAACGGGTTCGGTGCACACCCGTTGCGGAGCCGTGCTCATGTCTCTAAGAGCTCACATGTTTAGAAGATCCGTGGGACCAGGCGGAAGCGCGTACGGGGCATGTACTCCCGGTATCCCGAAAGGTTCGCCTCGAGGAAGTGTTCCTCATCCAGCAGCCAGCAGCCGCCAAATGATGCCCGCGAGGAGCGCTGCAGCGGGTGCCAGTCCCCAGAGAGATCCGAGCGCCAACGGGGTTCCGGCGATCAGCAGGAGGCCGGCGGCGTACATCGGGTGCCGCAATAGACCGTAGAGACCTGTGGAGACAACCGTTTGGCCCTCCGCCAACTCGACCGCCCCGGACGCGAAGCTGTTAGCCTTCATCACCCCGAACAGGCCCAGGTATCCGACGAGCACCATTGCGCCGCCAGCCATGGCGGTCCAGGCCGGCAGGTTCGACGAGCCGAAACGCCGGTCCAGGCCGGGCAGCACAAGGAGAGCCACAAAAAACACCAGATTGAAAGCCTGAATCCGCTTCTGGCTGGTCCGTGTCTCTCCCGCCGAGCCGCGGCGCATCCACCTCTCTACAAGGGCGGAATCATTCTTTAGAAGGTGGCCGGTGATCGCGATCGCAGGAGTCATGAAAACCACCAGGAACAGCCAGCCCTGCCAGTAATACACCGTGCCAGCGCTGCCAAAGACGATCATGCCCAGCACAACGACCAGAAAGCCGAGCGCCGTCCACGCGCGCCGATGCAGCGAGTGCTGGATCACGGGCAAACGATACTACTCCCACGGTCATTTGTCCATCCTTAGCGGAACAAGCGGAACAAGCTGGAACAAGCTCTTGTTCCGTCCGGTGGGGTCACTCCCGAGGTGTAAGGGGCAGTCCGGTTGCGATAATTCTTTCAAGGCCCCAGCCCCGCAGTATCGGAAAGGGGTTCCACCTGACCGAAGACCATGACCCTGACACCTGTTCGCATCTTTCCCGCAACCGAAGCCGACGTTCCCGTGATCCTCGAAATGATTCGCGGGCTGGCTGAATACGAAAAACTTGAACACCTGGTGGTCGCGACAGAAGACAAACTGCGCGCTACATTATTTGGCGAGCGGCCAGCGGCGGAAGTGCTGCTCGCGTGGACAGAAACCGAGTGCGCGGGCATTGCTCTCTTCTTTTCCAGTTACTCCACTTTTCTCGCCCAGCCGGGGATTTTCCTCGAAGATCTCTATGTGAAACCGCACCTGCGGGGCGCTGGAACTGGTACTGCCCTGCTTGCCCGCCTTGCACAACTCGCCGTAGATCGTGGTTGTGGACGCCTCGAATGGGACGTCCTTGACTGGAATGCCCCCTCCATCGGTTTCTATAAAGCCCTCGGCGCAACGGCGATGGATGAGTGGACGCGCTACCGTATGACCGGCGAAGCGCTCACCCAACTGGCTGCACGGCGCGCTGGTTAGACCGGCGGGTTAGTCCGGCACTGCGTTAAGCTGAAGGGCAGGGAGATTCAATCATTATGTCTAAAGGTATGGACCGCAAAAAAGAAACAAAAAAACCCAAAAAAGAAAAGAAGTAGCCGCTTGCGGCACTTTGGGTCCTGCCGAAGCGGCATGACGCTGCAATGCGCCTACCGCTTCGGCACAAACGTCACACGGCTCTTCACGTCAACCTTCTGAAACTGCATCGGGAAACTGGTCCCGTTGTAGTAAGCCTGCCACTGGTCCTTGAAATGTGCGGACGCAACATTCCCCGATTGTCCAATCGGAATATTCATCAGCGAAGCATCCCAGTCTCCCAATGACGCATCCATGCGCTCTGACGGTGCAAGCCGCGCCGTTGTCTGTTTCACCGTAGTGGAACCGCCACTCATCGGCACCGGCCCAATCCGAAAATAACCACCGATCAGCGGTATCTGCGCTCCAACAGGATTACTTGCCGCGAGAAACCGGTATTTGCCCCATTTCCAGGCTTTCGGGTTCGCTCCCTGCATTCGTGTGCCTTCTTCTATAGCGTCAGCAAAGCAGCGCAGCAACAACTCGTCGTAGTCTGCAAACCAGCCCGCAGGCCGCTCACGCAGCATCCGCTCAATGACTGAAGTAGAAAAATTATTGGAGTAAGCGTCGCCACTGCCCGGGGCTGCGCGCTCTGCGACAGCTTTCCTCAGGTACTGGAATGTCAGGGCTGTTACAAGCGGTTCGGCGTGGTCGCGGTCCATCTGGCCATCCCAGGTCCGCAACATGGTCACCGCGTCGCTAAATCGGTAAGACGATGACTTCCGCTTGTCAAAGGCTGTAACCAGCTGGCGGCCCAGAAATTGATTGAAGCTGCTGTAAACATCTTTCTGTAAGCGCAGACTGTCCGCAGGCTTGAGTTTGTTGCCAGACGCCGACAGCATGTCGAAAATCTGACGCGAACGGTACTGCGAATCGAAGAACCCGCTCACGTGATATGGGTAGTTGGCGGGGAACGGGTTCTGGTTGGCGGTCACCACCAGCCCGTTGGCCGGATTGAAGGCTTGGGGCAGTTCCTCAAACGGAATGTAACCGTCCCATTCGTTATCGCCGCTAGAACCATCCACCGGAACATCGCCGAAATAGTTGCGTCGAATCGGGAGCTTGCCCGTGGCGTGATAGCCGATATTGCCATCCACATCCGCGTAAACGAAATTCTGCCCCGGGCCACCAAACCGTGAGAGCGCGGTCTTGAATTCTTCCCAGTTGCGGGCACGGTCCAGTTGCGGGAACACGGCCTGCAGTACGCCCGGTTGCGCGGCGGACCACTTCAGCGCCAGAGCTCTGCCATTGGCGGTGCTGATGACGGGACCGTGGCGAGTTACCCACAGAGCCATCTCTTCAGGCATGTGGCCCTTGATGGCGATCACCTCACGTTCAGAACGGGCCTGCTCCAGCTTGCCTTCAAAAACATAGCGACCGGAGCGCGGATCAATTTTCTCGATGTAAATGTCCTGAACGTCGAAGCCGAGGTTGGTGAGTCCCCAGGCGATACGGTCGTTGTGGCCTGAAATCACGCCCGGTACGCCGGGCAGCGTGACTCCGCTGACGTTCAGCCCAGGAGCCTGTATATGGTGCAGCATCCAGACACCGGGTTCGCCAAACTCAAGATGCATGTCATTCGAAAGCAGCGGCTTGCCGGTTGCGGAACGAGTGCCGGCGATGGCCCAGGCATTGGAACCCGGATGCCCGTCCCCGCCGGGAAGAATCTCGGTGCCGCTGCGGTAGGGGAACAGGAAATTGATCTTGTCGGGCTCGCCGTTCTTGAGCATGGCCTCTTTGACCAGTTTGTTCTTCCAGTCGTTGGTCAGGGTTCGAAACATCTGCATCCCGGCAAGCAGAGAATCCACTACACTCCACGGGCGGGGGGCATAGCCAAGCAACAGAAATTCGAAGCCGTAGCGACCGTGATGGGTTTCGATATAAGCGTTTACGCCCCGCGCATATGCCGCCATTTCGGCTTTGTCGGCGTCAGGCATTTGCGTATAGATTTGCTCTGCCGTGCGTCGCATACGCATCCGACGGGATTCGCGGTCGGCCTCAAGTGCCACCATGCCGACCACTTCAGACAGTTCACCAGAGGCCAGGCGCCGCAGTGCGTCCATTTGAAACATGCGGTCTTCCGCTGTCGTGTAGCCCTGCGCGAACCACGCGTCTTCGGCTGTTTTTGCTTTGATGTGGGGTACACCCAGACTGTCACGATCTACCTCGACCGGCTGGCTGACATACGTTTCCAGCGTGCCGGAGGTTTGCGGCAGGGCGCGGTAAAACACCCAATAATAGACCGCAAGTCCCGCGATTACCGCAATCGCGAGCACAACATTGACCACAAACAGGAGACGGCGCACTGATGCGATTGTAGAACGCGGTGCTGTCATAACCCCGCTTTACAGCACCGCGTTCTCTACACTAACGTTTAGGTTGTCCGTCACCGACTACATTGCGCGCCTGGGCCTGATGGCGATGATTCTTGCCGTCAACGGCTTCTTCGCCGCCGCGGAAACGGCGCTGCTGACCGTTCGTGATTCGCGCCTGCGCCACCTCGCCGATGAGGGAGTTGCCGGTGCGAAGACAGCCCTTGCTCTGCTGGCCAAACCGGAAAAGCTGCTTTCCGTGACCCAGATCGGAGTGACACTGAACAGCCTGGCCCTCGGCTGGGCCGGTGAAGACACGCTCTACGAAATCATGATGGCGCTCTTTCACCCGCTGCTCAGCACGGCAACGGCTTTCTACCTTCATGCGGCGGCGTTTGTGCTGTCATTCGCACTGATGACCTTCGCGCACGTAGTCATTGGCGAAGTAGTGCCGAAGAATGTAGCGATTGACCGGGCTGACAGGCTGGCCGTAGTTCTGGCGCCGGGCCTGATGGTTTTCTATCGCCTCACATCGTTTTTTGTCAATATCGTAGAGAGTTCAGCAAGTGCCATCACCGGCTTGATGGGCATTAAAGGCAGTCACCACCGCAGCGGGGGCCATTCTGCTGAGGAACTGAAACTGGTCGTGAGTTCCAGTCGCTTTGCCGGCAATCTGCCCAAAGCGGAGGAAGACATGATCCACCGCGTGCTCGATCTGGACGATCTTTCGGTTCGCGAAATTATGATTCCACGGCGCGATATTGTCTCGGTTTCATCGAAAGCCACACTCGATCAGGTGCTTGAGGCCATGGTCCACAGCCAGCATTCGCGGCTCCCGGTCTGGGAGACAAAACCGGAGCAAATGGTGGGCGCTGTTTTCTTCAAAGATATGCTGCGACTGTGGCATGAGCGCCGCGCCAGCATTCGGTCTGGCCGGCCCGCGCCGCCGTTCTTCGTCAGTCACATCATCCGCAAGCCGCTCATTGTTCCGGAAACCAAACCTCTGATGCAGATGCTGGAAGAGTTTCGTCTGCGCCACTCGCATATGGCACTCGTTGTGGATGAATTTGGAACGGTCACCGGCTTGCTGACGGTGGAAGATGTGCTGGAACAGATAGTGGGTGAGATTGAAGATGAGTTTGACGATAAACTCACGCTTCCGCATGCCGAAGCAGATCATATTGAAATTGACGGGGCAACAAGTATCCGCGATTTTGCCTCGCTCTACGGCGTGGAACTGCCCGTGGATGCAGGGTTCGAAACAATCGCGGGATATCTGCTCTCGTGTTTTGGTTACATTCCCAAAGCCGGTGAGTGGGTCGATTTTGAAGGCCGGCGTTTCAAAGTCGCGTCGGTAGACCGTAACCGCATTGCCCGCGTACACATAGACAAACGGTCCGAAGCGGCCGTCATCGGGGCGGAAGGAGAAACACCTGATGCTTGGTATTGATTCGCGTGCCGCCCGCGCCACCTGGACCGCAGCACTCGTGGTGTTGTCTCTCTGTCTAATCTACATGATGCGCGGGACGCTCCTGGTCTTCGTGATCGCCATGTTGCTGGCATGTCTTCTCTACCCGCTGATGGACATGATTGACCGCCTGCTGCCCACAAAGTCAAAGCTGCTTTCCGTAACCCTTACGTGGCTTGTGGTCATCGCGATCATGGCCGGCTTCAGTGTGTTCCTGGGTTCTGTTGTGGCCGAACAGGCAACCAGCCTCACCAAAGCCGGGCCTGCAATTTTGGAGCGCCTGAAGCAGCCACCCGTCAATACTTCAGCGGATTCTCATTCGCTCAAGGTGCAGATCAGCCGGATAATTGAAAACCAGCTTCGCGAGCACTATAACGAGATCGTCGGCATCGCCCCGCAGGTAACTCTCAAGGTGCTTTCCGCGTCGGGAAATCTGATTTATCTCATCCTGATTCCCATTCTGAGTTTCTTCATCCTGCGCGATGGCAGAAGCATCCGCGACGCTTTTTTAGATCTGTTAGAGGATTACCGCCCCTTGGCAGACGAGACCCTTTCTGACATTCATCTGCTGCTGCTCCAGTACATGCGCGCGCTGACCCTGCTCTGTTGCTCAACGTTCATTGTCTTTGCGGTTGTGATGAGTCTGATGGGCGTTCCCTATGCCATTCTTCTTGCCTCAGTAGCTTTTCCGCTCGAATTCATTCCCATGGTGGGTCCGCTCGCTGCGGCGATCATCATCATCGCAGTCACTATTGTCAGCGGATTTCCCCACCTGCTGTGGGTCGTGATGTTTCTTGCCGTATTCCGGATTTTCCAGGACTATGTCTTATCACCGCGGCTGATGAGCAGCAGTGTGGAACTGCATCCTTTCATGATTCTTTTCGGCGTTCTTGCCGGAGGGGAAGTGGGTGGAGTCGCGGGTATCTTCCTCAGCATCCCCACGCTTGCGATGATCCGCCTGCTGTACCACCGGCTTAGCCGGATGCGCGCTGTGCGCCGTCTCGGCGTCTCTTAAAAAGCCCGCCGCAACTAAGCGCACTCGTGTGCGTTTAACTTTACAGGCGGTACATACGGAAATCATGTTGCGGAAAACTCCTGCTGGTCTTTGCCTGCTCCTGTTTGCAGCAGTCATTGCCACATCTCAAACCCCGCAGAAACAGAACAGACCCCTTGTTGTTCATGCCCTCAACCGACTGACTTTTGGCCCGCGCCCCGGTGATGTGGAAGCGGTGATGGCTGAGGGCCTTGACCACTGGCTTGACCGTCAGCTGCACCCTGAAACTATTGCGGAAAACCCGGCACTTGAAGCCAAACTGGCGCCTCTTGATTCGCTCCGAATGAGCACAGCAGAAATGGCGCAGCACTACCCGACAAAGCAGATGCTCAAGGCCATGACCACCGGCAGGTTATCTAAACCATCTGACCCCGAGCTTCGTTATGCCATTCAGTCACTGATCGACCGGCGTGAAGAGAACGCTGGCAAAGCCCTGGCACCTGCCCAGCCTTTCCCAGGCAGCTTTACCGAGCAACTGACAGCCCTTGAGTCCCTCTCCGGGGCAGAACAGATGAAGGCGCTGGACGAACTGCCGGATAACGTCCGCCGCAAGTTGTTCGATGCTGCCGCACCGCAACTGCGCCGCCGCATTCAGCTCTTAAACGGCCCGAACCGTATGCCGGCGCTCGACCTCACAGAGGCCAAACTGCTTCGCGCGGTATCAAGCGACCGCCAGCTCGAAGAAGTGCTTGCCGATTTCTGGTTCAATCACTTCAACGTCAATCTCGATAAGGGTGCGGATAAGAATCTGCTCACCACATATGAGCGCGAAGCCATACGTCCGCATGTGCTCGGTCGCTTTGAGGATCTGCTGCTGGCGACAGCGCAGAGTCCGGCCATGTTGTTCTACCTCGACAACTGGGAATCGGCTGGCCCGGGAACTGCGAAGAGTCCCCGCAAGCAGGGTCTCAATGAAAACTACGGCCGCGAACTGATGGAGCTTCACACCCTGGGCGTCGATGGCGGTTACACCCAGCAGGACGTGACCGAAGTAGCGCGCTGCTTTACCGGCTGGACAATTCGCCAGCCCCAGCAGGCAGGCACCTTCGACTTCAATCCGCGGCTCCACGACACGGGTGAAAAACACGTCCTGGGAGAAACAATTCCAGCGGGCGGAGGCATGTCTGATGGCGTGAGAGTAATCGAAATTCTGGCCCATCACCCCGCCACCGCGCGCTTCATTTCGCGCAGTCTGGCAGTTCGTTTCGTTTCGGATAACCCGCCCGAAACTCTGATCACGAAAATGGCGAAAACATTTACCTCAACCGACGGCGATCTGCTGGAAGTGATGAAAACCCTGGTCCGCTCTCCTGAATTCCGCGATCCTGCCACCTTCGGTTCCAAAGTGAAATCGCCGCTCGAACTCATCGCCAGTGCTATCCGCGCCGTGAACGGGGATATCGATTATTCGCAAGCCTTGTCTGATCAGCTTCGGCAGCTCGGGGAGCCGCTCTACCGCAAGATGGAACCGACTGGTTATTCCAATAGCGGTGCGGATTGGCTGAATTCGGCATCGCTGCTGGCGCGGATGAATTTTTCCCTCGCCCTGGTTCAGAATAAGATTCGCGGCGTCACAACCGAGCCCGTTCACGATGGTGAACCCGCCTCAATCGCGGAGGCCATTCTGTTCGCACCGCCCTCTTCAGCAACCCTCAGCGCGATACAGGCCGGGCTGGACCCCGGCAAACCCCAAGCCGTCCAAGTGGCCGGCTTGGTTCTTGGTTCTCCGGAATTTCAGCACAGGTAAACACCATGGCTACTTCACGCCGTATTTTTCTTCGTAACTCCGCACTGGCTATGGCCGGTGTGGGCTCTGCGCCTTTATGGCTGCAGCGCGCGGCCTTCGCAGGTGAACAGCAGAACAAACGCCGCAAAGTTCTGGTGGCCATCCTGCAGCGCGGTGCTGCTGACGGCCTCAATATCGTCGTCCCGCACGGTGAACAGCGCTACTACGACCTTCGGCCCACGATCGCCATCCCCCGGCCTGCGGCGGGAATTGCGGTTGAAGACGCAGTGATTGACCTTGATGGATTCTTCGGTTTCAATCCAGCGCTCGCGGCACTCCAGCCGCTCTGGAAGAATCAGCAGCTTGCCATCATCCACGCGGCCGGTTCCCCTGACCCCACGCGCTCCCACTTCGACGCGCAGGACTACATGGAATCTGGCACGCCCGGCCTGAAAGCCACGCCGGACGGCTGGTTGAACCGGGCCATACCAGCGGCAGGCAACACGGCATCACCCGTTCGCGCAGTAAGTCTGGGCCCTGCGCTGGCACGCACTATGCGCGGCGCCAATCGCGCAATCGCGGTGGAAAGCCTGAGTAACTTCACCGTTCGTGACACAGGCGCTTCAAAGGCGCTGGAAGCAATGTATGCAACTTCGGGGGATCAGATCCTCGGTGGCACCGGGCGCGAAACCTTCGACGCCGTAGCGCTGCTGAAATCGCTTCAGAAAACACCTTATCAGCCGCAGGGCGGGGCAAACTATCCCAAGGGCCGCTTTGGCGACAGTATGAGACAAATCGCCCAGTTGATCAAGGCAGATGTCGGCGTTGAAGTCGCCTTTGCGGATATCGGCAACTGGGACACCCACGTCAACGAAGTAGGGCCAAGGGCTTCACTGGGACAATTGGCAAATGTGCTGCGCGATTTCGGTGATTCGCTCGCTGCGTTTCATCAGGATCTGGGCGATCTCATGGAAGATGTCGTCGTTGTCACCATGTCAGAGTTCGGCCGCACAGCGAAAGAAAACGGCAACCGGGGCACCGATCACGGCCACGCCAACGCCATGCTGGTGCTGGGTGGTGGCGTGAAAGGCGGCAAAGTTTACGGCAAGTGGCCGGGGCTTGAAGCCGACCAGCTCTATGAGAACCGCGACCTCGCCTTAACCACTGATTTCCGTGATGTGTTGAGTGAAGTCGTATCAACGCACCTCGGCAACCGGTCCATCGGCTCTGTGTTTCCCCACTACGCAGGAACAGCCGGGGATTTCCGCGGCTTTCTTTCCTCCTGATTATTTCCGAGGCAGAAATACAGTAACGTCCGCCGCTGCCAGCCCCTGCTCGCCGCAATAGGAATAAAACATGATGACCTTGCCGCCGTCTTCGGCCACAAACGGGTCGCGCAAAGCATGCTCCTTACCCTCCGATTCCCCTGCCTTCGAGGGGATCACCGGCAAGTCCACGCATTCCCACATTTCAAGCGGCCTGAGCACCTCAACTGCGGCTGACGCCTTCCAGGTCCGCCAATCGCCTTTCAGCGGCACAGCAGACATCATGATCCGTTCTGGAATATCACCGATCACAGAAAAGAAAACATACAGGGTTTCCCCCCGCAGCACCACCCCCACATGGCGGACCACGGCGGCATAAATGCCCGAAGCAAACGGACTGGGCCCGGTTTCGTAGGGTCCGGTGAGTTCGCTTGCCTTGCCCAGCACTCCCAGCCTTCCCATGCTGTAATACGAACCCTGCCACGCGAACACCCGCAGGTAAGAATTTTTCTGGGTGATGCCGGGCTGCGGCGCGAAATTCAGACCGTCCGTTGAAATCGTAGTCTGGGAATATTGCGCGTACCGATTGTCGCGCATCCATTTCAGCGCTTCACGTGGTTCTGCCGGCCAGGCCTTCCCGTCAGTGAACATGCCATGGACAAACATCACCAGGCGCTTGTTCGCATCATCCACATAAACTTCAGGCGAAGCCACATGCGTATAAAGCGAATCCGGACTGCCCGCCGGATCAGGCTGGGGACGATAAAAGATCGTATCCTTCACGTTCAGCACACCCGGTTCATAGATTTTCCACGGACCCGCAACAGCATCCGCATATGCCATCCGGATGTGGTCGCCTTTATGGTGCGCGAAGTAAAGGTAGTAACGGCCCAGAGGATGCTGAATCCAGGCCGGGACACGGATCATCGAAGGGCCGTTGACGTTATCGCCCACGGTCTTCGACATCTCATAGGTGATCAGCGGACCCTGCGGCAATCGAATCGCCAGAGGCGACTGGCAAAAGCCGCAGCCTGTGAGTATCAGGGCAATTGTAAGCGTCCGCAGCATATAGGAATTTGAGTTCAGTCTACAGGAGATTACCAATTGAAAGCCATACAGATTACAAGCGCCGGCGGCCCCTTTGAGCTGGTGGAGCGCGAACTCCCGGCACCCCCGCCAGCCTGGGTTCGCATCCGCGTTCATGCCTGTGGAATTTGCCACAGTGACATGCTGGCGAAGGAAGGTCACTGGCCCGGCGTTCAGTATCCGCGGGTTCCCGGTCATGAAGTAGCCGGGGTTATTGACGAACCCGGCGCGAATGTCACCACATGGAAAAAGGGTCAGCGCGTTGGAGTCGGCTGGTATGGCGGCCATTGCGGAGTTTGCAACCCCTGTCGCCGCGGCCAGTTTATCCATTGCGCGAACGGTGCCATCACCGGCTTCTCTCGCGATGGCGGCTATGCCGAATACATGATTGCCCCCGCCCAGGCTCTGGCGCTGATCCCGGATGAGCTTACTTTCGCGGAAGCTGCGCCTCTCATGTGCGCCGGCGTTACAACCTTCAACGCCTTGCGACACGCCGGTGCCCAACCCGGCGATCTGGTCGCAGTTCAGGCAATCGGTGGTCTTGGCCATCTGGGTGTCCAGTACGCTTCCAAATTTGGCTTCCGCACCGTGGCGATCTCGCGCGGCACCAAGGCCCGTGAACTGGCCCTGCAACTCGGCGCGCACGCGTATATCGATTCCGAAACGCAGAATCCCGCCGAGGCTCTTCAAGCCATGGGTGGCGCGAAAGTGATCCTTGCGACATCTCCCAGCGCAAAAGCCATGACGGCGCTGGTGGGCGGGTTGGGTCTTGAAGGCAGGCTGCTGGTGGTTGGCGCGTCAGCCGAGCCGATTGAGATTTCCCCCATTCAGCTCATCGTGGGAATGCATTCCGTGCAGGGTTGGGCATCGGGTATTGCCACGGATTCGGAAGACACCATGGCCTTCTCTGCCTTAGCCGGAGTGCGGCCCATGATTGAAACTTTCCCCCTGGAACGCGCCCCGGAAGCCTATGACCGCATGACGTCCGGTAAAGCGCGGTTCCGGGTTGTGCTGACGATGTAGTTGTCTGCGCGTTTCTGCGCTTTATTTTAATGTGTCAGATCGTAAACGAAGTAATTCATCGCCACTTTGTACGCCAGACCCGCGAATCTCTCTGGATATCGCGGGTCGTCCGAATTTTCCCAGCCGTCGCCCAGATCCATGTTGTGGCAAATGGCTACCATAATCCGACCCTTGTCGTCGTAAATACCCCGCCAGCGCGGTTCGAACCCATCCTGCTCATACGTGCGCTTGCCGCGGAACCAGATGTTGGAGCCGGGAACCTGAAAGCGCTCATCCAGATCGAACAGAACGTGAAATATGGGATCGCTGTTGGGAATTTCCACGATCGGGCGTTCCGGAAAAACGCGCTTCATGCTGTCCGTAAAAATGCGCCATTCCTCGGTCCCGTGAAAATCGTCAACCATCAGGAACCCGCCGCGGGTCAGATATTCCCGCAATTGTTTCGCATCGTTATCACCCAGGCGCCAGTGCCCCACTTCCACGGCGTAGAGCATCGGATAGTTATACATGTCGTCGCTGCCGTCAAAGCTAACCACTTGTTCTACCGAACGGGTATCGATGCGAGTAAGACGCCTCACGCCTTCGAGCAGATGGCGGTCAGAGCGAGGATAGTCCATGGTCCAGTAGCCAGGGAAAGGGCTGCCGTCGTTGTTTATGAGCATCTGTTGCGGATACCCGTACACATCGGGATAGCGCAGACGCGCACGTGTCCACTCCGCTTTCTGATTCCAGTCTTTCGGAAGCGGAAAATCGGTGTACTCCATGGCCGGATATTCCTTAAACGGCTTCTGCGCCAGCAGGAGACCGCAAAGGCAAAGGCCAAGAACAATTGCGAGACGGGAGCGCATAAGTGATGTTAACTAACTTAACCAACGCTGCTAGTGCGTCATGGAATACACGACGTAGTTCACGGCCATCCGGATACCGAGCGCTGAATATTGTTCCGGATAGTTTGGATCGTCCGCCCACTCCCAGGAATCGCCCATGTCCGAATTGAAAGACATCACCACCATCACGCGCCCCTTGTCATCGAAAATTCCGCGCCAGTGGGGGGTTGCACCATCGTTACGGTACGTCCGACCCTGCGCCAGCGCCCACTGTCCCGGTATCTGTATCTTGTCGTCAATGTCATAGACGACGTGAAACAGAGAATCGGCGTCTTCAATTTCGACAATGGGCCGGTCGGGAAACACCTTGATCATGGTTTCCATGAAGCGGTTCCATTCCTCCGTACCCCAGAAATCGTCCAGAGCAAGAAAGCCGCCGCGCAGCAGCCATTCGCGCAGTGCTTTGATCTGCGGATCGGTCAGCCGCCAGTCTCCCATCTCCCCAGCCGCGAGCCACGGATAGTTGAAGGCATCATCACCATCATCAAGATTGATGGGCTGCTCCACACTTCGGGCATGCACGCGCGACAAACGGCGCACAGCCTGGGCAAGGTGCCGGTCGGCGCGGGGATAATCCTGAGTCCAGCTTGTACCGCCTGATTTCCAGTCGCCCCAGCGTCCATAGCGAAACCGGCCAAACCGCGCACGGGGATGCTGCGGATACATCAGCCGCGCAAAGATCCATTCGGCTTTTTCGGTGTAATCGGGAGGCAGTTCGACGTCATCATAGGGTTCCATGCTGGGATAGACGCGGAACGGGCGCTGTGCGGCGTACAGAGCGGTGATGAGAGCCGCGCTGCAGCCAATGAGCAGGAGCGCCTTCCGGCAAGTCATGAACTTTCCTGCCTGTGAGCATAGCACCGGGTCCAGGAAAGAGAATTTAAGCGAGGACTTCGGTGAGCGGCATTTCAAACAGGCCGGAGCGCAACACTCCGTCCTGAGCTTCCGCAAGGTGGCCGGGAACAGCTACCCAACCGATGCGGCGAACCGGATCGATAATCCAGCAGGCAGGCACACCGATCTGGAAATAATCGTCCACGCGTTCCATAATTTCGCTCATCCGGTCATCCTTCGAATGGATTTCAATGCAGAGTTGCGGTGGCGTCCTGACAACATTTTCGTGCGGCGCATCTTCCGCCAGAACTCAGACATCGGGAATCCGGAAGCGCCTGATGGTAACCTGCACGCGCTGTTCGGTCAGTACCCGGCGCTTGTAGGCCGGGTTTCTGCTACGCAAATAAAATACAATTTCAGCCTGCGTGCTACTGTGCTCAATCTCGCCCAAATTGCGCTCCCGGACTTCGCCGTCAACATAGTCGCAGTCCGGCCTGTAACTGGTATGCAGGTACTCTTCGAGCGAAACCAGGGCAGCAGCGACGGGCATACCGTCATCTTACCCCGGAAAATTTACCGCTGATTGGCCTTCAGAATCTTCTTCCGCAAACGAATCGACTTCGGCGTGATTTCCACCATCTCATCCTCACGGACAAATTCAATCGCCTGTTCCAGATTCATCAAACGAGGCGGCACCAGCCGAATCGCTTCATCCGCGCTCGAGGCCCGCATATTAGTGAGCTTCTTTTCCTTCACGATATTTACATCCAGATCAGACTGACGGGCATTCTCGCCCACAATCATCCCTTCGTAAACATCGACGCCGGAAGTCACAAAAATCTCGCCGCGTTCCTGCAGATTGAAGATCGCGTTACCAGTAGTTTTACCCGCCCGGTCCGCCACCAGCGAACCCGTGGGACGCATTGGAATCTCACCCTGCCATTCAATGTAGCCATGGAAGAGTGAATTCAAAATCGCCGTACCGCGCGTGTCGGTCAAAATTTCGCTGCGCAACCCGATCAGACCCCGTGACGGAATATGGAATTCCAGGCGCACACGCCCGGACCCGTTATTCACCATCTTGGTCATCTTGCCCTTGCGGCTGCCCAGCTTTTCAATCACCACGCCGATGAAGGCCTCGGGACAATCGATCACCAGCATTTCCACCGGTTCCATCGTCTTGCCGTCAATCTTTTTGGTCAGAATCTCAGGCTTGCCCACACCCAGTTCATAGCCTTCGCGCCGCATCATTTCAATCAGAATGGCCAGCTGCAGTTCGCCGCGGCCCATCACCTTGAACGTATCCGGCGTTTCCGATTCCACGCGAATCGAAACGTTGGTCAGCAGCTCTTTGTCCAGCCGGTCGCGAATGTTTCGCGAGGTGACGAACGTGCCTTCCTTGCCTGCAAACGGCGAAGTATTCACGGTAAACGTCATCCCGATCGTCGGTTCATCGATCTGGATATGCGCCATCGCCTTCGGCGTCTCAGCACTCGTAATGGTTTCGCCGATCGTGATGCCTTCAACGCCCGCAACAGCCAGAATGTCGCCCGGCCGCGCAATGGTTTCATCCACGCGCCTCAGGCCTTCAAACGAATAGAGCTTGGTGATCTTGGTCTTCTGGATGGTGCCATTGAGGTGGCAAATGGCCACGTCGTCGCCCAGGCGCAGCGTGCCCTGGAAAACGCGTCCGATGGCCAGGCGTCCCAGGTATTCCGAATAGTCAAGATTCGCCACCAGAGCCTGCAGCACGCCATTGGGATCGCCTGCGGGAGGCGGCAGATGCTTGATGATCGCTTCAAACAGCGGTTCCAGTGTCTCCGAAGGATCTTCAAGCGAAGTCTTCGCCACTCCGTTCTTCGCAACCGCGTAGAGCACCGGGAAATCCAGCTGGTCTTCGCGGGCATCAAGATCGATAAACAGATCGTAGATTTCGTTCAGCACTTCCGCAGCGCGGGCATCGGGGCGATCAATCTTGTTGATAACCACAATCGGTTTCAGTTTCGCTTCCAGCGCCTTCATCAAAACGTAACGTGTCTGCGGCAGCGGACCTTCGCTCGCGTCAACCAGCAGCATCACGCCGTCAACAATCTTCAGGGCGCGTTCCACCTCACCGCCGAAATCGCTGTGACCTGGAGTGTCCACAATGTTGATCTTGGTGCCGTGGTAGCGGACGCCGGTGATCTTCGACAGAATCGTAATTCCGCGTTCGCGCTCCAGGTCATTCGAATCCATCACGCGCTCGGCGACTTCTTCATTCGCGCGGAAAATACCGCTCTGACGCAGCATCGCGTCAACCAGCGTGGTCTTGCCATGATCAACGTGCGCAATGATGGCGATGTTACGGGTGTTCTCACTCATGTTGTTTGTGTCGGAAATTGATGTAAAAGCGAACTATTCTTCGTGAACCACTTCGGCCGGCTCCAGCCCCGCCGCGAATTGCGCCGGATAAACGCCGGCCAGGATCGTAAAAATCCAGACCAGCAATAACGCGCTGCCCAGCAGCGCAAAGGGCGGATGGAACTGTATCGTCCACCCAAAACTCTGCTTGTTGATCACGTAGATCAGGACCAGCGACAGCGCCATACCCAGCGCCAAACCCAATGATCCGGCCAGGAAACCCAGCAGTCCGGCTTCCGTTAGAATCATCCGTCGCACCTGCCCGCGTGCAGCCCCCAAATAACGTATGAGGCCAATTTCCCTGCGGCGGTCCAGTACTAATGCTAGCAGCGAGTTGGCCGCGCCCAGCATTGCCACCAGAATTGCCACGCCTTCCAGCGCGTAAGTTACGGCAAATGTACGGTCGAAAACCTTCACCGCCTCGGCACGGAGAAATTCGTTGGGCGCAATCAGCACCGGATAATCCCGCAGCCGGTCGTCAATATCCCGCCGCACTTTCACCCGGTCGAAACCCTGTTTCACATACACTGCAATGTCGTTGACCGGCTGACCCGGCAGATACTTCAACAGTGTTGATTCATCCACCAGAATCATGCCGCGGTCATTCGAGTAGTCGTAATAAACCCCCGCCACGGTCAGCGCCGCCACACCCGACCCCAGAGGGATTTTCAAAACATCGCCCACCCCTACGTGATGTTTTTCAGTGAAAGGCTCAGTCACGATTGCCCGGTCCCGCCCCGGCAGCGAAGCCATGATTTCTCTGGCATCGCCTTTCAGGAAGCGGAACGTATTGCTCCGCTGCAGAATATCGGTACGCGCCCCGGCCAGAGTGGCACGCAGCCCTTCATAGTGAATTTCCAGCGCGCGGAGTACATCAATGGAATCCACTCCCGGCGTTCGCTCAACCAACCCCTGCACTGGACTGGCCAGCGGAGCGAAAATCCCCGCCCGTGCCTGCCCCTGGGCGCGCATGTAAATGTCAGCACTCAACTGCGCATTGAGCCAGACCTGTACTGTCTCGCGAAAACTGCCCACCATCACGCCCACCGCCACCATCATCGCGACCGCCGTCGCCAGCGCCGTCACCACCACAGAGGTACGGGAAAGCGAAGCCACCAGACTGCGCCCAGCCACCAGACCTTCCGGCCCCAGGAAGCGTTTCAGGAACCCGCGCAATGCCCCGATCAAACTGCTAACAAACGCGGGCGCAATCATCGCTGCAGCAGCTACGGCCAGCAACGTCGCGGCATAACCCGCGATCGGGCGCCCCTCAATCGGCCCCACCTGGCAAAGTCCGTAAGAAGCCAGCGCCAGGGTAAACGCGATCAGCAGATCCCTGCCCGTATGCAGCCGTGCCTGATGCTCTACTACCGCGCGGCGCATGGCTTCCGCCGGAGCAATCCGCGCCGCCTCCCGCGCCGGAATCAGAGCCGAGAAGAACGCTACCGTCGTCCCTGTCAACAGCGCCGCAGCCACCGAAAGTGGGGAAAGCGCGAGCGCCCCTGGCGTACTGGTGGTGAACAGCGCGTTCACGGTATCGGAAATCATGCCTACAATGCCCGCCGCCAGCCCGCGACCCAGCAGAATGCCGAGCAAACTGCCCACCACACCCAGCATGGTAGCCTCGCCCAGAAATATCAGCAAAACGCCCCGCGAACTGGTGCCGAGCGCGCGCAGAATTCCGATTTCCGTTCGCCGCCGCACCACGCTCACCGCAATCGAGTTATAGATCAGAAATGCGCCTACCAGCAGCGATATGTAACTCAATATCCGCAGATTCCAGCGGAAGGCCCGCAGCATCCGCCGATTCTCTTCGCTCCGGGCCCCCGGCGTCTCGATCTCCCATGACGGAGGCACGGTTGCGCGAATCAATTTCTCAACCTGCGCGCCATCTTCGCCCGGACCCACGAAGACTTCGATGCGCTGCACTTTCCCGTAGAAATCCAGCAGCTTCTGCGCTGCCCCGATGTCGATTCCGATCCACCCGGTATTTTGATTCGGCGCTATCGCCTGAATCTGGAAGTCCGCGCTCTGTTCACGTCCGCGCAGGGTAATCGAGTCGCCTTTTTTCCAGTGGAACCGCTCTGCGAGTTCGCTCGAAACCACTGCGGATGTCTCCAGATCACCCGATTCCTGCCCGGAACTGAGGCCAGTTCCGGTCGCGATCACATCTATTCCATACAAGACGGTCGAGGTATGTGACGAAGTGGGCCCTTCAACCACCACCGGCTGTTCAATCACCGCCGCAAACCGGGCATCCACCGGCAAACCGGAAAGTTTCGCCAGAACGGTTTCATCCACTCCCGCATTGGCCGTAATCTCGTAATCCACACGCCCCACCAGCGTCGTCATAGACGATTCAAACGACCCCGCCGCCGCATCGCCCGCCAAGTCAATAGCAATAACCACCGCCACGCCCAGCGCAATCGCAATCAGCGTCAATAGCGTGCGCATCAGATCCCGCCGCAGCGGACGAAGAATCAAACGCCGGAAAAGCTTCACGCGCTTTCCATCCGGCCGTCGCGCATCCGCACACGAATATCGGCAATCGCAGCCGCCTCAGCACTATGCGTTGCAAACACCACCGCCGCGCCCAGTTCATCCGCAGCCCGGCGGATCAGTTTCAGCACCACATCTCCGCTGGCCGTATCCAGATTCCCGGTCGGTTCATCCGCCACAAGAATCGCCGGATCATGCACCATCGCCCGTGCAATCGCCACGCGTTGCATCTGCCCGCCCGAAAGCTGATAAGGCAAGGACTCGCACTTGTCGTCAAGACCCACCCAACCCAGCCGCTCCCGCGCTTTCGCTTCCGTATTCTTCGCGCCCGCCAGCAGCAGTGGCAGTTCCACGTTCTCAAGGGCGGTGAGTGACGGCAGCAGCTGGAAAAATTGAAAAACGAAGCCAATCTTGTTGCGGCGCAGGTGGGTCAGTCCGGCGTCATCCAGTTTCGAAGTGTCCTGGCCCGACACCCGCACCTCGCCGGTTGTCGGGAAATCCATCGCTCCGCATAAATTGAGTAGCGTGGTTTTGCCGCATCCGCTGCGCCCTACCAGCGCGGTTACTGAACCAGCCGCGCATTCCAGCGAGACTCCGCGCAGGGCTTCGACGCCGCCCGGATAGGTTTTGGTGGCATCCAAAATATGGATGGGAAGAACTGAAGTGGAAAACAATTTACCTGGGGCCTGATTTCAGTGTATTCTGAAAATGCTCCTGCTTTACTTTCCGCGCGCAATTGAGTTGATGCTTGCCCCGCAAAGCTCTCTGACACGCGTAGACATGGAAACTCGCCGGCTCGCAGCTGCACATGAGCTGCTTTCCGGTATAACTCAATCACAAGTTGCCCGGCGCTACGGCGTCAGTCGCACAACTGCGTCCCGCTGGCAACGCTCAATTGTTCATAAAGGTGTGGAGGGTCTGCGCAAGCGCAGTGCCACCGGTCGCCCCAGTCGTCTCACGGCGGACCAGGTGGATGCCATTCGCCTGATGTATTGCGAAGGCGCAGCCGCCCACGGCTTTAAGAAGGATCGCTGGACCACCGGCAAACTTGCCGAAGCCATCGACCGTCGCTTCGGCATTCATTACGACCGTGATCATGTCGGTCGTCTGATGCATAAGTTCGGCCTGCGCGAACGGCGGTTTGTGTACTCGCCGTTTCAGGCAGGGCAGGCAGTGCGATCCATCAGCGCGATTATGTGAAGAGTCCGGCCAACTTCTACCTCGTAGGAGCGGCCAAAGCCGGAACTACGTCTCTTTGCAACTATCTGGGCCAGCATCCGCAGATCTATATGAGCCCCGTCAAGGAGCTTAACTTTTTTGCGGACGAGGTTCGGTTTAGCAATTTCGATGAGGCTATGCAGCGCCAAGCCTTTACCAACCCCGATTTTCGCCTTCGGGGACCGGCAGAGACCTGGCCTGACTACCTCAAGCTCTTTGCCGCAATTAGCCCGCATTTCTCACACCTGATTCCTGAGTCGGGAAATTTCGCCGGAATGCCGAGTCCCGGCCCCGTGGTTTGATCCGGCGAAGAAATCGTGGTCGATTCGCGCCATGCGCGGCGGTCAAAGACGCCTCCAAGGGCTATGTGGGATCATTCAAGTTCTGACTTTATGCCAATCCCAGAAGATAAAATCAAAGGACCACCACCGCAAGAAGTGATCGATGAG
>JANYDS010000056.1 GCA_025363475.1 Terriglobia bacterium
CGGACGAAATCCTCCATCGGATTAGAAACGGCGTGCATGGATGCCGGAGCTTGACGCCAGCGCAGAAAGGCCTAGTGCTGGTCGCTCTGGACTCAAAACTGGCAGAGTGTTGACGGCTAATGATCCTGCCGCACAGAAAGCCGTTCCGAGTTGTGCAAATGCCAGATATGGAGTCCGCGCGGAGTCCAAACCGACCAAACTGGCGTTTTGGCGTCCACTTGGCGTCCAAATCGCTTCACCCTAAGTCTTGTGTTTTCAGTAAGGACCGTCTGTAAGTGATTGATATTTGTTGCTTGGGGTGCAAGAGGTCGTGGGTTCGACTCCCGCCAGCCCGACCAGTATTTCCTCACACATTTGCAGAAACCGGATCTCCCCAAGTCCGGTTTCTGTGGTCCCTCCGAGCTGTAGTCTTGTTTTTTGAGTGCCCCCGGGGCGTTCCGGGCGCATTGTGAGTCAGGCGCCGTCTGTTCCCCTCCTCATGTCCCGGAGCTTCGCAACCAGCCATGTCGATTCGGTTGAGAATCTCAGATTCCCATCAGTGAGCGGGCCTGCACTTTCCAGGCACCGTCGCGCAGAACGACGAGAAAAAGGCCTTCGTCGGTGGAGAGGATTTTGCCGTCGCGACCGAAGCGGCTGAACTTTACCGTAAGGTTGACGCCGTTCGCAGTGGTCTGCACAACCTTCACGTCGTCAATGCGCGTCTGATACCAGGTGCGCTGGCGGCCCGGTTCGGTGCCACTCAGAAATTCGGACCTGGTGTGCCACACTTCGACGCGGTCATCGGCTATGCGCACGTGCGGGTAGTGGATTGCCGAGGCAACCTGCTCAGGGTCGTGCGCGTTCCACGCGCGGAAGAATTCGGTGACGGCAGCGCCACCCGCAGAACCGTTTTTCGTTTCGGTGGCTGCGTCGAGGGTTCCGGTTCCCGCAGCGAAGCGCGCGAGAACGCCCCAATGGCCGTCGACGTTCGTGACTACATAGATGATGGCGCTCGCGGTCTGTGGGAGCCCTTCCGCAGTGAAGCGTTGCCAGCTTCCGGCGATGTGGACTTTCGACAGCCCGACCTGAAGTACTTCACGAGAGACCCATTCGCTGTGATGCCAGCCGGTACGGCGGGTTTGCTTGAAATTCACGCCGGCCGCATACACAGCGGGCGTCTGGCTCACTTCGAACTGTCCGGCACCCGGACGGACGTGCGGATAGTGCAGCGATCTGGCCCAGAGCGAGGGATCCTGGGAATTCCAGGATTCGAGGTAGCGGTCGAGGGCGCGCATCCCTTCCCAGGCGCGCAGCGCGACGGAGTTCGCGTCGAGAGGAGCCTGCGCGCGGAGAAGAGTGCCGCCGATAATGGCGACAAGTACACAGGCACGGAACAGAGGTCTCGCGGGATACATGAAAACAGTGTAGAGGGTGCGACTTGGGTTTCAGCAGAAACGCGCGCCGGGCGATCTCACTCTGGAAGGCGGCTTAGCGAAATCATCGGCCAGGCTCAGTACCCTCGTTCCGAATCACTGCTCTCGCCGTTGGAATCGCCTGCGCCGCGTCTCCTTACAGAGTAAAAATTTACCGCCCCACGGTTGTCGGTACAACCGAACTGAGCGCGGGCGACTATAAAGTTGAAATGCAAGGCGACAAACCCGTATTTACCATCGGCAAGAAGAGTGTCGAGGTTCCAGCCACGCTTGAGAAGGGTGACAAGAAATTTCTTGTGACAACCTACACGGCACTCGATTCTAAAATCAAACAGATTGAACTGGGCGGCACCACCGACAGAATCATTTTCGCCACCGAATCTGCGGCTTCCAGCGGCACCAAATAGTCTGGCAATTTGAACGGTCACTTCCCTCGCGTCACCTTTGCCAGGGGAGCGACCGTGTCCACACACCGTGGTATGCTTCGGTCGCCAAGACCGGATTGACCCTTTGAAACGATTTTTTCCGCAGACTCTTCTCTTCCTGGTTTACCTGCTATCTGGATTTGCTGGTTCAGCGCTTTTGTTGGCCCACCATTCGTTCACAGCTGAGTTCGACGATAAACAGCCGGTCAGAATATCCGGCACCATCACCAAAATCGACTGGGTCAATCCTCACGTCTGGTTTTACGCCGATGTAAAAACTCCCGGGGGCGGCGTCACCAACTGGGGATTCTCCGGCGGTGCACCCGGCCTGCTGACACGGCGAGGCATCACCAGAGAACAACTCTGCGCTGGCACTTCCGTGGTGATTGAAGGCTATCGCGCAAAGGATGGCTCAGCCAACGCTTCCGGCGGAAGAGTGACGTTCGCGGATGGCAGTAGTATTCTCACGGCTGGCTCGGTGGACAAAGTTCCCGGCGGCACACAGTAACTGCAAGGTGACGCAGCCGGACGCGACTGCTCAATATGCAGTGTCCCTCTGGTGAAGCTGGTATGCTACGGGAAATGTCAGGCTCCAGATAATGCGTTCAAGCGCCTCGTTAGTAATTTTTGCTCTCGCCTTGTGCGCCTGCGCGGATGCCCAACAGGTAAAACACCGAGCCCTCCCTGCGGGCAAAAACTACGGCTCGAACTCCGCAGCCGGAAAGACCTTCACGCACGACGGCGTCAAGCTTTACTACGAAGTTTATGGCGCTGGCCAGCCTCTGTTGTTGATTCATGGCAATGGCAGCAGCATCAGTGAGATGGGCACCATGATTGAACATTTCCGCAAACGCTACCAGGTGATTGCCATGGATAGCCGGGATCAGGGCAAGTCAGGGGACAGTGCCGATCAGCTGAATTACACCAGGATGACCGACGATCTTGCCGCACTGCTCGAGCATTTGAAAGCACCACCCGCGTATGTACTCGGCTGGAGTGACGGGGGTATTGAGGGGTTGCTGCTGGCCATTCAGCATCCGGACAAAGTGAGGATGATCGCTGCGATGGCCGCCAATTTGAAGCCTGAAGGCGCACACCCGGATGCTCTGGCAATGGTCCTGTCCATGATTGATGCCATGCCTGCCGCCGACCGCGAGACGCCGCAGGGCAAGCGGGATCTCAAGGTGACTAAACTGATGCTGGACCAGCCGAATATCGATCCCCGTGCTCTCGAAGCAATCACGGTGCCGGTGCTTGTACTGGCAGGTGATCATGACCTGATTTCAGATGACCATACGCTTGAGATTTACCACCACCTTCCCAACAGCCAGCTCTGCATTTTCCCGAATGCGACGCACATGATTCCTTATGACGATCCTGCGCTTTTCAACTCCACAGTCGAGCGCTTCTTCCGCACTCCATTCGTGAAAAAGGACCGCGTTAAGGACTTCCTCAAGTCGTTCGAGGCGCTGAAGGCAGGGCAGCCTGGAATGCGTTGATGCGGCGATGCGGCGGTCATTGGTTGAGGAGATTTATGCAACGCAGATATATTGCCCTGCTCGCGTTTGCGGGTTTGTGGAATAGTTCCGGACTTCAAGCACAATCCAGTCAGCGCGTTAATCTTCACGTCTCGGAGACGGCGGGCATTCGCAGAACGGCCTTCCCCGTGAACGCGCGTGTCTCTCTGGCACGCGGAGCGATAGCCCAACCGGATCATGCACGCCTTACGATCGGTGGCGCCGAAGTACCCGCACAATATTCGGCGGAGAGCCGTTGGCCGGATGGTTCTGTAGAGTGGCTCGATGTCGATTTCAACGTAGCCATCGGGCCGGCGGCAACGCTGGACTATCAACTCGAATTCGGGGAGAACGTCAAGGCAGCCGAACCACCGCGAGGCCTGGCCGTGGAAGGCGGCGCAGACTTTATTCAAGTGGGAAATATCAAGTTCAGCCGGGGCGGTTCGCCCCTGATTGCCTCAGTGAGATATCGCGGCGAGGAGATCGGGAAAGGAACCAATGGCCTGTTCGTTACGGATCAAACTGGTCATCGTTTTGACCTGTCGAACGCGGGCGATGTAACCACGGAAATACTGAAGACCGGACCTCTGTTCGCTGCGGTCCGCTATTCCGGCTACATCAATATCGACTCCGGTTACCAGGCTCCGTTTGCCCTCATGGTGGAAATGCCCAACAGCAAGACTTTGGTGAAAATCACAGCTGTTGTAATTGACCCGGAAAAGCGGTTGCGGGAGATTTCGATCGCGACTCCGCTGGCCTTCAGCGCCTTCCCGCTTGTCTGGGACTTTGGCACGAGCCGCTGGACGTATGGATCCATGCGAGCCATTACTGATTCAGTTATGCTCACGCAAACCCCGCATGACTGGAACATAGTAACTTCGAGTGGCGGAAAAGCTCAACTGTATGAGACTTCAGGAACTACACCAGCGGGCGCGGTGCGATGGGGACACATCCAGGACGCAAAGGAAGTGGTAGCTTTCGCTCTGGAGAGCCATGCCGATCAGGCCGATGGCGCGTGGAACATCAGGCTGGAAGGCAGCGGTCAGCTTGCGTTTAGTTATGCGGCGGCATCTCCTGCAACCGAACACCGGATGACTGTTTATGAACATTTCGTGACGACGCCGGTGCAGATCGGCGCCGCCACCAGTCCGTCGGCGATACTAAGTCCGCTGACGGTTACCGTTGAGCCTCATTAGTTACCGGTCGCTTCGCCGGTGCCGCTGAATATGAGTTTTGTGGATGTGCCGCCAAGGCGGATTTCTTCCACTTTGTACTTGCCGTCAGCAATGTGATACTGCACGGTGGTCGAGGTATACTTCGACGCGTTCTGCGTAGGCGTCACTTGTGCCTGGACGCTCCCCCCGTCGCCCTTGATGGTGACGCTGCTCCCTTCCACCTGGACCTTGTAATTGCCTGGCTTGAGCTCTTTGCCAGCTACCGTAGCCGGGGTGTGGAGCGTGAGATTGTAGCTATTTGCCGCGCTGGCAATTCCAACCGCGAGTGTGCTGAGAGACAAAAATAACGTTGCGAATTTCATGGTGAGGCTCCTGTTCGATTTGTTCGTTCTGACTTGCTTTGGGTGAGAAGGACATGAGAGCAACTCCGGTCGCGAGCCGGAGCGCTCGTGTCGCTCTTTTAACTGCTAATCGGGGAGTTCTGTTGGGTTCGTCCCTTGCCCATAGATACGAACCAGGACCGGATCTGTTCCGCGTGATTGCAAAAAAATTTGCAAATATTTTCAAACCGGAAAATCCATGCGGGTGCTGCCTGATGAGAAGAGTCCGGCGCGATTGCACTCTCTAATTGTGATTGCGGTCGCTATACCTCTGTTTGCGCTATTCTCTGCGATGTCCGGCGGACCAGCCGGATTGGGGTTTGGCTTCTGGCCATTTCCCCGGATCACTGTGCGGCGTGTCCTGAACCTGCCCGAACCGGCACACGACAAGGCGTCACTGGAGGTCCTGTCATTGCCTTCCTGCGTTAGAGCGGGACGTATAGTGATCGATGCCGGGCACGGAGGCAGAGATGAAGGCGCAAGCGGACCGCACGGTGTCAGGGAAAAGGAAGTCGTCCTTGATGTGGCCCTGCGCCTCTCGTATCTGCTGCAAAACCAGATGGGGGCAGAGGTGATGCTGACTCGCTCGGACGACAGCTATGTGGAGTTGCCCACTCGGGTTGCGGCGGCCAATTCGGCTAAGGCCGATATGTTTATTTCCATCCACGCGAACTCAGCCCATTCACCGACTGCTGCGGGCATCGAGACATATTTCGTCAATATGACATCAAACCCGGCTTTGCTGGAGCTTACCGCAAGGGGTAGATCTGGTGATGCCCGTTCTGAAGCACTGGCCCAACTGGTCCAGACATCAGTTTCGGCAGACACAGGCCAGGATCGCGGAGTGAAGAGTGCACCGTTCCTGGTCCTGCTGGGGGTTGAAATGCCAGCGGTGCTTGCTGAGATCGGCTTCCTGAGTAATCAGGCGGAGGAAAGCAATCTGAATCGCCCTGAATACCGCCAGCGTCTGGCCCGGAACTTGATGACGGGAATCGCCCATTATGCAGCCAGGCTAAACGAGCCGCAGTGCTCAAACAAGGCACTTGCGGGCATATTACAGCGGCCTCTGCCAATAAAAACACTACGAGCTACTCCGCCAAACCCCAGACACACACATACCCGAGTGAGACTTGGCGCGCATTGGCGCGAGGCTCTCACTACGGGTAACTGATTTCGGAAGAACTACTTCTTCACTTTGGGCGGAACGATCGCGTCTTTCGCACTCTTCGCGATGCGGAACTTCACAACCTTCTTAGCGGCGATCTTGATGCTTTCGCCGGTAGCAGGGTTGCGTCCCATGCGCGCCTTGCGCTCTACGCGGACCAGGCGGCCGAGGCCGGGGACCACGAAGAGGCCATTTTTCTTAACTTCTTTGATCGCGGTGTCCGAAAGGAACGCGAGAATTTCTTTCGCCTTCGCGTTGGTGATTTCACACGCATCGGCAATAGCTTTTACAAGCTGGGTCTGAGTCATCGCCTTTTGAGCCATGGGAACAGTATACAAGCTTCTGAAACAAAATACGATGATTTTGTTTTAAGCGGCGCCGGAACCGGATTTTTGGGCCTGGTCGGCGACCCAGGTGGCGAAGACTTTGGCACTGCCTTCCATCAGGGCCTGATGCACGCGCGAGTGCTGCGTGGACATCTGCAGATCCACAAAATCATGAAAGCCCTGCGGATTGAAGATGCCGAGCGAAAGGAACTGGAGCGCCCCGGCAGTCCCATAGAGCGGATCGGGAATCATACTGCCGAAGTCGAGCACCTTTTTCGGGCGGGCACCGGCTACGAAGTCCATTACGCACTCAACTTCATTGTTGTCGCGCAGCAGGAAGGAAAAAGTCTTGACTGCCCAGTTGAACTTGCCCGGCCCGAAGCCGAAATAGTTTGGAATCGGAGCATAGTCGATGAACGGGTAACCGATTGCCACTTCGAGCTGGTAGCCCGGCTTGGGATTCGGCACCACATGGACAAAATCCGGGCTCTGCACAACAGCCACGGCTTCTTTGAACACGTGCTTCACCGGTCCCAGATACACCATAAAATCGTGGAGGTAGCAGGTAAAAAGGGACCAGCGATATTTCGGACCCATCAGGTTCCAGTCCTGAACCTCTCCAAGCTGATACTCGGGATAGCGGCCATACTCCCCGCTGGCAGTGCAATAGAGCATTTGTTTAAAAGTGAAGCCACCCGGGTCCCCATCGGGATAAACCCAGTGTGAACTGTTCATGAACCGGCGCAGCACATAATCCTTGAGAACCTGTTGAGCGTCAAGGCCCTGAGGTATCTTGCCGAATTCCACTTCCTGCCGCGCACCCAGCGCAGTCAGTTCGCGACCGCTGATCGTGACATCGGCCAGATAGCCGTATGCCTTGTTGTCCAGCTTGTAATCGCGATTGAGGCTCAGCAGATGCTGGTCAATCTTGCGGTTTGGATCGCGGGTCCACCGCTCCAGTTGGAGTCCATCCACAAGCGCGATCTCGCTTTTTTCAACCAGAGACCGTTCGAAGTCCGAAAAATCCGCAGGAATTCCAGTGTGTGCCAGTTGTGGGGTGGTCATTTCGTTGATGAATGCCACTTTAGCGTCCGTTTCGGCAGATGTCAATTCGTCCGAATTATCACTCTCTGAGTGTGCGGCCTGCGGCAAGAGACATAGATTCCGCCACCAATGCGGCATTGAAGCGGATCAGTTGCTGACTGATTGACACTCCCTCAGCCTGTGGCGCACGGGAGAGAACCGCCGGTGCCAGCACCACTGGCCGGAAGTCTCGCGCTCGCAGTGGCGGGTCAACGACCGCGGAAGAGCCTTTCCTGATCGCGGCACGATGATTACGCCAGCCGCCAATTACCAGGAAGGCGATAGTGGCCGCGGCCACAGACCATGAGATTGCAAGGTCAGTCATTGATTACCATATCGGCGGATTTCCGGAAATTCTTTAGTCCACTTGAGCAGTGTCGCCAGCGACCACTATTCTCAGCCGGTTTTTACGGATTTCAGTTGTCGCCGGTTCCCTCAATGACTGAGACTATAGGTTTGACTCCGGCCATGACTCACTCTCCCGCTCCGTCTCCGTTCATGCGCTTGTGGAAGGTATATGTGGTGCTGATCCTTGTCCTTTGGACCGCCGGGATTTCCGTCTGGCAGTACTGGGGCGCTGTTGGGGCTCACTGGCCCATGTCCGTCGTCATGATCCTCGGCTCGCTGGTAGCCGGGTCCACGCCGATGGGCGGCGGCACGGTGGCATTTCCCATTCTGGTACTCGTCTTTGGGCAACCTGCCTCCAATGCCCGCAACTTCGCTCTCATCATTCAGGCCGTCGGTATGACCTCTGCCATGCTCTTCATCATCGGCAGAAAAGTTGCCCTGCCCGTACGGGTACTCTTAGGCAGCACAGGTGGGGCCGCAATTGGTTTTGGCGTAGGCACTTTTCTCATAGCCCCGCATGTTCAGGGGAGCCTGGTGAAGCTGCTCTTTTCCTGCCTGTGGATGAGTTTTGGCCTGATGACGCTGGCCAGGAATACCGAAATTTGCAGCCTGAAAGGCAAAGGACCGGGCGAGACCGCAAGCGCCGAGTTGATTGGCCTGGCAGCAGGCCTGGTGGGTGGAATCATGGCCTCCATGATCGGAGTCGGAGTGGAGATGGCAGTTTACACGGTGATGGTTCTGGTCTTCCGTGCGGATCTCAAAATTGCTATTCCAACCGCCGTTTCCGCTGCGGCCCTGGCATCCATTCAGGGCGCCATTCTACACGGATACATGGGCGACATTGACCAGCAATCTATTTACAACTGGCTCGCCGCAACCCCCATCGTAATTTTCGGTGCACCTGCGGGCACGTGGCTGGTCAGTGTTTTGCCCCGAATCAGAGTGCTCTACTTCGTATCCGGACTCTGCGTTTTCCAGTTTCTCTGGACACTACAGCAGACCGCACATGGCACCGCCGAATGGGAATTTGTGGCTGGTGCCATGGCCCTGACCGTAACAGCGCTTACTGTGCTTTATCGCACAGGCAAGCGCGTCGCCGTTTAAATATCCTTCGCAATATCATCCCGTCTGCATCCGGCCGCTCACTGAAGAAGCCTGCCAATAGTGTTTTTCAGCTATTGAACCCAGCCGGAAGGCCCTTTATCATCGGATAATCCAATGGCCAGAGACCAAAATAATATGCGCAGCGGAGTGAAACAAATGAGCGCAACAATTAACAGAATATTCGTCGGGGGTTGTCTTCTTTCATGCTTTCTTTTTTCAGTGGCCGCCTATGGCCAGCTAACGCAGGCAACGTTGAAGGGCACGATCAGCGACATCTCCGATTCCGTCGTAACAGCTTCCGAAATTACGGCAAGAAATGACGGTACCGGCGAAGCCCGCAGCGTGAAATCCGATGCGTCGGGGAACTTTGTGATGTCGGGTATGAATCCGGGCGCTTACACGCTGAAAGTCAACGCCACAGGGTTCCGCCAGATGGAGCAGCGGAATCTGATTCTAAATGTGGGGCGCACCACCGAAATCAATGTGAAGCTGGAAGTTGCATCGTTGCAAACCGATGTGCAGGTGATTGAAACCGCCGCTAAGGTTGCCGTTTCAACCGAAGCCCGGCTGTCGGATACATTCACGAAAGCTGAAATGTCCCTGCTGCCGTTGTCGCGTGACATCTACGCGCTGCCCAAGCTGAGCGCAGGTGCCACTGCGATACCTGGTGCGGCTAGTTCCACCAAACTAAATAACTCCCCCGTTGTGACCGTAAACGGCAATCGCTATCGTGGCAATAACTATGTTCTTGACGGTGCGTTGAACGTCAACCCCAACAACACGGGAGAGCCCACCATCGTGCCCACCACGGAATCCCTGCAGGAAGCTCAGGTTCAGACCAGCAACTTTTCGAGCGAGTACGGCCGGGGCAACGGCTCCGTCGTAAACCTTTCCACCAAATCCGGGGCCAATGAACTGCACGGGCGTATTTGGGAATACAACCGCAATGCGGCTTTCAACGCGCGGAACTTCTTCTCAGTCATCAAGGCACCGCAGATCTACAACCAGTTCGGTGCGAACGCGGGCGGCAAGATCATCGCAAACAAGACTTTTTTCTTCGGTTCCTATGAAGGTACCCGCAATATCCAGGGCCAGGCTCTTACCTTTCAGGTTGAGACCCCCGAATATCGCAATTACGTGATCAACGCCAATCCGAACAGTGTTGCAGCACAAGTTTTCAAAAAATACCCTGCACCCACCCCCCAGGCGGGAACCACCACTAAATATGCGGGAGAAACTGACATCACTACTCCCACCGGTGTGATTCCACAGATCGGACGCGCCGCAATCACGTTGAATAACGCAAGTCACTATGACCAGTACCTGATCCGTCTTGACCACTCTATGCGAGACGGTAAAGACCACCTGAGTGGTCGCTGGATTGCCGAAAAGCAGGGCGATCAGGGCGCAACCAGCAACACCCTCGCAACTCTGGGCCAAGCCATGCGGGGCGAGCGCGGACCCTTCACCGGAAGCTTCGGCAACCTCAATCTGGGAGAGATGCACCTTTTCGGAAAGATGGTGAACGACGCGCGGTTCTCCACCCAACTGGTGAATACAGCCAAAGGCGACCCCAACGCCATCATTCCGAGTCTTGCTATTACCGGGATCACAGCGCCCTTTGGCGATATCGTCTTTAACCGGACCATTCTGCGCTCCTACGAGGTTCGTGATTCAGTCACGTTTGAACTCGGCAAACACACGCTGCGGGTGGGAGGTGAGTGGCGCAGAATTTTCAAAGCCCTCTCGCTGGGTAATCCGTCTCCCGGCACTTACAACTTCACCAGCCTTGCCAACTTCGCGGCCGATACACCCTTCAAACAGACCGTTAACGTGGACCCTTCCACCGGACGGCCCACCGCGCTCCCGCGCTACTTTCACCAGTTCGAATATGCGCTCTTCATTCAGGACGACTGGAAGGTGACGCGCCGTCTCAACGTCAATCTTGGCTTGCGGCAGGATTATTTCGGACCCGTGGCCGAAGCACACGGACTGCTGGCCTCCATCATCTTTGGACCCGGAAATAATTTCGCAGAACGGCTTGCTACGGCTTCTGTCGGACGGGTCACAACTCCTTACAACGTCAAAGCGCTTAACCTGTCGCCCCGCGTGGGCATCGCGTGGGATCCATTTGGTGATGGTAAGTCTTCCATCCGGGCCGGCTTCAGCATGGCCTACGCCCCACATCACGAACAGTCTATAGCAGGTGCTCGTCCCAATCCGCCCGACGTTCTGGCAGAGAGCCTTCAGCCCAACGCCGGCATCGGGACGCAGATTTTGTACGGCATCCCCGTTCCGTTCAATCCGCAGTTTATCCGCGCCTTGAATCCACAGGGCGGCTATCTGAGCAAGCCTGGCGACACTACCACCCTGCGACTGGCCCCCTGGGTTGTGAACCCTGACATCAAGACACAGTACAGCGAGAGCTGGTTCCTCAATATCCAGCGCCAGGTGCTAAAAGACTGGACCCTCGAACTGGGTTACGTCGGCACCAATGGCGTCAACCTCGAACGTATTGACGACATCAACCGCAAAAAGGGCGATCTGCTCGACGGCAAACTGGATCGCATCAACCCAAACTTCGACACGATGCTTTTTGTCACCAACGGCATTGTTTCGCACTACAATGCCTTCACTGCGGAAATCAGACACAGCTTTAGCAAGTCCTTGTCTTTCCAAGCCAACTACCGCTGGTCCAAATGGCTGGATAACGGGTCTGACACCTCGGACGGTCAGTTTGCCGACAATTCGGCGCCAGGACGCGGCGCACAGGATATTGCCTGCACACGCTGCGAATACGGGAAATCCCTTTTCGACATTCCCAAACGACTCTCAACCGCAGTCCTGTGGAACGTAAAACCTCTGACTGGAAATCGTTTCCTCAAAGCCCTCACACGTGACTGGCAGACTTCGATGATTGCAACCATTCAGTCAGGCCGCCCGTTCACGGTTTGGTGTGGCACTGCACCAGCAAACATTGTCGCCGGAGTCAACCGTGGCTGCGACTTCAATCTGGATGGCGGCGGCGGTGCCGTCGGACCTCCACAGGGTGGATATTATGACCGGCCGGATGCTCCGCTGGCCACGCTGCCTGCCACCTATGACCGGGCCGCTTTTATCAATGGGCTTTTCAATGCGGATATTTTCCCCCGCCCGGCACTCGGACAAGACGGTAATCTGGGCCGCAACACCTTCCGCGGCCTCCGCTACATTGGCTTTGATGCTTCCATTGGGCGCACCTTCCCGCTGGTCCGCGAAAGAGTCACCTTGCAGATTCGCGCTGAAGCCTTCAACTTTTTCAATAACGTGAACCTGTATCTGCCGAATACGGATCTGTCGCTGGCACTCAATTCAACCACTGGCAACTTTTCCAACACTTCAATCTTTGGCAAATCCACCCAGGCATTTGATCCGCGGAACATGCAGCTCAGCGCGCGGATCACGTTTTAACCGGTTCTATTTCTAACCAGAACCATCAGGAGAAAAAATGCAGATCAATACAAAATTTTTGAGTAAGGCCGCTCTCACAGCGTGCCTTCTGGCTCCTTCGTTCGGATTCGCCGCCGTCAGCGGACCCATTGTTCCCACGCCGATTGCAACTCTGGACAAGCAAGCTCATCAGGAAGTATCGCTGAAAGCGCGCACAGCTCTGATGGACGCCTCTTCCGATATTTTTAAGGGGCTGGACAGTTTGGAAGTTGCAGGCAGTGGCCGCGTACCAAATTACGTTCGGGCCGTAGGTGCCATGCCGAAACTTGCCGGACCCTTCTCTCACTTGTTCAAGACTTTCATCTCCAATACGTCGCTGCCCTCAGAGACTAAACTGGCTATGGCGCTCCGCATCTCGCAACTGAACAACAGCCCTTACACAGCCGCGCATATCGAGCGTCTGCTGGGCGCCACCGGACATGGCAAAGCGGTGCTCAAAGCCATGCAAAGCAGCCAGTCCGCCGGACTCAGCAACCTCGAAAAACAAGCGGTCGCTTATGCCGATGCGTCCACCCGCCAGACTCTGGGGTTAAGTGATGCGGAATTCCACAATGTGCGAGCCGTCTATAACGATTCGCAAGTCGTAGAACTGCAATACACTGCCTGCTTCTTCAACTACTTCACACGCTTCGTTGAAGCCCTCAACCTGCCCACTGAAGCCTGGGTCTTCGATACCGCACCGGTGGCACTCAAGCCCGCGCCGCCCGCCCCGGCCCGCATTTCCCTCGTCTCGGACGACGAGATGAGAGCCATGGAGACGGCTGTCGCGGCGTCGAAAGCCAGCACCTCCCCGTCTGCCAGCTGGAATATCGGCATCGCCAATTCCCAGCGCGCCATGATGCATGCGCCGGCCATGTTCGCAGCCTGGAGAGAATGGGGCGCGGCAGTCAATGAATATACGCAGGTGAGTCGTGAAATCAAGCTGCAGGTCTCGTTTGCTGTCTCAACCGCCAACGGCTGCCGCTACTGCACGCTGCATCAGGTGCTGGGCCTGCGCCGTCTGGGCGTAGATACGGCCAAGCTCATGTCGATGCAGAAGGACGATTCGGCGCTTAAAACCGACGAACTTGCTGCTGTGACTTTCGCGCGCAAACTTACGTCTACACCCTCTGAAACCACCGATGCCGATTTCGCCAATCTTCAGGAAGTTTTCAAGAACCAGGGCGCAATGGAAGTGCTGATGCAGACCTGCAATTTCGCGTTCATGAACCGGTTCACGGATGGCCTGCGCCTGCCTTCAGAGGATGAAGCGCTCGCGGTCTACCAGGAAACCTACGGCGAAGGCTGGCACCGGAAAGTCAACTAATACACCCCATGAGAGAAAGATGAACTCATCCTGCCGGTGGCTCGTTCCTGCAGCGCGTTTAGAATGAGAAACGGAAGCTCCATCGGGCTAACACGAGGCTGATTTGCAAAACGATAACGAGAAACAAAAATTCGGAGAACCTCTCGGTGATTTTTCCCTGCAAAACGTAGGGGGCGGTGGAACTGTCACGCTGAGTGAATTGATGGCGGGAAAACGCGGGGCCGTTGTTGTTTTCTGGTCCGGCGTCTGCTCCCATTGCGTTCGCTACGACAAATATTTCAACGCCTTCGAGCAGAAATATCCAGATCTCGCGTTCATAGTCCTGGCCTCACGGCAGGGCGAAACTATGGAGTCGGTGCAAAAAACCATTGCAGAACGCAAACTCAAGATCCCCATGGTCCACGATCCGGGCGGAGTCACCGCCTTCAAGTGGTACACCCAGCAGACTCCGCGTGCCTTTCTGATGGACCCGGAGCGGAACCTGCTCTACCGCGGTGCCATCGATAACTACAAGTACCCGGACGATCCCGAATACACCAGCTATCTGGAACCGGCCATCTCTCAATTTCTTGCAGGCGAGTCCGTGGCCAAAACCGAAACGGCCAGCTTCGGCTGCGCGATTCAGTCGGTTTACTACATCCTTCCAAAGGCACTATGAGCGCCCCTTCCGGCTTCCCCCTGAGTTCGCTGTTTAAGATTCCGGCTGAACTGCTGGAATCGGGGCTGATGGCGGTCCAGACCGTGATGAGCGATGCCCAGCGTTCGGTCGAGAAAATGGCCGGACACCAGCGTGAACATTTGACCGCTCCCCCTGTTCAGGGGCCGAGTGATCTGGATACAGCGATTTCCGATTTCGTAAATCATCTGGCGCGCATCGCCCGTTACACACCGAAAGCCGCTTCCGAAGTTCCCCACGCCACCAATGACATTCTGGCGGCGGCAAAAAAATCATTCGGCAATCTCGATTTCAGCGGCCCCGGCGCAATCACCGTGCCGGTCCAGATGGCGCTCTCGTTTGGAACACTCTTTACGCAGTCTGCACTGCGCGGTCTGGTCACTATGGATGTGGCAGGGCCGAAGAAGGTCAAACGGCTGGTGGAAGATTTCTTTGCCATGTTTACTGAGGTTCAGGTTTTCATGGGCCTTGAATATAAAGACATCGTTGAACGCTGCCGCAAACGCCTTGATGAAGCGCCGGAAGATTTTGCCGTTCGTTTCGAGCTAGGCGAAACTCTGGTCAAGTGCGGACTCTACGACGAAGCCGAAATCGAACTACGTCAAATTCCACGCAGTTCTTCGCTTTACGCCTCAGCGATGTATCACACAGGCGTCGCACTCTATCGCGCAGGTCGCTTCGAACGAGCCTCCCAGGCTCTGGTTGATTCGCTGGAAGCCAATCCCGAAGACGTGCGCCCCAAATCCATGCTCTGGCAGTCATCGGTTAAACGCGGTGGCTATCCCGATTTCGTGCCACCGCAGTTCCGAATGCAAATCAAAGCCGGCTTTGAAAAACCCGGCGTTGAATTTGAAGAGATCGCTGCAAAAATTGGTTTGGACAAAACCAGTGCGGGCCGCGGTATCGCCGTCTTTGACTATGACAACGATGGCTTCCTCGACGTCGTGATGACTGCCGCGCAGGGCGGCTGCAGTCTCTATCACAACAACGGCGACGGCACTTTTTCTGACGCCTCCATCAACTCCGGCCTCGATACCTGCGTGAACGCCATGGCTGTAATCGTGGGCGATTACAACAACGACGGCTTTCCCGATCTCTTCATCACCCGCCTCGGTTTCTATGCAGGCGAGGGACAATTATTCCGCAATAACGGTGACGGCACCTTCACCGACGTCACTGCACAGGCCGGCCTGAAAGTTTGGGGGCCCGCCTTCGCGGCGTCCTGGGCCGACTACGATGGCGATGGCTACCTCGATCTCTTCATTGCCAACAATCTGGGCGGCCTCTTCGAACGCAAAACCCCCAACCGTCTGTTTCACAATAATGGCGACGGCACGTTTACGGAAGTCACCGACCAGGCGGGACTCAAAACCATCTGGCCCACCATCGCCGGCTCGTGGGGCGACTACGATAACGACGGCCGTCCTGACCTCTTCCTGAGCAATGGTCTCGGCCGTTCTCAGCTTTACCACAACAACGGCGACGGAACGTTTACCGACGTCAGTGAAACCGCAGGCGTCACCCAGATGGGCTTCGGCAGCCCCGCTTTCTGGTGGGATTACGACAACGACGGCTGGATGGATATCGGCCAGTTCATCTGGTCAGACCACGACGACGTGATCTACACCATGGAACACGGCGAAGGGCCGCCCAACGGCCATTCCATGCGCGTTTACCACAACAACCGCGACGGCACATTCAGCCAGGTGAACCGGGAACTCGGCCTCACCGGATGCTGGGGCACCATGAGCGGCAATGCCGGGGATTTCAACAACGACGGCTACCTCGACATCATCCTCGGCAATGGCAGCCCCAAGATGGACCGCATGGATCCCATGATCCTTATGGAATCCGACGGGCGCAAGTTCCGCAATACATCATTCGCCGCCGGCCTTCCATTCACAGGCAAAAGCCACGGCGTCACCAACGGCGATTTGTTTGGCGACGGACGTCTGTCCATCCTCGTCGGTGCCGGTGGTCAATACCCCGGTGATCTGCTGACGATGGGTGTTTACTACCCGAAATCGCTGCCAGGTAACTACATTAATCTGCGGCTCGTGGGAACGCGGAGCAACCGGTCTGCGCTCGGTGCCCGCATCTCAATTGATGCCGGTGGCCGCATGCAGTACCGCGAAGTTTCAGGCGGCAGCAATTTTGGCTGTCTGCCGCTGGAACAGCACGTAGGCCTCGCAGATTTCACAGCGGTGGACGCAGTGGAAATCAAATGGCCCAGCGGCCTCGTGCAGCGTTTCGAAGGCCTGCCGGTCAACAAGACATTGGAATTCACGGAAGGCCATGACGGTTGGGATGATGTTTACCTTGCCGCACGAAAACGTATTTCGGTATTGGCGGACAAGCACAGCTCAGACGCCAAACCCCGCAAGCGCCGTGCCCGCACGTAAACTGCCTTTCCTGACTGAAAGCATCTATGTCGCCGTTTCGTCAGCTATTTAAATCGCCGTCTGCCTGGCTGGAGACCGGGCTGGTCAGAGTCCAGAACGCGCTCGGCACGGCCCAGCGCGCGGTTGACCAGCTCACCGGCCAGCCTAGAGAAGAACTAAAAGCTCCTCCGGTTAACGGCCCCGAAAATATCGATACGGCTGTATCGGAATTCGTCGATCATCTTGCCCGGATTCTTCGATACTCCCCGAAAGACATATCGCACTTGCCCACCGCGTCCAGCCAAGTGGTTCAGGCCGCAAGAAAATCTTTCGGCAACCTCGATATGGCCTCGTCCAGCGCATTCGCTCTGCCGGTCCAGCTAGCGCTTTCGTTTGGCACTCTCTTCACTCAGTCCGCGCTGCGTGGTCTGGTCACTTATGACGTCCTGGGCCCCAACAAAATCCAGCGGCTGATGGTCGATTTTTTTGAAATGTTCACCGAGCTTCACGTCTTCGTCGGTCTTGAATATCAAGAAGTTTCGACACGCTGCCGTGCACGCCTCGAAACTTCGCCTCAGGACCACGGTTCGCGGCTCGAACTCGGCCAGACTCTGGTGAAGTGCGGCCTCTACGACGATGCGGAACGCGAATTGCTTATGATTCCCCGTGAATCGGCTCACTATGCCACCGCGCGGCATGAGGCAGCTATTGCCCTGTATCGCGCCGGACGGTATACACGGTCGATCGCCGCCGATGTGGAGTCGATGGAAGCCAATCCGGGAGATGAGCGTGCACGCTCAATGATGTGGATAGCCGCGCAGCGCCTGGGTGGTTACCCGGTGTCCGTCCCGCAGAAGTTCCGGATGGAACTGAAGATCGGCTTTGCGCAACCAACGGTCGAGTTTGAAAATATCTCGGCGCAAATCGGTCTGGATAAGACCAGCGCAGGTCGTGGGCTCGCCATCTTCGATTACGACAACGACGGCTTCCTGGACATTGCCATCGCGTCTGCCCACGGCGGGGTGAACCTTTATCACAACAACGGCGACGGAACGTTCAGTGACGTATCGATTCACTCCGGCCTCGATACCTGTGTAAACGGCTTTGCGATCACCGTCGGAGATTACGACAATGACGGTTTTGCCGACCTTTTCATCACCCGCATGGGCTTCTATGCCGGTGAAGGCCAGCTTTTCCACAACAACGGCGACGGCACTTTTACTGACGTCACCAAACAAGCCGGCCTCAAAGTCTGGGGGCCCGGTTTCACAGCCTCCTGGGTGGACTACGATTGCGACAGTTATCTTGACCTGTTCATTACCAACAATCTCGGCGGCCTGTTTGAACGCAAAACCCCAAACCGGCTCTTTCATAACAATGGCAACGGAACGTTTACTGAAGTCACGGAACAATCCGGCCTCAATACAATCTGGCCCACCATCGGCGGCGCGTGGGGTGACTTTAACAACGACGGTCTGCCCGACCTCTTTCTCAGCAACGGCATGGGCCGCTCCCAACTCTATCGCAACAACGGCAATGGCACGTTTACGGACGTAAGCGAAGAAGCCGGTGTAACAGACGTGGTTTTCGGAACACCTGCTTTCTGGTGGGATTATGACAACGATGGCTGGATGGATATCGGCCAGCTCACCTGGTCTGATCATGAAGATGTCATTCATACCCTCAGAAACGGCGAAGGCCCACCTGACGGGCATCCCATGCGGGTTTATCACAACAACCGCGACGGCACGTTCACGCAAGTCAATCGCGAACTGGGCCTTACCGGGTGCTGGGGCACCATGAGCGGTAACGCGGGCGACTTCAACAACGATGGCTATTTGGATCTGGTGCTGGGCAATGGCAGCCCCAAGATGGACCGTATGGAACCCATGATCCTCCTCGAAAACGATGGGCACAAGTTCCGTAATACGACCTTCGCCGCCGGCCTGCCCTTTACCGGAAAAAGTCATGGCGTCAACATGGCAGATCTCTTTGGCGATGGCCGCCTCTCCGTCCTGGTGGCGGCTGGCGGGGCCTATCCGGGAGACCTGCTGACCAGCGGTGTCTACTATCCGAAAACGCTGCCCGGCAATTATCTGAACGTGCGCCTGGTGGGGACCGTCAGTAACCGTTCTGCCATCGGCGCCCGAGTATCCCTCGAAGCGGACGGCCGCAAACAGTTCCGCGAAGTCTCCGGCGGGACTAACTTCGGCTGTATGCCCTTTGAACAACACTTCGGCCTGGCGAAATTCGCAGGGGAAGTGAAAATTGAAGTCCGCTGGCCAGGCGGCAGGCATCAGGTGTTCAATGGCGTGCCTGTGAACAGTACATTTGAGTTCACAGAAGGTCAGGATGGCTGGCGCGATGTCTACGCTTCCCGCAAGCCAGTCGAACGGGCAGCTTAAAATCTTTTCAGGAGTTCTTTCATGAGCAGTGAAGCCACCAGCCGATACGACGTCATCATCACAGGCGCAGGCCTCGCGGGTCTCAGCCTCGCCCGCCAGTTGCTGATGTACACCGGGAAGACCGTGCTGCTGCTCGACAAACTGGAAAATCCCCCCGCAAAATCGCAGAAGGTTGGCGAGTCCCTGGTGCAACTCGCCGGGTACTATTTTTCCAAAACGCTCGACCTTGAACTTCACCTGCTCGAAGAGCATTACCTCAAATACAACCTGCGTTTCCACTGGAAAACCCAGCGCGCAGAAGCCTCAGCCAAGCCTGATTATTGGGAAGACATCTCGTCAGCCTCGATCCGCAACCAGTCAAACCTCGCGACGTTCCAGCTGGACCGCAATATCCTTGAGCGGCACATGATGAAGGTCAACAGCGAAGACGCCCGGTTCCGGTTCATCGGCGGGGTGCGCAATATAAAAGTCGAACTCGCCGAAGACGACAGTGATCACACAGTAACGTGGAATGGCGGCGGAGCAACCGCCCGCTGGGTAGTTGACGCATCCGGACGTCCCGGCATCCTCAAACGCAGTCTCGCGCTGGAAAAGACAAACCAGATCCGGCACGGGTCTACATGGGCGTGGGTGGAAGGTCAGGTCAACCCGGAGAAACTCACCGGTCACACCCACAATGAAGTGCTGCTCCACAAAAAACGCCAGAAGATGGGCAGCTATCCTTACTTTCTCGCTACCAATCATTTTTGCGGCGAAGGCCGATGGTTCTGGGTCATTCCTATCCATGGCATGACCAGCCTCGGTCTGGTTTACGACCATTCCGTGGTCAATCCGGAAGACGTTTCCAACGGCCGCAAAATGCTGGACTGGGTGGCCAAAGACTGGCCACTGTTCGCCGAAGATTTTGCCAAACGGAAAATTGTGGATGAAGGCCGCTTCGTTGACTATTCATACGATGCGCGCCAGACCATCAGCCCGCAGCGCTGGGCACTCACCGGAGAATCCGGCCGCTTTTCTGACCCGCTCTACAGCCCCGGCAGTGACCTGATTGCCATCTACAACACGCTGATAGTAGATGCTGTGCAAACTGATGACGCTGCGGAACTCGAAGCCAAAAGCGCCTGGTACGAGCAGATCATGCGCGTCATGTACGAGTCATACATACCCTCCTATCAGCTCAGTTACAACTGTCTGGGCGATCCGGAAACCCTGACCCTAAAATACACATTTGAACTGGCTGTCTATTTCGGTTTCTATGTCGTGCCGTTCACCAACCAGCTCTTCACGGACCGCAAATTCATGCAGACCTATCTGCGTAAGTTTGCCCTCTTTGGTCCCATCAACAAGAACCTCCAGATGTTTCTGAGCGAGTTCTTCAACTGGAAGAAATTGCATGACCCGAAGCCCCTCGCGGAACCGGTTCACATCGATTTTTACGACATGGAACCGCTGCGCATGTCTGAGAAGTTCTTTTACGATATCGGTCTCACGCGGGAAGAAGCGGAAGACAAAATGGATATCATCACGGAGCGCATGAAAGAGTTTGCGCGCTACATCCTGGCCCATGTCTATGCCGTCGTTCTGGGTGATAAGTGCGTGCTGCTCAACGCCCCTTTCGTGGCCAGCCTGAAACTACGTGACACAACCTTTGACCCGGAACGCATGACACAGGATTACGCAAAGCACGCCGGCTCCGACAAGGTTCACATGTGGAACCTGAATGCCTTCACGCTGGAGAATTTCATCCAGCCGCGGGATGAACCCATGGCACCGGAATGCGAACCCAAAATGGAGGAATCAGCTCTTGGCAGCCGATAACGCGCCGCTGCTCGAAAAGTGTTTTCTCTTCGACGCCATTGAAGACTCGTACGAAGTTTCGGGCATCACCGGCCGGATTCCCGAGTGGCTGCGCGGTTCCTATTACATGAACGGTCCCGCGCGATTTGAACGCGCAGGGCAACGTTATAACCACTGGCTCGATGGCGATGGCATGATTTGTGCGCTTCGTTTCACTGATCAGGGCGTGCGCTTCACCAACCGTTTTGTGGAAACCCCCAAACTCCGCGACGAGAAAGCTGCCGGGCATTTCCTTTACCGCAGTTTCGGCACCGCATTCCCCGGCGACCAGCTGTTGCGCAATGTAATGCTGGAACCTCCGGTGAACGTGAGCGTGTACCCATTTGCGGGCAAACTGCTGGCGTTCGGCGAACAGTCCCTGCCTCTCGAACTCGATCCCTACACGCTCGAAACCATAGGTGAATACGACTTCAATGGCAGCCTGAATGGAGTGAGCCCCTTTGCAGCCCACGCCAAGATTGATCCGGTGACGGGTAACCTGCTCAACTTCGGTATCTCTTTTTCGGCCACGCAACCGATGTTAAACGTCTACGAATTTGATCTCGCCGGAGAACTCATTCGGCGGCGCAGACACCCGCTGAAGCACCAGCACTCCGTGCATGATTTCGGCTTCACGGCCAACTATGTCACCTTCTATTTAAGTCCGCTGCTGATGGATTTCCAGCGCTTCTGGGCCGAGGGGATTTCAGTGATGGAATCGCTGTCATGGGAACCTGAAAAAGGTTCGCGCATTCTGATCGCGCCTCGTTATTCAAAAACAGAACAAGCTTTCACGGTGGAAGTAGACCCGTGTTACTGTCTCCACCTCATCAACTCATTTGAAGAGGAAGGCCGGGTAATTGTAGACGTCCTCGAAATGGACCGTCCCATCTACGGCGAGTATCAGCCAGTGCCGGACCTGTTTCAGACTGTCTCGGCCTGCCGCCCCGTCCGGTTCATCATTGACATCGCAACGCAAAGTATTGCGGACAAGATTTCCATGGCTTACGACAAAGCCCCTGATTTTCCGGCGGTCGATGCCGCGCTTCACGGCATCAGTTACGACAACTTCTGGGTTCTGGGAATCGGTGCCTGTGGCCTGCCCGGTCGCAAATTCTTCGATGAGTTACTGAAAGGCTCATGGAAGGCGGGCGATGTCAGTGACCGTTATGTCGTCGCGTCCGGCGAATACCTCGGCGGAGAGCCGGTCTGTATCATGAACCCGGAAGATCCCGACGAAGCTGTAGTTATCGTAATTCGCTGCATTCCGGCGGAAGGCCGATCAGAATATCTGCTCTTTGACGGTCACGCGCTCAGCGATGGCCCCATTGCCACGCTGCCCTTGCGGCACCCCATCCACGCAGGCTTCCACACCAGTTTTCACTTCGAATAGGCAGCTGACTACTCCGCCGTTGCCGTGCCGATTTCGTATTTCCAGGCCGTTTGAATCGTAGCCTTATCGGCAAACCGCAGATCCGTATATTCTTCAAACTCAATCTTCTTATCGAGCACACCTGTCTCGATCATCAGATCCCGCACTAAGTCAAAATCGACTTTCCGAGGCGCAAGGTTGTTGTACATCACACGAGTTAGTGGCTTAGTCAGCGCCCAGCGCAACAACGCGGGCTGCTGGTTGTAATAGAAACGGCCTACAAAGTCGGCAGCATCCTCGCGATACGGCTTACCTTTCTCCAGCCACAACCCGGAGCGTGCAACGCCATCCACCAGCACTTGAACCGCATCGGGACGACTTTCAATCATGTCTTCCCGAACCACCAGAACGCACGACATATAATCCGGCCAGTATTCCCGCGCGTGGAAAAGAACCCTGCCGAAACCGCCCATCTCAGCCTGAGACGGATACGGTTCACCCATGGAAAACGCATCAATTGCCTTCGCTGCCAAAGCTCCCGCAACGTCGGGAGGAGCCATCTCCACCATCTTGAGTTCGTTCGGTTTGATACCGAATGCCTTCATCGCACGAAACACAATCAGCCGTTCATCAGAAAAACGACTGGGAATAGCAATCGTCTTGCCCCTCATGTCGGCGAATGTTCTAATACCGCCATCCTTGCGGACCACAACCGCACTCCCGTAGCGGTGCCCGAGGTAGACGATACGAACCGGCACGCCCTGCGCCTTCAGGGCAATTGCCAGCGGAGCCACAATAAACGCCGCCTGCATGTTACCCGAGATCAGTGCTTCTTTGATTTCAGGGAAGCCCTGAAACATACGAGGCATGAAAATTTCGCCGGCCTTTGAGAACTTTGAAATATAGTCAGTCACCGGACACGCGAGGTGACAAGTAACCGGAATAAACGCTACGTTGAACTTACGCTTCGCTGCGGGAAGATAGTCGTTAAAAATCGCCGGCCAGTTCACATTCAGATAAGCGTGAAGTCCGCTCACCAATCCCAGCCAGCCGAAACCAAACAAAAACATCCGGCGTTTGAGATTGACATCTTCAGGCTTATTTCCTGGTTTAACTTCAGGCTTCAAGGCGGAACCCCCACCGTACAGATTTTAGTTTCTCCAGACGCCGAAATGCGATATCGAGCATCAGGCCAATCAAGCCGATCAATAGCATCGCAGCAACCACCAGGTCATAGCGTTTGCCTGAGTTGCGCGCATCAATCACCAGATATCCCAGACCGGAATCCACGGCGATCATTTCGGCCGCCACCACCACCAGCCAGGCGATCCCCAGCGCAATCCTCAAGCCCATGATGATTTGCGGCAGCGCAGCCGGAAACACCACCTTCGCCAGTAACTGAGCCGGCTTCAGACCAAAGTTTCGACCGGCCCGGCGGAACATCGAAGGAACGTTGCGAACGCCATTCATAGACGCCACTACAATCGGGAAAAACGCTCCCAGAAAGATGAGATAAATCGCAGCTGCGTCTCCCACCCCGAACCACACAATCGAAAGCGGTATCCACGCAATCGGACTGATCGGCCGTAACATTTGAATCACCGGATTTACCACCTGTCCCGCAGCCGGATACCAGCCGAGAATCAGTCCAGCGGGGATGCCGAGCAACGCGGCGAGCGAAAAACCAACCCCTACCCGCCGCAGCGAATCCACAATATAGCCCCATAGCACGCCCTTCCGCAGCAACTCCGCAACGCCCTTCTGCACATCGACAGGCGACGGAAAGATTTTCGACCCGGAATACTTCACCGAAAAATGCCAGCCTGCCAAAAACACAGCCCCGGCCAGCAGAGGCCACAAGACCTTTTCCCACTTAGCTGGCTGGGCAAGCGAGTTCATATCTTGTGTGCCAGCCCGATCTGTTCAAAAATGCCGTCACGAAGTTCCAGGTAACGTGGAGAACTGATATCGCGCGGATGCGGAATATCAATCTCAACAATCTGCTGGATGCGTGCCGGCCGCGCACTCATTACCACTACCCGATCGGCCAGCTGTACGGCTTCTTCGATATCGTGGGTTACAAAAATAATCGTCTTGCGCTCTGCTTCCCAGATGCGCAGTAACTCGCCCCGCATGATCAGCCGGGTAATGGAATCGAGCGCTCCGAAGGGTTCATCCAGATACAGCGTGTCCGGATTCACAGCCAGCGCGCGAGCAACTTCCAGCCGCTGCTTCATTCCGCCCGAAAGCTCCTGCGGATAAGCCTTTTCAAACCCCTGCAGACCCACTAGTTTGATGTAGTGAGCGATGCGTCGTTCGCGCTCCCCGCGACTCAGTTTGAACAACCCAAATCCGATATTGCCTTCAACCGTGAGCCAGGGAAAAACACCACGTTCCTGGAAGACAAAAATCCGGCGTGGATCAGGCCCTGTCACCACTTCCCCGTCAATCCGAACCTCTCCCCCAGTGGGCGAAAGAAACCCGGCCATCGTATTTAAGAGCGTAGACTTGCCGCACCCCGAAGGTCCCAGCAGGCAAAGAAATTCACCATCACCAACGTCGAGCGAAATATTGTCGAGGACCGATGTGGAATTGCCATCGCGCTTGAAAACCATACTGATGCCTTCAGCGCGGAGCTTCGTCTTAAATGCTTGAGCCATAGTTGATTTCTAATCTTCCGAATAGCCCCAGCGCAGGGAGCGAATACCTTCAAGTGATCGCATCCCGGTATCCAGCAACAGGCCAATTACACCAATCAGCACCATACCGGCCACCACCAGATCGTAACGGTTGCCCGCGTTCCGCGCATCCACAATCAGAAAGCCAAGGCCGGAGTTGACTGCAATCATTTCAGCCGCCACGACGACCAGCCAGGCGATCCCCAAAGTAATTCGCAAACCTATAATCAGCTGAGGAATCACCGCCGGGTAAAGCACCCGATAAACCAGGCTTGCGGGGCTGAGCCCGAAGTTTCGTCCCGCGTTGATATACACAGTGGGAATGCTTTCCACCGCATTAATCGCGGTGAGAGTAAGTGGCAGGAGGGACGCGAGAAAGATGAGGAAGATCGCGGCAACATCGCCCACGCCGAACCAAAGAATCGAAATAGGAATCCATGCCAGCGGCGAGATCGGCCGGAAAATCTGAATCAGCGGATTGAGTGACATCTCCGCGCGCCGGTACCATCCGATCGCCAGCCCCGCAGGAATAGCTATGATCGCTGCCGACATAAAGCCCCAGGTCACGCGGAACAGCGAGGCCACCACGTACTTCACAAGTAAACCGCGCTGCGCCAGTTCCACCAGCCCGAACGCCACAGCTATCGGACCGGGCAAAAGGTGAACAGCCTGACGCGCCGCCGCAATATGCCACGCGACTAACAGTACAGCAATGAACGCAACCGGACGTAAGCGAACAAGAAGCGTCATGGTCAATGCCGGAAATCGGGCATTCTATACCCTAACGAATACAATTCGCGCGGACAATAACTGAAACAGATTACGCCGAAATACCTTTGCAAATGAGACAGATTTCCGGCTAGCATCAGGTTAGAACCTTCGCAATGCAGAGAAAACTGCCACTGGCCTCATCTTCCGCTTCCGCTGCCCTCTTTGCGGTGTTGCCGAAGTGTCCCATGTGCCTCATCGCGCTGCTGGCGCCTCTGGGCATCACGGTAAGTGGCACAGGTTCGTTCCTGGTGTTCCTGGGTGCCATGCTGCTCGCCATTCCGCTGGTGCTGTTCTGGGTGCCAGCTTGCCGCAAATGTGGCTTCCGGCCGCTGCTGCTCGCTCTATTGGGAGCATGTGTCATGATGGCGGGAAGGTTTGCACTGGACAGCACCGCGCTAATGGTGGCAGGCGCCGTAATCATGTTCGCCTCAGCCCTTTGGACAGCCCGGTTGCCCCGCGCCGCGCAACATATGGATTGCAGCGCGGAGCAAAAGCCCTCGAGTTAAGCAAACGATTATTTTGCAGCCGGAATCAGACCTTTCGCCTCATCAATTACGATGAGCTGATTGGCCGGAACGTTGTTGAATTTCTGCCTGGCCCCGCTCGGCCATTCCACCTGGATGTTACTAACCACAGCATCCGCGCCCAGCCCGAAAGTTACTGCGAGATCGCTCTGCGAAGCGTAGCTGGAGCCGCTGCGCACCATGTTCCACTGCTTGCCCTGCGCACTCTCAATCCGGACCACCGCACCAATACCGTCACGATTCGATTTCGTGCCCGAAGTGCGAATAGAAATCCAGTGGTTCTTATTCCCGCCGTCATTGCGGAACAAACGGGCGGCCCCGCCGTTATTGGTAAGCAGAACATCAAGGTCGCCATCATGATCGATATCCGCATAGATTGCGCCGCGAGCCACCATCGGTTTCGTGAATGAATCGCCCACTTTAAGCGACATATTCTCGAACTTCTTCGCACCGAGGTTCCGGAAAAGCAGCGGTGGTTCCTGATAGTGAATCTTCGGCTGAACCCGACCGATCTCTTCTTCGATGTGGCCGTTCGCAGTCAGGATGTCCGGATACCCATCCAAATCGTAATCGAAGAAAAACACACCAAACGCCAGCGAGAGCAGGCTTTCACGACCCACCGTCGATGAAGGTGCCTCGTCCACAAAAAGCCCATTGCCTTCGTTGTGATACAAACCCAGCATCTGGTTAGAGAAGTTACCCACCAGCAGACCCGCGCGACCACTGCGATCGTAATCCGCCGAATCCACACCCATCGCACCACGCGCCACGCCGTCCTCACCGTAAGCAACCCCGGCTGTCATCCCCATCTCTGAGAAAGTGCCGTTCTTGTTATTGTGATAAAGCTTGTTGGGCTGAGTATCGTTGCACACAAAAATGTCCGGCCAGCCATCATTGTCTATGTCAGATACAGATACACCCAGCGACTTACTCGTCGGATCGCCCACCCCGGCCTTAACGGAAACATCTTCAAACTTCCCGCCGCCCAGATTGTGATACAGCTTGCTCGAAGTGCCTTTGTAAGACTCTGGGGTGCAGTAAGACTTGACGTTGCCATCGAGCGAACACCATAGATCGCCCTTCTGGGTCCACTGAACGTAGTTGGCAACAAACAGATCGAGCTTGCCGTCTTTGTCGTAATCCAGCCAGGCTGCGCTGGTGGCGAAGTTGGCATTGTTAATACCCGAAGTTTTGGTAACGTCAGTGAACTTACCACCTTCGTTGTGGAAAAGCCGGTCGCCTTCAAGGGCGGTGATGTAAATATCGTCCTTGCCATCGTTGTCGTAATCGCCCACAGCGATTCCAATGCCATAGATTTCAACGTCAAGGCCGCTGCCCTTGGTGATATCAGTAAAGGTCCCGTTCTTGTTGTTGTGATAGAGCGCCGCCGTAGTCCTGCGACCCCGCGGCGTCCAGTCCTTGCTATTGACCAGCACAATATCCTGCCAGCCGTCACCATCTGCGTCGATGAAAGCTGCGCCTGAACCCAGCGTCTCGGGCAGATATTTCTTCCCCGCCTTTCCGGCATTGTGGACAAACTTGATTCCTGCGGCTGCCGTAACATCTGTAAATGTGACCTTATTGGCCACGGGCGCATTCGCCGCAAATACTACTGCAACCGCCCCGAGGGCACCCGCGCCGGCTATTATCCAAAACAGTCTCAAAACTAATTCCCCCCTGCTGCACTGACGGGCTTGCCTGCCTTCGCCGGAACAGCCATCACACTCTTCTCGCCGGCGGCAGTTTTCCCTGCCGGGGCTTTCGGTTTACCGGAAAGATCCACACTCTCATGGTCGTGGATATTCTGGCGCTCATTATTATCTTCAGGACTAATCAATCGCCGGATCGATGTAATCGACTGCGACGATTCCTCTGACTTAAACCGCTGAAACAGCTTCTGCTCCCGGTCCGCTGCTGCCGCATTACCCAATCCCCGGTATGCCAGCATCAGCGTGTAATGCATCTGCAGATCTTCCGGATCCACATCATTAACTTTGCGCAGCGCGTCCACTGCATCCTGATACTTGCGTTGCAGGAACTTCAGCCGGCCCACCTGATTCCACACCACACGGTCTCGCGGATACTTGCCCGCCACCACCGCCAGCGACTTCAGCGCCGCTTCATAATCCCCATCTGCTTTTTCCGCCAGCGCTTTGAAATACCACGTCCGGCCCAGATTCGGATTCAACTTCAGTGACTGCTGAATGAACGGCTTCGCAGCCTCCGTCTCGCCTTCCTGAATCAAGGCACGCGCCACATTTAGCCAGCCATCCGCATAGTCAGGCTCTGCTTCAGTGACTTTGCGGAACGCATATTCCGCGCCCTTCACATCGCCCTGCAGCAACATACCGATGCCCCAGTCATTCCACCGTTCGCGCGCTTTCTTGTTCGCGATCGGCTCCCATTTAGTTTCACTTGCGTTATTAGTCAGATCGATCGAGGCCTTAGCTTCCGCGATAACTGTGATCGGCGTAACCGGCACTTCATTCTTATACTCAGAAGACACATTGGCCGGGATATTCGCCTTGTCAAAGTTATAGACAAGACCATTGTGGTTCTTATCCAGCAGCGCGGGGTTCTGTCCGGGAACCGGCTTACCCGCAAAGGCAAACTGCGTGTAATACCAGCTGAATTTCCGATGGTTCAGCTTCGCTGTAATGTTGATCGGTCCTTTGGCATCTTTCGGAATCTTCATCCGGTAATGCACGGTATCGGCCGCACCCGGCTGAATAGCCCGAACATAGAGAACACTGCGAGCTTGCCAGGCATTACGCTTGTCAATCGGATTGCCTTCGCCATCCAGTTGGTACGCACGGTAGAAATGGGCGCCCGGCTCCACCGGACCTTTGCCCCCGTCTTCCGTCTCGCCACTCCAGTAAATCACTTTGCCCGTCGCGTCAGTGGCCTGTAACTCCAGCCAGATATCGAAGGAATCAAGCGTACCGCCGGGGAAGAAATGCCCGATCTTGCGTGTCCGTACCACTACATCAACGCGCGCTGTCGAACCAGGCACCAGCTTCGGCTTCGCCACATCGAGCGGAGCCGATACCTGACCTACTTCGCGGATAAACGTATCTCCCGATTGTTCCGCTTCTTCACCAACCGCGCCGCCCGTGCTGAGTTGCGGCCCGGTCGCTGCGCGCCTCACCATATTCGCCTGCTTCGCGTTTACTTCAATCGGCGAGGCTGAGAATATATCCACCGTGATAAAGCCCGACTTCAGGAACTTCTGCTCTTCCGCCAGCTGTTCTTTCTCATTGTTCGAATTAGCTAGAGCGGTATTTGCCGCAGGGAACCTGTGTGAGTGCGTCTCGCCCTTTTCATTGGCACCAAACTCGTTGGTCTTTTCGGCCGGCATATGGCAACCGGAACAGGTCTTGCCTTCCGGCGGATAGTAGAACGACCGCGCCCCTTCACCAAAGCCACTCGCCTGCCAGTTATCGTAATCGTTAAAACCCCGGAACCAGCGGTAGTTGTTCACCGGAATGTCCAGGTGAACCTTATGACAAGTGGAACAGAATTCAGAGGAATCCTTCGTCATGAATGGCTTCATGAATGTCTTGCGGTGCGGCTCCGGATTCAGATAGGTCATAAAGTCCACGGCCTTCTTGATCACCACATTCTTGCTCGTCATCATCTGGTGAAGAGGCGGATATTCAATTGTGAACCCGCCGTTGCCCATGGAACTGTCGATATGTGTAATCGCATGACACGACGTGCAGGCCAGACCCGCATGGGCCTCTGGAGTATCAATCTGATCCTTAATCGGCTTGTCAAAACGACCGTTGAAAAACACCGCATGGTCATGGCAACCCGCACACCATTTGCTCGGCTGCGGGCTACCCTGTGTCTCCTGCATGTACTCGATGGCCTTGCGGTAGAACTGATTATTGAATGACCCGTAGTGGTGGGCAGACCCTTTCCACTCGTCATAAATTTTCTTGTGGCACTCACCGCAAGTTTCGGAATCCATGAAGAAGTTGGAAGGAATAATCCCGCCCACGTTCGTCTTCGCTGAGGACGGATAAAACGGCGATTTCGGTCCGCCCCCTTCTTCCTGCATCGACGTCGGCACGATCAGCGGATTCTTGATCCGGTCATTCGTATTCGGAAACTCTTTCCTGTATCCAATTGCCAGCGCGGGCAACGCCACCAGTGCAATCAGTGCAACCTGGAAACCCTTGCGGAACTGCAGCCAACCGCCGCCATCTTCCGCCGCCTTCTTCCAGACATAAGGAATCAGCGCCGCCACACCCAAACCGCCCGCAATGATATGCGACCAGAGCAGCCATGAATTAGCCCTCGTGTTGTAGACGTAGACCAGAGCGCAGCCAAAAACCAGCGACATCAGGAAAAACCCCATCGCCACCGGAGCCCCCGAAACCGCCCCCGCCTTGCGCACAACTTTCACCGCCGCAACTGACAACACAAGCCCCAGTACAAGGTGTACCAGGACGTTGGTCATGTAAAAAACCGTCGCAAACGAAAACGCCGCCACGTATGCGGTGTTGAGGAGCAGCACCAGGAAGAAGATCGCGAACCACTTTTGCAGACCGTAGTTTTTCATTTCAGTTCCAGCTCCGATATCGGGACTCCACTATTAGCTAACCTCAATATGTGACCTTCGAACCGCCCGCATTTCACTTCGGAGGTACAGTTTTGCACACAGGGCAAGAAAGAAAAAGTAAAGAAATTTTAGTCTAGGCGTGCCGTTCAGTACCAGCAATAGTGCAAATCCATTAGAGCCGCCCCCAACAGTCAGTTGGCAGACCGATAACGGCTGAGCGCACTCCGCAATTCCACCATCCGCGTCGGCGAACCCTGGAAAATGTCTGCTGGAAATTTGCTCTGTGACAGCATCTGTTCGTAAATCAGTGGAGCCAGATACTGGTTCAAACCAAACCCCGCCAGATACTGCAGCCGCAGATTGCGATCACGGTTGATCTGCGCATTCCGCAGCCAGCCCCGCAGATCGGAAGCCTGAACCGCGTAGGTAGATAATAAATCGGCACCCGAGGTGTACCCCACGTCAGCCATCGAACGAACAACCGAGCGGTATGCCGGACTTGCCAGCCGCTGCTCAATCCCATCCAGGTCAATCTTCAGCGGCTCCACCTGGCCCACCAGAACCACGTCGTAACCGGTGCCATCGGTATTCAGGTTGCCCCACACCGTACCGTTGGGGAAAACTTCGAAGAAGGTCGCCACTTCGCTTTGAACGGTCTCCACGGTGCTCTCATAGAGCGGAACCCATTGCGTCACGAAGCCGCCAGGGTTGAGATGCTGTTTGCAAAGCTCGAAATACTCGGTTGAATAGAGCGGCGCAATGCCCTTCACCCATGGGTGGATCGGGTCCGACGTAATAATGTCGAACTTGTCCTTAGCCGTCAGAATGAAATGGCGGGCGTCATCGTAAACAATCCGCGTCCGCGGGTCCCGCACCACCTGATGGTTCTCCGCTCCGAAATACCGCGCCGAAGCGGGCGGAATCAGCGGCTCAATCTCACAAATCGTGATTTGCTCCACTTCCGGATGTACGACAAACGTGCCAGCGGTTACCCCCGCCCCACACCCCACCACCAGAACAGACCGTGGATTCTTGTGCAGCAGCGCGGGCAAATGCCCCAGTAACCGCTGCAAGCGCATGTCCTGTGGTTCCGCCGAAGCCTCCACCTTGCCGCTCACGTGGAAATAGGTCACACGGTTGTCCCATTTCGAATAGGCGATGGAAGAGTTCATCCCTTCGCCGACATAGAGCGAGACCCAGTTGCCTGTAGTCGTGGGCAGACGACGACCGAACCCGATCAGCTTCCACGGCAGTTCCGGCACTGCCATCAGGACCACGGCCGCTACAGCCAGCGCACCTGCCAGTTTCAGCTTCGGTTGCTGCCAAACCACCACGGCAGCCAGCGCGGAAAGCACGATCAAAATCTGCTCGGCGTGCTGCGTTCCTGTCTGCGGAATAAAGACCAGGCTGAACAGTAGCGACCCGGCAATCGCGCCCAATGTATTCGCGGCATACACCTCGCCAACCAAATGCCCAGGATCGCGGTCGGGCGCCGCCACGCTCGCCAACGCCAGCGGGAAACTCGCGCCCCAGAGAATCGCAGACGGCAACACAGCCGCTGCGCACCGCGCGATATCGCCCGCGAAACCGGCCCAAACCGTGGCGTCTGTATCCACATTGCCCCGCCAGTAAGGCAGCACCTGCGAAAGCAACATCGCCGCCCAAAGAATCGCCAGCACCTGCAGCAACTGGCACAAAGCCAGCCAAAATCGCGGTTTCGCATTCGGAAGCCCGGCCAGCGCAGCCCCGGCACTGCTGCCCAAGCCCAACCCCGTCAGAAATACCGCAAGTATGATGGAGAACGTATAGACGGTCGCCCCCAGCATTAGAGACAGAATACGGGTCCAAACCACCTCGGCACCCAGCGCGCATAATCCGGAAAGCCCGATCGCCACAAACACCGGACCCGAGTCCTTTGCACGAATACCCGCACCATCCGCTGACGCTGCCGGCCCTCTGTATTCCACGCGTCCAGCCATCGCCAGGCTGACCGCAGCCACCGCGATGTTAATCGCAGCCGCCACATAACTGGCCGTCGCCAGATCAAACAGCCGCAGCAGATAGAAACCCGCCAGCAAACACCCGAAAACGCCCCCGGCGATATTCCCGCCGTAAAAGAACCCCCACCACGAAGCCGCTTGTGGACTCTCTTCAATCCACCGCGAAATCGCTGGCAGCGTCGCCCCCATCATCAGCGTCGGGGGCAGGAGACAAACCGCGCACGCAATGCTGCGCAAAACCAGACCCGGAATCCAGGAACCCGCCCCGTACGTATAAGTAGCTTGGATGAACGGCATCCCGAACAGCACCACGAACCCAAACAAGGCGGTACCGAGTTCCAGCAGCGCATAAACCAGCAGCGGATGCTCCCTCGCCGAAACGAAACGCGGCAGTAGGAGACTGCCCAGACACATACCGCCCATAAACGTAGCCAGCAGTACCGCCAGCGATGCGGCCGACGACCCGATCACCAGTTGCAGCAGTTGTAGCCAAACCACTTCATAAATCAATGCAGAGCAGCCGCTGCCGACGAAAAGGACGAGCAGCAGCGGCAGAAACTTCTGCGTACGCGGAGAATTGGAAATTGAGGCAGTCACGTTGGCGAATGGCAATCATACCAATGCCTGAAATACGGGTATGATTGGAGAGAGTGCCGGAGAAAATCTGTCGGGAATAAACGGCATACATGCCCTGATATAGAGGGTGATAGAGAGAGTACGGAGCTTGACTATGAAAACGAAAACACTATTCACCGCTGTAATCGCAATCGCCGGACTCGCCCTGAGCGCGAGTGCCGCCAATTTTCCGGACCCGCCCAAGGCAGACGCCATGGCGCAGGGTAAATCCACCATCGTCCTCGCCGGAGGCTGTTTCTGGGGCATGGAAGGCGTCTTCGAACACGTCAAAGGTGTGACGAACACTATTGTTGGCTATGCGGGCGGCAAGGCCAACACCGCAACTTATGAACAGGTGGAAGAGGCTAACACCGGGCATGCTGAGTCCATCCAGATCACCTACGATCCGGCGAAGATCACCTACGGTGAACTGCTGAAGATCTACTTCTCCGCAGCGCATGACCCCACCACGTTGAACTACCAGCACAATGATGTGGGTCCACAGTACCGCTCGGCCATTTTTTATGCGGATGAACAGCAGAAGAAGCTCGCGGAAACTTACATTCAGGAATTGAATAAGGCGCGCGCTTTCCGAAATCCCGTGGTCACGCAGGTCGTGCCTTTGACGGGCTTCTACAAGGCTGAGGAATACCATCAGCATTTCCTCGACCGCAACCCGACGCAGGGATATATCGTGAACGTCGATATCCCGCTGCTCAATGGCTTCAAGGCGAAGTATCCCGAGTATTACAGGAAGTAGCTTTCAGGAGACATAAACCATGGAAAACACGAACAGGCGCAGCTTTTTCGGAATAGTCGCAGGTACGCTGAGCGCAGTCAGCCTCGCGGCCGCAGCCACCGACAAAGTCACTAAACCGGCAAAGAAAGTTCGCATCGTCGAGTTCGATGCTGCCGGCAATAAAAAGGGAGTCACGGAAATGGACAAGATCGTAAAGTCAGAAGCGGAATGGAAGAAGCAGCTTTCGCCGCTCGAATTTGATGTGACCCGCAATGAAGGCACTGAACGGGCAGGCACAGGCAAGCTCTCCTACAACCACGCCGACGGCCTTTATCACTGCATCTGCTGCGACACCGTACTCTTCGATTCCAAAACCAAATTTGAATCGGGCACTGGCTGGCCCAGCTTCTACCAACCGCTGGCAAAAGAGAATGTGGCAGAAACCCGCGACGGCAGCATCGGCATGGAGCGCGTTAAGTGTAACTGCGCCCGCTGCGACGCCCACCTCGGCCATGTTTTTGACGACGGCCCGAAACCGACAGGCCTGCGTTATTGCATGAATTCTGCGTCACTGACGTTCAAACCACGCGGCTAATTTAGCTGACTTACCGGGACGCAGAGAACGCGCGTCCCGGCACGAAACTGTTTCACTGCTTATCTAAATCTGTCCTTCAATATGCGTCAGCTGTTGTTCGTGGATTTCAGCGATCCGGGCGAACGCGCGGATATTTTGCGCGTCGATTTCAACGACATTGCGCAACTCCTGAATATCGTGCCCTGCAAGCTCCAAGTTCATCGTGACGGCTTCAATTCTTTCGTCTGTCGTCATTGTCTCTACCTCTTTTGGTTGCCAAGCCGGGCGTTTGTCTCACCTGATTTCATAATAGTCCGTCCTGCTGACCCCAGCCACCACCGATCCCCGCCACCAGCGCCTTCGGCGCCCGCATTCACCAATCTGCGTTCCCGTGCCAACTCCCGGAAAAGGGAAAGAAAGAGTTCTGGCGCATTCAAATTGAAACCAGGCCAGGGGCGGACGCGGGTCACTCCAGAGTTATTTCCCTTCGGGCAAGGCCAACACAATGCAACCCGTTGGGTCGACCACGTGCTCGGTAAACCACACCTTCTCATCAACAGGGAGTCGCCCGACGGCACCTGCGAAAGCCGAGTGTCTGGATAAGCAGACGCGCCGCATCCACCTGGCTAAGTCGCTGTGTGGATATTGAACTGCCTCCAATCCGCAGGAAACGAACGCGTCCATGTTTACGGGCTCCAATTGCACCGCTTTGGAGAGTTGAAGGATCAGGGTCTGTGCGCTCTGCGCGAGGGTCACCATATCCTTCAGCGATTCTCCACCGCAGAGGCTATCTCCAAAGGTCAACCAGATGTTTCGTTGAATTTCGTCGGAGGGGATTAGAATGATGAGAGCTCTCGCTGCCACCCGGTCCCGGGGTCTTAACTCAAACACTCGAAGCGCCGCTATCGTTTGGACTCGATAACTTGAACCTGCTCTCTGCCTGTCGGCCCCGAGCGCGGATACCGACTTCGCTCGTGCCATCCTGGCCAGGATGCCGACCTGCTCGCAACTCATATCTACACCCTGTTCTCCCGCTATTGCTGTACGCGTGATGATCAACAACAGGGCCAGGAGCAAACATTTCACGGGTCTTCGTCTTCCGAAAAAGAGGTATGAATAGCTGTCGGCAAATAACTTAAAACCTGGACCGAAAGCCAAGGGGAAAGGGTTCATGCGGGCTAACATCTCCCCCAGCCGCCACCGCCCGGGGTCGTGATGCGAATGGCTTCGTTTCGCCGGAATTCCAGTCGCGCCTTGGCCGGCAACGCTTCCACACCATCCCCGCTCACTCGCTCATTCACACCAACCCCACCACTCTCCCCACCCTGCAAACCATAAGGCCCGCGCGCCCTGCGGTCAGTGAGAATCGTTACCTCCGCAGGCTCCAGAAACTCCAGTTCCCGCACAATCCCGTCACCCCCCCCATACCTCCCCACCCCGCCGGAGCCCTCACGAATCCGGTATGCTCGCACCCGCACCGGATACTCATGCTCAAACGCCTCCACCGGAGTGTTCCAGCTGTTCGTCATATGCGTATGCGTCGCGGCCAAACCCGGCCCGCGCGGTGATGCCCCCATCCCGCCCGCAATCGTCTCGTAATAGGCAAACGGGCGATTCCGCAACCGGTCCCACCCGCCGAAACTCAGGTTGCTCATCGTGCCTGAACTCGCCGCCGGAATCCGCTCCGGAATCGCCTTTGCCAGCGCCCCCAGCACCACGTCCGTAATCCGCTGCGAAGTCTCTACATTGCCCGCCGCCATGGCCGCCGGCAGCCCCGCATTCACCACGCTGCGTTCCGGTGCCAGCACCCTGATCGGTCGCAACAGCCCCTCGTTATACGGGGCATCCGCCTCCATCAAACAGCGGAAACAGTACATCACTGCCGAAACGGCAATCGCATAATTGGCATTCACAGACCCCGCCACCTGCGGACTGGACCCCGCGAAATCCACCTCTGTCTGATCCCCCGCAATCCGCACCGCCACCGCAATCCGGATCGGCTCATTCGTAATCCCGTCGTCATCCAGAAAATCTTCAAACGTATACTCGCCGTCTGGAATCTTCCGGATCGCCGCGCGAGTGATCCGCTCCGTATAATCCATCAGATCCGACGCATTCTGCCGCACCCGGTCCAGATCATACCGCGCCACCAGTTCCAGCAACCGTGCCTCACCCCGCCGGTTCGCCATCACCTGCGCCAGCAGATCCCCCTCACGCTCTTCCGGCGTGCGCACATTCGCCAGGATGATCTGCATCACATCCCGCTGCATCTCGCCCCCCCGCATGAGCAGCACCGGAGGCAGCCGCAACCCCTCCTGATAAATTTCGCGCGCCAGCGGCATCGACCCTGGACTCATTCCGCCCACATCAGAATGATGCGCCCGGCTGGCAACAAAGAAATCCGCAGGCTTGTCCGGATCAGTGAAAACGCCGGACACCGCCGTAATATCCGGCAGATGCGTCCCGCCGCGAAACGGGTCATTCACAATCACCACGTCACCAGGCGCAAGACAAAACGAAGCCAATACATGCTTTACAGAAAGTGGCATCGCCCCCAGATGGATTGGCATATGGTCCCCCATCGCAATCGTTTCCCCCGACGCCCCATAAACCGCACATGAATAATCGCGGCGCTCCTTGATATTGACGCTGAAAGCCGTCCGTCGCAGCACTACCCCCATCTCTTCGGCTATTGAAACCAGGAGATTGCGGAAAACCTCCAAATCAGCTGGATTGGGTTCGTTTTGCATTTTCTACGGCTGAGCTGCTGTCGGAGCCAGTACCGGGCACTGTGCGACTTCGATGGGGAACTCGGCAACCACAGTCCACACGTCGTTCTCTTTTTGTTCCAGCTTCCAGGTCTTACTTAAAGTGTCGTCCGGTTTCAAACGCCACGAATCCGTTTCCGGAGACGGATGTTTCAACCGAGGCATTTCGCCCGTGGCGCTGCGGATCATCCAACTGTCCCCACCGGTCTGAGATTCGAAAAACTTATACCGGCCTCCCGCCGCACCCTTGCCGGAATCAACGATCAACTCTCCGTGTTGTACGGAATCGAACGAAAACGTTTGGACTGACCCGCTGCCGCCCCCCGATGTAACCGGTTTCCGCCGCCATGACTCCCCGCCATCCGTAGAAACCATAAAAAAGGGATCGTGCGGTAAAGGATACTGTAGCTCTCCCGCAGCCCAGCCATGCTGGAGATCATAGAACTGCACAAGCTCAATCGCTGCACCTTGAATCCGGGGCGTCGCATCTTTCCAGGTAACACCGCCATCGGAACTGCCGAGCAGAATAGCTTCCAGCGTCCCGTCTGTACCGTGCAAGTTACCGGAAACAAATACCTTGCTTCCATTTGCCACCACTGCGCTTAACTCAAGATAGATAGAACAGGGGCGATCCTCAGAGCAATCCATCCCGGCGAAACGCAACTTGGCCTCAGAGCAGTCAAAGCTTACAGGAATAGTTTGGGCTTCCGCGAAACTGCGGAACAGAACGAAAAGGAAGAGAGCGTGGGCGCATCGTTGAGTGATTAGGGGTTGATGCGCCCACTTGTCGTAACGGGGATTGCTTATCAGACGACACCCTTTTGCCCGATGTTACGGGCTGCAAAAAAAAACTTAGCCGACTACCCGAAATTAGTTCTCAAACATACCTTCGAACAACACGCTGGTGAGGTAACGCTCACCCGAATCCGGCAGAATCACCACGATTGTCTTGCCGCGGAACTGTTCTTCTTTGGCAATACGCACCGCCGCCGCCACCGCCGCACCGCAGGAAATGCCGCAAAGCAGCCCTTCTTCCTTCGCCAGCCGCCGCGCCATCTCAATCGATTCTTCACTGGTTACCAATTCCATCCGGTCCAGAATGCTCAGGTCAAGATTACGTGGCACAAACCCTGCGCCAATCCCCTGAATTTTGTGCGGTCCCGGCTTCATTGCCTGCCCCGCCAGCGTCTGACTGATCACAGGACTAGTCACCGGTTCCACCCCAACCGTAATGATCTGCTTGCCCATTTCGTGCTTGATAAAGCGGGAGGTACCCGTGATCGTGCCTCCGGTCCCCACACCCGCCACCAGCACATCAATCCCACCCTCAGTATCACGCCAGATCTCCGGCCCGGTGGTTTTCACATGGATTGCCGGATTTGCAGGGTTATCAAACTGCTGCAGTAAAACGTAGCGTTCGGGGTCAGACTCCACGATTTCGAGGGCCTTCTGGATTGCTCCCCCCATCCCGCGCGAACCATCGGTCAGCACTACCTTCGCACCAAACGCCGCCAGCACCTTGCGCCTTTCAATCGACATGGTCTCCGGCATGGTCAACGTGATGGGATAGCCGCGCGCCGCCGCAACAAACGCCAGCGCGATGCCGGTATTACCGCTGGTCGGCTCGATTAATTCTTTGCCCGGTTTGAGGATGCCACGCTCTTCCGCGTCCCAGATCATGGATGCGCCGATACGGCACTTCACTGAGTACGCCGGATTCCGCCCTTCCACCTTGCCCAGCATCGTGACCGGAGCACCGTCTGTAACTCGATTGAGCCTGACCAGGGGGGTATTGCCAATGCTGAGTGAGTTGTCGTTGTAAACCATAGCTTCAGATCTCCCAATTCGGTACGAAACGGTTGTGTTTGTCGGCCCAGTCGCGCGAGAGTTGTGCGAAGTTTGTAGAATCGAGCAGGGAATCCACGGTGCGGTCCACCTGGTCCCACAGATCGGCAAAAGGGGATTGATTCAAACGGCGCTGCCGCGCACGCTCTTCCTGGCGCCCTTCCACGTAGCGCAAAACGTCGCCTACTGTGATCAACTCGGCTTTCTTTGCCAGCAGATAGCCGCCTTCGGCCCCGCGGCGCGAGGCGACAAAGCCGCCTTGTTTGAGGCTGGCGAGGATCAATTCAAGAAATTTCTGAGGGATTTTTTGGCGGCGTGCGATCTCAGCGATCTTCACCGGGTCCGGGGAACCGTGGGAAGCAAGATCGAAAATTGCCTGCAGTGCGTACTCGCCCTTAACTGAGATATTCATCCGCGCGAGTTTGCAAACTCCCTGATCAAACTAGAGATTAGAGGGTTTCGCTTAGGCAGTCAACAAAGGGGGGCAGGAAAGGGAAAGAAGAAGGACGGACTGGGTAGTACTGGGTAGTACTGGGTAGTAAGGAGACGAAGGGCTGACCGTCCAGTGGACGGTCAGCCCCGGCAAAACTATTTCTTGTCGGCGGGTGCGTCGACCTTCTTGGACTTCTTTTTCTTTTCCATCTTCTTGTCAGCAGCAGGTGCATCCTGAGCGAAAGAAACGGTGCCGAGGACGACGCCAAGGCCGATTGCGAATACGAGAAGCTTTTTCATGAGGGTGATTCTCCTTAAGAATGATTTGACGCTCTGAGCGTCTTGAACCAGCATAGGGATGCAAGATGAAGCGAGGCTTAACCTTGCATTAAATTATCCTAATGAGAATCAAAGACTTGGGGGGGGTGAGGCAGGGCAGGAAACGAAGCGGGCACAGGAGACAAAAAGAAACAACCAAAGGTCGGGCAGACCGCCTCAGGCATTCCCGAGACGGTCCACCCGGAAAAACTATTTCTTGTCGCCTTCGTCGGCCTTTTTCTTCTTTTTCTTTTCCATCTTCTTGTCGGCAGGGGCATCCTGAGCGAAAGAAACGGTGCCGAGGATTACGCCAAGGCCGATAGCGAACACGAGAAGCTTTTTCATGCGGTGATTCTCCTTAAAATTTGACGTTTTCCGTCTTCAGCATCATAACGAAGAGACCATGACTTGCGCCTCAAAAACGTAATTAAAATCACTTAATTAAATCTAGTTCAACAATTTTCACTAATGGAATGAGTGACTTACGCGCTCAGCACAATTTCCGCATGCTACCCTCGCAGACAAGTTTATGAAGAAGCCAGACCTTGTCAGAGCCGTTGCCAGACGCAGCGGTGTCGAAAAAGTAGCCGCAGCGGACCAGATGGACCGCGTGGTGACCCGTATCATCCGCACTCTGCGCCGCGGCCAGTCCGCTCATCTGCCCGGTCTGGGAACGCTGGACCCGGGCAAACCCTGGACCTTTCGGCCAGAAGCCGGTCCCGAGAGCGATCCGGCAAACAGGCCGGCAAGCGATGCGCATTAAGGAACTGGCCAGCCATATCCGGCGCTCGTTGCAGCGCTCGGAATCGGTGGAGGTCGATGGCCTCGGCACGTTCGTCAGGGATGATGCCGGAGGAATCTCGTATCGGAACCCGGTTGGCCCGCGGATATTCATTGCCTACGCCTCTGAGGACGCAGAACATGCTGACCGTCTGTACGCGGCTTTCGCCACGCATGGTCTCGCCCCCTGGCTGGACCGCCGCAAGCTGCTCCCCGGCCAGAACTGGCCGCGCCGCATTGAAGACGCCATCGCGAGTTGCGATTTCTTCATAGCCTGTTTCTCCGCGCGTTCGGTAAACAAACGCGGGGCTTTTCAGGTGGAGATCAGGTTTGCACTGGACTGCGCCAGCCGTATTCCTCTCGACGAAGTTTTTCTGATTCCTGCACGCCTGGACGACTGCAGCATCCCTGCCAGAATCCAGCGAGAAACCCAATATGTTGACCTGTTTCCTGACTGGGATACCGGCTTCGCCAGAATCCTCAAAATCATTGAGCGGGCGACTCCCGAGCGTTCCGACAGCAGGCTCTAATGAGCCGGAGGGCGGGGGCTTTCGACAAACTTCGGTACTGGCTTATCGCCTGCGAAATCGAAAGCGGTGAGATAGGCAAGGCGCAGGATGTTGGCCATCTTCGCGTAGTTGATCTTCTCTGCCGTATCTGAAGTGTGGTGGTAATCAGGATGAAAACCAGTAAACCACCAGAAGGCCGGAATGTTGTGCAGGACGAAGGGGAACTGGTCGCTGCGGAAGAAGACGTTGAGGGCGGCTTCGTGGTCAAAACGGTCATCGAGATCAAGGCCCACGGTTTTGTTGGCCCGCTCCACCGCGCGCTGGTAGTCAGGGCTATAGAGTGCTCCGATCAGGTTCAGGCGGTTGGTGGTGCTGGCGGGAATTTCGATCAGGCCTGTTGTCTGGTCACTCGGTTCTTCATTGCGGCCGATCATGTCGAAATTAATCATGGCGCGGGTGGTTTCGAGCGGACGCAGTGGATGCGCCGCCATGTGGAACGCACCCAGCAAACCACGTTCCTCTGACGCGAAGACGACGAACAGGATCGAGCGTTTTGGACGTTCCCGATTCGCCATGAAAGCGTGTGCGAGGGCGACGACGCCGACCGTGCCGGAGCCGTTGTCATCCGCGCCGTGCCAGATTTCATTGCCGCTGATGCCGTCGTGATCATGGTGCGCGCTGATGATGATGGTTTCCGCCTTGAGTTTGGGGTCACTGCCTTCGAGGAGGCCAGCCACGTTCCAGGTTCGGCCCGTGGTTTCCGACTGGTTGCGAAAGTGGACCGTTACTGCGGTATCAGGAAGCGCGCGCGACTGGGGCTTGAGGTCAAGGTCGATCACCGCTTGAGCTTCGGCGGGAGTGGTGCCGGAGCCGGACATCAGTTCACGAGCGACCGCGTCTGAAATGACAGCGGAGGGAATGTGTTGTTCATCGTCCGCGAGGACCTGTGATGGCAAAGGTACCGCGCGAGTAACGGAGCCTCCAATGCGGGCGGCGCGTTCCTGATTGGACGGATGTTTGCGGTTTGGTTCGGCGACGATCAGAACCGCGAGCGCGCCGTGCGCCTGGGCATTAAGCACCTTGACGCGGGTTGTGGCATAGCGGGTGTTGCCGGTGCCATTGAAAACAGAGGCGGCATTGGCTTCCTGTGGTTCGTGATCGAAGAGGATGACGATTTTGCCGCGGGCGTCAAGGCCAGCGTAATCGTCATATTTCAACTCCGGGGCGGTGATGCCAAAGCCGGCGAATACAACGGGCGCTGTGACATCGACATCCGAAACGAAGGAGCCGTAGGCATCCGGAAAGGCCCAGCGTTTTTCAGTACCTGCGCGATGGAGTGTGACGTAGCCTCGGGCACGGTCTCCGCGATATTCGATGAGGTCCACGGGCTGCAGGTAGCTGATGCCGACAGCGGGTTTGAGGCCTGCTTTCGTAAATTCAGAAACCAGCCATTCAATGGCTGCGGAATCTCCCTTTTGCAGGGAGAGGCGGCCTTCGAGGGCGTCTGATGCGAGAAAGGTAAGGTCAGCGCGGAGTCGGGATTCCTGAATGGCCTGGTAACCCGGTATCAGTGTTGGCGGGACTGGCGGTCGGGTCTGCGCCGTGAGCGTTAGAGAAAAGAGAGCGAGGGCAACGACGGACTTCTGCAGCATCGTGCCATTAGTGTAGCGAGGTGCTCCGGTGGGCAGAAAACAGGCTCGCTTTGGCGATCTCGACGAGGGCCAGGTAAGTGACCGTAGCGAAGAACAGGAAAGCGAAGTAGAGCGGCGAAAGCGGAATGAAGCCCAGCGTGCGGGCCAGCGGCGAGATTGGCAGAATGAGACCAACGAACACAATGGCAAGGGTGGTCATGGTGAGCGGCAGGCTGGGGCGGCTTTGCCACGGGCGTTTCATGGTGCGGATCACGAAGAGGACGAGGGTTTGCGTCGCCAACGACTCGACGAACCAGCCAGTGTGGAACAAAACCTCGCTGGCGTGGAATACCTTGATCATGACGAAGAAGGTCAGGAAATCGAAGGCCGAACTGATAGGCCCAATCAGCAGCATGAAGTTGCGGATCTGTTTAATGTTCCAGCGCTGCGGTTTGCGGATGTATTCGTCATCCACGTTGTCTGTCGGGATGGTGATTTGAGCCAGGTCGTAGAGGAAGTTGTTGAGCAGAATCTGCGTGGGGAGCATGGGCAAAAACGGCAGGAAGAGAGAGGCCCCGGCCATGCTGAACATGTTGCCGAAGTTGGAGCTTGTGCCCATTAGCAAATATTTGTTGACGTTGCCGAAAGCCCGGCGGCCTTCGATGATGCCCTGATGGAGAATCTGTAAGCCGGGTTCGACGAGGATGATCTGGGCTGCGTCGCGGGCCACATCTACCGCAGTTGAAACGGAGATACCGACGTCGGCGGCGCGCAGGGAGGGCGCGTCGTTAATTCCATCGCCCATGTAGCCAACGACATGGTTCCGGTGCTTGAGGGCGAGCAGGATGCGGGTCTTTTGGGCTGGTGAGACGCGGGCGAAGATGTGGGTATTTTCGACGATATGGTCGAGCGCGGAATCGGACATGTTTTGCATGTCGTCGCCGATCAGAATGGTGCCGGTATCGAGGCCTACTTTTTCGCAGATATGGCGGGCGACCAGTTCGCCATCGCCAGTGATGATTTTGACCTGGACGCCGTCACGTTTGAGGGCAGCGATCGCGTCAGCGGCACCTTCAATGGGCGGATCGATGAAGGCGATGAAACCGGCGAGCGTGAGGTCACGTTCGTCAGCCGGAGTGAAGGCCTGCTGAGTGCCGGCTTCGCGAAAGGCGACAGCGAGGACGCGCAGACCGCGGGCGCTGAGGGCGTTATAGGCGGCCTGGGATTTGGCGCGGGCTGCGGCGTCAAGCAGCAGGGTTTCGGTGCCGGAAAGGCAATGAGTACAGAGGGGGAAGAGGCTTTCAGGCGCGCCTTTGGTGATGAGGAGACGGGCGTCGGCGATTTGTGCGCTGTCGCGCTCGACGACGATTGACACGCGGCGGCGCTCGAAATCGAAGGGGATTTCATCGCGCTTTTCGTAACCATCGGCTGTGAAGTGCGAGTCGCGCAGGATGGCAATGTTGAGGGGATTGCGAACCCCGGTTTCATAAGCCGCGTTGAGCCAGGCGCGGCGCAGGGTAGCTGCGGCGGGGACACCAAAAGCGTCAACAGACGAGTCAATGGACATGACGCCGGTAGTGATGGTGCCTGTTTTATCGCTACAGAGAATGTCGATACTGCCGAAATTTTGAATTGCCGAGAGCTGTTTGACGATAACCTTTTGCTCGGCCATCCGCATGGCGCCTTTGGCCAGCGTGACGGAGGTGATCATCGGAAGAAATTCAGGCGTTAGGCCGACTGCAAGGGCAACCGCGAATAGCAGAGACTCAAACGCATTGTGTTTCTGCGCGACGCTGACCACCATGATGAAGAGCACAAGAAAGAAGACGGAGCGCATAATGAGGGCGCCGAATTCACGAATGCCGCGCTCGAACTCAGTCTCTTCGGGATGGACGGTGAGGCGTTTGGCTATGTCTCCGAAGAGGGTTCGGGGGCCGGTGTTGATCACGATGGCAGACGCTGTGCCGCTAACAACCGATGTTCCGAGGAAGACCATGTTGGGAGTGTCGGGCGAATCGGCACCGTCAGTTTGGGTGGTTGCGGCTTTTTCGGCGGGACTTGATTCGCCGGTCATAGCGGCTTGCAGGACGTATAGATCGCGGGATTCGAGGAGGCGGGAATCGGCGGGGACGAGGTCGCCTGCTGAGAGGCGGATGAGGTCGCCGGGGACAACTGCGGTGCGCGAAATCTCAAGCCATTTTCCATCGCGGCAAACGCTCGCGGTGGATGAGACACGATCACGCAGACGGTCTGCCGCTGCCTGAGAACGGTAGGTCTGAATGAAGTTGATGGCGATGCCGAGCAGCAGCATCACGGTGATGATGATGGCGTCTACATATTGGCCGAGGAAGGCTGAGGCAGCGGCTGCCAGTAAGAGAATCACGACCAGCGGGTTGATGAAGAGCTGGGCGAGTTCGACGATCTGGGAACGCTTGTGATCTGGTGCGGGGTTGTTGGGGCCGAATTGCGCCAGGAGTTTTTCGGCTTCCTGGGAGGACAGTCCGGTCGCCATGTATCTTGAGGATATCTTGAAAGCCTAATCCGCGTTCAGGATCAAAGAACCGGTGGCGTTGCGGGTTGCCTTCCAGCCTTCGGGGATGAGGGTAGTTGAACCGTAGTCGGTTATCAGAGCGGGTCCGGACAGATTGGTGACAGCTTCGCTGAGGCCGGCGGGAATGTCCCGCCAGCTCCCGGAAAGCCACACCCGGCGGGATGTCAGAATGGCATTTGTTTTGTGAGTAATTGCGATGGCTGGCTTTTGGGTCTTGAGTATGGCTCGGACCCGCAGGGTGACGATTTGGGTGGGCCTGACACGGTCCGAATAACCGTAGATTCGCTGGTGTTCGGCGTGGAAGTCCGCTCCCGACGGGAGTGTGAGTTCGTAGCTTTGTCCGGCGTAGCGGATGTCGGCCAGGCGTTCTATCGTTGCGCCCGGGAGATCGCGCCTGGCCTGGTCTTCGAGTTTGAGAAAGTGGGTGTCGAACTCGCTGGCTCCGAGAGCGCCAACGGAATAGTCGCGGGTACGGTCTGCCATCAACATGCCGAGGGCAGAAAGGGCACCGGCCTGGGCCGGGACGATCACGGTTTTGATACCGAGTTCGCGGGCCAGTTCGCCGGCGTGGAGTCCGCCACATCCGCCGAAGGCTATGAGAGGGAATTCGCGCGGGTCTTCTCCTCGTTCCACGGAGACGGTGCGAATGGCACGCTCCATATTTGAATTGGCGATGCGGATGATGGCGGCGGCGGTGGCAAGCACGGATTGGCCCAGTTGCTCTGCGAGTTTCGCGACGGCCCGCTCGGCGGCTTCAGGATTGAGGTGCAACGTTCCCCCTGCAAGCTGGTCTCCAGCAATGCGCCCGAGCACCACGTGAGCATCGGTAACGGTCGGGGCAAGGCCGGTACCGTAACATGCTGGTCCGGGTACGGCACCGGCGCTTTCGGGGCCAACGCGGAGGCTGCCGCCGGAATCGATTCGGGCTATGGAACCTCCTCCTGCTCCGACGGTGTGGATGTCGAGCATGGGGATGCGGACGGGGTAGTGATCGATGCGGGCTTCGGTGGTGAGGCGAGGGCGCTGGCCGGCGAGCGCGACGTCAGTTGAAGTGCCGCCCATGTCGAAGGTGAGCGCCTGGTCGAAGCCGCAGAGCCGTGCTATTTCGACCGCTCCCACGATACCTCCGGCAGGTCCCGAAAGAATGGTGCGGACGGGGTGTAGTCGCGCTTCAGCGGCAGTGAGCAGCCCTCCGTTTGATTGCATGATTGCAACCGGGTGCGGACTGTGGCGCTCCAGATCGCCAAGATACCGGTCCATCAGCGGACCGACGTAAGCGTTGATGACGGTGGTGCTGGCGCGTTCGAACTCGCGAAATTCCGGGGAAACATCACACGAGGCGCTGACATAACCGGGGACGAGCCTCAGCAGTGCACGTTCGTGGACGTCATTCTGGCAGGAGTGCAGCAGGCAGATGGCTACGGCTTCGGCGCCACTGGCTGCGATGCGGGAGATAAGCTCGGCGGGGTCAAGCGGGAGTTCAACGGAGCCGTCAAAAAGAATGCGCTCAGCGACGCCGAAGCAGAGTTCACGCGGGACCAGCGGCACTGGTACCGCGGGCATCAGGTTGTAAAGTTCGGCGCGGTTCTGACGACCAATAGCGATGAGGTCTTCGAAGCCCCGGGTGGTGATGAAAGCGGTTTTGGCCCCTTTGCGTTCAAGCAACGCATTGGTGGCGACAGTGGAGCCGTGAACGACATCAGCCTTGGCAGCAGCTATGCGGGCGAGGCCTGCGAGGATGACGGAAGCGGGGTCTGCGGGGTTGGAACGGAGCTTGAAAGACTCCAGCGAGCCATCACTGCGGAGCACCACAAAGTCGGTGAAAGTACCGCCGGAATCAATGCCAATGCGCATGGAACCATATAATGACATTTCACCCCTCATTTCCTAAATCAGACAGTCCTAAATCAAACAGCATGACACTGAAAAGTTATACGATCACACAGGGCCGCAACCGTGCGGCAGCGCGCAGCTATCTGAAGGCCACCGGCCTGACGGATGCAGATTTGAAGAAGCCGATCATCGGCATCGCAAATACCTGGACCGAGACGATGAACTGCAATTTCAAGTTGCGGGATCTGGCGGTCCATGTAAAGGAAGGGATTCGGGCGGCGGGCGGTACGCCGATGGAATTCAACACGATCGCGATCAGCGACGGCATCACGATGGGCACGGAAGGCATGAAGGCCTCTCTGGTAAGCCGCGAAGTGATTGCGGATTCCATTGAGCTCGTAGCGCGCGGCCACATGTTTGACGGCATTGTGGCGCTGGTGGCGTGCGACAAGACGATTCCGGGCGCGGCGATGGCGCTGCTGCGGTTGAATATCCCGGGCGTGATCCTCTATGGCGGCTCGATTCTGCCGGGCCGCTTGCATGGCAAGGACATCACGATTCTGCAGGTGTTTGAGGCCATGGGCGCGAACGCCGCGGGCAAGATGTCTGACGACGAACTGCTGGAAATTGAGAACCATGCCTGCCCTGGCGCCGGGGCGTGTGGCGGCCAGTTCACGGCCAACACGATGGCTACGGTTATGGAGCTGATTGGCTTGTCGCCGATGGGTACGGCTTCGGTTCCGCAGGTGGATATTCGCAAGGAAGACGTGGCGCGGCGCTGTGGTGAGGTGATTCTGAATTGCGTCCACAAGAATTTGTTGCCCCGGGACATTTGCACGCGAACGTCGTTTATCAATGCGATTGCGGGTGTGGCTGCGTCGGGCGGTTCGACGAACGCGGTGCTGCATTTGCTGGCCATGGCGCGGGAAGCGGAAGTGGAACTCGACATCAACGATTTCCAGAGGATCAGCGAGAAGACGCCGATCATTGTGGATCTGCAGCCGGGCGGTCAGTATGTGGCTGTCGATGTCGACAAAGCGGGCGGGATTGGTGTGATTGCGCAGCGGCTGGTTGAGGGCAATTTTGTTGATTCGTCGGTGATGACCTGTACGGGTCATACGTTTGCGGAAGAAGCGGCGAAGGCCGTTGAGACGCCTGGTCAGCAGGTGATCCGGCCGTTGAGTAATCCCATGAAGCCTACGGGCGGGCTGGCGATACTGCGCGGATCACTGGCTCCGGATGGCTGTGTGATTAAGCTTTCGGGTCATAACAAGCGGAAACATACCGGTCCGGCGCGGGTGTTTGAACGTGAGGAAGAAGCGATTCTCGCGGTGAATGAAGGCAAGATCAAGCCGAATGACGTGATTCTGATTCGCTATGAAGGGCCGAAGGGCGGGCCTGGAATGCGCGAAATGCTGCTGGTAACGAGCGCTGTGATTGGTGCGGGTTTGGGCGATACTGTGACACTGCTGACGGATGGCCGCTTCAGTGGGGCGACGCATGGGTTTATGGCTGCGCATATTGCTCCGGAAGCGTTTGATGGTGGCCCTGTGGCGGCGGTGCATGAGGGCGACATTATCGATATCGATGTGGACGCGGGCACACTGAATTTGAATGTTCCGGCAGAAGAGATTGCGCGGCGGATGTTGTCGTGGAAACAGCCGGAGCCGCGTTACAAGACAGGTGTTTTTGCCAAGTATGTGAAGCTGGTTGGTTCCGCTTCACAGGGCGCGATTACTTCCGGTTTTTGAAATGACTGGCGCATGAAATTACTTTTTGTCGGGGATATTTTTGGGCATGCGGGACGGCACATCGTTGCTGATCATCTGAAAGACATTCGGAAGGCGCAGGGCATTGATGTGGTGATTGCCAATGCGGAGAATTCGGCTGCTGGATTTGGAATTACTCCGTCGATTGCGGATGAACTTTTTGGGTATGGCGTGGATGTGATGACTTCGGGGAATCATATCTGGGACAAGAAAGACATCATTGGTTACATTGCGCGGCAACCAAGGTTGTTGCGGCCGGCGAATTATCCGCCGGGATGTCCGGGGGAAGGGCTTTACATCCACACTACGCCTTCGGGGACTAAGTGCGCGGTGATCAATATTCAGGGCCGTGTTTACATGGCGAATACGGATTGTCCCTTCAGGAAAATGGATGAGTTGCTGGCTTCGATTCCGAGTGATGTGAAGGTGCGGTTCGTTGATTTCCATGCGGAAGTTACCAGCGAGAAGATGGCTATGGGCTGGTATCTGGACGGGCGCGTTTCGGCGCTGGTGGGTACGCATACACATATCCCGACGGCCGATACGAGGATCTTGCCGAATGGCACCGGGTATCAGACGGATTGTGGGATGACCGGGCCGTATGACTCCATTATCGGAGTCGAAAAAGACCCGATCCTGGCACGTTTTCTGACTGCCCTGCCCTCGAAGATGGAGGCGGCGAAGGGGTCAGTGGAACTACATTCAGTGATTGTGGACGTGGATGATGCGACCGGCAAGACACGGGAGATTCGGCGGCATACGGTTCGCGGCGATTAGTCAATTCAGCCGGGATTTTGTTTGTGATCAGCAGGCCAGTTGCGGCTGGTAGCGTGTCACTCTGATATCGCCCTCGTGGCGACGAGCCTGGGCAAGATCCCATGAAGTCTGCACTCGAAGCCAGTGGTCCGCATTCGACCAGCCGGCTTTTTCCAGCCGGATCGCCATTTCGGGCGAAATCCCCGCCTGTGCGTTGATGACTCGGGACAGAGTGTGCCGGGCCACTCCCAGAACCCTGGCTCCTTCGGTTACGCTGAGTCCCAGGGGATCAAGACAAGCATCTTTGATGGAGTGTCCGGGATGCGGCGGGTTTTTCATTGGCATTGTCGTGTCGATTCCTTTCCTGTTCTGTAGCCTGCTTCCAGTGATAATCCACCAAGTCAACGTCGTAAACATCACCTTCGGTAAAACGAAAAACAATCTGCCAGTTTCCCGATATCGAAATACTCCACATACCCTTAAATTCGCCCTTGGGCATGTGTAACCGATAGCCAGGCAAGTCGAGACCCGCTGGACGCTGTGCTTCATCCCGATGACCAAGCACATCCGCGATCCGGCGGACCTGATCGGCTCGGACTTGGCCTGGCTCACCCTGGTACAGGCGTTTTAGACCCCGGTGCTTGAACGTCCTGATCACTAGAATACCGTACCGCGTATCGGTACAGATATCAAGGGATTCCGATTGGATTGGGCTCTGGTGGCAGGGCTACGGGCGTTGCTTCACGTAGATCTGGACACCACGCCCGTTCGCCGGCGCACCGCTGATCAGGCTGTTAGTCAGCAGGACAACGTAAGTGGGGTTAGTGGGCGTTGTGATGACGGTTTTCGGAATCTCGACGTTGATCTGCCAGACACCCACCAGACCCGGTGCCAGTCCGGAATATTTCACAGCTCCATCCGGTACAAAATCCGCCCCCATGAGGACTGCGGGGGTTGATTTCGTGTTGACAGCACCTGAGGGGAAACCGTCCTCCGGAGCTCCGTTTACGAAACCCTGGCCAGTGCAGTAAAGCGCAATCACCTCGCCCTGTATAGCCGGGTTCGTGGGTGTGTTAATGGTTCCATCCTGATTGATCGCGGCTGCGGTCCCAATGCCGTTCCCGGACTGCGTGAAAATTCCTGGGATAGCGACATTCATGGCCACCAGCGAATCCCCCAGAACGCGCCCGGTGGCAAGATCGAGCACCTGTATGTCTGCCGTGCCGCTGGAAGGCGCATCGATCGGCACCTGGAAATTCACCTGGTTGGCCCCGGCATAAAAAAGCCTCATGGGCGCGCCGTTGAATGTCACCTGAAGCCCGTTCAACTGAGTGGGCAAGGGAAAAACGCCGACTGGCGCAGAGACGTCAGTACCGCCAAACTGGTCTTTGTTCCCCAGGGAAAACAGTGATGTAATCATGCCCGGCGCCAGGTTATTGGTTGCGAGGTAACTGGCGGAGTTCACAGCTCCGAGGGCCGGATAGTGAATGGCCACGCGGTTGGCGGCATCGGCAATGAAAAGATTGCCCCAGCCATCCTGCGTGACCGCCCGAGGGCTGAAGAGATCCTGAATCACTGCGTTCGGGGCGAGGCCGTTCAGCTTTAGCTGGTTATAAGGCGAGTAGCGCAGCGCGAGACCCGGGACGGAGCCCGAGCCGCCGTCACCCACCCAGATGTCATTGGTTACCGGGCTGACGTAAATGCCGCGCGGGCTGGTTAGGCCACTGGTGAGCGTTTGGGCGGCAGAGGCGCCAGAAGGAAGGCCGGGAATGGTATCCCAGATCATCACTCGCGCGTTGCCAGTATCGGCGACGTAGAGCCGGTCTTCAAGATCGACCGAAATGTGGCGTGGCCCCTGCAATTGGGCGCCACTGTTGCCCGCTGAAAAAGAAGTAAAGTCCTGCTGTCCGAAGACTTGGGTGGCAGACTGGCCGGATCGAAGGTCTTCTGATTTTCCTTTGAAATAGAGCACCCGGTTCAGGTTCACATCCGATACCAGTAAGCCTGCGTTGTAAGTAAAAGCGAGGCCGTAGGGGGCAGACATGGTGCGCGCAGTGGCATCCGCAATCTTTGCCGAAGTGAAGCTCAACTGGCCCAGGACAAGATCCGCCTGCAGGGTCTTGCCGGCAACGTAATTGACAAAAGGTTTCGGGAAACGCAGGACGCGGCCATTACCGGAATCGGCGACGAAAAGATTGCCGGAGGGATCAACAAGTACGCCGGTGGGGGCGAAGAGACCGGAAGAGTTAGTGGTGCCGGAGTTATTGCCCGGGTAGTTGATTAGAGTGGTTTGTAAGTCGGGCTGTCCAATTACGATATCGGCCTTCGCTCCCGCAGGGATATTGCGCAGGTCATTGAAGCCAAGGATGCGGTGGTTGTAAGTGTCGGCAATGTAGAGGTGAGGCGGAGTGGAGGTGAGGTCCACCGTGATGCCTGCATCGGCGGCACCGCTGGAGAGATTGTTGAAGTCAAATTCCTTGCCTTCGACGTAATTGACGGTATTGTGATTGGGCGCATCCTGACCCAGGATGCGGGTAGCGGGGCCGAAGGCGTTGCCGTTTTGCGGCAGAACGTTTTGCGGCAGAACAACCAGCCTGTGGTTCTGGCCATCAGTAACGTAAAGTTCGTTCGCCAGCCAAACGGCGGAGGAAGGAATGGAAAGCGTATTGGCTGCGGATGCGGGCTGGCCGCGGTTTACGCTGCCGCTGGTGAAATCAGCCTGCCCGGCAACTGCGATGGCTGACTGGAATGTGGTCCCGGCCGTCCATTGTTCAACAGGAGGGAAAACCAGAACACGGCTGTTGGCAGAATCTGCGATGCCAACGGAGTTGCCGATGGAGAATAACCCGCCGGGTGCGCGGCCCGTCTGGAATTCGCTTATGGCTGGTGGACTGTTAAGATCCACTCCCAGAATGCGCGAGGCTGGCTGCCCTTTTAGAAACGGCGGGTTCCACATCAGAATGCGGCCGTTGCGCGCAATGGGCGCGGATTCGGCCACGAAGAGACGTCCTTTGGAATCGAACGCTATGCCTGTAGGCGTGAGGATAGCACTCAGGGAGAGTAACGGGTTTGCATTGGGGGCTGGCGCGTAGCCGTTGCTCACGAAATCGGCCTGGCCCAGAACCAGGTCGGCGGAGGGTCCGGAGGTCGCCTGACTGCCCAGCGCGCTGACGGGGTAGCGGAGGATACGGTTGTTGCCGGCGTCGGGCACCCAGAGGTTACCCTGGGAATCGAAGGTCAGATAGGCGCTGAGTGTGGAGGTTGTGGTGGCGCTGGTGGCGACGATAAACGCGAGAGAGGAATCGAGCGGGCTGGTGCCGTTTTGATTCGGGGCGCCAACGGTGAAGACGGACTGACCGATGACCAGGTCTGGCAGGGGCTGGTCTGTCTGCTGAAAGGGAAGGGGGAAACGCAGCACGCGGTTGTTGCCGGAATCCACCACGTAGAGGTTGCCTGCGGTGTCAACAGCTATACCGGAGGGGCCCGAAAGGCCCGTGCTAACGGCGCTGCGGTTGGTGTTAGGTCCCTGGGCAAAGCTGGTCTTAAAATCTTTCTGTCCGACCACGACGTCTGCCTTCTGGCCGTTGGCAAAGCCGAGGGCGCTGCGGAAACCGAGTACGCGGTTGTTGCCGGAATCACTGACCCAGAGGCCGGGCGGGGTAGTCGAGGTGTCGAGGGCTACGGCCTGCGGAGAGAAGAATTCGCGGCCTTCAATCATGTTTGGATTAAAGTTGGTGACCTGCAACGGCAGTTGCTGACCGATCACGCGGGTGGGCAGCGAGTTGAGGGTGATCTGCCCGGATACCGGGGTGAGCAGAACGAGGGCTAGCAGTGCGGAGCGCAATCGCAACCTTTAGGATACCGAGAGAGCGCAAGAGCGGTGTAAGTCCTGTCGAGTTCGATAGACTGAAGGTTGGTCGTTTCCGCTGTCAGCTTTCTCAATACATGGCCTCTGGTGTGGGGCTTTTTGCATGGTCCGCAGCGCGGGCTGTTTGACTTTCGCTTCGATTTGCCCATGCGGTGCGCGGCTGCGCTGGAAGAGAGGACGGCCGATATCGGGCTAGTGCCGTGCGCGGAGCTGGACCGGCTGGGGCTGGATTTTCTGCCGGATGTGGGTATTGCGTGTACCGGGCCTGTGCGCAGCATTTTGCTGGTGTCGAAAGTGCCGTTTGGAGAGATTCGGACTCTAGCGGTGGATTCAAGTTCGCGTACGTCAGTAGCTCTGGTGCGGATTCTGCTCGCAGAGCGGTTTGGATGCCGGCCAGCGTTGACGCGGCAGGCTCCGGAACTGAATGAGATGCTCGCGCAGGCGGATGCGGCTCTGGTGATTGGCGATCCGGCGTTGCGTTTGGATCCGGAAAAGCTACCGTACCGGACGCTGGATCTGGGGGCGGAGTGGGTGGAATGGTCGGGATTGCCCATGGTTTTCGCGGTTTGGGCAGGGCGTACAGAGAATCTGACGATGGAAGCGCGGGCGGCGTTTCGGGCTTCGTATGAATGGAGCGTGGCGCGGACCGGTGAGATGGTGGATTTGGCTGGGGTGGAGCGTGGGTTTGAGAAGGGGCTGGCGCGCGATTATTTTAGCCGGTTTATTTCTTATCGGTTAACACCGCGACATTTGGAAGGTTTGGCGCTGTTCAGGAGACTTGCGGGGGAGTTGGAATCGGTTGAGTTTTTGAGTCGGTAAGGCTGATGGTGTAGGATTATAAGAGTTTCGTTGTTTCCCCCTGTTCCTGAGTAGCTCAATGGTAGAGCGTTCGGCTGTTAACCGAAATGTTGTAGGTTCGAGTCCTACCTCAGGAGCCAAATTCTGTCCCTCCGAACGCCAACGCCCCGTTGGTTGACACCATCCGTCTTGCGCTCCTCCGCAAGATATCCCCAATTACTGCATACATTTCCAGCCGATTCTGTTCTCCGTTTCCTGTCGCGGAGAGTCGGCGTGGAAGCCCTCGTGAGCCCTCTGCGGCCCCACTTCGCCTGAATTCTCCGTTTCTCTAGAGAGTGCCTCCGCGCGGTTAAC
>JANYDS010000028.1 GCA_025363475.1 Terriglobia bacterium
TGAGACTGCTCGCACTCTAGCCGCAGAATCAGCCGACCCGCCAAGATAGAATTTTACAATTCAGGAGGCCCGAATGTTATTGCGGCTTACACTTACGACTTCATTGCTTGCCGCTGCGCTCGCATTCACGGCTTACGGTCAAGGGATCTGCAGTTATTCCGCACGCTCCCGATGGCCATCCCGACCTTCAGGGGATCTGGTTTAACCTGAATTCCGAAGTTGAAACATTAGGGGCCGTTTCCTGCGCCTGAGAGGGTTAGGCGGGGGCGGCGAGCACTAACTTCGGTGAGATTATAAAAACCCAGTTCAAGATACTGGACAGAAGGGAGATCCGTCTCTGTAGTCCACCCCATCCAGTGGAAAGTGCGAGGATGATTTCGCTCCCGACGTGCGTCAACTCTGCGCCGCACAGGAATACTTGGGAGCGGAGGGTGGCAGGCTCCTTGTGCTGCGGCATGCCGCTGGCCCGACGAAACTCACTGAGCAGGTTGTACAGCAGCAATACACTCCGGAAGACGGCATCGGTGGCGTGGAAGTCTTTGAGGCAGAACCGATCCGCTCCCAGATCGTGTTTGAGTTCGGCGATCCTGTTCTCCATGTCGGCGCGATGATTGTAGTCCCGCCATATCTCTTCCGGCGTTTCTGACAGACTGGTCACCAGAACCCGGAACGTGTACTCCGGCAGATCGATCAGCTTCTTTCCCACAGAGGGCCGGGAATCGCGAATCCGTTCCCGTACTGCCACGAACCTTCGGGCCTTGTCCCAGCCCATCAATCTGATCTCGCACTCTCCCACCGCATAGTTCTCGTCCAGAGCTCTCCAGTTCACGATTCGCGTCACCTCGCGCTTTACCCATTTGGTAAAGCGCGCCACCACAATGTAATGAATCTTCCGCTCCTCTAAGAACGTGAACAACTCTTTGTCGAAGAAACCGGCATCCGCTCTCACCACCCGCAACGGTCCCCGTTCGCCCCACAGCGCAAGCGCTTCCTTGAGAAACTCCGTTACTCCACGCCCCGTACCGCTGTTGCCGCTGCGCAGCCAGCCGTGCATGACAAAGTGACCTTCTGCCAACACCGCCAGCAGCGGATGATGACTCACTCGTCCCTGTCGACCGGGATTGTAGCCTTTCAGGGCACCTTCCTGTTGTTGCCCGTGACGTTCGAATACCGTCGAATCCAGGTCCAGGCTGTGGCCCTCGGCGCGGCGCGGAAGCCGCTCCATCATCCACTCCGTCATCGGTTCAAAGAATCGCTGGACTTCCCCCATTCCGAAACGCAGAAAAAGATTCCGGATCGTGTCATCACTGGGAAAGCGGTCGATTCCCAATAGCCCGTGCAACGCCCGGTCGCCCCGAAGCCAACTGGTTTGTGCAAACCGCCGCGCCCCGACCGCTACCGAAATTAAAAATGCAATGTAGGTTTGTGCCGGCGGAATCGAATTGGGAGATCGATGGGTCACAGGCATGCACTCAATCACCTTCTGCACCAGCCCGATTCTGTTCAGGAACTCCAGAAATACAACTATCCCGCCAAACGGCGTCAACGCCCGGTCCGTCTCCTGCAACAAGACCTTCTGCCCGCCAAATATTCGCGTACTCTCGGATTCCATCCGCCCAGTCTACGCTGCCTGCAAATGTTTCAACTTCGGAATTCAGGTTGAAGGAATGAAGCGTCAAAAGCACGGGGAAACAGCGTCCCCAGATGGAGCGTTTCCGTTTTCCCGTGGAGGTTTGACAGCACCAGTTCCACATCGCCGCAGAACTCCCACAGGATCTGCCGGCAGGCGCCACAGGGCGGCGTCAGAGTCTCAGTATCCGCCGTTACAGCCACGCGAACGAACTTCCTCGCGCCTTCTGAAATGGCTTTGAAAATGGCGATACGTTCCGCACAAACAGTCAGACCATAGGTGGCATTCTCGACATTGCAGCCGGTGTAGATATTCCCTTGTTCATCCTGAACAGCCGCCCCCACTTTGAACTTCGAAAACGGCGCATGGGCATTTTCCCGCGCCGCGATCGCCGCTGCTACCAGGGCGTCTGTCATACCAGCCTCGGCAGCACACCGCGGAGCAAACTCACCATCGTGTCCCGGACTAGTTCGCCGGTTTCCAGGACTTCCTTATGATTCAGTTTCTGCTCAATCACACCCGCTGCAAAATTCGTCACACACGAAATCCCCAGGACCTGCATGCCCATGTGATTCGCGGCAATCGTTTCCGGTACGGTGGACATGCCCACCAGATCTGCGCCAATCACTCGCAGATAGCGGATTTCCGCCGGCGTTTCATAGCTGGGACCGGGCAGCGCTGCATAGACACCTTCGGGAAGCTCAAGACACATTCCGGCCGCGAACTGGCGTGCGATTTCTCGGAACCGTTTCGAGTACGCTTCGCTCATGTCAGGAAAACGCGGACCTAAGGAATCGTCATTCGGCCCGGTCAAAGGCGTTTGGCCCTGCAAATTGATGTGATCCGAAACCAGGGCGAGCGTGCCTGGTCCAAAGCCGGCCTTGATGCCGCCTGCGGCGTTGGTCAGCACGAGCGACTCTACTCCCAGCCCGTGCAGGGCGCGAATTCCATAGACGGCCTGCTGCGCTGTGTAGCCTTCATATAAATGCGCACGGCCTGCGAGGACGGCCACAGGGACTCCGGCAACTTCACCCAGCACCAGCTTGCCTGCATGGCCGACGGCAGTCGATTGCGGCCAGCCGGGAATCTCGCTATAGGGGATGGAAACTGCGTTGTCGAGGGAATCGGCAAATGCCCCTAAACCGCTGCCTAAAACGACGGCAACTTTGGGACGAACCGAAACACGAGAAGCAATGAATTCGATGGCACTCGATACTAAAGAGGACACTCAAGCAGTATACCGGCGATCAAGGCGATTACGACAGTCCTGCTATAAGTTGAACACAGGAAAATGATGACTCTGAGGAATGCTCCCGAAAATCCGACCTCCGATCAGATCGCGGAAATGGCATCGCGCTGTGAGGATGTTTCACGGTACTTCACCAACAAATTCACCGTTGTCAGCCCGGTCCGACGTGTGAATGTTGACCTGAGACACGGAGCGCTGCGCAAACTGGATTCGCCGACCGCCAAATCAGAATAAAATTTTACAGCAGTATACCGGCGATACACGCCGACATAAAGTTTGCCATTGTACCCGCAGCGACAGCCCGCATTCCCAGCCGTGCGAGATCCGATTTCCGGCTCGGCACCAACGCCCCAATGCCACCTACCTGCATGGCAATGGAACTGAAATTAGCAAACCCGCAAAGTGCGTAAGTGGCAATCGTAAAAGAATGCGGATCAAGATTCTGCTTGATCTTTCCCAGGTCAATATACGCGATGAACTCGTTCGTCACGAGGCGTTCGCCCAGCAACTGACCAATCGGTGCGCAATCGTTCCACGCAACGCCCATCAGCCACGCAATGGGAGCAAACACAATTCCGAATAACTGCTGCATTGACCCCGGTACGAATGGAATCTTGCCATGAACCCAGCCAAACATCCCGTTCACCAGCGCGATCAGCGCCAGAAACCCGATCAGCATCGCGGCAATATTAAGCGCAAGCTGCAGACCGTCGCTGCAACCCTGCGCCGCAGCGTCAATCACATTGACTGCGGTCTTTTCCAGCTTTACATCCACCCTGCCTGCGGTGGCTGGAACGCCGGTTTCCGGTTCAATGATCTTCGCCAGCATGATGGTCGCGGGCGCAGTCATAATCACCGCCGTAAGCAAATGCTGAATTTCAACGTGCGCGAACATCACGTAGGCAGCCATCACAGCCCCGGAAACATGGGCCATGCCGCTCACCATAATGGTGAAAAGTTCTGACTGCGTGAGCCCGGCAAGAAACGGCCGGATAGTCAGCGGAGCTTCGGTCTGCCCCATGAAAATACTCGCGGCCACATTGAGCGATTCCGCCCCGCTCGCCCCCATGATCTTCTGCATCACAATGGCAAAGCCCTTCACGACCCACTGCATCACGCCGAGGTAGTAAAGAATGGAGAAAAAAGCAGCAATAAAAATGATAATCGGCAGCACCTGAAAGGCAAAAATCACGCCCATGGAACCGCTCGATTTGCCTAAGGTATCACCGAAGACGAAAGACGCACCGGCTTCTGAATAACCGAGCATCGCCACCACAACACGGCTCGCCGCCTGGAAGACCCGCCCGAAACTGGTCTTGAGCACCAGCACGGCAAAGCCAAACTGCAGTCCCAGACCCCAGAAAATTACGCGGGGTTTGATCTGCGACTTGTGCCTGGACATGAGCCAGGCCACCGCCATAATTGCCGCTATCCCGAGGAGCCCCGTGAAGCGGCCCATGTTCCTAGCTGACGACCTCGAGAATCAGCTCGCGCTGGTCAGGTTTCGTACCGGAAATGCGGAACGCATCTTCCACCAGTTCGGCCGCTTCATCCAGATTTTCTTCGCCTGTGTAATAGATGCGGCAAAGCACAGCACCGGCGTCTACTTTCTCGCCGGCTTTGACTTCCAGAATCACGCCCACTGCGGGATCAATTGCATCTTCCTTGCGTGCCCGGCCTGCGCCGATCATGGAAGAAGCCCGACCGATATCTTCGGCAAGAATGGCGCTGATGTAACCCGTGCGCGGCGAAAGGATCTCGCGCATCCCGGTTGCATTTGGCAGCAGATCGAAACGGTCCAGCGCCTGCGAATTACCGCCCTGCGCTTCCACAACATCCTTGAATTTCTTGTAAGCCGAACCATCCATCAGCTTATCTTCGGCCAGCTTGCGTGCATCATCAAGCGTCGCCGTGATCTTGCCCAGATGAATCATCCGCGCCGCAAGTTCGAGACTGAGCCGCGTCAAATCAGCGGGACCGGCCTTCTGCAGCGTCTGCGAAACTTCCATTACTTCCAGAGCATTACCCACCGCGTAACCCAGCGGCTGGTTCATGTCCGTAATCAGTGCGACAACTTTCTTGTCGAGACGGCGGCCAATGCCCACCATTGCCTGCGCCAGACGCCGCGCTTCCACCTGCTTCTTCATGAAGGCACCATGGCCTACCTTCACGTCAAGCACCAGAGCGTCAATACCTTCGGCGATCTTCTTCGACATGATGGAAGAAGCGATCAGCGGAATGGATTCCACGGTACCGGTTACATCCCGCAGAGCATAGAGCCGTTTGTCCGCCGGAGCAATTTCGTCCGACTGGCCAATGAACGCGAGGCCGTGTTCAGCAAGCTGGGCACGGAACTGGTCGAGAGAAATATCGGTGCGGAAACCAGGAATGGATTCCAGCTTGTCGAGCGTCCCGCCCGTATGGCCCAGACCGCGGCCCGAAATCATCGGTACCACCACACCTGCGGCAGCCGCGATAGGCGCACAGATCAGGCTGGTCTTGTCGCCCACGCCTCCGGTCGAATGTTTATCTACCTTCACGCCCGGAATGTCCGAGAGGTCCAACGTTTCGCCGGACGACATCATTACATCGGTGAAAGAGCTTAACTCACGGTCCGTCATGCCGCTAAAGAACGTGGCCATCAGGAACGCCGAAAGCTGATAATCCGGAATTTCGCCCGAGGTGTAGCCATCCAGCAGGAACCGGATTTCGTCCACACTAAGCTCGTCGCCCCCGCGTTTACGCAGGATAAGGTCAACTGTACGCATGATAAGGGACTAGGCTAGCACGTTAACCCACTGAAAGTAAAGGGGCAAGCGTGATTATTATGACTGTGATGGCCCAGCGGCGGTAATCACAGGCATCGCGTGCCGATATTCGCCGCGGAAAATCTCCGCAAACAAACCCACTAACTCTGCATGGATCAGACCATTATTGGTTTGAATATGCGGCGATGTCAAAAGATGCTGTCCGCCGTGCATATTCGTGCAGCGGCCACCCGCTTCTTCCACCAGCAGTTGCCCCGCCGCCATGTCCCAGGGACTCAGACCGAACTCCCAAAATCCGTCCAGCCGTCCACTGGCTACATACGCCAGATCAATTGCGGCAGAACCGCAGCGCCGCACTCCGTGGGTGGCCATCGCGAGCTGATGATAGAAGTGAATGTTCACGTCCAGATGGCGCCGCCGGCTGGGAAAACCGGTGCTGAAGAGCGATTCATTCAAAGAGGCCGCCTTCGAGACATAAATCCGCCTGCCATTCATAAATGACCCGCCGCCACGCTCACAGGTAAACAGTTCATCCCGGTTGGGATCGAAAACTACGCCCGCAATCAATTCCCCCGCCTTTTCCAGCGCCAGCGTTACGTTCCACACCGGGTACCCGTGGGCGAAATTGGTAGTGCCATCGAGCGGGTCAACATACCAGCGGTATTCAGAAGCGCTGGTATGACCGCCGCCCTCTTCCGCCAGGATGCCGTGTTCCGGGAACTGCGATTTCAAACGCTCGATCACCAGCTTCTCGGAAGCGCGGTCAGCCGCCGTAACCAAATCGAAATCGCCCTTGAGTTCGAACTGTACCCGGCGTTCGAAATAACAGCGAAGCAGTGAACCGGCTTCATGCGCGATCTCAATCGCGCTTTCGACAAAGGAAAGCATCAGGCTTTGGCAATCTCAGACAGATATTTGATGTCGTGTTTAAAGATGAAGAGGTTCGGCGCACCCTGGCGGCTGACGCGAATGAAGCGCTGGTCGTAATATTCAATGACGCCGGAAATCTCCTCGTTGTCGCTCAGCTTGACCCGGACCGGAATCTTGCCGTCGATTAAGTGCTTCAGATATCTGATTTCTTCAAACGTCTGTTCGACAGGCCGCGTGACTTTGGGCTTTTTTTCCACCACGTTTCAACTCATTTCCCGGTGTTCGGATTTCTATTGCCAGAGCTCCTGGCGGCTGGCGGTGCAATTTTTTTCGGTTTTCGCACACTCTCACCATCAGGCCGCACTCCGACTTCGTCTGCTGACGCCGGCACGGCTGCGGCAGCCTCACCATAATATCCGTTACGCGCTTTTACCAGCAGGCGGGGGTCAGCAGCGGTTACTTCAAGGGAATGAAAGCGGTCTTTGGTCAGCGGAACGTCTTTGGGGTAGAAACCAATCAGATACTGCGTCCGCAGGTCGCGAATGATCTGGTCAAACGCGCGATCCAGTTCCGCCCCCAGCCCCGGTTCGAAGACCCGCCCGCCCGTGCGCAGCGCAAATGTAGTCAAAGCATTCTCACCGCCCACGTTATGCCCGGCGGCGTTCGTGATGGGCACTACGAGCACCGGATAAATCACGGCATCGGCCAGTTGGGCAGCTTCGGTGGCGTGCTGAAAGTCAGTCTTGCTGGTGGTGTCTCCGCCATCAGTGAGAATCACCAGAATTTTCCGCCCTCTGCGATTTTCCAGTTCGCGCGAAGCCAGCAGAATGGCATCGTAAAGGGAAGTACCCGCCTCGCCTTTCATCATTTTGAGGGAGCGTTCCAGCGCGGGAACACTGCGGGTAAAGCCGTTCTGCCGCACCACTTCCCAGTTGAAGCTGTAGAGCGCGAAGGAGTCTTCGGGGTTGCCTTCTTTAACCAGGGAACGCAGAAACCGGGTGACTGATTCGGTTTCATAGCGCAGGTCCTTCGCAGTGGAGCCGCTGTTGTCGATCAGGATAGCCACGTTGAGCGGCTGATCGGTCTGGCGTTCAAAGATGGCGATCTGCTGTTCAGCACCGTTGTCCCGTACGACAAAATCGCGCTTTTCGAGCGAGCCTACCAGGGCGCCCGACGGGTCTTTGGCCGTGGCGAGGATTCGGACTAGTTGCACGTCCACGCGGATGGTGGTTTCAGCGCCGATATCTGTTACCTGCGCGGCGGCAGGCCAGAGACAGGCGAACGTGAAGCTACACGCCAGCAGCGCGCGGCGCATTATCGTCCCATTCACCTTCAACCCAGACCTCACCGTCTTCAAAAAATTCCTTCTTCCAGACCGGAACCAGTTTTTTAAGCTGGTTGATCCCTTCGAGAGCTGCGTCAAATGCGGCCCTGCGGTGGGGGGAAGTTACGACCACAATTACGCTCGCCTCCCCAATTTCCATGTTCCCCAGCCGGTGGAGCATCGCAATGCGGCTGATGGCGTACTGACTGGCAATGCGGCGGCCGATTTCGGCCATTTTCCGAATCGCCATCGCTTCGTAACATTCGTATTCCAGGCGCAGTGTTGCCCGCCCCTTTGTATTGTTACGGACCACGCCCTGAAAGGTTACAACGGCGCCGTCACAACTCTGTAATAAATCGGTTTCGGTTGCTTTCGCATCGAGGGGTGCCCGGGTCAGGGCAAAGAAATGGCCTTCCGGGTCGCGAATTTCGTGAATGAATGCCCCGCCGCTCACAGGAGGCAGGAGCGCTACTTCATCGCCGTCGGTCAGAAGTTCCGTGACCCCTGCAAACTCGTGATTCCGAGCCAGTACGATACTTGCCGCCATTGCGCGCAATTTCGGAAACCGGGTGGCATAGTGCTCAAAGACGGTACCTGTGGCCGAACCTTCCGGCAGATCCAGACTGTCTTCCGCGGAACCGCAAATATCCTTCAACAACCCGAAAAAGAGAACTTTGATGCGCATGGTCAATAAGAGCTAATCCGAAGCTTACCAAAAGCTGTCAAACACCCCGCCCTACAATTTAAGAAGTGTCTCCGCACCTGAGTTCCATACGTGTACGCTATGCCGAAACTGACCAGATGGGTGTCGTCTACTACGCCAACTACCTGGTTTGGATGGAGGTGGCGCGGGTTGAATACTGCAAGGCTGTGGGGTTCAACTATAAAGAGATGGAAATGGAGGACGGCATTTTTCTGGCGGTGGCCGAATCGCAGTGCCGCCACATCAGCCCGGCCCGGTTCGATGACGAAATCACGATTGCAACCACCATTGCAGAGGCTGGCAACCGCCTGGTGACATTTGAATACGAAATGAGTTGTAGCGGACGCAAAGTGGCTAAAGGCAAAACCCGCCATATTTTTCTCAATCGCGACCTGCGGCCCGTGCGCCTGCCGCCTAAATACTGCACGCTCTTTGGGGTTTGACTGAAAGGACCAGTCCGCATTCCAGCTTGGGCGATTCCTGATACCCTTAAAGATTCCGGGAGTCCGCATGACAATCGAATTGCCCCTCGAGATTGAAAATCAGCTAAAAAAGACAGCGCGAGAGCATGGCGTTTCCGTCGGCCAGTACGTCGAAAAGCTTGTCGCCGATACCAGTCTGAGACAGACTCAACTGTCGGCATTCAGGGTCGCGGTTCAGGAACGCATGGCCTCAATGAATACTGGGGCTGTAGTGGACGGAGAAGAAGTCATGGCTCGCCTGATTGCCGAACTTGCTTCGCAGTGAACCGGTTCGTTTTCAGTAGTTACGTCGAAGCGGACCTAAGGGATATTCGCGATCACATCTCCAAAGACAGCCCGGAATCGTCTCACAGAATGATGGTTCGTTTTGTGACTGCTTTCCGAATGCTTGCCCGACGTCCGGAACTCGGCCACGAGCGGGAAGACCTCCTTGAACCTTCGATTCGGTTCTGGCCCGTTGGTTTTTATATGATTCTTTACGTCCCGGCGAGAAGGCCTATCGAGATTTTGGCAGTCGTTCATGGTGCCCGTGATGTGCCGGCAATCCTGAATCGCCGGAGCCAATGAAAATGAAACATCAAGTAGTGATCCTCGGTGGTGGTTTTGGCGGCCTGTACGCCGCGCAATCCCTCAAGAACACCGATGCCGATATCACGGTCATCGACCGCCGCAACTTCCACCTCTTCCAGCCGCTCCTCTATCAAGTCGCAACCGGTGGCCTCTCGCCCGGCGAAATTGCCTCTCCGCTGCGCTATGTCCTCAACCGCCAGAAGAACACCAAAGTCATCCTTGGTGAAGCGGTTGACATCCGCGTCGCTGACCGCAGCGTCCTCCTGAAAGATGGTGCGCTCGTCCCCTATGACACCCTCATCGTCGCCACCGGGGCCACCCACCACTACTTCGGCCATCCCGAATGGGCGGCCTTCGCCCCCGGCCTGAAGACCATCGAAGACGCTACTGAAATCCGCACCCGTATCCTGCTGGCCTTCGAACGCGCTGAAAAGGACACCAACCCAGCAGACCGGCGTGCCAACCTGACGTTCGTCGTGGTGGGCGGCGGACCCACCGGAGTGGAACTCGCCGGTGCCCTCGGCGAAATATCGCGCGATACGCTGCGCAAGGATTTCCGGAGCATCAATCCCGCTGAAGCCAATATTTTCCTGATCGAAGGAGAGTCGCGTGTGCTGCCGCCGTGGCCCCCGGCCCTGTCGAAGGCCGCCGTGAATTCCCTCATTCGCCTCGGCGTGCAAACCCGCACCAATACACGCGTCACCGGCATTGATGGGGATGGCGTAATTCTGCAATTCGGCGAAACCAGCACTCGTATTAGCGCCAAAACCGTGCTCTGGGCTGCGGGTGTCCAAGCCTCTCCGCTGGGCACGATTCTAAGCCGGAATACCGGGGTCCAGTTGGATCGCGCGGGACGCGTTCTGGTCGAACCGGATCTCTCGCTCCCCGGTCATCCTGAAATTCTGGTCGTGGGCGATTTGGCTTCGATTACGCAGGACGGTAAACCGGTTCCTGGGGTAGCCCCCGCCGCCATACAGCAGGGCCGTCATGCGGCTGCGGTTGTCGAAGCAAGACTGCGTAATCGGAAGCTGAAACCATTCCATTACCTCGACAAAGGCAGCCTGGCTACGATCGGCCGCAATCATGCTGTTGCCGATATTGGCCCCTTGCATTTTTCCGGCAAAATCGCCTGGCTCGCGTGGCTGTTTATCCACCTGCTTTATATTGTTGAATTCGAAAATCGGCTGCTGATCGTAGTCCAGTGGGCCTACGACTACTTCACCCACAACCGTGGAGCCCGCCTCATTACCGGCGACTGGGCCTCAAGCGACGAAGCCCTCGGCCCAGGCAGCGCGGGCAGTAACAAGACGTAGCGCCTGAGGCGGCTCAAGGCCGCGAGCCGCACGGAACAGCGCCCATGCAATCGCTACAACGTTTGTTGTGGAGGCACCGTATCGCAGCTCTATCCTTCAACAGCGTCAGGCTCCAGGATACAAATATCCCGCAGATTCCGGTACTTCTCATCGAAATCCAGTCCATACCCGACCACAAACTCGTCCGGAATCTGGAACCCCACGTAAGCTACATCCACGGGGCGCAAACGCCGCTCAGGCTTGTCCATCAGCGTCGCGATCCGAATCGATTTCGGCTTCCGCGTCCCTAACAACTTCGTCAGATAATTCAGCGTCACTCCGCTGTCGATGATGTCTTCGATAATCAGGACATTCGCGCCCTCCAGGGAAACCTCCAGATCCTTCGTGATCTTCACCTCGCCCGAACTCGTCTTGCCCCGCCCGTAGCTCGAAATCCCCATGAAATCAATAAATGCATCCCGCTTGATCGCGCGCGAAAGATCCGCCAGAAAATAACAGGCACCTTTGAGAATGCAGATCAGGAACAGGGTCCCATCCGGGTAGTCCTTGTCGATCTGCGCGCCCAGTTCAAGGATGCGGGCCTGGATCCGTGCTTCGGGAATCAAGATTCGAAGAGCCATGTTCGTCCATTTTATGCGCACGCCCGGTATGGTTGAAGGAGACGCATCGAACAAGACACATGGGTATAGACGTTCACGGACTGAACCTGCTGAAATATGCCACCAGTTCCAGACCGCTGGGCAAAACTGTCACCATCGGGCGCCAGGGCGTTCACATCTCCGCGCCTAAACTTGCGAAACTGCTCGGGACAGCGCAACAGGGCGAGCCCGATGAATGGTGCGAACCATTATTGAAAACACATTTTGGGGCAACTTCCATCGATTCCTTCGACTATTCTCCTTACGAACACGCCACTCACATTGCAGACTTCAACCTTCCGCTGCAAGGCGACTACCGTTACGACACTGTCTTCGATGGCGGCTCCACGGAACACATCTTTAACGCTCCGCAGGCCCTCGAAAACATCTCGCGACTCTGCGCCCCGGATGGACGGATCCTGCACGTTCTTCCGGCCAATAATTTCTGCGGCCATGGCTTCTGGCAGATGTCGCCTGAACTCTTTTTTTCGCTCTACGCGCCGGCCCATGGCTACCGCGATACTGAAGTTTTTCTTGCCGATCTCACCAACGAAGACACCTGGTATCAGGTGATCCCGCCCCGGCGCGACACGGCCAGGCAAGGTGTGCGCGCTGAAATCATTTCGTCCGGTGCTGTCTATCTGCTGGTGTCAACCCGCCGTAACGGCCCGTTTTCGCATGCCAGCGTACAGCAGGCTGACTATGTTCAAGTCTGGGAAACGGACACTCAGCCGGAACCTGCCCGCCGGTCTGTCCTGCAAAAATTACACTACTTTGCCTACCGGCAGAAAATGCGTTTTCTGCCCGCCGAAAATTCTTTGACTCGCTACAATCCGCACCTGAGAGTAAGGCGTGTAGAGGATGTAATCAATCAGGCAAGAGGGGCATAATCGCGCGGTTTGGTACCCTGAAAGATTATGTCTGGTCACTCAAAGTGGGCGACGATTAAGCACAAGAAAGCCGCCACCGACGCCAAGCGCGGCAAGATCTTCACACGCCTGATCAAAGAAATCATGATCGCGGCAAGAGGCGGTGGTGGAGACCCCGACGGTAACCCCCGTCTGCGCACTGCCATTTCGGCAGCCAAGGGCGTTTCCATGCCAGCCGCCAACATCAAGAATGCGGTGATGCGCGGCACCGGCGAACTGGAAGGCGGCCAGATCGACGAAGTCACCTTTGAGGGCTACGGCCCGGGTGGCGCGGCTGTCCTGGTCAACGTGGCCACGGATAACCGCAACCGCACTGTAGCCGATATCCGCCACGCTTTTTCGAAGAATGGCGGCAACCTCGGCGAACAGGGCAGCGTTGCGTGGATGTTCGACCGCAAGAGCCAGATTGTGATTGAAAAGGAACTCGCCAGCGAAGACCTGCTGATGAATCTGGTGCTTGAATCCGGCGCTGAGGATTTGAAAGACAACGGCGATACGTGGGAAATCATTTCTGAGCCGCACAACCACGATGCCGTGCTGGAAGCCGTGCAGAAAGCCAAGCTCGAAACCCTGCAGGCTGAAGTCGCCATGGTGCCGAAAAATTTGATGAAACTTGAAGGCAAATCGGCCTCAGGAATGGCCCGGTTGATGGACACGCTCGAAGAGCATGACGACGTGCAGAGCGTTTATTCCAATTACGAATCTGACGAAGAAGAGTAGTTTGTAGTAAAGGCGGTTCAGCCTATGCGGGTATTGGGTATTGACTGCGGAACGGAACGGACCGGCTACGGCGTAATCGACAGCGATGGCCGGTCGCACCGCATGGTGGCCGCAGGTTGTATCCGTTCCTCCGCTCGCGACCCGCTTGAATTGCGACTGCTGAATATCGCCGGGCAGTTGCGGGAAGTTATTGCCACTCATCGCCCTGAATGTGCCGCAGTTGAAGAGGTTTTTTTTGCCGTCAATGCACGCAGTGCTCTCAAGCTTTCTCATGTCCGCGGTGTCGCGCTGCTGGTGATAGCCGAAGCCAGTGTTGCGTTTGGCGAATACTCTCCCCTCGAAGTGAAGATGTCCGTGGTTGGCTATGGCCGCGCGGAAAAATCGCAGGTACAGCAGATGGTGGCTTCACTTTTACGTTTGCCCGAAATTATTAAATCTGAAGATGCCAGTGACGCTCTGGCTATTGCGATCTGCCACGCCACCCGCGAAGCCTTCCCGCTGCGGAAGGCCACTGCATGAAAATTTATCTGGCGCTGCTGCTGAACGCTCTTCCTTTATTCGCGCAGGGCCCCTCGAAAATCATCTGGTCGAAATCTTTTCCGGGCAGTGTACCGGCTTATGCGGAAATCGTTCTCGACAAGGATGGCGCGGCTACTTACCGTGAAGACCCCAACGACGAAGACCCGGTCAAATTCCAGTTCACCGGGAGCGAATGGAATCAAATCACCACGCTGACGCAAAGACTGGATAACTTCTCGCGTCCCCTGGAATCGGGCCTGAAGATTGCGAAGATGGGCGTCAAGACGCTGCACTATGAAGGCCCCGCCGGCACCCACGATGCGACTTTCAACTATTCGGAAGAGCCTGATGCCAGAGCCCTCAACGATCTTTTTGAACAAACGCTCGAAACCGAGCGCGCGTATATTGATCTTCAACGTTGTGTCCGCTTCGACAAGCTGGGCACCCAGGCTGCGATTCTGCGCGTGGAAACCTTGCGCGACCGGAAGCAACTGATGGCGGGCCGCCAGTTCCTGGCCCTGCTGGACAGGGTGACGAAGAACGAAAGTTTTCTGCATATCGCGCGGGACCGGGCGGCGGCTCTGGCGGAGTCCATCCGGAGCATCAAATGAGATTTGCCTGCATGCTTCTCGTAGCTTGTTTGACGCTTGTTGCACAGCAGCCCGACACCGAGCAGACGGATCTGAACCGGGCTGTTAGCGAGGCGCAAAACAGTCCGCTCGATATGATCCGCGCTCTGGAAGCGCACCTGAATAAATACCCGGCGACCTCCAATCGAACGGTGATCGAAAAAACTCTGGCGCAGTCCTCGATGCAGGCTGGTGATTCCGCGCGGATCATAAAATACGGCTCGAAGATTTTAGCTGTGCCGCCGGAAGATCTGCAATTGCTGGACCGCGTACTAAAAGAACTGGCCGATCACACGGACACCCAGTCTCTGATGAAGTCGCTTATCTATCTCAATCGCTATCGGGCGGGTATTGCGGATCTGCGCAACAAACCGCAGCCCCATGTATCACCCGGCCAGTGGGCGGAACAAATGGAGCGGGCTACCGCGCGGACCGATGCCCTTGAAGCGCACGCGCTGGGCAGTGCCGAAAAATATGAAGCCGCGGCTGCGGCGGGGGAAAGATCCTGGGCGACTTATCCTACCGGCGAAGGCGCACGCGAGGCCGCGACCTGGCTGCAAAAGCTGGGCCGCGACCGCGAAGCTCTCGACTACTTCGCTGACGCTTTTACGCTTGAAGACCCAGGCAGCACTCAGATTGACCGGGCCCGTGACCGCAGCCATATGGGTGACTTGTTCACAAAATTGAACGGCTCCGAAAAAGGTCTGGGCGAGATTATGCTTGAGGCCTATGACCGCACGACTGCAATCGCCCACGCCAGAATCGCGGCGCTCAAAATCAGTGACCCCAACGCGCAGGCCACGGACATTTTTGATTTCAGTCTGCCCTCTGCCAACGGCGCTGCCCCGCTTGCCCTGAGTTCCCTGAAAGGGAAAACTGTGATCATGGATTTCTGGGCCACCTGGTGTATCCCCTGCCGCGCCCAGCATCCACTGATTGAAAAGGTGAAAAAGCGCTATGAACATTCACCCGAGGTGGTCTTTCTGGCAGTGGATACGGACGATGATCCGTCTGTTGTAAAACCGTTTCTAAAAGAGCAGGGTTGGGATGACACGGTGTGGCTCGAAGGCGGTTTGCAGCGCCGCATGGCCATCAGTTCCATTCCGACGGTGATCGTGCTCAACCCTGCGGGAGAGGTCTACAGCCGCATGGCTGGCCTGATTCTGGAGCGCTTCGAAGACATGCTGATCGAGCGTATCGAAACTGCCCGGCACACCGGGCCAAAGTGATGCGGCTTCCGGGGCTTGTTTTTCTTGTGCCCCTGTTCGCGATCGCTGCCCCGCCCTCTTTCTATAAAGACGTCCTGCCCGTGCTTCAAAACCGCTGCCAGGAATGTCATCGAGCAGGGCAAGCGGCACCGATGCCGTTCACGACTTTCAATGAAACCCGGCCGTGGGCCAAAGCGATCCGCCAGAGCGTACTCAGCAATAAAATGCCGCCCTGGTTTGCTGACCCGTGTTGCGGGCAGTTCTCGAATGACCGTTCGCTGACCGACTCTGAGCGGAGCACCTTAGCCGAGTGGGCGACCTCCGGTGCACTCACGGGAAATGCCGTCGATGCCCCGCCCGTGCGTGTCTGGCCAAAGGGCTGGAACATACCTGTACCCGATGCAGTGTTTGAAACGCCCGCCTTCAATATTCCTGCGGGGGGAGAAGTGGACTATCAATATTTCGTGGTTCCCACTGGCTTTACCGACGATCGCTGGGTGCAGGCATCGGAAGTTCGGCCCGGCGACCGGGCTGTGGTCCACCATGCGGTGGTTTATATTCGCGAGCCCGGCGACACTTCCTTTCCTAACCCCAAACACACGCCTACCAAGGCTGACATCTTAAATGTTTATGCGCCCGGTGCCTCGCCCGATATTTTGCCCGCCGGGATGGGCAGGCTCGTGAAAGCCGGTTCCGATCTGGTCTTCGAAATCCACTACACACCCAATGGGAAACGCGGGCAGGCCCGCAGTCGTGTGGGCTTGAAGTTTTCCGCATCACCACCGCCGAAACGCGTCCTCACCCTGCAGATGAACAAGCTTGACTTCCACATTCCGCCGCACGCACGTGACTTTCGCGTGACCGTCTGGGGCACCCTGCCGAACGACGCGCTGCTGCTGGGTTTCTTTCCCCACATGCACCTGCGCGGGAAGGAATTCGAGTACAACCTCGTTCGCAGCAACGGCCAGCCGGAAACGCTGTTGCGTGTGCGCCCTTACGATTTTTACTGGCAACTTTCGTACCGCCTTGCCACACCCCTCGCGCTCAACGCGGGCACGCGCCTTGAATGGGTGGCGACCTACGACAATTCGGCGAATAATCCGCGCAATCCGGACCCGGATGCGGAAGTGGGCTATGGGCTGCAGAGCCGCGAAGAAATGATGGTGGGATTCTTTGACGTTGCCGTAGACGCCAGCCTCGACAAGCAAAGCTATTTTATCCGGTAGCGTGAGAAACTAAAATAATGCCCAGACTGCTCGCCCTTAACCGCGGAGAAATCGCGATCCGCATCATGCGCGGGGCCACGGAACTGGGGCTTCGCACGGTCGCAGTCTACTCGAAAGAGGACCGTCTTTCCCTGCATCGTTTTAAGGCCGATGAAGCCTGGCAGATTGGTGATGGACTGGGCCCTGTGCAGGCTTATTTAGATGTCGAAGGCATCGTTGCGCTGGCGAAGGAAAAGGGAGTGGACCTGATTCATCCGGGCTACGGTTTTCTTTCGGAGAATCCTGCCCTGCCGCGCGCCTGCGAACGCGCCGGAATCATTTTTGTCGGTCCGACAGCGGACCTGCTGGACTCGCTGGGCGACAAGACGGCGGCGCGCAAGATCGCAGAGAAAGCCGGCGTACCGATTGTTCCGGGTACCGAGAATGCCATCGATAATCCGGAAGAGGCTGAAGCCATCGCAGCCGGTATTGGCTTCCCGCTCATCATCAAGGCCGCATTTGGCGGCGGTGGGCGCGGGATGCGCGTGGTGGAATCGCAGAAGGACTTCGCAGGCAAGCTGGATGAAGCACGCCGCGAAGCCGCTGCCGCCTTTGGCAACGGTGCCGTGTTCCTGGAACGCTACATCCGCAAAGCACGCCACGTGGAAGTGCAGATCCTGGGCGACCAGTACGGCAATATTGTTCACCTGTATGAACGCGACTGCTCCGTGCAGCGCCGGCATCAGAAAGTGGTGGAAGTTGCGCCCGCAGTAAACCTGCCCGATTCGCTGCGCAAAGACCTTGCCGATGCCGCGCTGCGTCTGGCACATGCAGCCCATTACGTCAACGCCGGAACCGTGGAGTTCCTGGTGGACGTGGAACGGAACGAGTTTTTTTTCATTGAGGTGAATCCGCGCATTCAGGTGGAACATACTGTCACCGAAATGGTGACGGGAATCGATCTGATCCGCTGCCAGATTCAAGTCGCGCAGGGTTACAAGCTGCATGAAGCGCCGATGTCACTGCCGCAGCAGGACAAGATTCCGCTCTACGGTTACGCGCTGCAATGCCGCATTACAACAGAAGATCCGGAGAAGAATTTTACGCCGGATTACGGTCGCATCCAGACCTACCGTTCACCGGCCGGCTTTGGTGTGCGGCTTGATGGCGGGTCGGCATACAGCGGCGCGGCGATTACGCCGTTTTACGATTCTCTGCTCGTGAAGATCAGCACCTGGGGACGCGAGTTTGACCAGGCCTGCAACCGCATGGATCGCGGGCTGCGCGAGTTCCGCGTGCGTGGCGTTAAGACCAACATTCCGTTCCTTGAAAACGTGGTTAACCATCCGGCGTTCCGGCAAGGCGATATCACGACCAGCTTCATCGACAACACGCCGTCGCTGTTTACCTTCACCCCCAAGAAAGACCGGGCGACCAAGTTACTGACTTACCTGGGTGAGACGGCGGTGAATTCGAACCCGGAAGTGGCAGGGAAGCCCAAGCCGAAGGCGTTCCGCGCAGCGCCTGTGCCTGCCCATATCAGCGAACCCGCGCCTGCCGGCACCAAGCAGTTACTCGACAAGCTGGGGCCGCGTGAATTTGCGAAGTGGATGTCGAACCAGGAACGGCTGCTGATTACGGATACTACGTTCCGCGACGCGCATCAATCCCTGTTCGCAACCCGCATGCGGACGGCGGATCTGCTGCGCATCGCCAACCATGTTTCACATAAACTGCCTAATCTGTTCAGCGTGGAGATGTGGGGCGGAGCCACGTTTGATGTCTCCATGCGGTTCCTGCTGGAAGACCCCTGGCAGCGCCTGCGCAAGCTGCGCGAAGCGATTCCCAACATCTGTTTCCAGATGCTGTTCCGTGCTTCGAACGCAGTTGGTTATACGGCATATCCGAACAACGTGGTGCGCGAGTTTGTGCTGGAATCGGCACGCCAGGGCATTGATATTTTCCGTATTTTTGACTCGCTCAACTACCTGCCCAACATGACGGTGGCAATGGACGCGGTGCAGGAAACAGGCCGCCTGTGCGAAGCCGCGCTTTGTTACACCGGTGATATTCTGGACCCCGCGCGCACTAAATATTCGCTCAAGTACTACGTGGCGAAGGCGAAGGAACTGGAGAAGATGGGTGCGCACATTCTGGGTATCAAGGACATGGCTGGTTTACTGCGTCCTTATGCGGCGGAAGTGCTGGTGCGGGCGCTGCGGGATGAGGTGAGTATCCCGATCCATTTCCATACGCATGACACGAGCGGGATCAATGCATCGTCCATTCTGAAATCGGCTGACGCGGGGGTGGATGCGGCCGATGCGGCGATCTCATCCATGAGCGGTCAAACGAGTCAGCCGAATTTGAACTCGATTGTGGCTGCCCTCGCAAACACGCCGCGCGACACGGGGCTTGACCTGGTGGCGCTGGACCAGTGCGCTGATTACTGGGAAGTGGTGCGCAGCTGGTACACGGCTTTCGATACGGGCCTCAAGACCGGCACTGCCGAAGTCTACCTGCATGAGATGCCGGGCGGGCAGTTTACGAACTTGAAGGAACAGGCGGAATCACTGGGGCTTGGTCAAAGGTGGCCTGCGATTGCCAGGATGTACCACGACGTGAACATGGCGTTTGGCGACATTGTCAAGGTCACGCCATCAAGCAAAGTGGTGGGTGACATGACGCTCTCGCTGATCAGCAGCGGCATGGGCATTGAAGAGTTTCTGGCGCTTCCGGAGAAGCATAACATTTCGATTCCACACTCCGTAGTGGATATGTTCGAAGGGTCACTCGGCGAGCCGGAGGGCGGATGGCCAGAGAAGGTGAGAAGCATCATATTGCAGGGGCGTCCGAGCCATCTGGGCGAGCACATGGAACCCGTAGATTTCGACAAGGTCGCGGACAAGCTGAAGGCAGAGACGGGTCGAACTCCCTCGCCGGATGAAATCCTGAGTTACCTGATGTATCCGCAGGTGTATCTGAAGTTCGCCCATACAAGGCAACATTACGGCGATGTGGAAGTGCTGCCCACACCGCAGTTTTTTTACGGGATGGAACAGGGCGAAGAGATTGCCGTCGAGATTGAAGAAGGCAAGACGCTGGTAGTCAAGTTCCTCGCAGTCAGCGATGCGCGGGCCGATGGAACACGCACTGTCTTCTTCGAACTGAATGGACTGCCTCGTGAAGTGGATGTGCGCGATCTGAGTCTGAAGGCCGTAGTCTCGCAGAGGCCGAAGGCAGAACCGGCCATACCCGGGCATGTAGGCGCACCGCTGCCCGGCATGGTGGCTTCGATCGCGGTGAAAGAAGGCGCGGTTGTTAAGCAGGGCGACAAGCTGATGATTATTGAAGCGATGAAGATGCAGACCACGATTTATGCACCGATTGACGGCACGATCACGAAGCTGCACACGCATCCGGGTCAGCAAGTGGAGGCGAAAGACCTGTTGGCGGTAATCTAGGATTAACTTATGAAATACATAACTCTTCTGCTTTTGGCATCATCTGCGCTCTTTGCGCAGAACGCGCCGGTTGACAGCAACCCGTTGGTGAACAGCAATAAGATGCTGTTCGCGATCGTGAAGGACAGCGCCGTGCGCTCCGCCGAAAAGGTGCCGGAAGACGTGTGGTCTTTCAAACCGACGCCCGAGATTCGTTCGTGGGGACAGCTAGTGGCTCATCTTGTGGATGGCCAGTACGAATTCTGCAGCGCGGCTGCGGGCAAGCCTGTAGACAAAAACATCGAGAAGACTTTGAAGACAAAGGCCGAAATTGTGACGGCGCTAAAAGAAGCGTTTGCTTACTGCGATGGCGTGTGGGCCGGGATGACCGATGCTACCGCCGCGCAGCCGATCTCACTCTTCGGCATGAAGATGACTAAGCTTTCAGTGATGAGTTTCAATACCGCGCACTCGAATGAGCACTACGGCAACATGGTGACTTACATGCGGCTGAAGGGCATTGTGCCGGCATCGAGCGAACCAAGGAAGTAAGTGTGAGGTACGCCGCCCTGCTGCGAGGCATCAATGTGGGCGGCAAGAACAAGCTGCCCATGAATGCCCTTGCGGCCATGTTTACTGCGGCAGGCTGCAGTGGTGTGGTCACGTACATCCAGAGCGGCAACGTGGTTTTCGAAGCTCCGTCGAAACTCGTCAAGTCACTTCCGCTATTGATTCCTGCTGCTAATGCGGAGCAATTCGGTATTCGGGCTCCACTTACGATCCGGAGTGCGGCGGAGTGGGAACAGGTGCTGTTGAATAAGCCATTCCCCGAAGTTCACGGAGTGGCTTTTCTGGCGGATCTGCCGTCTGCGAAAGCGGTGACTTCGCTTGACCCCAACAGGTCACCTGGCGACCGGTTTGAGTTGAATGGCCGAGAAATCTATATGCACCTGACGGCCGGGTTTGCGAAAACGAAACTTACCAGCGCGTGGATGGATTCCAAGTTAGCCACCGTCAGTACAGTGCGGAACTGGGCCACTGTCTGCAAATTGTCCGAACTACTTAGCGGACGCTGATTTCTGCGCTGACGTCATGCCAGTGGCTGCCCCGGATGCGGGGCCGCACCCGGGCAATGCGCACAAGGGCGGCAGGGTGATCCGCAGGTACGGTGATCCTTGCCTTGCCTTTGGAATCGAGTTCGCACCACTTGCTGACGACACCAGTAGCCGGCGGTGCGTTGTTTTCCCCAAACAGTTCATAGGCGACGTCGATGCGGTTGCCCGCGAACTGCGAAATGGTCACAGTATAAGTCTCGCCGGGACGAACCTCTTTTGTGGAAAACGAAACGCGCACCGGTCTTTCCGGCCAGAACTTAAGCTTGCGCAACCACGAACGGGCGGGCACGACTCTGCCCGGTTTCTCAAACCAAAGCCAGGCGTATTGCGTGCCGAAACCGGTTGAGCGCGTCATGCGGAAGCCGCAACGTTTTGCCAGTGCCTGAGCATCCGCTTCTGACATAGCAGACCCGAGCCAGCTGTCGTTCTGCTGCGACCGGATACTCACGTCACCCTGCACCTGGAACTTGAACATGCCGCCAGGCTTCAGGCAGCGGAAGACTTCGCGGACGTAGCTTTCGATCACTCTGAGCGAGGGGATGTGCTGGAAAACGATGAAGGAAAATGCAAAATCGAAGGTGGTATCGGGGATGCCTGGCAGATCCGCGCCCGAGCCTTTGTAGAGGTACACATTGGGAAGGTGGGCAAGATTTTTGCCGGCGAGCGCGATCATTTCAGCACTGATATCCACGGCATGGACTTCGCGGAATACTGATGCCATGGAGTGCGTCATGCGTCCCGCCCCGCAGCCGATTTCGATGACCCGGAGCTGGTGCAGTGGCGGACCCCATCCGGTAATCTCATCATCGGAAAGGATCTCGTTTTCGACGTTGATCCGACCGCCTTCAAAAAATTCTTCGCGCGTCCACTCCCGCTGACCGGTGGCTATGTAGTATTCGGCGGCTTCGCGGGCGCGTGAATCCCAGTCTTGCTCCATGCGGGAGAGATCAGCGCTGTTTGTGGTGTCCGGCATGGGCTTAAAGCTCGTGCAGCTTCAGTTTTAAATCCGCACCAGTCCACGCGCGGTTAAACTCCCCCTGGACTTCGCGGGCAGCATCAGTCTTCCCCTGAGCCCTCAAGCTCTCCAGCAGGGCGAACAACATCCGGCCATTATTGGGACTCCGTCGCAAGCCTTCATGCAGCACTGCCTCGCCGCCAGGCGCATCACCAGCCAGGACAAGCGCAGCGCCGAGCGATTCCCTAACCGGAAAATACCAGGCCGGAGGTTCGTCATAAATCAAAGCGTCCTGCAAGGCCACTGCCCGCTTCCAAATGGGAACTGCAGCGGCGGCCGTACCAGCGAGGCGAGCTTCCAGAATAGCGGCCGCCAGCGCCATCACATCTCCGGTGGAGTTCTGCCCCCACGGCGTTTTCGCATCCAGCACCTTTCGCGACGTTTCAAACTCATCGCTTTCCTGGCGAGCCGCGTCCATCCGACCCTTCATCGCGTATGACAAAGCCCGCGAGTACCGCCACACCGTCATCAGCAGCGGATTTTCCGACTTGGGCTGCGGGGCCGCAAGCAGGTCGTCCCAGTGGTTCATTCGCAGTTCATAGAGCTTGTTGGTTGAATCAAAAGTCGCCGCCATCTCCGGCATCATCGCGGCCATCGGAGCCATCGCATCGGTCGTCTGCTTCTCCGCAGCGCGAGTTGCGGCAACCCGGCCCTGCATTGAGCGCGCGTACAAGATGAACTGGATGTTATGCAGATAATACATGTAATAGCTGCCACTGACACCGGACTGGCTGATGTACTTCCGGTCAGCCGCCACTGCCTTTTCGTTAACAGAAACAGCATTCTCAAAATCACCCAGCACCAGCCAGATATGCCCGGGCATATGCACCATGTGCCCTTCGGAAGGGACGATTCCCATTAGCCGCTGTGCGCTTGGAACTGCCCGTTCGGGTGTCAGCGAAGACTCAACTGCATGGATATATAAATGATTCGCGCCTGGATGATTCGGGCTCCTGCGCAACACCGCTTCGAGCGCGTGTTCGGCTTCCGTCAAACCGCTGGCCGGTTCGCCGGTATTTGAATACCATTTCCACCGGGTGGGAATCATCAGCGAATCGGCGTAGAACGTTTGCGCATCCAGATCGTCCGGGTACTTCGCCGCCAGTGCCTTCATGGCTTGTACGTACCTGGCGGGCTCGGCGAAATCAGGGCATCGCGTCGCCGCTGCGTGCAGCCATTCGAGCTCCATCCCGGTCACGTTCGGGAGAGCCAAACCTTTATCCACGGCTGCGCAGGAGGCTTTGATATCGAAACTCGGGTCGCCATCCATGTTGATGTATGGCCCCAGTGCCATCGCCATTCCCCACCAGGTCATGGGAGCCGACGGGTCAAGTTCCGCAGCCTTGCGGAAAGATCGCAAACCTTCGTAGCGGTTGAAGCCATACGTGAGTGAAAGCCCCTGATCGAAATATTTCTGCGCGTCCGCGCTTTTTGTGGAGATAGGATGGCTCCAGGCCCCCGTACCGCCATATAAAATCACGGGCTTCTCAACGCTCTGCGCCACCAGTGAGCAAGCAGTCAGGACTGCTGCAAGAAAAATTCGTTTCATAACTTCCTCTAACGGTTGTTCCAAAATACCACTATGCGCCATGCGAATGCCGTGGAGAAATGGTTTGTAGAATTAAGGGTAGAGGTAGAGAAGTGCCTGTTCCCCGCGACAAAGATTTGAACACGAGAATTCCCACAGCCGAACAGGCGCAGGTGGTTGCCAGAGTCCTGGAACTGGCGCGCCAAGCTTCGTCGCAGCCGGTGTTGGACCTCCGGACACCCGAGCAAGTCCTCGGATACGACGATCACGGAATTCCGGTCTAACGCAGAGCAGATTTCGGAACTCCCGGCATGGCTTCCAGACGCCCCTGTAACTCCGTTGAGTCCTTGTATACCGTGAGTGCCCATGATTTTCGAAATACGGCGGCTGGGATTCATCGCTACACTAAAACGGTGACCCGCCGAAGCCTCTCCCTTGCCTTCATTGCGCTGCTCGCGGTCTTTGCCGCCCCGGCTCAGACCGTGTCGCAACTGCTTGCCACCATTTCCGGTACCACCCAGTATCGCGAGGCTGCGGTGTCTCCCGACGGCCATTTTGTGGCCTGGACCGTTAACCTCCGCAATCCTGACAACACAACATCGCGCAACTCAGAAATCTGGCTGGCCGACCTTACGAAGCCCGGCTCTCCGCCGCAAAAAGCCGGTGCTGCGAAAGCGCTGGCCGCCGAACACAGCCTTACCTGGTCTCCCGACAGCCGCCAGTTTGTCTTCCTCTCTGACGCCGACACCACGGGCCAACTCCAGCTCTACATCCAGTCTCCAGGAACTCCAGCACACAAATTGACCAGTCTCAAGGGCTTCCTTGCCGAACCCCGCTGGTCCCCCGACGGATCACAACTTGCCATTCTCTTTACCGAAAATGCGCCGCGTGCTTCGGGTCCGCTGGAACCTTCCACCAAAGCCACTGGCGTAATTGAAGAGACGATCTACGAACAGCGGCTTGCCCTGGTTGACCTGCAATCCGGCAAAACGAACCCAATTTCGCCGGCTGATACTTACGTGTACGAATACGACTGGTCACCTGATGGCAAACGGTTCGCCGTCACTGCGGCCAAAGGCAACGGGGACAACAACTGGTGGGTGGCGCAGCTTTACACCATCACGGCCGCGACGGGCGAGGTGCGCCCGGTCCACAAACCGCTGCTGCAAATCGCCAATCCGCGCTGGTCGCCCGATGGCAAACAGATCGCCTTTATCGGCGGCATTATGAGTGATGAAGGCTCCACCGGCGGCGATATTTTTACTGTCCCGGTGGCAGGCGGTGTCGCGCCGCATAACCTCACACCGGAACGCCCGAGTTCGCCCAGCTGGTTCCGCTGGCTGCCTTCCGGCAAAGTGCTTTTCACCGAAACCATTAATGGGGGCAGTGCCATAGCCACGCTTGACCCTGTTACGCGGGTTGCCGAAACGCTGTGGACTGGCGACGAATCCATCCGGGCGGGCGACGAAGCTCTCGCCACTTCCACGGACGGAAAGACCGTCGCCACGATCCGCAGTTCCTGGACTCTGGCCCCGGAAGTCTGGGCGGGGAAAATCGGTGACTGGAAGCCGCTCACCACTGCCAACGCTGCGCTCAAGCCCTTGTGGGGTAGCACGCAAAACCTGCGCTGGCACAGTGACGACTATGAAGTGCAGGGCTGGATGATCTATCCGGTCAACTACGACGCCTCGAAGAAATACCCACTGGTCGTTTCGGTTCACGGCGGCCCGGCTTCCGCCAAGAAACCCAGCTGGCCAACTTCGTTCGATATGACTTTACTTTCCAGTCAGGGCTATTTCGTCTTCTTCCCCAACCCGCGCGGCAGTTACGGCAGCGGTGAAGCCTTCACTCGCGCAAACGTCAAAGATTTCGGCCAGGGGGACCTGCGCGATATCCTGCTTGGCCTGGACCAGCAGCTCAAGGCCCTGCCGATTGATCCCAAACGCCTTGGTATCGCTGGCTGGAGCTATGGCGGTTTTATGACCATGTGGGCCGTCACGCAAACCCGCCGCTTCAGTGCGGCTGTGGCGGGAGCAGGCATTGCCAACTGGCAAAGTTACTACGGCGAGAATTTAATTGATCAGTGGATGATCCCGTACTTCGGTTCAACCGTTTATGACAACCCGGCGGTGTATGCGAAGAGTTCGCCCATCACCTACATCCGCAATGTGAAAACGCCGACGCTGATCGCGGTTGGGGACAGCGACGCGGAATGTCCGGCACCGCAATCCTACGAATTCTGGCACGCGCTCAAGACGCTCGGTGTCAAGACTGAAATGGTGGTTTACCCTGGTGAAGGCCATGCCATCCGCAAGCCCGAACATGTGCAGGATTTGCTGGAGCGCACTATTAACTGGTTCAACTCCAATCTGTTAGTTCGCTAACTTACCTGGGCAATTTGCAGCTGAAATTCGCGGCGTCATCAGTGCTGCCTGTGCCGTTCCACTGCGCTTCGAGCGGATGCGGACAGAGGGGCCGCGTCTTGTCCACCACGCCATTCGTGATGTGGGACGCCACAACCTTCTCCGGTGCCGTGCCCTTGGTAACCCAGGCATCCAGAGCGTCCAGCATTTCAAAATTCGTTGCACCGGGGCCACCGCTGCAATGCTGCATGCCCGGCACCATGAACAGGCGGTAGAAGTCATCCGTCTTGCCCATTGTTTTGGTTACGCTGTCGAAATAGTTGATGCTGTTGAGCGGAGTAATATCGGGATCGCTCCAGCCGTGATAGTGGATCATCTTGCCGCCTCGCGCTTTGAACGGCGCAAGGTTAGGGTCAACCGCGTTAAACAGTGCGCCCAGCTTGGAATCGAAGTATTGAACATCGCTGTCGAACCCGTCACTGGCATCGAACTTGAAGGTATGGAAATCCCAGTTCGCGTCATCAAACAACATGTACTTAAACGCCGACATACCGAGATTGGCATGGCCGCCCTTGCCCGGTTCCTTGCCCGTGATCCAGTTGGCCCAGCCGCCCGGTCCCGCTTCGCCGCCAGGGACCAGCGGCGGGAAAATCCCCGTCAGGCCGGTCCAGAGTTTGCGAACACCGCTCACCTGCGCGGCCGTATAACAGGCTGAGGTATCAGAGCCTTTGCAGAGCAACACACCGGGATCAAATTTGCACTTGCGAGGGTCCGTCAGCACGCCATCTTTTACGCCGTCAAGTAAGTCACAGGCCTGATTGACAGCGTCGGCGAGGATATGAACCTTCTCAGCCGGAATGTAGGCGTCGCCATCATTTGCGACCGTCGAATACAAGTGGCCGCCCATGTAGAGATGGGTCCAGTTGTTGGCCGGGTCGCCCGCGATGATGCCGTCAAAATCTTCGGGATGGCGCTGTGCTTCCACAAACGCTTCATGCCCGCCGAGTGAACACCCGTTGAAGTAGGAATGCGCGGGCTGCTCGCCATAGAACGCTCTGAGGATCACCTTGTCGGCTTGCGCCATCAGATGCACGCCGCCATCGGCCAGATTGTAGATGCGGTCGAAGTGGCCCAGAGCCCAGCCGCCATCATTCGTGTTGCCCTGATGGCCGGTATCGGTGCTGCTGGTTGCATAGCCCTGCTGCAGCGGTTTCACCATGGGAGGGCGGCTGATTGACCCGGCCAGGCCGCCGTTCCCTACGCCCAGTAATTTCTTGTTCCATTGCGCGGGCATCCAGATTTCGAGGTTGACCTCGGTGCCAACCGTGGCTGCCACGCTGCAATAGGCAACTGACTTATCCGTGGCTCCGATGCTGGTTGCGGCCGTGATCCGGATGCCTCGCATTGGCGTGGTCAGAAGCTTTTCACAGGCCTGTTGCGCGCTTGCGGGCACAACGGCAATTCCCAGGGCAATCAGTGTTTGAGCAATCGCGTGTTTCATCGGATGTATTCTCTCATTAACGCCTTCGGCCCAATTTGATGACCAAACAGCAGAAGTTTTATCAGACCCTGCACTTCCAGGTTCTCGCCGGTATTGTACTCGGAATCGCGCTCGGAATTCTTTACCCCAAAACCGGGGAGAGTATGAAGCCCCTCGGCGACGGCTTCATCAAGCTCATCCGCATGGTGATTGCGCCTATCATCTTCTGCACTGTGGTGGTGGGAATCGCCAACGTTGGTGACATGAAAAAGCTGGGGCGGATCGGCGTGAAAGCACTGCTCTACTTTGAAGTGGTTTCGACACTCTCGTTGATCCTGGGCCTTGTGGTGGTTACCGTGTTCCAGCCGGGCGCGGGCATCAACGCTACCGCCGCGACGCTCGATGCCAAATCCGTGCAGGATTATGCCGGGCCGGGCAAGGCGCTCCATACTGTTGATTTTCTGCTGAACATTATTCCCGATACTGTGGTGAGTGCTTTTGCGAAAGGCGACACGCTGCAAGTGCTGTTCATCGCGATCCTGTTTGGTGTGGCGCTGAGTGCTTTTGAAGGCGGGCGCGTGATTGTGGATGCCTGCGATTCTGTGGCGCATGCGTTCTTCAAGCTTGTCGAAATCATCATGAAGGCCGCGCCGCTGGGGGCGTTCGGTGCTATGGCATTCACCATCGGCAAATTCGGGGTGAAGACTCTGGTGCCACTGGCAAAGCTCATGCTGTGCGTGGTCCTGAGCAGCGGTCTGTTCGTCTTTGTGGTACTGGCGATCATCGCCAAAGTGCATGGCTTCAGTCTTTGGAAGCTGCTGAAGTATCTCAAAGAAGAATTTTTGATCGTACTGGGGACATCATCATCAGAACCTGCGCTGCCGGGTTTGATGCGCAAGCTCGAAGCTCTGGGCTGCGCAAAATCGGTGGTCGGACTCGTCGTGCCGTCGGGCTATTCGTTCAATCTGGATGGCACTTCCATCTACCTGACCATCGCGGCCATGTTCGTCGCCCAGGCCACGAATACGCATCTTACGGCGAGCCAGATCGCAACGCTGCTGATCGTGCTGATGCTGACTTCAAAAGGTGCGGCTGCAGTAACAGGCGGGGGCTTTATCACGCTGGCTGCAACCCTCGCGTCTTTGGGTACGGTTCCGGTGGCTGGCATTGCACTGCTGCTGGGCGTGGACCGCTTTATGTCGCAAATTCGTTCACTGACCAACCTGGCGGGCAATGGCGTCGCAACCATCGTCGTCGCGAAGTGGGAGAAAGAGTTCGACCAGGAGCAGGCGGACCGAATTCTGCAGTAGCCCTACTCTTTTGAGATGGAACTGAGCCGGATCCAGATGTTCTTTATGCCCTGGGGACTATCCAGTTCGCGGTACATAATTTCAATGCCACCGGTCTCGATGTGTTGTTCTTTTAGTCGTTCGAGTAACAGCAGCAGGTCGGCGCCGAAGCGATCCCGGAAAGCTGTCACAGTATCGCGCTGGTAGTTGCGACGGGCGTCTTCCACGGCGTCCCATTCGGGCGTACCAGGTAAGCCGGTGCGCAGTGGCCGCGGTTGCATAATGTCGCGGCTCACGTAAAAGCGCATGATTTCGTTGGAAAATGCCAGTGCGCGATCGCGCGAGAAAACCTCGCCCGGCATCACCTGAATGGGCGCCGCACCGGCTTCGGTTGCCACGGCAACGGACGAAGGTGCGGGCGGCAGGGCAGCTATCGGCGGAGGTACGGTAGTAACAGGGCGGCCTTCACGCCACGCCATAAAGCTGGCATCAGCCAGGAAACAAGCTCCGAATAACAGCAGGCAGGAGCGTACCGTCATGCTGCGGCCAAATAGCCGTTCGAGACCGACAGCCGTCAGAACCACGGCCAAACCCAGCGCCCCGCCACCGGCCCAGTGCTGCCAGTGGCCGAACAATGTCACCAGCCATTCGAGCAAATCCAGCACTCTGGCAGTCTAGCAAGACCTGTCTATAGTTCTCCGTCGCGGGGGAAACGGCACGCATCATATAAACTTAATCTCTTATGCCGCAGATTGACGTTCCGCTCGTCCAGGGGCGGTTTGGGGTTACTTCGCGCCCCGATAACTGGTGGATACAGCCCCTGGCTGTATTTCTGGGCTTTACAGCCTTCATTATTTATTCGACATGGGCCGCATTTCAGGGCGTGCACTACCGCTTCGGGCCATACATTTCACCCATGTACTCGCCGGAATTATTTGGCGGGCCGGAAGCACTCTTTGGCCCTAAACCATCCTGGTTTCCGGCTTTCCTGCCGTTCTCCCCGGCCTTCCTGATTCTATGGGCGCCGGGCGGCTTCCGCTTCACCTGTTACTACTACCGCGGTGCCTATTACAAAGCGTTCTGGGCGGACCCCATCAATTGCACTGTAGGCGAACCGCGGAAGAAATATCTGGGTGAACGGTCGTTTCCTCTTATCATTCAAAATATCCATCGCTACTTCCTGTATCTGGCGTTGCTCTTTATCGGGCTTCTAGCCAAAGACGCCTATGACGCGTTCTGGTTCTCTGACGGCTTCCACGTCAGAGTAGGCACGCTGGTGCTGACTGCCAACGTTTTCCTGTTGGGTAGCTACACGCTCGGATGTCATTCACTGCGGCATCTGGTGGGTGGTTTCAGCGATATGCTGTCGGGTTCCACGGTTAAGAAAAAGGCGTACGACTGCGTTAGCTGTCTCAACGCGCGCCACATGCGGTTTGCATGGTTCAGTCTCTTCTGGGTAGGCTTCTCCGATCTCTACGTGCGGATGTGCTCCATGGGTATCTGGACCGATTTGAGGATCTTTTAAGTGGCTGAATACCAGACATACGAATACGACGTACTAGTGATTGGCGCAGGCGGCGCGGGATTGCGCGCGGCGATTGAAGCTTCAGCGGCAGGCGTTAAGGTCGGGTTGATCTGCAAGTCTCTGCTAGGCAAGGCGCACACCGTGATGGCCGAAGGCGGTATGGCGGCTGCGATGGGTAATGTGGATGATCGCGATACGTGGCGCGTTCACTTTGCCGATACGATGCGCGGCGGACAGTACCTAAACAATCCGCGCATGGCCGAACTGCATGCGCAGCAGGCACCAGACCGCGTAAGAGAACTGGAAGCCTGGGGCGCGGTTTTTGACCGCACCAAAGAAGGCGGCATCCTGCAGCGCAATTTCGGCGGCCACCGTTATCCCCGGCTTGCGCACGTAGGCGACCGCACAGGCCTTGAGATGATCCGGACTTTGCAGGACCACGGTATCCACCAGGGCATTCAGGTTCACATGGAACACACCATTCTCGAACTGCTGATGGATGGCGGTCGGGTGACCGGTGCGTTCGGTTATGACCGCGAGAAAGGCCGCTTCAACATCTTCACGGCAAGGGCCGTTGTGATGGCAACCGGCGGTATCGGCCGCGCTTACAAGATCACCAGCAATAGTTGGGAATACACCGGCGACGGGCAGTCTCTCTGCTACCGCGCCGGGGCTGAACTGATGGACATGGAGTTTGTTCAGTTCCATCCGACAGGCATGGTGTGGCCGCCCAGTGTGCGCGGCATTCTGGTAACGGAAGGCGTGCGCGGCGAAGGCGGAGTCCTCCGCAACAGCCTTGGCAGGCGGTTCATGTTCGACGACATTCCGGACAACTACAAACCACAGACCGCAGATACGGAAGAAGAAGGCTGGCGTTATGTGACAGGCGATAAGAGTGCGCGCCGTCCGCCGGAGCTTTTGACCCGCGACCATGTGGCACGCTGCATCAATCGCGAAGTTAAAGAGGGCCGGGGCAGTCCCCATGGCGGTGTGTTCCTTGACATCGCCTGGATTAAGGACAAGCTGCCGAATGCTGCTGAGCACATCAAGCGCAAACTGCCCAGCATGTACCACCAGTTCAAACAACTGGCAGATCTGGACATTACTACAACCCCGATGGAAATCGGACCCACCACTCACTATGTGATGGGCGGCGTGAGGGTGGATGGGGATACGCAGATGTCGAGCGTGCCTGGTCTGTTCGCAGCGGGTGAATGCGCGGCCGGTCTGCATGGCGCAAACCGTCTGGGTGGCAACTCACTTTCCGATCTGGTTGTATTCGGCAAACTCGCAGGCGAGTATGCCGCGAAGTTCGCGCTGGAACACTCGGCAGTGAAACCGAACCCGCAGCAGATTGAAGGAATTGCCGCGCTGGCACTGGCTCCGTTTGAACGCACGGGTGGCCCTGCGGCATACGAAGTGCAGAATAAATTGCAAGACATGATGCAGGAGCTGGTGGGCATCGTCCGTGTGGAAAGCGAAATGGAACGTGCCGTGGAAGGTTTGCGTGAACTCAGTACGATGGCTGAAAAAGTCACCGTCGAGGGCAACCGCGAATACAATCCCGGCTGGCACACAGCGCTTGATCTGCGCAATCTACTGACCGTGGCCGAAGCGGTGGCCATCTCGGCTCTGGCACGCAAGGAAAGCCGCGGCGCTCATTTCCGCGATGACTTCCCGGACAAGAGCGAAGAGGCCGCGAAGTTCAATCACGTGATCAAACGCGAGGCGGATGGTTCCATGTCTCTGCGTCGCGAACCGCTGCCGCCTATGACGGACGCGATGAAGCAGATCATTGAGGAGATGAAGGGATGAGCGGGACAGCAACGTTTCAGATCTGGCGCGGCGACCGG
>JANYDS010000091.1 GCA_025363475.1 Terriglobia bacterium
CCCAACCCTTTACGTGGGTCTGACACCAGGCTTTGTAGGGTTATATCAGATCAACTTCCAGATCCCGGCCGGCACTAAGGACGGCAACTACAACCTGATCCTGAACCAGTCCGGCACGGTAAGCAACACAACAATCCTGACCGTAAAACAATAGAGAGACCCAACATCCGCAAAACGGGGACATGCGGAAGTTTCGCAAGAGCAGCGAAATTCGCGCCTGTCCCCCTTTTGACTCAAACCACAAACCCTCAACCAAAAAAGGGGGGCGGACGCCCGGCCGGACAAATCAAATCATAAAAAGCAGCATCTCCGACCAGGTAAATCGGTGGCAGCACCCTCTAATCCTCAAACTCTATCCCGCGCTGCCGCTCTCGCGAAAACGCAACAAACGGATCTATTCAGGATCAGGTAGCGGTAAAGGCATGAGCCAGCGTTCAGTGCACTAGTGCATTCATCAATCGCGCCCCCTGACAGCAGACTTTCCGCGGTCTCACTGGCAAGGTTCGTTTGATTACACCGCCGCCCAAATCTGCCGCAATCAGTCCTTGTTCAGCGTCCCCGATTCAACCTACAGAGTGCCGCGTCTCCGATTCCCGCTTTTCCCGCAAAACGCGAAAATGATTTGTTCCTGAAAATTCATCCGCGTCGCCACCACTAATAGAACTATAACTCTTAGTGTTATAGATAGATTGGCCAGCGCGAACGCACCCTACTTCACCACAGGAGGCAAAATCGTATGTTCCGTACTCGTATCAAACCGCTGATAATCGAAATCCTTAACATGCATATTCTGCCGCACACTATCCACTAAAAACGCCCGCGCCGCCACATGCAATTCCGCCCCCGCGGGCATCCACAAACCCTGCCCCACATGCGTCTGGTCCAGCTGAATCGCCGTACCCTTCTGCACATTCACCAGCAACCCTCCACCGATCCGGAAATTATCATCAAACCGCGCTTCCAGCCGTGCCACCTGCCGGTCCGCCTCATCAAACCAAACCGTCCCCGACATCTTGCGTACCGCATTCTGGCCCATATTCGCAGCTTTGGCCTTGCGGTCACCGGTGAAATCATAAGCAAGCGAATCCCGGCCATTCAGTTTTACCCGACGTGGATTTGAAATCCGCATCACCGCCAGCATCTGTCGCATACTGAGCGTGGCATTACCATCCCGACCCCGTCCGCCACTACCCCGCGGAGCCTTCACTTGCTTTTCCACCAGCTTCCGAACCCGTTCCGTTTCGCTCTTCTGGTAACCCGCGCTCAACGCCACGCCGTTCTTCTTCACCAGCCGCCGGATGCGGTGCCCGTTGACAAAAAACAACTCATGCTCTTCACTCGAAGTTGACTTCACCTTACCCGATTTATCAATCTCGTCCGTCTGTGTAATCTCGTGATACGTATAGTTCTCGCGGATGTCATCCATCTGCGCCTGATGCGCTTCCACATCTTTCATCAGCGTCGCCGCATCCGGAATCGGTGCCTGGGCCTGCCCCCGCATCACGCCGCACAAAATTCCCAAACCCAATAAAGTCTTCGTCATCCCCATATCGCTCTTCCTGCCAGACGCAAAACCAGTCACACCTGGTTCAACTTTTTATTTATCCCGTTATCAAACAGTTACCAGTTGCTCCAGCATAGTTCACCTCGAGCCACTGCTAACCTCCTGTCGGGCGTGCGACATGGAAGTTGTTATGCGGACTGTTTTCTTTTTTGTGGCATGTTTCTGAACGTATAATACCGTCCAGAAAGGATTCTCCATGCCTGACACTCTCGAAGCTCTTGAATCGCAGCGATCCCAATTCCTGGAAGAATTTCTCAGCCTCGGCGATCTGCGCCCCGGCTCGATAACAGCCGTAGTGCGCCGCTGTGGTAAACCGTCCTGCCATTGCGCCAAGCCGAACGACCCCGGTCACGATCCGCAGTTCCGTCTCACCAGAAGAGTAGCGGGCAAGAGCGTGACCGAATCCTTCCGCAGTCCGGCCGCCCTGCGCAAAGCGTAGCAGGAGGTCACAGAGTTCCATCGCTTTCAGAAACTCAGCGAGGACCTGGTCAGCGTCAACGGAAAGATATGTGCTCTTCGCCCGGTCGAAACAAAACATGGCGGCTGGACCGACCAGGAAAAAAACGGCTGCTGCAATCCATCAGGAAATCGCACGGGAAGTGAATCAGTTGCTGGGCCGCATTTTCGCCCAGCGGCGAAACAGCGGAGGTACCGATCTGGAAGCCATCGAGAGTGCTCTGCGGGTCGCGCGCCATCAGGCCGGAGCCAGCACTCTGAGTGAGTTGCTGCAGTTTGAGGCACCGTTGCAGGATCAGCGTCAGTTACCTTGTGCCTGTGGACAGCAGGCGCGATACCAGGAACTGCGCTCCCTGAACGTGCTTACGGTGGTGGGATGGGTGCGGATGAACCGTCCGTGGTATTTCTGTGACCGCTGTCATGAAGGTCAGTTTCCCGCCGACAAGACACTGAATGTAAAAGGCACGGACTTCTCTCCCGGCGTGCGCCGCATGCAGGCGCTGGTAGGGCAAGAGGCCCCCTTCGATCATGGACGCGAGCAGATGAAGGTTCTGGCCGGTCTGGAAGTGACAGCCAAGTCTGAAGAGCGCCCGGCGGAGGCGACAGGTGCCGACATCGCCGCAAACGAGCAGCGCGAAATCGTCAGAGTCGTTCAACTGGATCTGCCTGTCATCGCAGGCAAACCGATTCCGATTCTGCATGTGCAAATGGACGGGACGGGCGTGCCGGTGGTGAAGAAAGAAGCAGAGGGACGCAAAGGCAAAACCGATAGCGATTCGCGATCCGGATTCAACCACCTACACAGGCGCTATCGAGACTGCTGAAGAGTTTGGAAAGCGCATCTATCGGGAAGCCTGGACCCGAGGCTGGAGTCGTGCGGAAAAGAAAGTCGTCATAGCGGATGGGGCCGAGTGGATCTGGAATCAGGCCGATCTGCATTTTCCCGGCGCTATTCAGATCGTCGCTCTCTATCACGCCCGCGAGCATCTGTGGGACCTGACGCGTAAACTACATCCCAACCTTCCGGCAAACCAGAACGTCTGGATGAAAGTTCATCAGAAGCGTTTGCTCGATAAAGGCAAAATCGAAAAGCTGGTTCTCGCGCTGCGCTCCACTGAATCGACAAATCCCGATGTTTTGGAAAAACTTCGCACCGAGAACGACTCAAAGCGATCATCGCCCTGCGCTGTTGTCACCTCAATGGCCGCTTCCGTGATTACTGGGAGGGCCGCCGCGCAGCCTGAGTTCCACTTTCATGTCGCACACCCGCTTTTGAAATGGCCGCGCGGATCTGCTCCGGCGTTGCCAGTCCGTCGAACCGCTGAACGGTGTTCCCCTTGCGGTCAAGCACGACCGTGATGGGCAACTGGTCAGCGGTGCCAGTGCCCGTTCCTACTGTGTATTTCATGGGGTTTTGCGCCAGGTAAGGCTTCACAATTTCTGCGCCGCCTTCATCCATAGAGATCCCTATGACTTCAACACCCTTTGAAGCCAGTTCTTCGTGGATGCGGTTGAATTCCGGAATCTCTTTGCGGCAAGGCACGCACCAGGTCGCCCAGTAGTTGAGCACCACTACCTTCCCTTGCCAGGAAGCTTCTGAGATCACTGCGCCGTCCAGGGTTTTGAAGGGAGAACCGAACAGCGCTGCTGCTGCCACCGGTGCTGCCACTGACTTTGTATTGAGGAAGGTTAGATATTCCTGCGGATCGCGGGTCAGGCTGGGGAAAGTCGCGATTACGTTCTGATCGCCGTCGTAGAGCACATAGAACGGGATGGCGACGGTCTGGAATTTGTCTTCTTCCAGTTTCTGATTCGCCAGGGAAGCGGCATCGGTGCCGTCCGTATAAAGATCAACCAGCACCATGTTCTTCATCACGCCGCCAATTTCGGGGCGCGTGAACATGTTCGCTTTCATCCAGTGGCAATTGGTGCAGGCATAGCCCGTGAAGTTTACGAGGACGCGTTTGCCCTCGGCTTTGGCTTTGGCGAACGCGCCCTGAAGGTCGTTTTCTACCCACGTGAGTTCGCCGGTTCCGGCTGCGCCTCCGCCGGATATGGAGTTGGATGAGGGCGGGGGGATGTAGGCTTCGATTTCACCCAGCTTTGCACCGAACATTCCGGGGATCAGACTGAGGCTGCCTGCGATGAATACGAGGCCAATCAGCAGGCGGGAAACGCCGAGTTCCATCTCCGCCGAAATGCCCGGGAGTCGCACGTAGCCCAGCAGGTAGAGCCCAGCCATAGCCAGCAGAACGACGGTGGCAGCAAGGAAGCGTTCACGGGTTAGCAGACCTGTTTGCAGCACCGCGTCCAGACTATAGAGGTACTTCAGCATGAAGGCGAGGACCAGGAAACCCATCACGACTTTCACACGTGAAAGCCAGTCGCCGGAACGCGGGAGTTTCTTCAAGTATTGCGGGAACAGCGCGAGAAAGAAAAAGGGCAGGGAAAGGCCACTCGCGAAGGTAGCCATGCCAAGCACCGGGCGGAGCTTATTAGCACCGACTGATGCCGCTAGCAGCGTCCCCATGAACGGGCCCACACAGGCAAAAGACGCGAGCGCGAAGGTCAAACCCATCAGCAGGGTTCCAATGAAACCGCCTTGCCCCGATGCAGCGTTGAGTTTGGTCAGCAGTCCGGACGGAATGGTGATTTCAAACGCGCCCAGGAGACTGAGTCCAAACGTAAAGAAGACCAGCGAAATGAAGCCATTGACCCAAATGCTGGAGCCGAGCTGAACAACTCCGGCCGGCCCCAGCGCCAGTGTCATAACCAGACCGAGACCGGTGAAAAGGAAAATGATACCCAGGCAAAACGTAAGCGCTTGTCCGACTCCGCCTTTGTCCTGGCCAACGAAGTAAGACATAGTGATGGGAATCATCGGGAACACGCAGGGTGTGAAAATCGCGGCGAGGCCGAAACCGAACGCGAGACCGAGGAAGCTGCCGAGTCCGCTGTCGGCCTCTTTCGGGGTAGATACGGGGGACGATTTTGTGGCCGGTTTGGCGTCGATATAGCCTGCGGGAATAATAAATGCTGCAACCGGTGTACCGGTCGCGATATTCAGTGTTGCGGTTGCGATGCGTGTGCGCGGCGGAATACAGGATGTCCCGCTGCAGGTCTGATAACGGGCTTTGAATGATATGTTTATGGGGCCAGGGGCGAGATCTTTCTTCAACTCGATCCGCGCCAAAAACACCTGAGTGCCTTCATAGGTTTCGGTATCTGCGTTGAAGTTCGGGTCGAACTTTCGAACCGGCGGCGGCTCGAAAATGGTGATGCGCTCGACGGCGGGGCTGTCGGCAAGATCAATAGTGGTTGGAATAGGACCCGGCGGCGTGGTCAGGGAGTACATGTGCCACTCGGGTTCCACCACCGCTTCGAGACGCCCCGCAATGGTCGCTCCCGGTGCAGCGGCAGCCTGATCGAACGTCAGCTTCCACTGAACGTGGTTAAACTTTTCACTCTGCGCAAATGCGCTGACCGAAAGGGCGAGAAGGAGGAAAATCCGACGCATACAAGTTAGCCTGCTTTAGCAAAATCCCGAAGCCCTTCTTCGATGCGCCCATTCATGCCGGAGGTTGCAAAATCCGCAGCCACGCGAATGGCATTCTTAATTGCATTCGAATCAGACCGGCCATGACAGATGATACAGACGCCTTTGACGCCCAGCAGCGGAGCGCCGCCGGTCTCAGAATAATCGACACGTTTCTTGAAGTCTTTGTAAGCTGAGCGGGAGAGAGCGTAACCGATTTTGCGGGTCACGGTAGCGGCAAGAGATTCGCGCAACATCTCGCGGAACATTTCTACGAGGCCTTCGCTGACTTTAAGCGCCACGTTGCCGATAAAACCATCACAAACAATCACATCCGTGTTGCCCGAGAAAAGATCGCGGCCTTCCACGTTGCCGATAAAGTTGATGCCGAGCACCTTGAGCAAAGGCGTAGCATCGCGGGTGAGCGCATTACCTTTGTGCTCTTCTTCACCGATCGAAAGCAAACCGACACGCGGACGTTTCATCTTGAGCACGTCGCGGGCGTAAATCTCACCCATAATGGCGAACTGCTGCAGCATTTCCGGCGAACAATCCACATTGGCACCGACGTCGAGCAGGACCACCGGAGTGCCTTTATGAGAGGGAAAGATACCGGAGAGTGCAGGCCGGTCAACGCCGGGAACCTTGCCCAAAACCATCTTGGCGATAGCCATACACGCACCGGTATTGCCTGCCGAAATAAAGCCGTCAGCTTTGCCCGCCGCTACCATCCGCGCGCAAACGTGCATGGAGCTTTCCTTCTTGCCGCGCGCCGCTTTTGCCGCATGATCATCCATGGTTATGCGGTCATTCGCATGCACCACTTCAATGGGCAGATTTCGTACGGAAGAGTGGGCGCTCAGGGCGCTGTTGAGCGTTTCCTGATCACCAACAAGAAGAATGCGGTGGCCGAATTCTTTCGCCGCATGGATGGCACCTTCGATTTCGGGAGCGGGGGCTTTATCGCCCCCCATCGCGTCTACTGCAATAGTGACCATGTGCCGCTATTGGGCAGCGGTTTCGATCACTTCGCGACCTTTGTACTGGCCGCAGTGAGTACAAACACGGTGCGGCAGTTTGGCTTCGTGGCAGTTCGGGCACTCGGACTTCATGGGTTTCGCGAGAGCGTCATGGGCGCGGCGGGTTTGTGTGCGCGCGTTGGAATGTCTACGTTTCGGATTGGGCATGGCTAACTTCCTTCTTCAATGTTTCTTATTTATTTTAAACGCGAACGTCTTTTAAAGCCATCCACCGGTTATCAGCAGTTTTCGCGTGAGTCTGGGGGGCTTCGCAATGACAGTCCGTTTCGTTACGGTTTGACCCGCAAACAGGGCAGATGCCCTTACAGGTCTCGCTGCAAACCCTTTGCATGGGGAGTTGCAGCAGCACCTGTTCGGTCAAAATTTGTTCCAGTTCGATGCCGGGCAGTTGATAGAAACCCATCTCGGCTTCATCATCGCCGATGGCAATTTCTTCGTCCGTGGCGACGGCTGAGGCAGGCTTGTAATACAGGTCGAACGGAGTATCGATCTTGAATAACGCGCGGCCGAGGCAGCGGTCGCATTCCGTTTCAAGTTCCGTACTGACATGGCCTTTGACGCGGACCTCATCGTCGCTGCCCGAAAGGATCTCGGCCAGGCCCTCCGCATGGAGCGCGGACTTCTGGATCGCGCCGGTTCCGGCGAAATCGAGTTTGCCTGGTTCCCACGTGCCTGCGAAGGGCAGGGCGCGGACCTCCATCTCCTTAATTGTCAGTAACATGAGTCTGGGCTGGAAACCTCTTAGTGTAGCATGTGGCAAAATAGGGACATGACCGAACCCTTGGCCAGTGGCCCGGTAGAACTATTTTCACGCATTGACAACGAAACAGTGGAACAGGCGGCTCTGCGTGCCGGGATTATCACGACGACTCTCGACAGCGTGATTAACTGGGGACGCAAGAATTCGATCTGGCCGATGGCTTTCGGCCTCGCCTGCTGTGCGATCAAAATGATGTCGATGAGCGCCTCGCGCTTCGATATTTCGCGGTTCGGTGCGGAAGTTTTCCGCGGTTCGCCCCGGCAGAGCGATTTGATGATCATTGCAGGGCGCGTTTCGAACAAGATGGCGCCTGTCATCCGTCACCTGTATCAGCAGATGCCGGAACCGCGCTGGGTGATTTCGATGGGTGCCTGCGCGACTTCTACAGGTGTCTTTAATAATTACGCACTGGTACCGGTGAATCAGGTGATTCCGGTGGATGTGTTCGTGCCGGGGTGTCCGCCACGGCCGGAGCAACTGATTCACGCGATTATGATGCTGCAGGAAAAGATCGGGAATTCGTCCGGGGCGTTCAAGCAGGCTTTGAATCTTGCATGAAGAAATTGATTTGGATTATCCCGGCACTGGGATTTGGATTTGCCATCAGCAGCGACGCCACGATCGAGTTTGAAAATCCGTGGGTGCGGCTGGTGCGTGTGCAGTACAAAGCGCATGAGAAGACCGAAGTGCATGATCATCCGGCGTCCCCTAATGTTTATGTGTATTTGACGGACGGCGGGCGGCTAAGAATGGAGCATGGAGGGCATGGTTATGAGGGGCACGAGGCTGAGCCGCCCGTCATCCGGCCTGTAGTTAAGGCAGGCGGAATTCGGTTCCAGAAGGGTGTTTCGGAAACTCACGCGGTGGAAGAGCTGGATGGTGTGGAGAGCCAGTACCTGCGGATTGAGTTGAAGATTCAACCGGTGGATTTGCCTGAAGTGGATGTGCGGCGCACACCCGGCGACCGGACGCCTTATGAAAGCAGTATGCTCCGGATTCTGCGGGTGACTTGCGCGGCGAAGAGTGCGTGTCCGGTGTCGCCACATCCGGAAGATCCAGCGGTTGTGGTGACGGGGAAGACGTTTGTGTTTGTTCCGGCGGGGGCTAAACCGGTAATGAATTCGGCAGATGTGGCGATTGAGCAAGTCCGGGTGGAATTGAAAACGCCCCCGTTAAAGTAGGAAATTGAGGCTGATCCTGACCGTCCGGGAAAATGGTCATGAACTTTTAGACCGGCTGCCGGCAGGGAGACTGGGTGACCTGTTCGACTACCTGAATGATCTCGAAGGACCCGACGAATCATTGAGTGCGGATTCCGATGATGTCGATCAGTCGTTCCGAAGTGATGGCGATCAGTATTCCGAAGTGATGGCGATCAGCAATCCGAACTGAAACCGATCGGTATTACAGCGGTAGTTCGGAACACTGATCGACATCACTTCGGAACGCTGATCGCCATCCCCCGGAATCCGCACATTGAGCGCCGCGACAAGAGCAGCGATTGATGAGGGGCTGGCTGATATCCGCAATGGCCGCACGATTTGACTTGAGGATTACCGAATGACATCCTCGGCAGGAATATGCGAGGACACTCTTGTCCAAAACAGCTTTCGGCAAATCTCATCCTGGACGGGCTGGGAGCGCCCGGAGTCTCCGCCTTCCGCGTGAACAGCCACGCAAACCACGTCTGACGCGCTGTTTGAACAGGTACTGTGCGTCCGCCTCGGGCT
>JANYDS010000011.1 GCA_025363475.1 Terriglobia bacterium
AGGCTGTCCGCCTCGATGCACCACCCGATTCGAAGCGGACGGTAACGAATTCTCAGACTGACGGGTCCCATGACTTGCGCCTCCTTAATGAATGCATTTCCCTGGTACACGGCTCGACACTACGTGCACTGCCTTGCCTGCGCGGGCATCCTCATTAACTCATGCAGTGCGGCGTTGGACAAAATCAGTACAGACACGAAGTTTCGCAAGAGCGGCTAAATTGCGTCTGTCCCCTTTTTGCGGTCTCAAAAAGCTCCGCGGAAAAGATGCACGAGTTCGATCACCAGAATCGCCACAACCATGAGTTCCAGCAGGAATGATCGGGCCTGGTGGTAGTCATCCATCATCGACTGATAGAGATCCGCCGCGATGCGCAGCTTGCGCTCTACTAAGGTCCGATAATCCGGCACACCTACGCGTGCCGCCGCCATGCGGTAGGCTCGCGCGTAGAACATGTCGCTGATGAATTTGATCGCGTTATCGGTGCGCTCGGCGAGGTCAGTGACTTCAAGACGCACAGCGTTCAGGTCGGCGGCCTGACGGGTCATGCGCCAGTGACGGAAGGGTCCGCCCCCGCGCTTTACCGCCTTGTAGACGTTTTCGAGGATGCGGGTCAGGACATCGTCATAATGGCGGAACTGGAGTAACTGCGTGTTGGCGTATTCGAGGAGCTGGATGGCTGGTGCTGCGCCTTCAGGCGTGTCATAAACGAAAGCGGCTACCCAGCCGACTACCAGCAGATCGGTGGGGTAGTAAGACAGCTTGGATTGCAGGGCGTCAGCACGCTCGGCGTCGGCCAGGGGACCGGATTCGCCGCGGACGATGCGGGCAATTTCGTCTCCGTGTTCCACTAACAGCGCAGCGGCGGCAACGGGCTTGCCCTGTTCGTCGAGCGATTCCCGCACGTTGATGATGTAGTAATCTTCGCTGAGCCACGCCGGGTATGCCTGAATGAGTGCCGGTGCGATGAGCGTGAGCCGGGCGCGAACCAGTTCAAGGGCTCTCTTTTCGATTTCCGGCATGGCAATGAAACGGCTGGAGAGACGGACCAGGTCGTCCCAGGCGGCTTCGAAGGGGAGTTCCAGTTCCACGCTGATTACCCCGTAATCGAAGTACTTCAGGCGGGTCTCAAATTGTTCGCCTGGAGTGATCGAGACGGGGTCCAGGTATTCGACTACCGGTGGTCTCTCGAAGCGCACGTACTCAGGGGCGGGGTGCTTGAATTTTGGTTCCCGGCGAACCGGTTCCGGACCGAGGAGTTCGCGCAGGCGGTCGAGTTTGATCTCTTCGGCTACGTCGTAGAGTACGAGCAGGGAGAATGAACCCCGGAGCTGTTGCATTCCAAGTTTATTTTAAACCGGATGCAGCGTAGCCGGGGCAATAGATGAACTTGGTGTTATTTTACCTGTAGAGGGTAGAATTCTGCAAAGCTTGAACCTCAAGAATCCGCGGGCCTATTCGCTCGCTTCGGAGCTCTCCCGGCTTACCGGGGGAAGCATGACTGCGGTGGTCATTGCGGCGCTCGAAGACCGGCTCGCCGTGGAGCGCCGCAAGCATAGTGGCCGCACTACGGCGGAGAAAATTCTCGCGTTCGCTGAGCGATTTGCCGAGGGTATGGCACACGGGAGCCATTCAGCGGCTCATGGGGCAGAACTTTACGGCGACGATGGGATGCCGCGATGATTCTGGAAACGTCGGCACTACTGGCTGTGTTGCTGCGGGAACCTGAGGCCGCACGGTTCGCCGCAGCGATTGAGGCTGCGACGGTGGTTCGCATCTCGGCGTCCAATTATGTCGAGGCTGCGATTTATGTCGACCGGAATGGGGATGAGGTTCGTCGGGCTATGCTGGATACATTCCTCAATGAGTTTTCCATTCAAATCGAGCCGGTGACGGCGGAGCAGGCTCTGTTTGCCCGCCAGGCGTTTGTGCTTTTTGGCAAAGGCAGACACAAGGCCGGGCTCAATTTCGGAGACTGTTTCAGTTATGCGCTGGCGAGGGCGTACCGGGAGCCGTTGCTGTTCAAAGGCGGGGATTTCGGGTACACCGACCTCGAAGCGGCTGTACCGGCATAAGCGGGGGCAAACAGGGATTTCGGGGTCGGTTCCGCTTACCCCGGTCCGGCATCCCGCAAAAACTTCGCCGATTCTTCCGGAAGCGTCGGATTGATATAAAACCCTGAACCGCCTTCGAATCCCGCCACACGGGTCACCTTCGGCGTAACCTCGATGTGCCAGTGAAATGACGGCGAAGCGCCATCCTGCAGCGGGGCGGTATGGATCGAGAAATTCCATGCCGGCCTCTCCAGCGCCTTGTCAATCCGCCGCAGTGTCGATTTCAATACCCAGGCCAGATTCTCCAAATGCGCACCATCAATTTCCTCGAAGTGGGAATGGTGCTGCTTCGGCAGAATCCACGTCTCGAACGGAAAGCGCGCGGCATAGGGCGCAAGCACCACAAAACGCTCTGTCTCCAGCACAATCCGGGTCCCCGCCTTCGTTTCCTGGCGGATCATATCGCAAAAAATACAGCGCTCTTTCTCTTTGTAATAGCGCTTTGCCCCGCGCAACTCTTCCTGCACTCGCTTGGGGACTACAGGCAGCGCGATCAGTTGCGAGTGCGAGTGTTCCAGTGTGGCGCCCGCCGCCTCGCCATGGTTCTTGAACAAGAGCACATAGCGCAGGCGGTGGTCATTCTTCAAATCCTGAATGCGTGCCCGGTAGGCCCCCAGAACATTCTCGATGGCCTTCTCAGGGAGGTCCGCCATGCTGATTACATGATCGGGCGATTCGATCACCACCTCATGCGCCCCCACGCCCCTCATCCGGTCGAAAATGCCCTCGCCTTCCCGCTCCAGCGGACCCTCAATGCACAGGACAGGAAACTTGTTCGGGACAACGCGAACGGACCAGCCGGGCTGGTTGGGAGCGGTCCCGTGGCGGAAAGCGAAAACCTCATCCGGCGTGGAATGCTCATGGCCGGCGCAATAAGGGCAATTCTGCTCGGTCCGGACCGAAGACACGGGATGCTTAATAAAATCAGCCGGCCTGCGCGCATTCCCGGGGGAAATGATTACCCACTGGTCGGTGACAGGGTCTTTGCGCAGTTCAGGCATGTATGAGAAACCACTATAGCGGGAAGCTTCAGGCTGCGGGCTGGAAGGCATCCGCCAGATACTCCAGCCTTCCGCCTGTTATCGCGATTACATCGAACCGGAGCCGGTCCGGATCTGCGCCGGATCTGCGTACATAGTCCCGTGCGGCCCGGCGCAGCGCCACAATTTTGTCGTGGTCAATGTCGCGCTCGGGTGCGTTCCATTGGCCGGAGGTGCGGGTTTTGACTTCCACAAAAACCAAGTATTCGCCGTCACGGGCCACGATATCGATTTCGCCGCCACCCTGCGGGGGCCTCCAGTTTCTTGCTGTGATTACGAAACCACGATGGCGCAAATAGCGGTGCGCCAGATCTTCGCCGCGTCGGCCGGTATTACGGAGCTTTCGGTGCCGCAGCAGATCGGCGAACCGGTACAGGGGGGCCAACAGGTTCAAACTCGAACTCCATTGCTTTGCCCCGGATGATGTAGCAGAGGTAAAATTCCCAGAACTTGCGGAACGCGCGGGATGCATTCACCAGATATTCGAAGCCCAGCCATTTCCAAAACCGTAGTAGCGTGATACGGACGGAAATCTCACGAAATTTCGCCTGGGTGTAATAGCCAAAGCCGCCGTCATTGGCCCCGAAGTAGCGAAAGGAAAAGCTGTTCAGGTGGTGTTTGTGGGTGGGATCGCAGAAGGAACTGTAGTCGGTGTAGTGCGGAGTTTCAATCCGGATGGTTCCGCCGGGCTTGACCAGGCGGTGGAATTCTTCCATGGTACGGATGACATCCGTCAGATGTTCAATGACGTGAATCGCCCGCAGGTGTGCGAATGTACGGTCGGCGAACGGATAGGGGAACTGGTCCAGATCGCAGATCACATCGGCTGCGGTGGCCGTGTTCAGGTCGATGCCAAGGGAACCCGGGAATTTCCGGATTCCGCAGCCTACATCGAGAGTCAACGGCTCAGAAATGCCAGCGCGCCCCCGCGAACGCCCCGGCCAGGGTGCCGGTCAAATATTCCGCTTTCTGCGGAGAAGTTTTGTAATGCATGGCTCTGAAGCCGCCCACCAGTTCCATGTGTCCGCGCCGGACAGCGAGGGTTGCGGCAGTGTCCCAGAGGTCTGATTTGTGGTACAGGCCGAAACCCGTGCCTTCCATTCGGAAGAGCACATGTTTTGAAATTGCATATTCTGCTGCCGCGCCGATTGCCGGTAGTATGAGAGTCTTGTCCCCGACGGCAAAAGTCGTGGTCGCTGCCAGAGGTACGCTGATGCTGGTTTTCACCTGAACCACCTGCACTCCAAAGATGGATTTCAGCCGGAACCGGCTCACGGGGAATTTATGGGGAAACAGCAGGTCATCCAGATAGAATTTTTCGCTGCGGACGCGGTAGCTGGTGGCTAGATATGTGCCTTTGGTCACGTCCGTTGTCGCCCAGTAAGTCGCGTCTTTGGGTGCCAGCTGGTTGCCTGTACCGTGCGTTTGGAAAGCTTCCAGATGCAGCACGCCGGTTCGGGTTATGGGCATACTTACATCGATACCGGGGGTGTAGCGGGCCTTGCCCAGATCCGCAAGCGTCTCATTGCTGGTGGCCAGGCGTCCGTTTATTACGCCGGTATTGGTGCCGGGTCCCGTAAACCAGTAGTAGAGTCCCACGGTAAAGCTGCGCGGTTCGGGATAATCGGCAACCTTGGCTTGGGCTGCCGAGGGAGGTGCGGCAACCGGAGCGCTCGGTGCCTGCGGGGCAGTCTGGGCACCGGCCGGAATCAGCGGAAGCAGGGCCATAGCCGCAAAAACGCCGGAAATGAAAAATCGGGGCAAACGAGACGTCAAACTCACTCCTAAAACTTTACTCAGCGGTGGGAATTAAAGGGCAAACCCTTGTTCAGATTGTATACGTTGGGGATTCGCAGTTTGGATACAAACAAAACGCTGCAAGTAAAATCACTCCGTCTACACTCTAAGGATATGGCGGCAAATCTTTCCCCGGTACCCGTGACAGCCGGCGAAATGGCGGAAAGCCCCGGCGTGCGCGAGGTGATGCGCTGGTTTACGCGGGAAAAACAGTGGGTGAATGAAATCCACCTTCAGCTTTGCCGAATACCTGCACCTACCTTTCTGGAGCAGGAGCGCGCAATATGGTTCTCGGCTCAATTGCGCGCTCTTGGCTGGCACGTGACGATAGACCGCGCGGGGAATGTTCTGGCTGCGCTGCAAGCGAACCCTGAGGGGCCGCTGGTGGCCGTTACCGCGCATCTTGATACTGTGCTGGCACCGCGTACCAGGGATGACATTTCGGTGGATTCGCATGGCGACATGGTGGGTCCGGGAGTTTCCGACAACGGCACCGGCCTCGCCGCCCTGCTGGCCATCGCGAGGGCGATCAAATCTGTACCCCAGTCCGCTGGTAGTATCTGGAGCCGGCTGCTGCTCATCGCCAATGTAGGCGAGGAAGGGGAAGGCAATCTGGCCGGGATGCGCCAAATCTGTGGTCAGCCGGACCTGGTTCGGCGTATCGCGGCTTTCCTGGTGCTGGATGGCGCGGCTATTGACCACATCACGACACAAGCCCTCGGCAGCCGTCGTTTCGAGGTTACTTTCACCGGCAGCGGAGGTCATAGCTGGAGTGATTTCGGAACCGGCAATCCTGTTCATGCGCTGAGCCGGGCTATGGCCTTGTTTGTGGATCAAAACCCGCTGGACCCGCGCGCGACGCCGAAAGTCTCGGTAAATATCGGGCTTATCGAAGGAGGCTCCAGCATCAACGCCATTCCGGCCAGTGCCCGCGCCAAGATCGATATCCGGTCGGAAAGTAACGACAAGATGGATGCGCTGGTGGCCGAACTGCAGGAAGCGGTGGTCCGCGCTGGTGAGATTGAAAACCGGCGCTCGCCCGGCCCCAAGGTGGTGGCCCGGGTCCGCGAGATCGGCAGCCGTCCGGCCGCCCGTTTGGCTGCGGATGCGGCGATTCTCTCTATCATTCGCTCGGTTGATTTGCATCTGGGCATCCGGTCCCGCCTGGAATGCGCGTCCACTGACGCTAATATTCCGTTGTCGCTGGGGATTCCCGCCGTTTCCATTGGCGCGGGCGGCAAAGGCGGGGGGGCGCATACAACTGGCGAGTGGTACCGGCCAGACGGGCGCGATCTGGGGTTGAAGCGCGTCCTGCTCAGCGCGGCGTTGCTTTTGGAAGAATCCGCGCAGGCAGCAGGCGGCGAAGAGTGAAAAGGGGGCGTGCCGAACTCGCCCTTGCTTTAGTGACTGTGATCTGGGGCACCACGTTCGTGGTGGTTAAGGGCGCTCTTGACGACATTTCGCCGCTCTTTTTTATCACGCTGCGCTTCACGCTGGCTGCATTGATTCTGGGTCTGATTTACCGCAAGGGTCTGAAGCGGAACGCGCTCGGGCCGGGGTTGCTGGCTGGCGGCCTCCTTTTCCTCGCCTATACGAGCCAAACGGTAGGTCTTGCCACTACGACGCCGTCGAAGTCTGCTTTCCTGACTTCTTTATCGATTCCGATGGTACCTTTGGCTGGTTCGCTCGTCTATCGCACCAGACCCCGTTTTTTTGAGGGGGTGGGTATCGTAATCGCTTCCGTTGGAATGATTTTGATGACGCTGCCGCCCGGTTTGCTCTCAGGAAAGTTCGATTTCGCCCAGTTCGAGTTCAACAGGGGCGACCTGTTGAGCTTGCTCTGTGCTGTGCTTTTCGCCTTGCATATTGTGGTGATCGGGCATTTCGCATCGCAGGTGGGGTATCAGTCCCTTGCCGTGATTCAGGTGGCGGTGGTGGCGGCGCTGGCTGCTGGTTCCACTTTGTTTGTGGAACCGCTCCGGTTTCGTTTCACACCGGGCGTGGCAGCTGCTATTCTGGTGACCGGCATTTTTGCTACAGCGCTGGCTTTCACCACGATGGCCTGGGCGCAGCAATACACTACAGCTACGCGGGCGGCTTTGATTTTCGCACTGGAACCGGTGGTCGCATGGCTTACTTCCTGGTATTTGACAGGCGAAACCATGGGCAACCGGGGTATAGCGGGTGCGGTTCTCATTCTGGCGGGAATATTACTTGTGGAATTAAGGCCCAGCTTGAAACGGGTCGCATTGCAGGAGCATCATTAATATTGGCGGCAGTTGCCGGAGATCGTTCACATCGATATAATCCGAAGCAAATTCCGCCCCCTGAATTTCAGAGGAGCTAAAGGTAAAACAATGAGTTTCTACGACAAAGTGCGGACACAGAAATTTCTGTCGTTTACGCTGATGATTTTCACCCTGGCGATCGGCATCATGATCGGGACCATCGCCCAGACCGGCGCGAAAGCGGCCAGAGAGCAGTCAGTCGCTCCGGACGCCACGCCCCTGACTATTCCGAGTCCGGTTCAGGTTCAAAACCAGTTTTCTCAGCTGGCGAAACTGCTCGCCCCCGCTGTCGTCAATATCTCCACGGAATACATTCCGAAAACCAAGCAGGCGCGCAGCAACAATAATGGCAATGGCAACAACCTTCGCCGCCGTCAGCAGGCCCAGCCGCAGGATGATGAGGAGCAGGATGGTGCCATGCCCGATCTGCTGCAGCGTTTCTTTGGCGGGCAGGGCGGCGGCCAGCAGGCTGAACCCGATGAAGACCGTCGCAGTGGCGGTGTTGGTTCCGGTATCGTCGTCGACAAGAATGGCTATATCCTGACGAACAATCATGTCGTGGAAAAGTCCACGCGCATTAAGGTCAAGTTTTCGGGCGACGAAACGGAATACCCGGCCACGCTGATTGGCACCGATAAAGATACGGATCTGGCTGTGATCAAGGTTGACCGCAAGAATCTGGTCGCCGCGAAAATCGGCAATTCGGATGCGATTCAGCCCGGCGACTGGTCCATCGCGATCGGCTCTCCGTTTGGCTTTCAGGCTACGGTCACGGTCGGCATCATCAGTGCACTCGCTCGCGATATCCCCGGCGATGCCACCAGCTTCCAGCACTTCATCCAGACCGACGCAGCTATTAACCCCGGCAACAGCGGCGGTCCGCTTGCGAACAGCAATGGTGAAGTGATTGGTATCAATACGATGATCGCCAGTCGCAGCGGCGGATATCAGGGCATCGGTTTCGCGATGCCGATCAATACTGCCGTTAAGGTTTATAACCACATCATCCGCGACGGCCACGTGACCCGCGGCTCCATCGGTATCCGCTTTAAGGAGGATGTGAGTTCGAATCATGACGCGCTGCTCAAAGTCTACGGTGCTGACCATGGCATCTTTGTCGATTCGGTTGAACCCAATGGCCCCGCGGACAAAGCAGGACTCAAGGCGCAGGATGTTATCACTTCCATCAACGGCCAGAGAGTCAACAAGGGTCAGGATTTGATCGACATCATTGCCGAGAGTTCAGTGGGCAGTTCCATTAAGACTGCTGTTGTTCGCGACCGCAAACAGATGAATCTCGACATCGTGGTGGGTGACCGCGCCAAGATCTTCGCCGAGCAATACGGCGGCGTTAAGGCCGATGCACCGGAAAGCGCCGCCGATGCCGCTCAGATGAAGTTCGGCATGTCGGTGCAGGCACTGCGCCCGGCTGATCGCCAAAACCTGAATTACAAAGGCAACAGTGGTGTCGTCATCTCGTCCGTGGAACCTGGTTCGTTCGCTGAAGACATCGGGCTGGGCAAGGGTGACATTGTTGTTGAACTGAATCGCCAGGCCGTTTCTTCACCGGACGATATCCGTAAAATTCAGAGTGCTCTCAAGACCGGTGAACCCGTTGCCTTCCATGTAATGCGGCAGGCGGGCGGGCCCCGTGGCGGTGACTGGCAGTCGCTCTTTGTTGCCGGTAACGTTCCGGCCCAGTAACCAGCCAAAGTACATTCCGAAGACGTACAATGCAAGGGGAGCGGATCATCTGCTCCCCTTCTTTATTGGTCAAATGAAACAGGCATTTTTCATACTCTGGCTTACGGCGCTCTGCGCTTCGGTTTCGCTCTCGAAACCCCAGACTCCCCCTACCAAAAAAGCTGTGCCGAAAAAAGCTGCGACAACCAAAGCTCCCGCCGGCAAAACTACTACTACTAAGAAAGCACCGCTTCGCTCCGCCGCCCGCTCGACGAAAAAAGGCACTTTGCCCCGCACCCCGGTGCGTGTTCGCCAGATGACACCGTCGGCAGACCGGTATCGTGAAATCCAGGAATCGCTGGTAGCGAAAGGCTACCTGCAGCAGGAACCGACTGGTGTCTGGGACACAAAATCCAGTGATGCGCTGCGCCAGTTCCAGACCGAAACGGACCTGACTCCCACCGGTAAACTCAGTTCGCTGACCCTGATCCGTCTGGGCCTGGGGCCGAAATTCTCAGATGCCCCCGTCGTCATTCCGCCCGTCACAGAACCGCAGCCACAACCCTGACCGCTTCTCTAAATACATGCCTCTTACCCACCTTGATAACGAAGAAAAACTTTTTCGCGACACCGTCCGGCGCTTTGCCCGCGAGCGTGTCGCCCCGCTTGTTCGCGAGATGGACGAGACGTGCGTCTTCAGCAAAACTCTGATCAAAGAATTCTTTGAACTGGGCTTGATGGGGATTGAAATCCCTGAGGAATATGGCGGCCAGGGGGGCAATTTCTTTCAGTGCGTTCTGGCGATTGAAGAACTCTCGGCAGTTGATCCTTCGGCCGGCGTCGTTGTGGATGTTCAAAACACCATCGTCAATAACGCCATCGTGCGCTGGGGTACCGAGGCCCAGAAGGCGAAATATCTGCCTCTGCTGGCTGGCGGTACGGTTGGTTCCTACGCTCTTTCTGAAGCCGGATCAGGCTCTGACGCCTTTGCCCTGGCGACCACTGCTACCGATGCCGGCGACCACTATATCCTCAACGGGCGCAAGCTCTGGATCAGCAATGCGGCGGAATCCGGCATTTTCGTTCTTTTCGCCAATGCTAACCCTGCGGCCGGCTACAAGGGCATCACAGCTTTTATCGTCGAACGCGATTTCCCAGGGTTTTCCGTCGGAAAGAAGGAAGATAAGCTCGGGCTCCGGGCCTCCTCCACCTGCGAACTGATTATGGATCAGTGCCGCGTTCCCAAAGAAAACCTGCTGGGCGACCTGGGCAAGGGTTACAAAATCGCCATCGAAACGCTGAATGAAGGTCGCATTGGCATCGGCGCGCAGTTGATGGGGCTGGCCCGCGGTGCGCTGGACCATGCCATCAAATATTCCAAAGAGCGCAAGCAGTTCGGCAAGGTGATTTCTGATTTCCAGGCGGTTCAGCTGGATCTGGCGCGCATGGCGATTGAAGTGGAAGCGGCCAGGTTATTTGTTTACAACGCTGCCAGGCTGCGCGATGCCGGTCTGCCCTTTGTTAAGGAAGCGGCCATGGCGAAGTACTATGCGTCTGAAATCGCCGAACGGGTTGCGTCGAAATCCATCGAAGTTCATGGCGGCGTGGGTGTGACCAAAGACTATCCGGTGGAAAAGCTCTACCGCGATGCCAAAATCGGCCGCATCTATGAAGGCACCAGTAATATTCAGCTGCTCACGGTGGCGAAGAAACTACTGAGCTGATCGGGACGTCTACCTTTTGATAAAGAAATGCGCGCTCTAATTTCTTGCTCTTTCATTGCGATTCTGCTCGGCGGATCCACCGCAGCCCGGTCTGCCGACCTGCCACCCGAGGAAGTGATTCGGAAGTTCGCGGCTAAAGAGGCTGAATTCCGCAAGGCACGGGAACTCTATACCTACCGCCAGTCCGTAAAAATGGAAGAGCTGGATAGTAGTGGCCGGGTTGAGGGCAAATGGGAAGAAGTTGCTGATATTGTCTTTGGCCCCAACAAACAGCGTACGGAAAAAGTGACCTACGCTCCGGTCAATAGTCTTCACAACATCACTCTGACGCCGCAGGATCTGCAGGATTTGCGCAGCGTTCAACCCTTCGTTCTCACCAGCGACGATATCGCGAAGTATGACGTCCACTACAACGGCAAAGACAAGGTGGATGACATTGACTGTTATCGGTTTTCGGTAAAGCCGAAGACCATGTTGAAGGGTGAGCGTTACTTTGAGGGCGATATCTGGGTGGACGACCGTGACCTGCAGATTGTTAAGACTTTCGGCAAAGGTGTCGGCCTGCTGAAGAGGGGTGAGGATAACCAGTTCCCCAAGTTCGAAACTTATCGCGAGCAGATTGACGGCAAATACTGGTTCCCTACCTACACCCGAGCTAACGACACTTTGCAGTTCAGGGATTCGTCCCAGCGCATTCGGATGGTTGTGAAGTACGAAAACTATAAGCGATTTGGGGCTGAAACCAGTATTACGTTCGGCGACGTGGAAAACGAAACGAAGCCACCGAAGTAGTAACCGCGTGTTAGCCTCAGAACTGTATGCCATCCACGAAAGTTACAGTTAACAGCAACGGTTCGATCAAGATCGAAGGCGATTTTGAAGTTTGCGACCCTCAGGGTCAGGCGTTCGGTCTCGCCGGCCGCACAGCTATTGGCCTTTGCCGATGTGGGCTTTCGCAGAACAAGCCGTTCTGTGATGGTTCCCATGCGCGGTCCGGCTTTCAGGATGTCGTCGTCGCCCGGGACCTTCCGCCGGCCAAACCTAAGATTTAATTAGCGGACGTACAGAAACGGTCGCTCTCGACTGTAATAAACCCCAAAACCTGGACAAAAAAAGGACCGCTTCTTAGACAGGAAAGGCGGCATTGAAAATGAAGGAGAGTCAATGCCAAAAACGAGAAAGAGTCATCCGCCCAGCCTGAAGGCGAAGG
>JANYDS010000022.1 GCA_025363475.1 Terriglobia bacterium
GGGACCAAGCCAATCCTCAAGCATGTCGAGGTAGTGGACGCCCATGTTGACCAGCAGGCCGCCGTTTTCGGGGCGGAAATAGGCCCCCGATTCGGATGGCCATTTAAAATCATGACCATGGTGAATCTGAACACCGAGGAGATCACCGACAAGACCAGAACGCAGAGCTTCCTTAACGGCGAGGACGGCTGGAATCAAGCGCCTGACCATCGCGATGGAGAGGTGGCGTCCGTGAAATTCGGCAACACTGGCAAGCTCAAGGCAGGTAGCCTCGTCAAGAGCAAGCGGTTTTTCGCACAAAACATCCAGACCGGCTTCGAGGCATGCAGTCACAGCATGACGGTGCAGGTGGTTGGGGAGCGCGACTACCACTCCGCTGAATTCGGCCAGAAACTTCCTGTTCGAGAGAAGATCCTGGTATCCTGACGCAACGGTTCGCAGCCCCTGGAACGCGGCATTCAGAGTGGCAAGTGCGCGGGGTGCCACGTCAACAAAGACGTACTCGGACTGTTTACCCATCCTCGCCACAGCCGGCGCGTAAAGTTCCGAAGCCAGGGCACCTCCCCCGAACACGAGTATGTGCGGCGCGGCACCGGACGAAGAGGCTGATTGCGGGGAAGATTTATCGGCGGTCAACGATGGAGTCATTTTTTGTATTTACTGAATTCTGCGCGTCGCATGACCAGCGCAGGGCAGGCCGGACCGCTCCGGTCCATTTGCCGTAGTAGGCCACGGTCCGCTCTGTATCGTGAACTTCGAGAGACACGCCTTCGTGCTTCAGGAGTATGGTTGCGGCGTCGCGCACGATGAGTACGCGAAACTGGTAGACGGAGTCGTTGAGGAGGTCCGCCGGAATTTCGCAGGTCGTCCTTATCAGACCGGCGGGCATTTGCTCTGGGGGATTGAAGGAACTGAAGAGACATATCTCTTCGATGCTGTATGCTTCGATACTGACATTGAGAACCATGCCCGCGACGTTGTTCCAGTAACGGACTTCGATGTTGACGGGAGTGGCGACGTCCACTTCGGCCCCTGGCTCGAGGGCCGAGGTAACGGAAATCATGTTGAGGCGAACCTGACTGTTGCCAGGAGCCTCTTCCTGCGTGGGCCAGAACTGGCGGGTAACCGTGGCGCTGGCGGATTTGAGGTAGTTGGCAATGACAGCACCGGACTCTCCGGTTTCTTCAACCTCGCCGTTGCGGAGCCAGACGACGCGGTTACAGAGGCTGCGCATGGCGGTCATGTTGTGACTGACGAACAGCACTGTGCGACCGGTCCGTGAGACTTCCCGCATCTTGCCGAGGCACTTTTTCTGGAAGGCCGCATCACCGACCGCCAGCACTTCGTCGATGACGAGAATCTCAGGTTCCAGATGAGCGGCGACGGCGAAGGCAAGGCGCATGTACATGCCGGTGGAATAGTGTTTGACGGGGGTATCGATAAAGCGCGTCACTTCGGCGAAGGCGACAATTTCGTCGAATTTTGAAGCGATTTCGGCCCTTCTCATGCCGAGGATCGCTCCATTGAGAAAGATATTTTCGCGACCGGTGAGTTCCGGGTGAAATCCGGTGCCCACTTCGAGCAGGGAGGCGATACGACCCTGCAGGCGCACCTGACCCTCGGTGGGCTCGGTGATGCGGGAGAGAACTTTCAGGAGGGTACTTTTGCCTGCGCCGTTGCGGCCAATGATGCCGATGACATCACCATCGTGGACATCGAACGAAACGTTGTGCAGCGCCCAGAATATTCGGGCAGGATCTTCGGGGTCACGCTTGCGGAACGGGCTGGTGAGCGCATTCGTAAAACTGTCACGCAGCGTGCGGTACTGGCGGTTAGCCCCGAGTTTGTAGCGTTTGCCTACGCCTTCGACGTGGATGACAACGTGGCTCATAATTTAAAGGCTAGGCGAGGTCCGCAAAAGTTGATTCCATGCGGCGGAAGTAAAACAAGCCGCCGATGAGGAGCAGGAGGACCGCAACAATCGAAATCCAGAGCAACAGGCCGGGAGCGGCAGTCTTGCCGAGCAGCGCCCAGCGAAAACCTTCGACGACACCGGCCATGGGGTTAAGTCCTAACCATGCGCGCCAGGGCTTTGGCACCAGGCTGCTGGGATAAGCCACCGGAGTTGCAAACATCCAGAGCTGTGTGATGAATGGAATGGTGTAACGGACGTCGCGGTATTTGACGTTCAGAGCAGAGAACCACAGCCCGACTGAGAGCGCGGTTGCGAGCGCGAGCAGCATAAACAGCGGCAGCCAGACGATGGCCGGACCAGGTGTGATGCCATACCAGAACATCAGCACCAGCAAGACCCCAAAGGCGATCACGAAATCGACAATGCCCGCGAGGACGGACGCAAGAGGGATCACGAGGCGGGGAAAGTAAACCTTGGTGATGAGATTCTGGCTGCCGACCAAACTGTTGCTGGATTCCGTCAGCGCAAACGCGAACAACTGCCAGGGCAATAGTGCGGTATAGGCAAAGATCGGATAGGGCACTCCGTCCGAGGGGATTTTGGCCAGGCGCCCGAAGAAAATACTGAAGACAATCATCGTCATCACAGGCTGAATCACTGCCCATGCCGCACCAAGAGCGGTTTGTTTGTAGCGGACTTTTATATCACGCCAGACAAGGAAAAAGAGGAGTTCGCGATAGTTCCAGATCTCGCGCAGATTGAGACTGACGAACCCTTTTTTCGGGCGGATTACCAGGACGGGCAGTGTACTAACGTCAGTCATAGAAAACTAATTGGCAGTTCCGAGGACAGTGAGTGCCCAGGCGCGGGACCAGTGCATGCGTCCGGCGGAGAAATCGCTCCAGCAGGCCCGGACTTCCCGGCGTCCAAGAAAACCGGTTTCGGCGCGTTCCTGGAGGTCAGCGGCACTGTTTTTCATCCAGCGCGCCATGGGGAAAGTGAAACCCTGTTTGGGACGGGTGGCCGCTTCGAGCACCGCCTGGTCCGCAACGGCGTTGACGAGGAGCGGCTTGTTCATGGCTGGGCTGAGCTTCAGAGCCGGATCTGCATTCCAGAGCCGGTCGGTCAGCACATGGTCGAGGAACGGGACGCGGGCTTCGATGGAGTGCGCCATGCTGAACACGTCGGTGTCACGCAGGAGCTGGTCGTGCAGGTAGCGCTTCATTTCGAGGTAGTTGATGGAGGCGGCGGAAGGACGGTGGTCTTCAAGCAGGGCACCGAAATGTTCTTCCACTGCGTCATCAAGTTCTGAATTGGTGAGGTCCATGAGACGTGCTACCTGTCCGGGCGCGAAGAAGCCGCGCATAGTGAGGTAGAGGCGTTCGGCGGAGCCGGATTTTTTGAGCCAGGCGGAACGGAGCAGATTATCGCGGCCCCGCAGCCTGCCGGCCTGATAGCCCGCGTGACCGAGTAACCGCCAGACCGCGCCGGGACTCAGACTGGCCCAGCCGCCGGGGCGCAATCGCTGGTAGTGCGGATAGCCCCAGAACACTTCGTCGCCGCCGAGACCGGAGAGCACGACTTTGAGTCCGGCTTCGCGGGCGGCTTTGCTGACGAACCAGGAGTTGATGCCGTCGTTGGTGGGCTGGTCCATAGCCGCGAAGAAGGCGGGGAGTTCGCGTTTGAAGTCGGTTTCGGTAACACGTATTTCGCGGTGTGAAGTCCCGAAACGCTGCGCAACTGCGGCTGCGGCGGGGGCTTCACTGAAGTGCCGTTCGTCGAAAACTACGGTGAGAGTTTGAAGTGGATTGCCTTCGTCTCTGCGGATGCGGCTCGCCAGGGCAACGAGTGCCGCGGAATCAACACCGCCGCTCAGGAAGACGCCCAGCGGCACGTCGGAAATGAGGTGCTGGCGAACCACCGTTTCAAGCAAAGGTCCGAGACTGGCCGGGGAAACGTCGGAAGTCTGGCCCGGCGGCTGGGTGAGATCCCAGTAAGGGTGAAGTTGAAGCGTGCCGTCGTGCCATTCTGCCCAGTGGCCGGGAGGAAGACATTGAACGGCCTTGATCATGGTGCGCGGCTGCGGCACTGCACCAGCCATCAGGAAACCGGTAATGGCGCGGCGGTCGCGTTCATCCGGGACGATACCCGAACGCATGAGGGCTTTCAGTTCCGAAGCGAAGATGAGGAATGAAGGTGTTGAGCAGTAGTAAAGCGGCTTGATGCCCATGCGGTCGCGAGCCAGAATGAGACCGCGGCGGGGGTCGAGCAGGGCAAAAGCGAACATTCCCCGGAGGCGTTCGAGAAGCCCGGAAATACCCCACTCTTCATAGCCGTGGAGCAGGACTTCGGTATCGGTATGCGAGTGGAACTGATGCCCGGCATGAAGAAGCTCGACGCGCAGTTCCTGAAAGTTGTAGATCTCGCCGTTGAAAGTGATGCGCAGGCTGCCATCTTCACTGGTCATGGGCTGCAGGCCGGCGTCAGAAAGATCAATAATGGCGAGACGGCGGTGTCCGAGAACGGCACCGGAACCCTGCCAGAGGCCTTCGCCATCGGGACCGCGGTGCGACTCAGCGGCAAGAACCCGGCCCACGATTTCAGCATCATCAGATCTGGCGGAACCGGACCGGATCATACCTGCAATACCGCACATCTAGGCCGACTTCTTCCTTTTTTTGAACCGTGAAGTTTTGGTTTTTTCCCCGGCAACGAAATTGGGGCTGTCGGGACCGTAATAGTGGTTGTAGCCAGCGTAATAGTTCCGGTAGTAGCTGTAGCCGGGCACGTTGGGATTCCAGCCGTTCATGATGAGGCCCAGCAGCGGACTGCCGTCTTCATTGAGACGCTGTTTGGCCAGCAGGGCGGCATCCCGCGTGGTGTAGGCGGAACGAACCACAAGAACGACGCCATCGGAGTACCTGCCGACCAGCCGGGCGTCGGCAATGTTGACCATCGGGGGCGTATCAAAGACTACGGTATTAAAGCGTGTGCGCAGAAGCTGAATGAGTTCCGGGAGGCGCTGAGAATAGAGCAGAGTGGTGACTTTATAGCGCGCCGTGCCGCTGGTCATCAGACTCAGGGAGGGCACTCCGGAAGGCTGGAACAACCCCTCGATATCCCTCCACTGCAGCGGTTCGCGCATAGAAAGCAGATCACTGAGACCTGGGCCGTTTTCCACCTTGAACACGGTGTGAAGACGTGGTCTGCGCATGTCGCAATCGATCAGCAGAACCCGGTCCTGCACTTCCGCGAGGGCGATGGACAGGTTGCAGGTAACGGTGGTTTTGCCTTCCTTGGGGCTGGCGCTGGTAACCACCAGAATACGGGACCTCTCGACAACGCCGCCGGAGAACAGAATCGACGTGAGGGTCGTGCGGAATGCTTCGGCTACCAGCGAGGTTCGGGAGTTATGCGTGATGAGCTCGACCCCGGCGGTGGGAGCGGAACCATGAATGGCGATGTCAGCCGCAGAGGCTTCGCCGGGCCGCACCGTAAGCGGTTCATCAAGTTTGCCCATGGGGATAACGCCCAATTCGGGAATGCGCAGATAATGTTCGGCATCACCCGGATCCTGCAATGTACGGTCCGCACGTTCGCGTGAAACGGCATAGGCGATACCAAGAACCAGGCCGGTCAGCAGGCCGGACAAGGCGCTGCGGAAGACGTCGGGCTTGTAGGGACCGCCAGGTACGTCGGCACGATCCACGATATTGATGTTGCTGGCGCGGAGGGCGGAGGAGATGCTCGCCTCCTTCATTTTCTGAAGAATGGAGTCATACAGGGTGCGGGTGGCATCCACTTCGCGTTTGAGGAAGTTGTAGCGATCCATGCCTGCAGTCTCGCCCGAGACTTGATGTGCCTGGGCATCATAAAAGCCGGTGAGCAGAGCTTCACGCCGCGCTGCTGCGTCATATTCATTACGGATGCGGCGAAGGATACTGTCGCGCTGTTTAATGAGCGGAGCTTCAAGGACCGCGAGCTGCGCCTCAACCCTGCGAACTTCCGGATGGTTGGGAGTATAGGTAACGCGGAGTTGGGCCAGATTGCGCCGGAGATCCTGAACCGCTTTTTGCGAGTCCTGCAGGCCGGAATCATCGAGAATCGCCGGAAGCGAATCGGAAGGACTGGATGAAGCAATTTCCCAGGTAGACTGTTTAGCTACCCGATCTGACTGAGCGGTGGAAAGCTCGCGCTGCAGGTCAGCCAGTTTGGATTCGCTGACATTGTTCTTTTCGGAGGTTACGACCAAATTCTGCGCGGCGACATAGTGCTGGAGCTCATCCTGAGATTTTTCGAGTTTGCCCCGGAGATCGTTGAGTTGGCCCTTAAGCCAGTCGCCGGTATGCTCCGTACTGTTGAAGCGCGTTTCAAGGTTTTGTTCGATGTATTCGCTGGCAAGAGTGTTGACGAAATCGGCTGCAACCTGGCCGCTGGTGGAATCACAGGTGAGGTCAACGATACGTGTTACACCGGAAGCGCGGACGCGAATGCCGCCTGAGGCACTGCCCAGCGCCTGTTCCCACAGTTCTTTGTTGGAAGGAGGCGAGATGCCGAGCGCCTTACGCCAGACGGAAAGCCGGTCTGGCAGGGGAAGCGGTTCGGTTGGTGGCGTTTGCGACATTTTTGCCACTACCCGGCGGATCAGTTTGTTGCTTTGGAGGATTCGGACTTGTGTCTGAATGTCGGAATCCGAGGACATACTGCCTTCACGGTCCAGTGGACTCAATTCCTTCATATTGAGGAAGTTGTCGTTGAGACTCTGAATTTCGACGGTCGCGTGAGCCTGGTAGATGCGGGGTTCGGAAAGGGTCTGACAGAAACCAAAAATACCACCGAGGATGGTGAGGATAATCACGGCATTCTGGTGCCTGCGCACCATGTGCCAGTATTCGAGGACACCACTGTAATCACGTTTTCCGCCCCACGAGGAACCTGGTGGCAGCGGAGCAGCCGTGGTGGTGGCCGACTGCATGACGAGCGCGGGAAACGCCGGACCAGGCGGGTTATTCTTTCGGACTGGTTCCAGTTCAAGCATGGGGATCAGATTGTTCCATTCACAATACCGGCAGACAAAATGACCGAACCAATTTGAACGGCCACCTCGATAGCCCGCTGGATAGCTTTTTTACTAACGCTGCTGGGAACTACGAGGATGTCACCGGCCATAAGTTGCACATCCGGAGACTGGCCTTTCATGATTTTGGCGACGTCGACCGGTTCCTGCGGACGAATCAGATCCGGCCTTGTTGCGCGGAGGATTCGGGCCCGTTTTGAGTCCGCCGTTTTGGTAAGACCGCCCGAGGAAGATAGAGCTTCCACAATTGACAACGACTGCTTCTCCGACAGGGCCACAGTACCGGATTTGATCACCTCTCCGGCAACGTAAATATACTCGGCGCGCGGGACGGAAATCACATCATACGGCTGGATCAAAATATCCTTTTCCGGGGTTTTCGCCTGAATCAGGGGCCTGATCTCCACTTGCGCGATGCTGTATTTGCCGGTAGGGTCGTCGGCAGCGCCAGGCAGAGGGATCCGCCCATATTCAAGACGGCGGGTAATGAGGACAAAGGGTCCGGACTCAGGCTTGACGCCGCCCACCATCGCAATGAGTTCCACCAGGGACTTGCGACCCTGCAACTGGTGCACACCCGGAGTGCTGACATCGCCGAAAACGGAAACAGGCTGGCTCTGGTATTCGAGAACACTGACAGAAACATCAGGCTCTTCGAGAAAAACCTTTAGCCGGCGTACCAGTTCGCGTTCGAGCGCTTCCACCGTAATTCCGCCCGCCTGGATGCGGCCAACAACTGGCAGATTTACAAAGCCGCTCAGGTCGATTCGGATGGTTTTTTCGTTCAGTTCGGGAGCATTGGCGGCGCGGACCAGAATCTGATCGCCGGGCCCAAGAATGTAAGCTCCGATCGGATCGAGCCGGGCTGGCAGAACAACGGTCGGGGCAGGATTCTGCGCGAGAGCGGAATTCACCAGAGCCAGAAGCAGCACAACCGCTCCGGCGACACGAATCAGGCGCATACAGGAACTCTCACTGGATTGAATCCATTGTCTCTGAATTCCCACAAACGTAATTGACTGAACATGTTTTTTGAAAAAGCGATGGTACTGGTATTCAGCGTCCAAACGAAGCATGCCCTCCATCGAAGGGAAGTATAGGCGCGGCCCTGCGTGGAGCGGGAGCGCTTTCGGTCAGCGGCTTAACCCAACGGCGGTCAACAGTTACGGCGACGGAACGCTGAAGCAGGGAAATGGAAAGAATCAACTGATCCTGGCCCTTGGTTGAGACCAGAACACCTTCGAGTGATCGCAGCGGACCCTCTTCAATGGAAACTCGCTGTCCGGTTTTCAGGAATGGCCAGAGCTGCAGGTGAACACCCGCTTCTACCGCTTGGATGAGGAACTGCATCTCAGCATCGTCGACCGGCTGTGGAGATTTGCCAGCACTCACGATTTGAACTATGCCAGGCGTCGTCATAATCGGGAGGCGCCGGGCGCAATCGAAGCGGCAAAAAACGTACCCGGGGATCAGAGGAAGCTCGACCTGCTGTATTCGGTCTGACCAGCGGCGACGGCTGAGGTACATGGGCAGGAAAGTAGGAAAGCCCTTGCCTGTGAGGAGTTCGGCAACCGATTTTTCATGACGCGACCGGACCCACAGTGCATACCACGGCCAGTCAGGGGCGGAACCTGAGGCTAAACTTTCAGTCGCAATTGGAATTTTCGTGGTCATCGCTCGGCTATTTGTTGATTTCGGGCAAGCTACCGCTTTCCGAGTCCCAATTTTGGGTCCGGAATACATTAGAGCTAAAATCCGTGCCGAAGCTCTATTATCGGCGACCCTGACAAGAGGTGTCAATTAACCTGACCGGAGCAGTACTACTCCCAGTTTGTTATCTACTGGAACCAGCCGGGATTTACCAGTTCGAAACGGTGGAATCTGCGACCGACGCGGCCCGCTCACGGCGAAATGCGGGCAAGTGCTCGACCAGACCGATCCAGAGCGCATCAAGAAACGGCCCGCCCGGGCCACCCGCGGCCAGATCACCAGCCTGGCGTTCCAGTTCGACGAAATCGCCGTGGTCAAACGGAACCTGCACCCGCCAGGACTGGGCTGGCGTGGCGAAAGGCTCAGAATAACTCTCGCCTGCCAGTTGCAGCCGGGTTACGCGGAGACCGAACTGGAGTGCGGTTTTACGGATGAGTGCCGAACAGTCTTCGGGAGACCTTGCAAGAACCAGTGCCCGGTCAAATGTGTGCAGTTCGAGCTGAACACGGTATGCCCGCTGCAAATCTCCGCGGAATAACAGGCGGCCCGCGGCTGTAAACTCGGCATATCCGAGGTACTGAATACCCATCCAGGCGACGGCGCAGAAGACTATCACAATAATTCCGGCCACCCGGTCATTGTGATATTGGCTGTAAAGCAACGAAAAAACAGCCACAAGACTACAAAGCGCATAAAGGGCGATCGCAGCCCGGCGGGGAGACATGCCGCGATCGAGCAGCCGGTGATGAATATGGCCGCGATCAGCGGTAAAAATAGGCTGCCTGCGCAGCAAGCGGCGAACGACGGCCAGGGTGACGTCAAGCAACGGAATGGAAAGCGCCATGATCGGCGCCGTCATACCCAGCAAAGTGGCCGATTTTTGAGTCCAGATCACGCCGAAACAGCCGAGGACAAAGCCAATCACAAGACTTCCGGAATCCCCCAGAAAAACGGTTGCGGGAGCAAAATTGTAACGAAGGAACCCCAGCAAAGCGCCGGCCAGAGGAACTGTAGCCAGAGCGAGAGCGACATTATGGCCCTGCAGCAGCGCCGCGATGAAAATTGTCAGCGTTGCGAAGAGTCCGGCACCGCCGGCGAGACCGTCCATACCATCGAGCAAATTGAAAGCGTTGGTGGAAGCGAGCAGCCAGAAAATCGTAACGGGAATGGTCCACCAGCCTACGCCATGGACGCCGATAATATCAACAATTAATATGCCGCTGTAGCAGGCCAGTCCGCAGGCGACTATCTGGCCGGTGAGCTTTTGCCAGGGCTTAAGACCCCACAAATCATCAATCAAGCCCACCGCGAACATGACTGCGGCGGCGGGAAGGACCTTCCAGACGAGGGCGAGCCTGGCGACAGAGATGCCCAGAGTCATTTGGACCAGAACAAACGACAGGATGTAGGAAAGAGCTATGGCCGTCCCGCCGGCTCTGGGAATCGGGGAAGAATGGATCTTGCGATCCTGATCCGGGTGATCGACAAAACCGAAGTACCGGAACAAGTTCCGGAACAACGGCGTCAGGATCAGGGACAAGGCGATGGAGACGACGCCTAGCCAGACCAATGGATCCATAATTAATGCCCTCCGATGGGCTGCGCTACGAGCGGGTTGAATATCTGCCGTAGCGGCATAGGTATAGTTTTAGCACATGCGGGACTCTGGTACCAGTCCGGGCATATCAGTACCACGGGTCAGAACATCGCGTACGGGATACCGGGGATCCCAAACCAAGAACGGTCAGAATGAGATACTAACCGAATGCCCCCGTCAAGCGGAATACGAATATCCGGACGTAAACCGCCGTTGGGATCACGGGTTGCTGATGCCAGGCCCGAGTCAGGCCCTGAAGTCAATACCTGCAGAAGGAAGAGTGCTTGACCTTGGCTGCGGCAATGGTGCAATCCTTGCGGACATTCGGAAAATGGGCAGCTGGGTTCTATGCGGGGTGGAAGTTTCTGAATCCGGAGTTGCTATGGCGCAAAATCAGGGTCTTGATGTTCGCTTGTCGAATCCGGGAACCAGTCTCGGGACGCTTTTCGCGGAACACAGTTTTGACCTGGTCATCAGTGTTGAAGTGATTGAACACGTCTACGATCCCCGCGTCTTTCTTGCGGGAGCGCGTGCGATGCTGCGCCAGGGAGGGCGCCTGCTGGTGACCACGCCCTATCACGGATATCTGAAAAACCTGCTGATCGCGGGGCTGGGGAAGTCAGATTCTCATTACAATCCCCTGTGGGATGGCGGGCACATCAAATTCTGGTCAAAAACAACACTGTCGGAGGCACTGCGGGAGTGTGCCTTCGACGACATTCGATTCGCTGGTGCCGGGAGGATTCCCTACTTTTGGAAAAGTATGATCCTCACGGCGGCGGCTCGCTAAATCCGGCCGTTTTTCATTAGAGTGACCGCAGGAAGTTAAGAATATCCTGTCTTACATTCGCGGGAAGCGCAGTGTACGTTGCGACGGAGCCGTTCGCCTCTGACTGGGGGCTGGAGTGAGCCTGAATCGCCTGCGGCAGGTCAGTCGCGCGCCCGTCATGCAGGAAGAAGAGGCGCTGGCCGAGGCCCCAAAGCGGAGCGGTACGCCAGTCTTCTCCCTGTGCATCGCCCTGACTGACTCCGTCTGCGAGGCCACGACCCATGCGGTGCACGAGCAGGTCTGAATAGAGCTGGACCGGCTGATTCCGCAGCGCCTCAGTGCTGGAGTTTGCCGTGTTCATGACTGCCGTGTGGCAAAGATTGCAGCCTGCTTGCGCAAATGCCTGGCGACCATTATTTATGGATGCGCCGAGTGGCCCGGGGGGAGTGCCAGCGGGCGGCGGCGCGAGCATCCGCATAAAGGCTGTTAGACCGGTGATATCGCTCATGGCCTGATAGAAAGAATTGGCGGCGGGATCGGGACGGTCTTCGGGAGTGGCATTGAAGCCGCAGCCTGGTGTCTGGTCGCGCTCATCAGGGAAGATGACGTTGGTTACGCCCTGCTCGACGTTATAAGCTTCGCCGGCGAACAATTCGAGTGACTTGTTTTGGGCTTTCCAGCCGAAGCGGGTGACGGTTCCATCGTTGCCGTTGCGGTTTTCATGGCCGCCAATGCCGAACCGGGCTTTTAGCTGCAGGTTGGCGAGTTTGTTAGCGACGATGGCGGAATCTGGAATGGCTTCAATAAGCCCCGCGCCGAAGACTGGAGTGGGGATGCGGAGAGAGAGGTTATTGCGGGCGGCGGCGAAATCAGGCTGTGTGATTTGGCATCCGGCTGCGTCGGAACGCCCGCTGATCACGAACAGGGCGTGGACACCGCCGTCGGGAGTACCGTCAGACTTGCGGATGAAGCGGGCGACGCGGACGGGTCCGTTCTGGGAGAGGAACGAGGGAATGGTGTTGGTGGCACCGAACTGGGTGGCAACGGCGATCTGGGGATTGATTTGCGGACTGGTACCGCCGGTTACGGGTTGGGCATGGCACCCGGCACAGCTATTCAGATTAAAGCGGGGTCCGAGGCCTTTACCCTGCGCTCCCGGCTGCGTGCCGGACACAGAATCCACTTCACGGAAGCGATTGAGGCCTTCAGTAAAAAGGGCCATTTCCGCCTGGGTGAGGCTGGCAACCGGGCGCGGGTTGGGGGGCTGTCCGGGGCGGGGACCGGGATCAGTCTGCGCGAAGGCGGGGATGGCAAGCAGCGCGGTTACGACAAGGATTTTTGGAACCATGAGTTCAGTTAAACCCTCTTGTGTAAAGCCTTTGTGCGGGAAAGCGGAAAAAGTGTAAAGCTTCGGTAAACGCGCGGAAACGAACGCTGAAATGGGATATTACTGGTTCTGACCATGAATTTACTGCTGGTTGACGATGACGTGAAACTTTGCCGCCTGGTACGCGAGTATCTGGCGCCGATGGGCTATCAGGTTTCAGTGGCGTACAACGGCCGTGAAGGCTTGCGCGCGGCACTCGGCGGGAACTTTGACGCGGTGATTCTGGACGTCATGATGCCGGAAATGGACGGCTTCGAGGTTTGCGTCGCCCTCAAGGGAAATCCCAAGACCCACCATATTCCCGTGGTGATGATCACCGCGCTCGACCAGGCCTCCGACCGGGTCCGGGGTCTCGACGCAGGCGCCGATGACTTCCTCACCAAGCCGGTCGACGATGTGCAGCTCATGGCGCGCGTCAAGAGCCTGGTGCGCCTCAAGAGCCTGACCGACGAATTGCGTGCACGCGCCCAGACCAGCCAGCAGATCGCGGTCGAGGATGCGATGCTCGCCATGGATTCGATCTCAGCCGATGGCGGAGCGACATGGATCAACAAAAGCACGGCCAATGGCTTGGCTAACGATTCTGTGCGCGCTGTTTTCTCCAA
>JANYDS010000038.1 GCA_025363475.1 Terriglobia bacterium
ACAACTTTATCGCAGCTTCAGATCTGACGACGCTCACCTTCAAAGATGATACGAATAACAATTCGTACAACCAGGACGGGTATCTGGATGCTATCTCTGTAACAGCTGCGACACCGGAACCGGGCGGCTTTGTGCTCCTCGGGAGCGGACTGCTGGCCGTTTATCCTTTCCTGCGGTCCCGTCGTCGCCGGGACTAAGCTTCGAGACCCCCCGGCGGAAGCCGCCGCTCGGGCGAAAGGCCACACGTACCCGGAGGAATGAGCACGTGCTGATCACTAAAGCCGGAGCGCGGACTTGAGCGTTCGGCTTCATAGTACGCGGTCTCCGGGGGAGAACCGCGCCTTATCCGTATGTCTTAAAAGTTAAACTGCTGGCTGGCCGGATCGTTGTTCATCGCCCCGCGAAAAGATCGAGTAAATTGAGATCTGCAAGTGCCGTTCTGTAGCAGCCCCCGACAAAGCTAAAATTCAAGCGGTAGACGTGTGTCGCAATCGGGGGGCATGACTTGTCACCGATGCACGCCAGCGCTTCCTTCCCGCTGATTCGGATGCTGTCAACGGAAGCTTCCACAGCCACCCTGACGTTGCGTTTTCCGGGTTCAGTTAAGACCTCGACCTTTTGAATCTGACTCCGAATGATCGGGTATGGCGCGTCCGGGTGCTCTTCATTCCAGCCGCACGTTGCCGTATTGTCGAAGGTGGAGAAAAAAAGGCTGTGCTGTTTCCGCCGCCCGCCATTGATGTGTGCTCAGAATTCAGAAAGTCTTCGAAATCGAGGTATGTTCCAATGTTCTCCTGGCTACCATGCATCCCAATGCAGACGAGCCCCTGGCGGCGTTCGAAAATCGGCACATTGTGGCACCGGGCCGTTTCGAGCGCCGCCAGGTCACCAGAGCACCGTCCATTTCCCGGACTGACGAGTAACCAGCACCGTCCCGCCGAAATTGCGCGTATGAGGTTCGCATCCCTCCATCCACAGCACAGCATCGTCGCTCGCCGGAATCAGGTAGTGACCCCTCGCGTAGGCGCCGACAACCCAGTCGTATCGGTCACCAATCGCTCCAAACCCGGTGTAGTCGGGGCATCCGGACCGACATCCGAAAGTTCCTTTCATGACATCTCCGGGACAAACGGCCACTAACATCGGTGCGACATCGTCTATATCGGGTTTTCGGCTGTCAGTAGCGAAAATCAGACTGGATTCCTGTGCGGCGCAACTGGCAGGCACCAGAAGTTATCAATGGCAACGCAAAAGCATACAGGGTCTCTAGGGTTGGAGCGCGGCGCATCTCGCCAGTCAGCCTGGCGCAAAATCTATCGTACGGACGGCAGATGGCAGTCATTTCATTCCCGCCATCAGTGTACATTTATCAAATAGGCTATGAGTGTCGCATCGCAGGCCGAAAATCCTGCTCATTTACATAACCGCGTCACGCCGCCGCTTCTCAAAGGATGTGGTGCGCCAGGTCCAAACTGTCCCAACACAACAACCCCATACGATCTCGTTTTCGACGACGAAATCTCCAGTCTTGATGTCCCAAACGACTTTGATCCGGATGCCTGGTAGTGCTTCCCCGCATCATCACCACGCTCCAACGCCACCAAATGCTGCCCGCCGAACCACGCGTCGGCATAGCCGTTTCGGGCGGAGCGGATTCAGTGTTCTTATTGCGGACTCTCCACCATCTCAACCTCGCCACCGCCGTAATCCACATCAATCACCACCTCCGCGGCCCTGAATCTGACGCCGACGAAACCTTCGTCCGCAACCTCGCCGGCGAACTCAACCTCCCCGTCCTGATCCACCACGGCCCCCCGCCCGAAGGCAATCTCGAACAGGAAGCCCGCCGCATCCGCTACGATTTCTTCGCAACCATCCTCGCTGGCCCAAACTGCAACGCCATCGCCACCGGCCACACACTGGACGACCAGGCCGAAACCGTTCTCTACCGTCTCCTCCGCGGCTCCGGCACCGCTGGCCTCAGCGGAATCCGCCCCGTCACCGCCACCGGAATCATCCGCCCGCTCATCGAACACCGCCGTGAAGAAATCCGCGCCTGGCTCCGCGAAAACAACATCCCCTGGCGGGAAGACCAGTCGAACACTGATCCGGCCTTCATCCGCAACCGCATCCGCCTTCACCACCTGCCCGAACTAACCGCCAGCCTCAACCCCGCCTTGCCGGAACTCCTCGCCTCCACGGCCCAATGGGCCCGCGACGAAGAAGACCACTGGATCACCCAATTAGACCGCCTCGAACCCCTCCACCTCACCTTCGGCCCCACAGGAGAAAGCGTTTTTCTCCAAACCGCCCCGTTCCTGGCCCTCAATGCAGCCCAGCAGCGCCGACTCCTCCGCCGCGCTATCGAGCGCATCCGCGGCGACCTCCGATCCATAGACTTCCGTCATATCGAAGGCATCCGAGCCCTCACCAGCTCCTCCGAAGGCAGCGGCAGGCTCCAAATCCCCGATCTCGACATCTACCGCTCCTTCGACTGGCTGCGTCTCGCCCCCCAAGGTTTCGACGGCCGCATCGACCGTGATTTCGACCGTCCCCTCACCGTTCCAGGCATCACCCGCGACGCCGAACGCCGCTTAGCCATAGAACTGAAACTACTTAGCGCTGGCAGCGTATATAATGATGGAATGGAAGGGTTGGACAAGGAACTTTGTTCCGGTTCACTCGTGCTGCGCAACTGGCGGCCGGGTGACCAGTACCAGCCCTGCGGGCGGACTTCCGTCAGCAAGATTAAAACTCTGTTTCAGGAGTCTCGGATACCCCTCTGGGAGCGGCGCAGTTGGCCCGTAATCGCCCAAGGGCACTCGATTCTCTGGACCCGCAAATTCGGGGTCGCAAGCGAATTCGCAGCCCGGCCCGAAAGCCGTGAGGTTCTGCGGATTCGTGAAGTGCCGTTCGAGCAGGGTGTTAACTGAAGTAATGGAATCAAACGACGTCCCCCGGACGTCTATGAGGTATTGTGAACGCTAACGTAAAAACGATCGTTTTTTGGGCTGTCCTCATCTGCGTCGCCGTGCTGCTCTGGGCCGTGGTGAAGAATGGCCATACCCGGCCTGACAAGCAACTCAATTTCAGCGAATTCCTCGCCGAAGTCGAGAACGGCAACATCAAGTCGGTCGCCATCAACGGCAACACCGTAAAGGGCGATTTCGCCACAGGGAACAACGCGTTCCACTCCGTGATCCCCTCGAACTACCCCAAGTTGTACGATGTCCTGAGCGACAAGAAAGTTCAGATGGAATTCAACGATGCAAACGCCAACAGCTGGGTTTCCATGTTGGTGAACGCCTCGCCGTTCATTCTGCTCATCGGCTTCTGGATCTTCATGATGCGTCAGATGCAGAGCGGCGGCAATAAAGCTCTCAGCTTTGGCAAGAGCCGTGCCCGCCTCCACTCCACGCAGCAGCGCAAAGTCACGTTTAAAGATGTGGCTGGTGTCGAAGAAGCGAAGGAAGAGCTGCAGGAAATCATCGAATTCCTCCGCGAACCCGCTAAATTCCAGAAGCTCGGTGGCCGCATTCCCAAAGGCGTCCTGCTCATCGGACCTCCCGGAACCGGTAAAACACTGATGGCCCGCGCCATCGCCGGCGAAGCCAACGTACCCTTCTTCTCCATCTCGGGTTCAGACTTCGTCGAAATGTTCGTCGGCGTCGGTGCAAGCCGTGTCCGTGATCTGTTTGAACAGGGTAAAAAGAACGCTCCTTGCATCGTCTTTATTGATGAAATCGACGCTGTCGGTCGTCACCGCGGCGCAGGCCTCGGCGGTGGACATGACGAACGCGAACAGACACTAAATCAGCTGCTGGTCGAGATGGATGGCTTCGAATCGAACGAAGGCGTCATCCTGGTCGCCGCTACCAACCGTCCCGACGTTCTTGATCCCGCTCTGCTCCGCCCCGGTCGCTTTGACCGCCGCGTTGTCGTGGGTCGCCCCGATGTGGGTGGTCGCGAAGCCATCCTGCGAGTCCACACCAAGAAAGTCCCGCTGGGCGACGATGTTGATCTCTCCGTGCTTGGTCGTGGAACCCCCGGCCTGGCTGGAGCCGACCTCGCGAATCTGGTAAATGAAGCGGCCCTCAACGCCGCGCGCCAGAACCGGAAGCTCGTCATGATGATCGATTTCGAAATCGCCAAGGACAAGATCCTTATGGGCGCGGAACGCAAATCTCTCATCCTCAGTGATGACGAAAAACGCACCACTGCCTATCATGAAGCCGGCCATGCGGTTGTGGCCGTGCTCGTGCCGCATGCGGACCCGCTGCACAAGGTCTCTATCATCCCGCGCGGTATGGCTCTCGGCATTACCATGCAGTTGCCGCTCGATGACAAGCACAACTACAGCAAGGTTTACTGCGAAGACCAGCTCGCCATCATGATGGGGGGCCGCATCGCGGAAGAAATCTACCTCCACCAGATGACCACAGGTGCCAGCAACGACATCGAACGTGCCACGGAACTGGCCCGCAAGATGGTTTGCGAATGGGGAATGAGCACGCTCGGGCCCCTCAGCTTCGGCAAGAAGGAAGAACAGATTTTCCTCGGCCGCGAAATCTCCCAGCATCGCGACTACAGCGAAGAGACCGCCATCCGGATTGATGCCGAAGTGAAGAGCATCATCTCTATCGCCTATGATCGCGCCCGAGTCATTATTGAGAAATATTCAACCGGCATGGTCACTATTTCCGAAGCTCTGCTTGAGCGCGAAACTTTAGACGGTCGAGAGGTGAAGATCCTGCTCGAAGGTGGCACTCTGCCGCCGTTTACTTCCACACGTCCGCCCCGCGACACGGGTGGCGATACGCAGCAAGTGATCCGCCCGGATACCACGAGCGGTCGCCGCATGCCTGGCCTGAACGACGGTGAAAGGCCGCAGCCGGCCTGACTCGCTTTTCGCTCTATCTTTTTGACGTAGACGGCACCCTGCTGGACTCCGCCGCAGATCTTTGCGGCGCAGCCCGGCAGGTGCTGTTAAAACACATCCCCGATCCGCCCCCCGAAGCCGAATTTCGCCAGTTCATCGGCTACCACCTTGATCATTTCTTCCTGCACGCGCGGCCTGATCTCACACGACCCCAACTCGACGAACTCATCCGCGACTGGCGCACGATCTACCCGGCGCGCGGTCACCTGCAAACCACCGTATATCCAGGCGTAGCTGAAACTCTTGCCAAACTGCCAGGCCGCAAGACCACAGCCACCACCAAAGGCACCGTCGCAGCCCGTGCCATCCTCGAACAATTCGACCTCGCCCGCCATTTCGATCACATTCAGGGTACTGACGGCTTTGGCTATAAACCCGAACCAGACGTGCTTCTGCACGCGATCAAAGCATTAGATGCTGACCCGCAGGGTTGCCTCTTTGTAGGCGATTCCGAAACCGACATGGAAGCCGGTCGCCGCGCCGGCGTCAAAATCTGCGCCGTACGATACGGTTACGGCAACCCGGAAGCCCTCGCCAAATGGCAGCCGGACTACTGGATCGACAGCCTCACCGACCTTATTTCCTGACGGGAGTTTGGCGATCCAATTGCTAAAGTATTGTCGCGTGCGATTTGTTCAGCGTTCTGGTTAGTACCGGGCATCACGCAGATCGAATTGTAACGAATCGTGGCGGCCAGGGAGTTTTTGGCCCGATAGACACAACCTGCGGAATAGGCCCTTACCGCTCTAAGTGTTCTTCCAGGTGCTTCATGCGGGCGTCCAGAACTACTTCAACGCGGTACATCTCTGCACGGAGGATGTCCCTGGAATCTTCAATATGCCGGTTTACTTCGTTAAAACGGGTCTCGATGTTGCGACCGAAGTCGTCGAAACGCTGTTTGAAGTCGTTCAGTCGCTGGTTATTGATGAGAATCCCGATTAGCACGGCAAAGGTCGGGAGTGCGGTGGGGGCAATCGCAGTCACGAGTTGATCAGAGATGATCATCAGTTCTGCCTGCAATCCTAACATTATTACCGTCCGCTGATACCATGGGGTCTTCGCCATGGCCTTGCGTTTTTACAACACTCTGACCCAGCAGGTTCAGTTATTTACCCCGATCGAACCGGGGTCTGTCCGCATGTACACCTGCGGACCCACCGTTTACGATTACGCCCACATCGGAAACTTCCGCACCTTTGTTTTTTACGACCTGTTGCGGCGCGTACTCCATCTGAATGGCCTCAAACTCGACCACGTGATGAACATCACGGATGTTGAGGACAAGATCATCCGGAACGCGGTGGCGCAGGGTAAGAGTCTCCAGGAATACACCGACACCTACACCAAAGCGTTTCTGGATGATTGCGCAACGCTGCGTCTGGAGCGGCCGGAACGAATCGCCCGCGCCACCGAACACATTCCGGAAATGGCTGCGGCAATCGCGAAGCTGGAACGCACCGGCCATACCTATCGCAGCGACGGGTCAATCTATTTCAAGATTTCGACCTTTCCTTCCTACGGCAAGCTCTCGCACAACGATTTCAGCGGGATGGTGAGCGGTGCGCGAGTCGATGTCGATACCTACGAAAAAGATGACGCGCGCGATTTTGCGTTGTGGAAGGCCCCGAAGCCGGGTGAACCTTCATGGACAACCGAGATCGGCGAGGGACGGCCGGGCTGGCATATTGAATGCTCGGTGATGGCGATTGAATTTCTGGGCGGCACGCTTGATATCCACGCCGGCGGTGTGGATCTGATTTTCCCCCATCATGAGAACGAAATTGCGCAGTCAGAAGCGCTGACCAGTCAGCCCTTTGCTTATTACTGGCTGCATTCGGAATTTCTGCTGGTAGACGGGCAGAAGATGTCGAAATCTCTGGGTAATTTCTATACTCTGCGGGATATTTTCGACCGCGGATATTCGGCGGAATCGGTACGGTATCTGCTGGCGTCGGTGCCTTATCGCAAGGGTTTGAATTTCACTTTTGAAGGGCTCAAATCAGCCACCACCGCGATTGAGCGGTTGAGGAACTTCAGCTTCCGGCTCGGTTCGGCAAAGCTGTCTGAAGGCCGCAGTGAAGCAATTGAAGAACATGCAGTCCGCGCACAGACTGAGTTCCGCGCAGCGCTGGATGATGATCTCAACACTGCGGAGGCGCTGGCGGCTGTATTTGAGTTTGTACGGGAAGCGAATACCGCGCTTGATGCCGGAACTTTTGGGGCAGGTAACGTGGTGTCTGCAACAGCACTGCTCGCGAAGTTCGATTCGTTCTTTGAAGTGCTACGGCCCAGCGCGCATGCAGACCAGATTTCCGACGCCGAAGTTGACGTGTTGATCGAAGAGCGCACCACAGCCAAGAAGGCCAGGAACTTCGCGCGCGCTGATCAAGTGCGTGCCGAACTGCTGGAAAAAGGCGTCGTTTTGGAAGACACGAAAGACGGTATCCGGTGGAAACGAAAGTGAGCGAACAGAGGCTGAAGTTCGACACCCTGGCGGTGCATGCCGGGGATCGCAAGAGCACCGGAAAATGGACCCCGGTTACCACCCCCATCCACACCGCAACCAGTTTTTTCTACAGTGATGCGGCTGATCTGGACCGCGTATTTGCGGGAGAACTGGAAGGCCCTTCATACTCGCGTCACGGTAACCCCACCAACGAGGCGCTGGAGGAACTGGCTGCGACGCTCGAATCCGGCGAAGGTGCCCTGGCGTGCTCAACCGGCATGGCTGCGCTGAACATCGCAATTCTGGCGGCACTGGTAGACAGGAGGCGCGTGCTGCTCGCAGCGAACGCACTCTATGGCGCCACCATCAACATGCTGATGAAGGTGCTGGAACCTTCCGGTGTTGAAGTTGTCTGGGCAGATTTTTGCGATGAACAGGCTGTTGAAGCAGCCATCGCGGAACATCGGCCGGGCGCTATGTTGATGGAAACGATCTCGAATCCGTTGCTGCGGGTAGCTCCGCTCGACCGGATTGCGGCCCTGGCCAATGCAGCCGGAGCACAGTTGATTGTGGACAGCACATTTTCCACTCCGCTGATCACGCGGCCGCTGGAATTCGGTGCGCATTTTGTGGTTCACAGTCTGACGAAATACCTGTCCGGACACGGCGATGTTTTGGGCGGCCTGGTAGTTGCCAACGAACCCAATCTGGTGCCACTGCGTTCGCTGGCGAAGGCGCTGGGTCCGCTGCTGGGGCCATTCGAAGCGTATCTGGCCATGCGCGGAATCAAAACCTTTCCGCTGCGGATGCAGAGGCAGTGCGCCAATGCTGCTGTTGTTGCCAGGTGGCTGGCAGCGCATCCGCGTGTAGCGCGCGTCTATTATCCCGGCGACCCGAACCATCCGGACGCGGGCCACATCAGCCGCCTGTTTGCCCCTGATCTCTTTGGTGCCATGGTTAGTTTTGAGGTCAAAGACGCCGGGCGCGAAGAAGTGTTTCGGTTTATGAATGCGCTGCGGCTGGTGGCACCGGCGACATCGCTCGGTGACGTTCATACGATGGTGCTTTATCCCTTGATTGCTTCGCATCGCGATCTCTCGCCGAAGCATCGCGCGCGTATGGGGATTGGCGATAACCTGATACGGCTCTCCACCGGCATTGAGGCAGTGGAAGATATAACGGCGGATCTGGATCAGGCGCTGCGATGACGCTGCTCCGGAGTTGCGCGCTGCTTCTGGCCGCAACTGCGGCTGGCAGATGCGCGGACCCGGCGGCGCAGGATTTGTTCAATAGAGTCCGCGCCAAAGTTCTGGACAGTGTTAAGAACGTACCCCGCTACACGTGCGTGGAAAACATCAGCCGGACGCAATTTGCTCCGCGCCTCGAAGGGTCCACCTGCAAGCCTTCTACAACGCGTGGCGGGGTGATGTGGCGTGACCGCATTCGCCTTGACGTGGCGCTGCTCGAAGGCAATGAAATGTTTGCCTGGCGGGGCGGAGTTTTCGAAGCGCGGGAAGTAGGCGCACTGGTCCCCAATGGTTCTTCCGGCAGCGGTGATTTCATTTCATTCCTCGCGAGTGTCTTCGGAGCGGATGCGGAAACCATTCAGTTTCGCGGCGTGGAAAATGGCTTGTCTGTGTTCGATTACACGGTGTCGCTGGCCCGCACACATTACCTCTATCACTCACGCGACGGGCAGAAGACCGCGGGTTATCACGGGAGTTTTTTTGTAGAGCCGGGAACAGCCAGACTCACCAGGCTAACGATTCAAACAGATCCCTTTCCCCAGGAAGAAAACTTCTGTCAGGTTGACGACGTACTCGATTACCGCACGCAGGAGATTGGCGGCGGAGAATTCCTGCTTCCCAATCTCGCAGTGATGAATGTGCTGTTCCGCAACGGCGAAGAGGCACAGAATGAAACCCGTTATTCCGAGTGCCGGGAATACGTGGGCGAAGCCTCCATCCGCTTTGACGACGCGGATGAGCAGACGCATGAGAAACAGCGAGGTGCGCCGGGGACTCCCATGCCACCGGGTCTGCGCCTCAAGATCGCACTCAGGGCACCGATCCAGACAGCAACTGCCGCCGCAGGTGATGAAATTGAGGGCTTGCTGCTCAAAGACGTGAAAGACGGCAAGACCGTAATCGCGAAGACCAATGACCGTGTGCGCGGACGAATCCTGCGAATGGAACAGGCTATGTACCCCACACCCCGCTGGGTTGTCCGCGTGCGTTTTTACAGTATTGATTCAGGTGGCGAAACCCGTATGCTGAACATGCGAAAACTGGCGAACGGACCGGAAGAAACTTTCGTATTCCCCTCGCAGGGAGACACCGTGATGGATCGCAAATTTCAGATGGAATGGGAGACTTACTAGCCTGATGCTTGAGGTCAAATCACTGCGCAAGAGCTACGGTAGCAAGGTCGCCGTGGATGGTGTTTCATTTACCGTCGGAAAAGGTGAAACGATTGGCCTGCTGGGTCCCAATGGCGCGGGCAAGACCACTACCGTTTCGATGATTGCGGGCCTGACGCGACAGGATTCCGGCGACGTGCTGATTGACGGACGCCGGCTGCAGGGCGACACGGATCCGGTGAAGCGCAAGATCGGTCTGGTGCCGCAGGATCTGGCGCTTTACGATGAACTTTCCGCCGGGGATAACCTGCAGTTCTTCGCGGCGCTTTACGATATTTCGGGTTCGAAAGCAAAGCAGGTAATCGCGGAAGCCCTCACATTGGTGGGGCTGGCGGACCGCGCGAAAGATAAAGTCGGGACGTTCAGCGGTGGCATGAAACGGCGGGTAAACCTGGCCGCAGCACTGCTGCATGATCCGGATATTCTGCTGCTGGATGAACCAACCGTGGGCGTGGATCCACAAAGCCGCAATGCGATTTTCGAAAATCTGGAGACCCTGAAAGCCCGCGGCAAGACGCTGGTTTACACCACTCACTATATGGAAGAAGCCGAGCGGCTTTGTGACCGTCTGGTGGTGATTGATCACGGTAAAGTAATCGCCGGCGACACGCTGCGCGGCCTGTACCGGCTGTTGCCCGTCACCAACATTCTTGAGATTGAACTCGATGACGCCAGCGGGCTTGATCTGGCGCTGCTGCGCGAGTTGCCCAACGTTACTTCCGCTGAAATCAGCGGCAGTGTATTGAAAGCCGGGGTGCGAGACCTTTCCACGGGCGCGCCTGGAATTCTGCAGTGGCTGACCGCCCAGGGCCGCACTTACCAGCATGTAGTCAGTGAACGGCCCAGCCTTGAAACAGTATTTCTGAGCCTTACCGGAAGGAGCCTGCGGGACGTATGACAACAGCACTCAAAGCTTTAGTGGTTAAAGATCTGAAGCTCTTTTTCGGCGACCGGCGCGCCGTGATTATGAGCTTTATTGCGCCCATCGCGATTGCTTCGTTCTTCGGTTATATTTTCGGCGGCAACGGCGGAAAAACCGAGACCAGCAAAATCGCGATCCTGATGGTTGACCAGGACCACAGCAAGATATCGAACGATATTTTTGCGCAGTTGAATAAAGACAAGAACCTCGACACGAAAGCGGCAGGTCTGGAAGAATCGCGGGCGGCCGTTAAGAAAGGCTCCGCGATTGTCGCGATTGTGATTCCGCCGGATTTTGGCAAGAACGCGGGCAATGCGTTTTTCAGCTCCGCGAACAAACCGGAAGTCGGTGTATTCTATGACCCTTCCCACGGTGCGGAACAAGGCATGGTGCAGGGCATCCTCACCGGCACCATCATGCAGTCGGTGAGTAAGGAAATGTTCAGCGGTCAGACCGGGCAGGTGTTCATTGATGACGCACTCAAACAGGTAGATACCAACTCCGGGCTGGAGGCCGGGGACAAGAGTTCCCTGCGTACGATGCTTCAGGGTGTGCAGCAATGGAACCAGCGGACAGGTACCCCGAATTCGGGAACCGGGATCGCGGGCAACGGCGGCCTGACCGTGCCGTACCAGATCAAAGAAGAAGCAGTAACGGCGCGCGCCGGAGTTCAATACAACGGCTTCGGACATTCGTTCGGCGGCATGGGCGTCCAGTTCATTCTGTTCATGGCGATTGATGCGGGTATCGGAGTCCTCTTGCAGCGCCAGCGCGGCTTGTGGAAACGTTTTCGTGCCGCACCCCTCTCTCGCACCATGCTGCTGGGCAGTCGCGCCATCAGCACAACCATAATTTCGATGATCATACTGCTGACTATGTTCGCCTTCGCCCGTGTAGTTTTCGGTGTGCGCATTGAAGGCAGCATGGCCGGATTCCTGTCCGTCTGTCTGGCCTTTTCTCTGATGACAGCGACATTCGGACTGCTAATAGCCGCGCTGGGTACAACGCCCGAAGCGACGCGCGGCCTGGCCATTTTCGTCACGCTGATCATGGTGATGCTCGGCGGGGCCTGGGTCCCGTCGTTCATCTTTCCGCAGTGGCTGCGGAAGGTTACAGTCGCAGTTCCAACACGCTGGGCGATTGACGGTCTGGATGCGATGGTTTGGCGGGGTCAGGGTTTCAATGATGCCGTCGCGCCGGTGTTAGTGCTGCTGTTTTCCGCACTGGTATTCGGGGTGCTCGCGGTGACGCGTTTCAAATGGGAAGCCGAGGGCTAACAGCACTGCGTTACGCGGCATGCCTCGCGGCTGTCGCGTTCGTGGTGTTCTTCTTTTCGCAGGTGGCGGTAGTCAATGCAACCACGGCAGGGTGTGCGACACGCAAGTTGAGTTTTGTTGGATTCTATTTGCCGGGCCCTTATTCTGAGTGTTGTTATACACACAGAATAGGAGGCTCACTATGCCTGATTCACTACTGGAACTGGAAAGCTCACGGTCTACGATTCTTCGGCAGTTCAGCACGTTGGGGGATCTGCGACCGGGTTCAATCTGCGCGGTGGTGCGGCGCTGCGGAAAGCCGGGTTGCCAT
>JANYDS010000024.1 GCA_025363475.1 Terriglobia bacterium
TCATCTTCCACATCGCCCACGAGGATGAAGCCAATCAGCCGGTTCTGCTGCACGAACAACTTCCGGTACGTACCCGCCTCGCGGTCTTCCCCCCGAACAATCGAAACCTCCGGCACGCTCTCATCAATCACCCCCGCGGAGTAAATATCCACCCCCATGATCTTGAGCTTCGTCGCAGGTCTGGGAGCCGCGAACCCCGCGCTGTCGCGGCCCGTGATCCGGTCCGCCAGCACGCGTGCCTGATCGTAGAGCGGCGCCACCAGTCCAAACGTCTGGCCGCGATGTTCCGTGCACTCACCAACCGCGAAAATACGCGGGTCGCTGGTTTCCAGGTGGTCGCCCACCACAATGCCGCGATTCACTTCCAGTCCCGCCGCGCGCGCCAGGTCTGCATTCGGCCTGATGCCCGCCGCAATCACCACCAGCTCCGCGTCCAGTTGCTCCCCGTTCGCAAATTCCAGGCCCGTCACATGGCCGTTCCCCGAGAGCGCCGCCGTCTTCTTCGGCAGCAAAACCTGTATCCCCAGGCTCTCGATGCGACGTTTCAAATACTCCGCCCCCGTCGCATCCAGCTGCCGGTCCATCAGGGAATCCATCAGATGCACCACAGTGACTTCGCAGCCGCGCACCTGCAATCCCCGCGCTGCTTCCAGCCCCAGCAGCCCTCCACCGATCACCGCCACCTTCAGACCCTTGCGGGCTTTTTCCATCAGCGCCCGCGTGTCATCCAGCGTCCGGAAGACATGAACGTTCTCTTTGTCCACGCCCGGAATCGGCGGAATCCACGCGCTGCTGCCCGTCGCCAGAATCAGGTTGTCGTACGGCACCGCCGCGCCGTCGTCCCCGAACACCAGCCGCGCTTCGCGGTCAATCCCGGTCACCTTAACACCCAGCCGCGCACGGATGCTGTGCTTCCGGTACCATTCCGCGTCGTTCAGCACAATGTCACCGGCGCTCTTCTCACCCGCCAGCACCAGTGACAGCATGATCCGGTTATAGTTCGGATGCGTCTCGTCGCCGAAGATCGTGATCTCGAAATCACTCCCCCGCTTCAGAATGTTTTCCACGCAGGCCACGCCCGCCATTCCATTGCCCACCACCACCAGCCGCGTCTTCATGACGTCGATCCCGAGCGTTCCACGTTCACCGCGCACTGCTTGTAATTCGGCTCTCTCGATACCGGATCAAACGCGCTCTGCGTCACCTCGTTCACGTTCGTCTCCTGGTAATGAAAGGGCATGAATACCTGTCCCGGCGCCGTGATTTCCGTAAGCCGCAACTCCACGCCCCGCGTACGTCCGCGCCGCGAAATCACATCCACGTGGTCATGACTGCGAAGCCCCAGTTTCTTTGCGTCCCGCGGGTTCATCTCAAGCCACGCTCGCGGTGACAACCGCTCAAGAATCGGTACCTCCCGCGTCTTCGTCCGCGTGTGCCAGTGCTCCACCGTCCGGCCCGTATTCAGCACAAAAGGGAATTCGTCGCCCGGCTGTTCCGGAAACGGTGCCCAATCCGCGCAGATCAACTTCGCCTTGCCATCGGCTGTCTGAAAACGCCCGTCTTCGTACAGTCTCGATGCGGTCTTCCGTTCCTCGCCCTCGGCGAGCGGCCATTGCGTCGCCCCATCCCGCGCCAGCATCTCGTAGCTGATTCCGGAGTAGTCGCAAAGCCGTCCGCGCGAAACCCCGCGCCACTCGTTGAACGCATCTTCCGGTTGCGTCCAGCCCGCAAACAGCTCTTCCCGGCACCCCAGCCGTTCCGCCACCGCAAGAAAAATTTCGAAGTCCGATTTCGCTTCGCCCGGCGGCTCTACGGCCTTGTTGCACTTGCTCACCCGCCGCTCGGAGTTCGTAAACGTGCCTTCTTTTTCACCCCAGATCGCGGCCGGCAGCACAAGGTCCGCCAGCTCCGTCGTCGGCGTCGGATGATACGCATCCTGCACCACCAGAAAATCCAGATTCGAGATCGCCTGTCGCAGCACTTCCTGGTTCGGATACGAAACCAGCGGGTTCGTCGCAATGATCCACAGCGCCCGAATCCGCTTCGCCACCGCGCCCTCAATGATGTCCGGATACGCCAGCCCGCGCTTCATCGGAAACCGCGCCTCGTCCACGCCCAGCAGTCCGGCCAGCTCCGCCCGATCCTGCGCGTCGTCGAACTTGCGGTACCCAGGCATGCTCGAAGTAAAGCCCGTCTCGCGCGTCCCCATCGCGTTGCACTGTCCGGTGATCGAAAACGGTGCCGCGCCCGTGCGCCCAATGTTGCCGGTCAGCAGTGCCAGATTGCAGATCGCGCTCACCGTCGCCGTGCCCAGCGTGGAGTGATTCACCCCCATCGTCCACCCGATGAACCCCGCTTTGGCTCGCCCGTACAGCAGAGCCGTACGCAAAATCAGTTCTTCACTCAATCCCGTGATCTGCGCCACGCGCGCCGGACGATAGTTATTAAGAAAAGCGCGAAGCTCCTCAAAGCCCGTCGTATGTGCGGCAATGTATTCGCGGTCAATCAGATTGCACTCAATCAGCACGTGCGCAATGCCGTTGATCAAAGCCAGATCCGAACGCGGCTTCAGCGGCAGATGCAGATCTGCCATCATCGCGGTCTTGGACACCCGCGGATCCGCCACCACCAGCGTCTTTCCCGGCCTTTTATCGAGGTATTGGCACAAAATCGGGTGATTATCCGCGACATTGGCGCCAATCAGCAGCACCACGTCCGCCTGCTCCATGTCCTCGTAGTTACCCGGTGCCCCGTCGCTGCCAAAAGACTGTTTGTAACCCGAAACCGCGCTCGCCATGCACAGCGTCGTGTTGCCGTCGAAGTTCGAAGTCCCAAAGCCCAGTTGAATCAGCTTGCCCAGCGCGTAAAATTCTTCCGTCACCAGTTGCCCGGTGCTGATCACTCCCAGCGCACCCGCACCATACGCATTCTGTACCCCGCGAAAACGGTCCACCAGCGTGGTCAGCGCCTCGTTCCACGTCACCCGTTCCAGCTTCCCGTTCTTCTTCAGCAACGGATATTTAAGGCGGTTCTCCGTATCCAGAATGTAATGCTCCGAAAGACCCTTCGGACACAGCTTGCCCCGGTTCACCGGATGCGCTGCATGCGCCCGCGAAGCAACCGCCTTGCCGTCGCGGACCCCCACCTCAATCCCGCAGCCCACCGAACAATAACCGCACGTAGTCGGAATCCACTGGTCCGCGATCTTTTTCGCCGACGTGTAGCCCGTCTCCTCGCTTCGGCCGTAGCTGTACTCTTCAGCGAGATTGTCCAGCCCGATGATTTGCTTAAAGTTGGTCCGCCTCCAGTTCAGCTTCATGCCGCCGCCCCCGAAGCGAACGCCGCAGCCATGTTCTTCGGCACCACCGATACGAAGAACAGGTAACGTCCCAGAAACTCGCCGCCCAGCGTCACGAAGAATGCCGCCGCCACTGCCAGCGGCGATGTGGTTACCAGTGGTGCCATGATGCCGCACGCAATCAATACGGCCAGTCTGGCGAGAAACAGCCCGCGTAATTCGCCCGAAAGCAGCAGACCGCTGGCACGGAGCTCAAACGTCTCCGACCGCGAGATCCATAGAAACTTCAGCAACTGCACCGAAATCTGCGCCGCCGCCCCCGCGATCGACGCATACAGAAGCCATACCGAAGCCGGTCGCGCACCCGCCGGTTCCAGCAGTCGCACAAACGCCGGACCCAGCAGCAGGCCGGTTGCGAAAAACTCCGCCACCGTGTACCCGCTGAACCACGCCGGTCTCGCCGGAACCATGTAGATCCGCGCCGAGCACGTTGCCCCCGCCAGACCAAACAGCGCCGTCGCCGCACCCGCCAGGCTCCGCGCCGGCAGGCCGAACAGCAGCATTCCCGCAAACGTGGCCGCCGCCCCGGCAAACAGACTGAGCGTCAACACCTCGCGGCTGAGCCACGAAGTCGCCAGACCCCGCAGCGCGCGCCACGCATAAATCGGCCGCCCCAGATGCAGCGTTGAAGCACCAAGACTCAGCCCGGCCAGCCCCAGCGCACCCAGCGCGGCAATCCCGCGATCCCCCATCGTCTTCCCCAGCAGCAGGACCCACAGCGAAATAAAAGCGCCAATCGAAAGCTGCGTCGTCACCAGCATCAGCACCAGGGGCCAGTGCGGATGCTCCGGCAGCACCCGATTCGTATCTACCCGCCCCGTGTCCGGTGAAATCGATTCCGGCAACGTGATCCGCGTCGTGGAAATGCTCTCGTCCGCCGCCGGCAACCCGGGCGCGTCTGCCGACCCGTAGTTCTGCCGCCACTCCGCCACATTCACAATCTCGATCGCGATCGCCCCTTCCGGACAGGCCGATACGCATGCCGGCGCCATCCCGTCGCTGAGCCGGTTGTGGCACATGTCGCACTTGCCCACCACGCCCCGCTCCGGGTTATATTGCGGAACCCCGTAAGAGCAGTTCCACGTGCAGTACTGGCATCCGATGCAGGTATCGGCATCGTGAAGCACCACGCCCGTCGCCGCGTCCTTGGTGTACGCCTGCACCGGGCAGCCCTGCAGACACGAGGGCTCCACGCAATGGTTGCAGCCCATCGAGAGATTGTGGCGCTGCGTATACGGATAGTGGCCGCCTTCGATTTCCCCCACGCGCCGCCAGTTCAGCCCCGCCGGATTTCCGTTCTGCTCATTGCAGGCCACAACGCAGCACTTGCACCCGATGCACTTCGTCATGTCGAAGTGAAACCGGTATTGCTCACCCTCTGCCGGCACCCTCTGCGGAATCAATTGCCTCGGCTGGGTTTCAATCTGTACCAGACCCGTCATGCTGCGGGCAGACAGAAACAGCAGCGGACTCTCCATCAGCGGAAGAGCGCCCGGCGTCAGATCGTTTTCGTAACTCGCAGTATCAGTGGACAAAGTATGGGTTGACACGTATAGCCCCCGAGCCCGCAAGGGCCCGCCAAAAACAATGCACCAGCTCTCGCAGCACCCATACAGGCGCGCGCAAATCCGGCAAGTCAGTCGTTGTGTTTAGGCAATCAGCTCCGGCGTGGAGCTATAGGTGTGAACCGCACGAGGGTTCTGGTTCGAACTGGTCTCAGAATAGCAACGGGGGAGGGGTTCTGAGAAATAGAAAATTTTTATGAGGCCGATGTAAAGTCAGAGCAGGCCGCCCTGCCCATTCCCTCCATCCCCCTCCTGCTCGTCCGTGGCGCGCTCGTCAAGGCCGGGCCACCTCCACCCGATTCCGGCGTCCGTCAGACCGAAACCGGCCTCCTCCGCTACGGCGTGCGCTTTCTGCTCGTCTCGAAATTTATCCCCGGCATGAACGGCCTCGCCGCGCCGCTCTCCGGATCGCCTCCTTCCAGCGTATAGACCGGCTCAACGTATGTGTTGACTGCCAACCCGCCGATCAGGCACCAGTTCCCGGATGCCTCGCAAGCTGAGATCACGCGCGCGAAGTCACTCGTGCCACCCTGGGTAGTCAATTCGTAGGCCTCCGCAGCTGTCACAGCATTACTCTAAACGATTGCGCGGGTACCTGCCCAAACACCGCGTTGTCGTCTTGATGGGAAATCCTTTTTCAACGGCCAAACCCGCGCCGTATCCATGCTGAATTTGTGCTGATTCGTAGCGCCGTCGACTTTCGATGACACGTCAAAAACATTTATCGTCCCCACAAAATCAACAACTTAACCCATCTCCCCGCCCCAAGCTCAAAATTCCCAGGGCACAATCAACCATTATGAGATCCGAACTCCAGCGCCAGGCCTCCCGCCGCAACGGTGCCAAATCACGCGGTCCCGTCACCCCGGCGGGCAAAGCCAACTCCTCCCGCAACAGCATCACCCATGGTGAATACTCCCTGGCTTACCTCGATGCCTTCTACGCTTATCTCATCCCGCCCGTTCGAAGCAGCGAAATGTGCATTTTTTCAAACGAACCCAGCAACCTGTTGAAAACAAAAGCTAACCAGCCAAATCGATCCTAATTCACATCCTACATTGACCCTGAAACGATCCTAAAACAAGCTAAAAATGGCTACTTCGATCCTAATTTCCAGCAACCGCCGCTTCCCCAGCCACACCCGAGGCGATAGGATGATCAATTGAGACTCCAGCTCACACTTCCGCTCGTCATTGCCATCTTGCTCGCCAGCATTTGCGCAGCAGCCGAACTGCCGCTGATGCCCTGGCCATCCCAGGTTTCAACCGGCCCCGGCAGCCTGCTCATAGACAGCCACTTCGCCGTCTCCCTCACCGGTCCCGGTGCAACAGACCTCCGGGTCAAACGCTCGGCATCCCGCCTCGAAGAGCGCCTCTTCCGTCAAACCGGAATTCCCCAGGCCCCCGGCCCCGCGCCAGCCAAAGCAAGTCTGCAGATCGTAGTCGAACACCCCAAACCCGGCATCCAGCAATACAACGACGACGAAACTTACCACCTCCTCATCACCGCCGAAAAAGCGACGCTAACAGCCAAAGAACCCCTCGGAGCCCTGCGCGGCATGGAGACATTCCTCCAACTCATCCGCGCCTCTGAAAACGGTTTCTCCGCCCCCTCTGCAGACATCACAGATCAGCCCCGATTCCCCTGGCGCGGCCTCTCCCTGGACGTTTCCCGTCACTTCCTCCCGGTCCCCGCCATCCGCCGAACCCTCGACGGCATGGCTGCCGTCAAACTCAACGTCCTCCACTGGCACCTTTCCGACGATCAGGGTTTTCGCGCCGAAAGCAAGCTCCACCCCCTGCTCCAAAACAAAGGTTCAGACGGCCTCTTCTACACCCAGACCGAACTCCGCGCAGTCGTCGAATACGCCCGTGAACGCGGCATCCGTGTCGTCCCTGAATTCGATATACCGGGCCATGCCACCAGCTGGTTCGCGGGCTATCCGCAACTGGCCAGCGGCGCTGGTCCTTATGAAATCGTCCGCGAACCCGGCATCCTGCTCGCCACCATGGACCCCACGAAGGATTCCACTTACAAATTCCTCGACGCGTTCATCGGCGAAATGGCCGCCATTTTCCCCGACGCTTTCTTCCACATCGGCGGCGACGAAGTCAGCCCCAAAGGTGAGTGGACGAACAACCCGCACATCACCGCCTTCATGCGCCGCAATCATTTGAAAGACCTGGCCGCGCTCCAGGCCGAATTCAACCGCCGCGTTCAAAAGATCGTCGCCACGCATGGCAAACGCATGGAAGGCTGGGATGAAATCCTCGATCCTGACCTGCCCAAAAGCATCGTGATTCAGTCCTGGCGCGGTCCCAAGTCTCTGGCCGAGGCCGCGCACCATGGCTATAGCGGAATCCTCTCCTCCGGCTACTATCTGGATCTGATGCAACCCGCTGCCCAGCACTATGCGGTTGACCCCATGAAAGGCGAGACGGAAGCCCTCACGGCAGAAGAAAAGAAGCGCATCCTCGGCGGCGAAGCAGCCATGTGGGAAGAACTTGCCACAATGGAAAATATCGACGCCAAACTTTGGCCCCGCCTGGCGGCGATTGCCGAACGCCTGTGGTCGCCCGAGACCGTTACCGATGTCGATAGCATGTACCGCCGCCTTGAGGCCACCAGCCGCTGGCTCGAATTGCAGGGCATCGAACACCGCAGCCAGCCCCTGTTCATGCTGCAGCGCCTGGCTGGTGCCGCCGATATCGAAACGCTGGCGAAATTCGCCGCTATTCTGGAACCGGTTAAAGGCTACGCACGCCACCGCAACCACAAGTATTCCTCTCTTGAACCCTACAACCGTCTGGTAGATAGCCTGGCCCCCGAAAGCGATGCCGGTCGTGAATTCAATCAGACTAAGGATCGGGATATCCTCCGCGCCAGGCTCACAGAATGGCGCGCCAATGCAGAAGCAGTGCTGCCCGTACTGCGCGCGACCACCCTGCTTTCAGAGAATGTGCCTCTTGCGGAACGGGTAGTCGAACTCTGCCGACGCGGCCTTGATGCGCTCGATTCCCGCCTTGCCGCGACCCCGTTTCCTGAGCCGGACAACAAAAGCGAAATCCTGATCGCGTTCGAGCCTGGCGTCCGGCGACTGACCGGGGCGGCGGCCCCGTGAGAAATTTTCCGTTAGCTGTAACGTATTGTTGACGCGCAACAGCCTTAGCTAATAAGCTCAACCGTAGCCGATTCCGTCATCCACCCCAAATTAAGGACCTCAAGTTTTTGTTCAAGAAGAATTTATTGCTCGCCATATTGTGGACTCTGTCGTCCAGCCTTGCTTTTAGTCAGGGATCAGGCAGCCTCAGAGGCATAATTACAGACCAGTCCGGCGCTCTTGTACCAGCCGCGCAGATCCGCGTCACCGGCCCCGCCGGAATCGTACGCGAAGTCACGTCCACCGGAGATGGCAGCTACATCATCAACGGCCTCGCTCCCGGAAAATATGCCGTCCGCGCCAGTTCCGCAGGCCTCACCCAGCCGGAAAGCACTTCCGTTGACATCGGCACCGGCGCTGCCACCACTCTGAATATCGGCCTGCGTCTGGTGCTTGAAAACCAGCAGGTCACGGTGGACGAAAAGTTAACCGGTTCCGTGGATACTGACCCTTCGCAAAACGCCGCCAGTCTTTCCGTCAGCGGCAGCGACCTCGACGCGCTTTCCGACGACCCCGACGATCTGGCTGCTGATCTTGCCGCCCTCGCCGGTCCCTCTGCCGGTCCCGCCGGTGGCCAGTTCTATATCGATGGCTTTACTGCGGGCGATGCCGTGCTGCCCAGCAAGAGTTCCATCCGCGAAATCCGGATCAACCAGAATCCTTTCTCCCCCGAGTTCGAAACCATCGGTTTCGGCCGCACCGAAATCTTCACCAAACCCGGCACGGATAAATTCCGCGGCCAGGTTTACTTCAACTACGGCAACGATATTTTTAACTCGCGTAATCCTTACGCCCAACAGAAAGCGCCCTTCCTGCTCAAAGATCCAGGCGGCAGCTTCGGCGGCGCGCTGGGTAAACGGACGTCCTATTTCGTGGATCTTGACCGCCGCCAGATCGATAACGGCGCAGTCATCAACGCCGTGATTGTCGACCAGAAAACTTTCGCCATCACGCCCTACTCGGCAGTGGCAGGCACGCCCTCCACACGCACGCGCATCAGCCCGCGCCTCGATTATCAGATCAATTCCAGCAACACGTTTATGTTCCGCTACGGCCTTACCGATTCCAGCAACGATGCCAATGGCATCGGCGGCTTCAATCTGATTTCCAAAGCCTACACGCAGACTATGCGCGAACATGCTTTTCAGGCCACCGAGACAGCCGTGATCAGTTCACACATCATTGACGAAACCCACGTCCAGTTTCTGCATCAGAATCAGGTCCAGAAAACTGCCTCCCTTGACCCGGCGATCTCCGTCGCCAGCGCCTTTAATGGCGGTGGTCCCGGCAATCCGGATTATTTCTACATCCACCACCACTACGAAGTGCAGAATTTCGTTTCCATGGCGTTCGGCAAACACACCATCAAAACCGGGGTGCGGCTGCGCGCCGTCTCGCTTGTTGACAGCACAAAAGCAAATTTCGATGGCACGTGGACCTTCGGCGGCAACACCGCCTTCAGTTCCATCCAGCAATACCAGCAGACGCTGCTTCATGCCCCAGGCGTGGGGCCCACGCAGCTAACCGTCAATGCGGGAACTCCAGGCGTACAAGTCGGGCAGATTGACCTGTCATTCTTTGCCGGGGACGATTACCGTATCCGCCCGAATATCACTTTCAGCTACGGCCTGCGCTACGAATGGCAGACCAACATTCATGACAACAAGAACTTCGCGCCGCGTGTTGCCGTGGCCTGGGCACCGGGCAAACCGGCCAAAGGCGGCCGTGCGAAAACCGTCATCCGGCTGGGCGGAGGTCTCTTCTACGACCGCTTTACGGAACAGAATATCCTGGTTGCCGAACGTTTTGATGGCGTCAGTCAGAAGCAGTTCGTGGTGCGCAACCCGTTCACGGTTTTGACACCCGGCACCTACAGCTTCCCCACGATCCCATCGATTGCAGAGCTTCAGAAGATTCCCGGAGCACTGTCGCTGCAGGCGGTGCATACTGTGAGCCCGCTCATCAGCGTGCCTTACGTGATTCAGACTGCGCTCGGTGTAGAGCGCAGTCTGCCCCGCAACACCACCCTCGCGGTGACGTGGACCAATTCCCACGCCCTGCACGGCCTGCGCACCCGCAACATCAACGCGCCGTTGAACCGCGTGGCCACTCCATCCATTTATCCTTATGCCAGCCAGGGCCTCACAGGGCCCATTCTGGAAATGGAATCGGCCGGCCTTTACAACCAGAATCAGCTGGTGACCAACCTCAACACGCGAGTGAATTCAAAGATTTCGCTGTTCGGTTATTACACCTTGAGCTACGCCAAAAGCAATGCCGATGGCGTCAACAGCTTTCCCGCCGATCAGTATAATCTGGCTGATGAATATGGCACCGCGTCCGGTAATGCGCGCCATCGGGGGTCCATCGGCGGTTCGGTTGCCACCTATTGGAATTTGCGCCTGAGTCCGCTGGTTGATCTGCGCTCCGGAACACCTTTCAACATCACCACCAGCCAGGATATTTATGGCAGCACCATCCTGAATGCCCGTCCGGGCATCGTGACAGATCCGAATTTCCCCGGCGTCGTGAAAACGGCCTATGGGCTGTTCAACCCCAACCCCCAACCCGGCGACACCATCGTGCCGCGTAACTTCGGACGCAGCCCCAGCCAGTTCTCGGTTGATCTGCGCGTGGCAAGAACCTTCTCCCTGCGCAAGAACCGCGAGAAGACGGCTCGCGCGGGTGCGGCGGATTCTGGTGGCAGTCCGTCAGTGGCGGCCCCCGTGGCTGGCCCGGCACGTTCACGGAACGGGATTGGCGGTTTTGACGGGCAGGCCACAGCGATTGGCAATGCGGGCGGCAACAAGAATTACAATCTGACGGTCTCGGTTTCCAGCCGTAATCTGTTTAACCATGTGAATCCGGGTCCCGTGATCGGCAATATCAACTCTCCCAAATTCGGGCAGTCGAACGAGCTGTCGGGCGGTAACGGAGCGTCCAGCAACCGGCGGTTCGAGTTCCAGTTGCGGCTCGCGTTCTAGGTCGTTCTAAGATAGAGAGATCAATGGAGCAGGCCAGCCGGATTATCGCCCAGTGGAAGGGTGTTTCCGACGTCATCAGCGCCGAACGAATTGCCTGCGGTGCCTGGAAAAAGGCCGTGGGCAAGCGCATCGCGGCGCGTACACGTGCCGTGAAACTGGTCCGCAATACGCTGGTTGTTGAAGTAGAGGATGAAGTCTGGCGGCGCAATCTCTGGGGTTTGCGTTATCAGATTCTCCGTAATCTCGAAAAGGCAATCGGACCGGAAATCGTCAGTGAAGTGGAATTACGGGTAATGCCGATGCGCATTGAACCGCAGCGCGATAAGGGCGATCTATTGATTCTAAAGCCTTTAGACGAAGCTGACGACATAACCGACCCCGGCCTGCGCCGGATTTATAAAGCAGCACGCCGCCGCGAATCAGCATGAAACTCACTGAAGCCCAAGTCGAATACGTCGCAAAGCTGGCCAACCTCAGCCTGACTCCGGAAGAAGTGGGAGAGATGGTTCACCACTTGGGTGGCATCCTCGAACACATGGATAAGCTGTCGGAAATCAATACTGACGGCATCGAACCGATGCGCCAGGTGCTCTACAATGACGCCGATTCACTGCGTCCGGATGTGGAGCGCGAGTCGCTCACCAATGAAGCTGCGCTGAGCAATGCTCCCGTCTCCGGCAACGGCTATTTCAAGGTTCCCCGGGTGATAGAGAGGTGAGCACGGTGAGCATCTCCCGAATCACTACCGGTCTAAAAAACAAGAGCTTCAGCGCCACCGAAATCACACGGCAGGCGCTCGATTTTGCTGGGCGGGAAAACCCGAAAACCAACGCCTGGCTGCTTTTGGCGCATGAAAGCGCCTTGGCTTCGGCCGCGCGCGTGGATGAACAAATTGCTGCGGGGCATGATCCGGGGCCTCTCGCCGGTGTCACGGTCGCGGTGAAAGATGTCATCCTCACCAAAGGCATCCGCACCACCTGCGGGTCGAAGATTCTGGGCGAGTTCATCCCGCCCTACAGTGCCACCGCAATCGACCGCATCGAAGCGGCAGGCGGCATCATCCTGGGCAAGACGAACTGCGATGAGTTCGCCATGGGTTCTTCCAATGAAAACAGCGCGTTTGGCCCGGTGCGCAATCCCGTCGCTTTAGATCGCGTTCCCGGTGGTTCGAGCGGCGGTTCGGCGGCGGCAGTAGCGCAGAATACAGCCATTGTTTCTCTTGGCTCTGATACCGGCGGCTCCGTCCGTCAGCCGGCGTCGTTCTGCGGAGTGGTCGGAGTTACTCCCACCTACGGACGTGTTTCACGCTACGGTTTGGTCGCCTACGCCAGTTCGCTTGACCACATCGCACCCTTCGCGCGCAGCGTTCGCGATGCCGCTACCCTGCTTGAAGTCATTGCGGGGCGCGATCCGCTCGATTCCACCTCGGCAGGCGCTGCGGTGCCGAACTACGCCGCGCATCTCGACGGTAACGTGCGGGGCCTGAAACTCGGCGTGCCGGTCGAGTATATGAAGCACGCCACCGGTGAGACGGCGGACCTGATCCACAAAGCCATCCGCGATCTGGAAGACCTTGGCTGCGAGATCCGCGAGATCAGTCTTCCGGCCACTGACTACGCCGTAGCCGCCTACTATATCATCGCGACGGCGGAAGCCAGTTCCAATCTGGCCCGGTTTGACGGTGCCCGCTATGGCACCCGCGCCACAGAATCCGGCACGCTCGGAGAGATGTACCGGAACACGCGCGGCCAGGGTTTCGGAGCCGAAGTCAAACGCCGCATCATGTTGGGTACTTACGTGCTTAGCCATGGTTACTATGATGCCTACTACGTCAAAGCCCAGAAGGTTCGTACTTTGATCACGCGCGATTTCACCCGCGCGTTTGAATCCGTGGATGCCATTGTGGCCCCCGTTTCTCCTTTCCCCGCGTTCAAACTGGGGGAAAAGGTCAATGATCCGATGGAAATGTACCTGTCCGATATCTATACAATCACGGGGAGCCTGGCTGGCATCCCGTGTATGAGCGTACCCTGCGGCAATACATCCGAAGGGCTGCCCGTGGGTCTGCAGATTCTCTGCAACCACTTTCAGGAATCAAAAATGTTCCGCCTCGCGGACGCATACGAGCAAAGGTAAAATTCACACATGGCTTTCACACTTCCGGCACTGCCCTGCGCACCTGACGCCCTTGAACCGTTCATCGACAAGGCCACCATGGAGATTCACCACGGCAAGCACCACAACGCCTATGTGACCAATCTCAACAAGGCTCTGGAATCTGCCCCCGAACTCGCCGGCAAGTCGATTGAAGAGCTGCTTGCGAACAACTGCGCGATTGTGCCGGAAGGCATCCGCACCGCAGTCCGCAACAATGGCGGCGGCCATGCCAATCATTCCATGTTCTGGACCGTGATGGCTGCTCCCGGTGGCGCTTCTGCTCCCTCTGGCGCGCTCGCGGAAGCCATCAACGCGGCTTTTGGCAGCTTCGATGCGTTCAAAGAAAAGTTCAACGCTGCCGGTACCACGCGATTTGGTTCCGGCTGGGCCTGGCTCCTCAACAAGGGCGGCAAGCTGGAAATCACGTCATCCGCCAATCAGGACAGCCCGCTGATGGAAGGTATTACGCCGGTGTTTGGCCTCGATGTCTGGGAGCACGCGTACTACCTGAAATATCAGAACCGCCGCCCGGATTATTTGGGTGCGTGGTGGAGCGTGGCGAACTGGCCGGAAATCGAAAAGCGCTTCGCGGCTTAACGAATTACCGGGCGTTCATGCGGTAGAGATAAACCATGTGGGGCCGGCCTTCGACCATCATTTTATGGACGGCGGCCGGCTTCCAGCCATGAATCTCGAAATCGTGTGACACCACCCGTGCCGTGGGCTTTAGAGACTTGATCAATTCCGGTTTCAACCGTTCGTTGGAACTGGTGAGCAGGTAAAGCGTCACGACATCGGCCGGGCCGATGTCGTAAACCAGTGCATCGCCATTCACGATCTGCACCTGATCTGAAAGACCGAGTGCGGCTACCTTCGTTTTGGTCCGCTCGTAGATTTCCCGCCGGATTTCAATTCCTACCGCATGCGCCTTAAACTGGCGTGCGGCAGTAATGACGATACGGCCATCCCCGCAGCCCAAATCGTAAACCGTCTCGCCGGGCTTGACCTGTGCCATGGTGAGCATCTCATCCACGACCGCCTGGGGAGTGGGATAGCTGGGGGCAAGGGTGTCCGGATTGGTGAACTTCTGAGCTGTCCCTGGCACCGCGCCTGCGGTCAGGCAAAGCAGTGCTACTACGTTGCCAAAACTAAGATTCATCCTTAGTGTGCAGACGTTGCGCTACCGGCAACGAGTTTCACTTTTGAAATGCGGCCGATGATATCTGCCCACGACGTCCAAAGATCACGCGGGCGGCTGATGGTGTATTCGAACCCGCGCAGTTTCCTGACGACGTTCCCAATGGGGTCGCGCCACGGATTCTGTTGCGGCGTCAGGTTGTAGTTCATGTAGAAAACCGGGTAACCGACGCTGGCCAGTTCCTTCAGATCTTCGGACGGGACGCCATCATCCTGCGATACTTTGGGCCCGGCAAAAATGACAGCGTCACTGCTGTTATTGCCCAGTTCTTCTGAGATCAGGCGACTGAGGAAGCCGGAGCCGCTGTGTTTATCGGCCAGCTGTTTGTAGTCCACTATGCCCGGCTTGATGGAACTCAGGGCTTTGCCGAGTTCAGGAAAATCGATCTGATCAGTATCGTCCTGCCGATAGACTACGCGCTGTTCATTCATATTGAACGCGACTACAGAGAATTTGAAAATCATCGGTTCGCGGGAAATGTTGCGCAGGATGGAAACCAGAGCACTGGTATCGATGGGCATCATCGTGGCGGCGAAGCTCTGCTGCGGGGCGAAGTTGATGAGCACTTTGACCTTCAGCGCGTTCTCTTCGCTGACCCGAACCACAGGCGGATCCTGTTTGAAAAACTCCCGGTCAGAAGCGTCAATTGAAGCGGGTGTAACGGCCAGCTTTACGCCCTGATCTTTGGCACTCAATTCGGCGGTGACATCCCAGTTGGAGGAGCAGACACGCTCCATGCGGTCGCGCATCATCCAGTTCACATGGAAGTCGCCTTCGCCAAGGTCGAAACCGCCCTGCAACAGGGCATCACCTTTAGCGTCGTCATCAATTTGGGGGACGCTGTAGTGTTGGGTGAAATAGATGGGTGCGTCTTTGGTTTTGGAAGAAGTCACGCGGAAAATAATAGCCAGTTCATTGCTTTCGCCCGCCAGTTCACGCAGGGGAACAATGATTTCGTAGCCGGAATGGAAACGCAGATCGAAGCCCAGCAGGGGTTTGACGGGGGTTACCGCGCAGGGCAAATCTTTCTTGATTTCTTCGGTATCAAGCACGGCGGCATCGGTGCCGATGAGCTGGACTGTACCCCCGGAAGAGCGCGCTCGCATCAATGTTTGCGCGCACAGACTCACGGGAGCGAGCGTCGCAACGCCCGCGATCAGCCACGAAACCATGAGCAACCGTGACACGCCTGGGTTTATCTTACACCCGAAATTGTGCGTACGTCTGCTACGATTCGCCTATTGCCTTCGGAATTTTTTTTCTCCCGACGTTCGCTGCTGGCTGCCAGCCTGAGCTCGGCGTTTTTAGCCGGATGCCGCCGAAAACTTGCCGCTCGCTACCAGGGCTGGCTGTTCATTGCCAGCGGCGCTGAACGGGCGGTTGTAGTTGCGGATTTAGCGCAATTTCGCCGCACGACGGCCTCTATTTCCGTACCCCATGCTCCGGACCGTCTGTTCCTGTCCGGTGGCCATGTTTTTGTGACGTCGCGTGAAGGCTCGTCGATCACCGAAATCGATTCGGCAAAGATGCAGGTCTCCGGCACAATTCCATTGCCAGGCAAGCCCCTGTCGCTGCATTTTTTAGACGGCGGACAAACAGCGGTGGTGGTGTCGGCTGACCCGCCGGCTCTGTTTCTGGTAGACCTGACGGCGCGGCGTGTGACCGCGCGGCTGGCGCTACCTGGAGTTCCGGCGGAGGCGGACTTGTCCGATGATCTGATGGCGATTTCCCTGCCCTCGCGCAATTCGGTGGTTCGGGTTTCGGTTCAGCCCCTGAAGCTGGAAAGCGAAACGCCTCTCGGGGTGGCTTGCGGACCGCTGCGGTTCCGTAAAGATGGCCGGACGATCCTGGCTGGCGCGGGTGCGACGAAAGAGGTGATTTCTCTGGATTCGCATACGGGCGAAGTGCTGGTGCGGTTACCGCTGCCGATTTCTCCCGTGCGGTTTTGTTTTAACAATGATGGTGGCCAGATGTTTGTCTCCGGGCCGGGTGTGGATGCGGTGGCGATTGTGAATCCCTATCAGAACGAAGTGGACCAGACGGTGCTGGCGGGCAAGATGCCGGGCGCGATGGCGGTATCACCACGACAGAATCTGCTGTTTGTGGCGAATCAGGGCAGCGGGGATTTGACGATTCTGGATATCGATACACGGCATGCTGAGGCTTCGGTGCATATCGGGGAGACTCCGGGCGATGTATTGGTGACTCCGGATGGCGAGTATGCGCTGTTGCTGGACCAGGTTTCCGGGAACGTGGCAGTGGTACGGATTGCGACGGTGCTTGATCATAAGAACCGGGCCAAGCCTTTGTTTACGGTGTTTCCGACTGCTGCGGATGCACGATCCGCGTTGATTGTGCCGTTTTAGCTGGATCGTGTCTGCCTGATTAAAACCTGGTCCAGTCTTTGATTTTCAATTTTTTGATGCGAGTGAAAGCATGGTCGCTGGTCACCAAAACGGCCTTACAGGAGAGGGCGTGGGCGGCAATCATCAAATCCAGATTTGACATGGTCTGGCCTTCCGGTTCGAGAGTCGCCCTAAGGTCTGCGTAAATCCGGGCTGCAGCCGAATCCCAGGGCAAAATCGTGACTTTCAACAGGAATTCCCCAACAATTTTCTCGAGCCGGACTGCGGGCGCGACGCGTGCGAGTCCGTAGCGAAGTTCGGCCTCGGTCACCACTGATATGAAGGTGCTGGCAGTCGGTATATTCGAGAGCCTCCGGTCGACCAGCGGATGTCTTCCCTTGATGATGTAACTCGAAATATTCGTATCGAGCAGATGAGGAACCGTACTCAAAAAAGCTCCCTTCCCTGCGGAAGGCTGCGGTCACGTTCCGCCATAAATTCGTCGGGGATCTGCATTCCCCTGCGAAGATCAAAGAAACTATTCCATGACGAATCTGGCCGGCGGGATAGAATCACATTGCCAGTCTCCGGGTCCTGGCTGATAAATACTTCTGTTCCCTCAAATCGGAAGTCCGCAGGAAGACGGACCGCCTGACTGCGGCCATTGAGAAATAATTTTGCAGTACGCCGGGCGGATTCGGTTTTTACTGGCATATATCAAAGTATATTACATCTCAGGAGGTATTTGATGGACACGACAGAAGACAAACTGGCGCACGTCAAAGAACGAATGCGCAGTACATGGATGGCCGGTGACTTCGGTCAGATTGCCCGGTACATCGAAACCTGCGCGGCGGAGTTCGTGGCGCGGCTCGACCTGAAGCCTGGGATGCGGGTGCTGGATGTGGCGTGTGGGACGGGGAATCTGGCGCTGCCCGCCGCTCGTGCGGGTGCCCGGGTTTCCGGCCTTGATATCGCTCCGAACCTCCTCGAACAGGCGCGGATTCGTGCGGCGTCAGAAGGCCTCGACATCAATTTCGTCGAAGGCGATGCCGAACGGCTGACCTTTCCCGACGGCGAGTTCGACGTCGTGATGACGATGTTTGGAGCCATGTTCGCACCGCGTCCGGAAGTCGCGGCCAGCGAGATGGCGCGGGTGTGCAAACCGGGCGGACGAATCGCCATGGCGAACTGGACTCCGCAGGGATTTACCGGCAAGATGTTCTCGCTCGGCAGCAAGTACATTCCTCCGCCAAAAGGCGTTCCGGCACCAGTACAGTGGGGCGATGAGGCTATGGTGCAGGATCGACTGGGGCCGTATGCATCTGATATCCGGTGCACCCGTCAGATGGCGATTTTCGATTATGAATTTACGCCACGTGAAGTAGTGGGTTTGTTTCGCGAATTCTTCGGACCAACGAAGGTCGCGTTTTCCCGTCTGGATGCCGCCGGGCAAGAGGCTTATGAACGGGATCTGATCCAACTCTGGGCCGCTGATAACCAGGCCAGCAAGGGCCGAACTCTCGTACCCTCAGAGTATTTGGAAGTAATAGCCGTCAGGCGTACTGAACGGTAAGCATTCCGCGCATAGGGTTGGCGCTGGCCGCAGCCGCGTCATGCAAGGCCTTGCGGTCCAGCGGCACGCGGTGCAACTGCACATGGGTCGCGCCATTGTGAACCTCGACGGTCGCGTATTCAGCATGAGCGAGGATCTGCGGCGGGCCGGCTGTGACGTCCTGACGAAACGGCATACCTACGCTGCCCGCATTCACCACTAACTGCCCTTTGTGCTGGCGCAGCATTTGGACATGGGTGTGACCGCCCGCCATAACCGCCGCCTGTTTGCCGGCGAGCATCGCATCCAGTTCGTCCACCGGCGTAGTGGCGAGAATCATTTCCATGTGCGACCGGGGTGAGCCGTGGAAGAGCAGCAGGCTGGCATCATTGCCGAGCGGTATCTCCATTTCGCGTTCAAACGTACGAATGAAATCGAGATCATCGGAAGTCAGCACGTCACGGCACCAGTCCACCGCATCCACGATGGCCTGCATCTGGTTGTAGCCAAGAATCATGTCGGGAACCAGCAGGAATTCATCGTGATTACCCATGATGCAGCGCAAGCAGCGGGCGCGTATAACCGCCATGACGGCACAGGGGTCCGGTCCCAGGGTGGCAACATCACCGAGGCAGATGATTTCATCGGCACCGGTTTTTACAATGTCTGCGAGCACCGCTTCAAGGGCGAGAGCGTTGCCGTGGATATCTGAGATGAGCGCGATGCGCATTCGGCTATTGTCTCCCGGTTTCATGCCAGCGCGAGATTGGGCAGAGCCGAGAGGGTGAACGGCGAAAATTCGCCACGCAGGAATTTTGGGAATGCCGCGGCTGCGATCATGACCGCATTATCTGTGGAAAGCGCGGTTGAAGGAAAATAAACGGGCAGGCCGACCGATGCCTCTGTAACGGCCGCGCGGAGTCCGGTATTGCACGCGACGCCGCCCGAGACGACAAGAGAACGGAAGTCGGGATTAGCATCAACCGCTTCGAGCGCATGGTTGAGCAACTCGGCAACAATCGTGCGCTGAAAGCTGGCCACCAGATCGCGGGTTCGCTGCGGTGTGAGGGCGAGGAATTCATCGAGACTCGGTTGACCGCGTTCCTTGACAAGTAGCTTGCGCGCGGCAATTTCTTCCACCATGTCATGGCTTTCCACCCAGCGCAGAACGGCGCTCTTGATGCCGCTGAAGCTGAAGTCGAGCGCGTTGCCTTTCATGCGCACGGCCGTGAATTTGACGGCGCGGGGGTCGCCAAAGACGGCGATCCGGTCAACCACCGGGCCGCCGGGATAACCGAAGCCCAGCAGCTTGCCCACTTTATCGAAAGCCTCGCCCGCAGCGTCATCGCGTGTCTTGCCCAGCAGGCGGTAGGAACGGTCAGCGGCGGCTTGAAACAGATGCGTGTGGCCTCCGCTGACGACGAGCGCGAGTGCGGGGAGTTCCACCGGGGTGCCGCGCTGGCGGGCTTCCAGAATGACGGCGTGGATGTGCCCTTCTATATGATTTACACCGATGAACGGGATGCCCGCAGCCAGTGAAATTGCTTTGGCGTAAGTGAGGCCGACCAGCAGGCATCCGGCGAGGCCGGGGCCGTAAGTTGCGGCTACGCCGTCCAGATCGCCCCAGTTCAGCCCGGCTTGTTGAAGGGCTTCGCGCGTCACGGGAACGATGGACCGCAGGTGTTCACGCGATGCAAGTTCCGGAACCACGCCACCGTATTTTCCATGTACGGGAAGTTGACTGGCGACGACGGATGAGAGGACACGAACTTCATCTTCTATAACGGCAGCGGCCGTTTCATCGCAGGAGCTTTCAATGGCAAGGATTCGCGCCACTTCTACTCCGCAGGGCGGGGCGCGGGCGCGGGGAGTTCGCGCCGCACGGCATCAAGAACACCATTGATGAAATGCACAGACTCTTCGCCTGAAAATTGGCGGGCGAGTTCCAGCGCTTCATCAATCGCAACGGCGGCTGGTGTTTCGGTGCGCAGCATTTCATAAACGGCGAGCCGGAGGATGTTGCGGTCCACTGCGGGCATACGGGCGATGCGCCAGTGTTCGGCGGCGCGGGTAATGTGCTCGTCAACCTTCTTCACATCGCCGACTACGCCGCGAAATAAAGCAACGGCAAATTCATCAGCAGCAGGATGGGCCAGGGTTTCCTCGCTCACCAGCAGCGAATCATAATAACCGCGAATAATGCGGTCAAGGGAAATTTCTTCTTCATCTGGAGGGGCGTCGGGGCCGAGTCTTCGAAGGTCCCAATGGAATAACAATTGAAGCGCCTGGCGGCGCGCGCGATGGCGTGCCATTTAGGCCTGAGCCCGCAGTTTCCGCAACAAATTCACCATTTCAATGGCAGTCATGGCGGAGTCAAAACCCTTATTGCCATGTTTCCCGCCCGCGCGATCCGTTGCCTGCTCTAAAGTGTTCGTGGTGAGAAGCCCGAAAGCGATGGGCACGCCCATACGCAGCGACTCCGCAGACAAGCCGCGCGAAGCCTCGCCCGCCACGTAATCGAAATGAGGCGTATCGCCTTTGATGACGGCACCAAGACAGATGATGGCGTCATATTTGCGGTGTTCAAGGGCGCGAACCGTGATGGGCAACTCCCACGCTCCGGGTATGCGGACCACGTCCACCTGCGCCATATCAGCACCCTGCTGTTTGAGCGCAGCAAGTGCGCCGGACAACAGCTGTTCGGTAACGAAACTGTTGAAACGGCTCGCGACGACGGCAAAACGAAAGCCGCCCGCTTGCATTTCCGCGTCAAAACTCTGGTTTGTATGTTCGCTCATCAACCTTTAGATACGGCCTTTCGATACGCATGGAAGGACGTTATGGGACAATCAGGATTCAGCCTCATCTTACCGCATGGTCCCCGAATTCATACGAAATTTCTCGATTATCGCTCACATTGACCACGGCAAAAGCACCCTTGCCGACCGCCTGCTGGAGACAACAGGCGCGCTTTCTCAGCGGGAAATGATGGCTCAGGTGCTGGATTCGATGGACCTTGAGCGCGAACGCGGCATCACCATCAAAGCCCACGCCGTGCGCCTTGATTACAAGGCCGATGACGGCCACTTGTATCAGCTCAACCTGATCGATACGCCCGGCCACGTCGATTTTTCCTACGAAGTGTCGCGCAGTCTGCAGGCGTGTGAAGGCGCGCTGCTGGTGGTGGATGCGTCGCAGGGCGTGGAAGCGCAGACGCTGGCGAATACTTATCTGGCGCTGCACCATAATCTTGAAATCATTCCCGTCATCAATAAGATTGACCTGCCGGCTGCGGAGCCGGAACGTGTACGTGAACAGATTGAAGAAGTGATTGGCATTGATGCCACGGACGCGGTGCTGTGCAGCGCGAAACAGGGGATTGGGATTCACGAGATTCTGGAATCGGTGGTGAAGCGGGTGCCTCCGCCACGGGGAAATCCGGATGCTCCGCTGCGCGCGCTGATTTTTGATTCCTGGTTTGATGCCTATCGCGGCGTGATTATTCTGGCGCGTATCTTAGATGGCAAGATCGCGCTGGGCGAACGGATCAAGTTGTGGTCAAATGGCGAACAGTTCAACGTGGAAGGCGTAGGGTATCAGTCGCCGAAAGCGATTCCCACGCAGGAACTTGTGGCGGGCGAAGTCGGCTATATTTACGCGAATATCAAGAACGTTGGCGATGCCAAGATTGGCGACACCATCACCACCGTTGCGAACCCGGCGACGGAAGCGCTGCCTGGGTTTGAAGAGATTAAGCCCATGGTTTTCGCCGGGCTGTATCCGGTGGAATCGCACGAGCATGGTTTGCTGCGGGACGCGCTGGAGAAACTGCGGTTGAACGACAGCGCGATGAGTTTTGAACCGGAAAATTCTGTCGCTCTCGGGTTTGGTTTTCGCTGCGGATTTCTGGGACTGCTGCATCTGGAGATTGTGCAGGAGCGTTTGGAACGCGAGTTCAACATTGATCTGATTACTACAGCGCCCGGTGTGCGCTACCGGATTACCAACACCCGGGATGAAATTATCCAGGTGGATAATCCAACAAAATTTCCGGATCCGTCTTCGATCAAGACGATTGAAGAGCCGATCATCGATGCCAGTGTGATAACGCGGGAAGAGTATCTGGGCGGGATTCTGGCGCTGCTGGAAGAAAAGCGCGGCGTGCAGAAGAAGTTCGAATATATTGGCGCGGGCCGGGTGATGCTGCTGTATGAGATGCCGCTCAATGAGATTGTGCTGGATTTCTATGACCGGCTGAAGAGCGCTTCGCGAGGGTATGCGTCGCTCGATTATCATCTGGCCGGGTTTCGTGTGTCACCGATGGTTCGGCTGGATGTGTTAATTGCGGGCGAGCCGGTGGATGCGCTTTCGTTAATTGTGCATCGGGATTTTGCTTTTGAACGCGGCAAGACGCTGATTGAGCGGATGCGCAAGCTGATTCCGCGACAGATGTTTGAAATTGCTTTACAGGCTGCAATTGGTTCGAAGATTGTGGCGCGGGAAACGATTTCGGCGATTCGAAAAAATGTGATTGCGAAGTGCTATGGCGGCGATATTTCGCGTAAACGGAAGTTGCTGGAGAAGCAGAAGGAAGGCAAGAAGCGGATGAAGCGTGTGGGTCGCGTGGATATTCCGCAGGAAGCTTTCCTGGCTGTGTTGAAGGTTTCGGAATCGAGTTCGGACGATTAGGGGAAGCTGTTAAGGCCCGGTATGGCTGGCACCTTTCCGCGCGCCATTATTCTTCTCGCCCTCAATGGCGGCGAAGCTCTTATTGAGCTGATCCAGAAGTTTTGCAGTCTGCGCCTGGGACGCCATCATGTCTGGCGTGGCCATTCCGGCCATCTGGCTTTCCGGCGCGCCCGGCTTCGCCTGATGCTCTTCGTGCTGGGCCATGGCCCCGGTGCCAAACAAGGCAGAGGCCGCAAACAAACTCCTTCTACGTTATCGCCCACTACCGGCCCCGCGTCACCGAATGGTGGAACGCGATGCGTCAGTTGAACGCACCGGTCACGCCTAATAATTAAAAGCGGCCGGAAGACCCGAAGCCGCCCTCGCCGCGTTGTGATTCCGAAAGCTCGGCCTCTTCCCATTCGACAGCCTCATAACGGGCAATCACCATCTGCGCAATACGCTCGCCCGGCTGAACCTCAAACAGCTGGCGCCCCAGGTTGTGCAAAATCACTTTGATCTCACCGCGATAGCCAGGATCAATCGTCGCCGGGCTGTTCGGGAGCGTGATTCCGTACTTCAAAGCCAGGCCGCTGCGGGGACGAACCTGCGCCTCATATCCTGGCGGCAGTTCAATCGCGAGGCCCGTCGCCACCAGCTTCGTTTCGCCCGGCCCAATGTTCACGGACTCTACGCTGTGCAAGTCCATGCCTGCATCTTCCTCCGGACTATGTGCGTAGCGCGGAACCAGAGCTGAGGGGTGCAGGCGTTTTATTCGGATTGTAAGTGCCAAACGTTATGATAGCCGTTTGAAGAAACGTGTCGTTACTGTCGCTCCGATGCCGCCGGAACGCAGCGCCTATGCGCTGGCGCGGTACAGCCGTTCTGCCGATTCCATCCGAGAATCGGTTGACTGGGTGCGCTCTCACAACTCTCAGCAATTTCTTGAAAGCTTTTATTTCCAGTACGGCCACCAGTCCATTGCTGACCTTGGCCATACGGTGCTTTGTTTTGAAGGCGTGAGCGAAATTGCCGCCAGTGAGATTGAAGATGAGGTGCTGTGGGATGGCCAGGCGCGCTCTTCGCGTTATCAGGATTTTTCCCAGTCGGGTTTCATCACGCCACCGGAACTGACACCGGAGCAGGCCTCGCAGTATTCGACCACGGCCGAAAGCTTGCTGGGGACGTATAGCGAAGTACACGAAAAAGTTCGCGAGCACCTCACCGTGACACTTCCCCGCCCTGAGGACATGAAGCCTGCCGTATACGGACGCAACATCGCTGCCCGTGCGTTTGACGTTGCGCGCTATCTGCTTTTTTGGGGCATCCCTACCAGCGTCGGCCAGGTCACCAGTATTCGCACTTTGGAAAAGCAGATTAAGCGCCTGCGTGTGTCGGAATTTGCTGAGTTGCGCGAACTGGGCGAGGAAGTTTCGCAAGCCTGCGCCGCGCCCCCGGAATGCTTGTGGAACGACCAGGATTGTGAACCTCTGGCACCCACCCTGGCGCGCCACGCCGAGCCGGATGAATACCTGCGCCAGTCTCAGGCGGATCTGGCGCTCTGGGCTGCACAAAACCTTAGCGTTCCCGCGCTCGAATCGCCTCGGGTCGAGTTGCTAAAACCTGCGGATACTCTGGCCGAAATCGTGGCGACACTGCTCTACCCGGTCTGCGAGCATCCATTCCGCGCGATTTATGAGACGGTGAGCGGCTGGAGTCGCGAGCGCCAGGCTGAAGTCCTGGACGTTGCCACGCGGTCCCGAGGCCAGCGGGACGACCTGCTGCGCGGCTTTCGCGGTGGCCAGTATTGTTTCGACATGCTCATCGACATCGGGGCCTACCGCGATATGCACCGCCACCGCCGCTGCCACCAGTACCGCCAGTCCTATTCGGGGAAGCACGGTTATGACGTCCCTGCCCTGCTGCTGGATGCCGGCGCGGAAACCCTCTATCGCGGCGCGATGGATTCAGCGTTGGCGATGATGCAGGCGCTGCCCGACCCAGGTCGCCAATATCTGCTGCCGTTTGGTGCCCGCTCGCGCTTTCTCTTCAAGATGGATTTTGCAGAAGTCGAATACATCTCAAGAGTGCGCAGTGCGGTGAAAGGGCATTTCAGTTATCGCGAAATTGCCTGGGATATGAAACAGTGTGTGGCCGGGATCGAACCGGAGCTGGCTGCGCTCATCCATGCCACGCCACCGTGGATCGAAGACCCCCTCACGCGGTAGTACCAGTACCGCATCCGCTTGTATTAATATTTCCCGTATGTAATCGGCGATTCAGGTCGGCTACTCTGGTTATTGACCGCGCTAAACGGGAAAACATTCTTGAACTCATTTATTGAAAAAGTTCAGGCCTTCCTGCTGAAAACCTTCGGCTGGGACATCGGCCCTTATTCTTAAACCGCTCGTGCGGTTACCACCCCGCGATGTAACGCCTCGGCGCGCTCCAGCGCACTTTCCACATTCGGACAAATATTGTCCCGCCCCACAACGTCCTCAAAATGGGCGTCATGCATCATCGCCGCCGGCTGCGCCCGCGCCCCGCACACAATCATCACCCGATTCGACGCCTTGAGTTCAGTGGCCAGATCTTCCAGCGCCAGCAGGCCCGTCCCATCAATCGCCGTCATGTTGCGTAACCGCAGCGCCACAATTTCCGGCAGGTCTTCGATCCGGTCCAGAATCTCGTTGATCTTGTCCGTCGAGCCAAATAGAAAGGGCCCGTGAATGCGGAACACGGCGACATAGGGTGGCACCAGTTTGTCCTGCAACACGTGAGCGCGCCCGGTATCAACGTCTTCAGGTGTTACTTCAGTAACCGTGGTTCCAGCAGTAACGCGCTGGATGAACGTGAGCGCGGCGATGATCATGCCCACCTCAACGGCCACCGATAGATCCGCGAACACAGTCAGCAGGAACGTGATCGCCCACACTGCGATATCAGATTTTGGCAGTTTGAACAGCTTCGGGATTTCCAGCCATTCGCCCATGTTCCACGCCACCATCAGCAGAATCGCAGCCAGCACGGAAAGGGGAATAAACCTGGCGAGGGGTGCGGCGAAAAGCAGAATCATTAGCAGCACCAGCGCGTGGATCATCCCCGCTACAGGCGTCTTCGCGCCGGATTTCACATTGGTTGCAGTCCGCGCTATCGCGCCCGTTGCCGGAATTCCGCCAAAGAACGGAGCCACCATATTCGCGACACCCTGCGCCACCAGCTCCACATTGGGGTTGTGCGTATCGCCGATCATCCGGTCCGCCACGACGGCGGACATGAGCGATTCAATGGCCCCGAGCATGGCGATAGTCAGTGCCGGAGTAAACAAATTTCCCAGATTTCCCCAATGGATCACAGGCGCATGGAACGGCGGAAAACCAGCCGGAATACTTCCAAATCGCGACCCGATCGTTTCCACGGGAATCCCCAGCAGGCTGACTGCGCCGGTGGCCAGGATCAGCACTCCGACGGAGGCAGGGATTGCGGGCCGGAACAACCGGAACACGACCAGCGTCAATAACGCCAACCCTGCAACGGCGGTCGCCTGCCAGGAAAGGGACGAGGCATGCGCCGCCAGAGCTTGCATGCGCGGTAGAAAATCACTTGGCACAATTGCCATATTTAGGCCGAAGAAATCACGCAGTTGCGTGCTTGCGATCAGCAGAGCGATGCCGTTCGTGAAGCCGATAATGATGGGTCGCGGGATGAATTTCACCGCAGCGCCGGTGCCGGTGAGGCCCATTACCACCAGAATCACCCCCGCCATTATGGTGCAAATCAGCAGGCCGTCGAAACCGTATTTTGCGGCGATTGAAGAAACCACGACAACGAATGCGCCGGTGGGTCCGCCAATCTGAACCCTTGACCCGCCGAGGGCCGAGATCAGGAAGCCGGCAATTACAGCAGTGTAGATACCTGTTTGGGGAGAGAGGCCGGAGGATATGGCAAAAGCCATCGCCAGCGGGAGTGCGACCAGTCCTACGGTTACGCCGGCGATCAGATCGGACACAAAGGTCTTGACGGAGTACGTCTGGAAACAGTCCAGCGATTTGGGAAGACCAATTGCCATCAGGCGTGAAAAGAGCAGTACTGGCCTAATGTTACCAGGCGACGGCGTTTACGCAAGTTTTTGGGGCCAGTTGCGCCTGCCGTCAAATACTGCCAGCAGTTCCAGCCAGTCATGGCGGACACGATAGGGAACGATGTACGGTGTCCCGGTCACCACCATTTCTCTGGTTCCGGGCAAGCGACCAGGGCGCCCCATTTGAGGCTGCGTAGCCAGAGTGTCGAGAGCGTCCAGAATTCGGGCCGCAACAAGAGCTGTGGTCGCATCGGAATCCCTTGCGATATATCGCCGGATCGCAACCAGATGACTGATGGCTTTCGGCGACCAGACAACCTTCATCGGGGCCGGTTTTGCTCCTCAGCGGTTCCCCAGGATTTCAACCAGGAAGCCGCCTTTTCGTGGCTGATCGCCCGGCCAGAATCGAGTTCCGTGATCGCAGTTTGCAATTCCGAGGCTATTGCGGCCTTTGTCGAACAAGAGGCCTGGCAAGTGAGGGAAGATGCGGGCACCGGCTACTCAATTCACTCCCGCGATTTCGGACTCGTCAAACCGGTGCTAAATTAACAATATCGACGTACTTGATGCCAATGGAAACGATTCCCGTGACCGCTGAACGCAAAGCCCAGCTTGACGACTATGCCCGCCGGCACGGCCAGGACGCCGCTACTGCCGCCGACGACGCCCTCGCAGCATGGCTGGAGGGAGACGAGCAGCATTATCTGGAAACCGTCGAAAGTATCAAGCGGGGATACGCCGACTTCAGGGCGGGGCGCACTCAGCCCGCCGAAACCGTCTTTGAAGAACTGCGCTTGAAGCATGCCCTTCCGCGTTGAATATTCCGAAGAAGCAAAATACGACCTGGATCTGATTCTGGAATGGTTGCTTGCACGGGAAGCAGGAGAAACCGGCCTGCGCTGGTTCCGGAATTTTAAAGACGCGATTCCTTCCCTCGCCGAATTTCCGCGACGGTGTCCACAGGCACCGGAAGTTGCGGAGTTTCTTTTGAAGTTCGCCAGATGGTCTATGGACGCAAGCCCCACCATTACAGAGTGCTGTTTACGGTCGACGGTGACGCTGTGATAGTCCTTCACATCCGGCACGGCAGACGAAGGCGTATCTCCGAACCCCATTGAATTACTCGCTCGTGGACATCACTAGTTAGTACCCCTGGATTATGATGACTGTGATCCCGATGGCACACGAATCAACCGATATCCAGTCCACCCTCAACGAACAGCGGGTCTTCCCCCCGCCCCCAGCGTTCTCCGCCCAGGCCCGCATCAAATCCATGGCGGAATACGACGCGCTCTACGCCGAGGCCGACCGCGACCCCGAAGCCTTCTGGGGCCGAATCGCTAAGGAACTCGACTGGTCTGAGCCCTTCACCAAAGTCCTCGAATGGGACTGCCCCCATGCCAAATGGTTCACCGGCGGCAAGCTCAACCTCTCGCACAACTGCCTCGACCGTCACCTCACCACCTGGCGCAAAAATAAAGCCGCCATTATCTGGGAAGGTGAACCTGGCGAAGTCCGCACGCTCACCTATCAGCAACTCCACTCCGAAGTCTCAAAGTGTGCCAACGTCCTAAAGTCCCTGGGCGTTAAAAAAGGCGACCGCGTGGCCATCTATATGGGTATGAGTCCGGAACTCGCCATCGCCCTGCTCGCCTGCGCCCGCATCGGCGCTCCCCATACCGTAATCTTTGGCGGCTTCGCGCCCCAAGCCCTGATAGACCGCATCAATGACGCGCAATGCGCCGCCGTCATCACGCAGGACGGGTCATACAGACGCGGGGCCGAAATCCGCCTCAAACCCATCGTCGATGAAGCGCTGCCGCAGTGCCCTTCCGTCCACAGCGTTCTGGTCTATCAGCGCAGCAAAACCGAGCAGAAGATGGTCCCCGGCCGCGACCACTGGTGGCATGAACTGATGGCCAACGCCTCTGACGATTGCCCGGCCGAACCCGTCGATTCCGAGCATCCGCTCTTCCTGCTCTACACTTCCGGCACCACCGGGAAACCCAAGGGAATTCTACACACCACGGGTGGTTATTCCGTGTCAACTTACGCCACCACGCAGTGGATTTTCGACCTTCGCGATGAAGATATTTTCTGGTGTACTGCTGACATCGGCTGGGTAACCGGCCACACTTATATCGTCTACGGTCCGCTGCAAAACGGTGCCACCGTGGTGATGTATGAAGGCAACCCCACCTTCCCGCAGCCGGACCGTTTCTGGGAAATGATTGACCGCCACAAGGTCACCATTTTCTACACCGCTCCTACGGCCATCCGCGCCTTCATGCGCCTCGGCGAACGCTGGCCCGCTCGTCATTCCTTGAAGAGTCTGCGCCTCATCGGCAGCGTGGGTGAACCCATCAATCCCGAAGCCTGGATGTGGTACCGCAGCATCATCGGGCATGACCGCTGCCCTATCGTGGATACCTGGTGGCAAACCGAAACCGGTGCGTGTATGATCAGCCCCATCCCCGGTGCCACCCCCACCAAACCTGGTTCCTGCACGAAGCCGCTGCCGGGTATCAGCGTTGGAGTGGTCACGCGTGAAGGCGAGCCCGTGCCGGCAGGTTCCGGCGGTTACCTCATCATCAAGAAGCCCTGGCCCTCGATGCTGCGCACCATCTATAACGACCCCGCGCGTTATGAAGAGGCTTACTGGTCGCAAATCCCCGGCGTCTATTTCACAGGCGACGGTGCCCGGCAGGATGCCGATGGCTACATCTGGATCATGGGCCGCGTCGATGATGTGATCAACGTTTCCGGCCATCGCCTCAGCACGATGGAGGTGGAATCGGCTCTGGTTGCACATCCCAAAGTCGTCGAAGCAGCCGTAGTGGGACGCCCCGATGAAATTAAAGGTCAGGCCATCGCTGCCTTTGTCACGCTGCAGGCCGGGCTGGAAACTTCCGAAGAACTCAAGGCTGAACTGCGGGCTTGGGTTGGCAAAGAGATCGGGTCGCTGGCCAAACCTGACGATATTCGTTTCACTGACGCGCTCCCCAAAACCCGCAGCGGCAAAATCATGCGCCGTCTTCTGCGGGAACTGGCCGCCGGTGGAGACGTGAAAGGCGATGTCACTACTCTCGAAGACATGGGCGTGATTGCCGCATTGAGACAAGACGAAGACTGAGAATTTTTCCTGGCTCCGCGCACTCTGGTTGCGGGAGCCACATGACAGAACTGGAAAAACGCAAAGCAATCGACCTCGCCCTGGTGGCGATGGACAAGCAGTTTGGCAAGGGAACCGTACTCCGCCTGGGGTCAGATAACGCCGTTCCCGTCGCGGTTATTTCCACCGGCTGTCTCTCGGTAGACGCCGCGCTGGGCGTCGGTGGCCTGCCCCGTGGCCGCGTCGTCGAGATCTTTGGTCCGGAGTCTTCCGGCAAAACTACCCTGACGCTTCAGGTGATCGCTCAGGCGCAGAAGCTGGGCGGAGTCGCGGCCTTTATCGATGCCGAACATGCCCTCGACCCGCAGTACGCCCGCAAGCTTGGCGTCGATATCGACAACCTGCTCATTTCCCAGCCCGATACGGGCGAACAGGCGCTTGAAATCACGGCCGCACTCATTCAAAGTGGTGCCGTCGATCTGGTCGTAATCGATTCGGTTGCGGCACTGGTCCCTAAGGCCGAGCTCGAAGGCGAAATGGGCGATAGTCACATGGGCCTGCATGCCCGCCTCATGTCTCAGGCCCTGCGTAAACTTACCGGAGTCGTTTCCCGCACCAACACCTGCCTGATCTTCATCAATCAGATCCGTGAGAAGATCGGCGTCATGTTCGGCAGCCCTGAAACCACCACCGGTGGCCGGGCATTGAAGTTCTACTGCTCAGTCCGCATCGACATCCGCCGCATTTCCGCCATTAAAGACGGCGAGAGCATCATCGGCAACCGCACCCGCGTCAAGATCGTAAAGAACAAGGTCGCCTCGCCCTTCAAGGAGGCCGAATTCGATATTCTCTATGGCGAAGGAGCCTCGCGCGAAGGTGATCTGATTGACCTCGGTGTCAACAAGAACGTTCTGGAAAAATCCGGGTCCTGGTTTAGCTATCGCGGGGAACGGATCGGCCAGGGTCGCGAAAACGCCCGGGTCTACCTCAAGGAGCATCCAGAGATGGCTCAACGCCTTGAAGATGAACTCCGCGCCGTTATGGGTATTGCTGCCAAAGCCATTGCTGTTACGGCAGTTGCATAACCTTTTGTACTAGTCATATAATATGACCATGATGATTGAGTCTTATCAACTCGCCGATGCCAAAGCCCATTTTTCTGAACTCGTGCAAAAAGCGATGCTCGGGGAATCGGTAATCGTGACGAAGGAAAACCGGCCCGTGGTCAAAATCGTGGCCATCAAACCGGCCACGCGGATGCCGGGCACCGGTAAAGGAATCTGGATGTCTCCCGATTTCGACGCGCCGCTCGCTGATTTCGCGGAGTACATGTAATTGCCAGTCCTCCTCGACACACACGCCTTCCTGTGGTGGTGTCAGGACAGCCCGGAGCTTTCTCCCAAAGCTCGCAAGGTCATGAAGGAGCAGGATTGCTTCGTCAGCTTTGTGAGCTTTTGGGAAATCGCCATCAAAGTCAGCCTCAACAAACTGCGTCTGCCCGGCGTGCCTGACCGCTGGCTGGCAGACCAGATGCAACTCAATGGCTTCGAGCAGCTGGAGATCAGTTTCCGCCAGATCATGCGTTGCGCTTCCCTGCCCCGCCACCACGGCGATCCCTTTGACCGTCTGCTCATCACCCAGGCGCAGGAAGAAAAACTCTCCGTCGTTTCCTGCGATCCGGCCTTCGACGCTTACGGAATCAAGCGAATCTGGTAAAACGAGTTAGATGCCCGAAACCCTCCGACTGCTCGAAGACAGATTGCGCGAAGGTGGCGGGCCAAAGAAAATCGACAAGCAACACAGCGCAGGCAAACTCACGGCCCGCGAACGAATCACACGCCTGCTTGACCCGGGCGCGCACTTCCTTGAAATTGGCCTGCTCATCGCCTACGACCTTTACGACGGCCAGGCACCGGCAGCAGGCGTAGTCACAGGCATCGGCAAGATCGAAGGCCGACCGGCAGTTGTCGTCGCCAATGACGCCACGGTAAAAGCCGGTTCCTGGTGGCCTGAAACCATCACCAAGATTCTGCGCGCGCAGGAAATCGCCATGCGCAATCGCATTCCCATCGTCTATCTGGTGGATTCCGCCGGCGTAAACCTCCCTTATCAGGACGGCATCTTCCCCGGGCAGTACGGCGCGGGCCGAATATTCTTCTATAACTCGCTGATGCGCCGCAAACTCCGCATTCCGCAGATTGCCGCCGTCATGGGTCCCTGCATCGCCGGTGGCGCATACCTGCCGGCCCTGAGCGACGTGATCATCATGGTGGAAAAGACCAGCTTTATGGGTCTTGGCGGACCCAATCTGGTGAAGGGCGCAACCGGGCAGACTATCGATCAGGAATCACTCGGCGGCGCGCACCTGCACAATGCCACCAGTGGTGTGGCCCATTACGCGGCTAAAGATGATGCAGAATGCCTCGCCATGATCCGTACGCGCTTCCGGCAAATGCCTGCACCGCTGCCCCAGCCGACAGGCACTGAACCAGCCGAAGCCGCTGACGATATCGCTGCAATCCTGCCCCCGGATCACCGCCTTCCCTACCGCATGGAAGACGTGCTGGAACGCATCTTCGACCGCGACGATTTCATCGAATTCCAGCCCGAATTCGCCCCCGAACTGCTCTGCGCCAATGCCCGCCTGAACGGCCATCCGGTCGCTTTGATCGCCAACCGCCGCGGCTTCCTGCGCCCCCGGATCGGCGGCATCATTTACACCGAAAGCGCCCGTAAAGCCGCGTATTTCGTTGACGCAGCCGAGCGTGCCGGTACTCCGATCATCTACATTCAGGATGTTTCCGGTTTCATGATTGGCTCGGAAGCCGAAAGTGGCGGCATTATCCGCGCGGGTGCGGAGATGGTGGAAACCATGTCTACGGCCAGCGTGCCGCGCATCATCCTCACCATCAACCACGCCAGCGGCGCGGGCTACTACGCCATGGCCGGACAGGGTTTCGACCCCAACTTCACCTTCAGCTGGCCCACCGCCCGCATCGGCGTCATGGAAGGCGATTCCGCCGTCAAAGCGCTCTTCTCCGTGGAACTGGACCGGCTCAAAAAGGCGGGTGAACCCATCCCGCCTGAACTCGCCGAATCCATCGATAAAACCCGCGCCGATTACGAGCGCTGGCTCGATGCGAAGTACGCCGCAGCCCGCGGCCACTGCGATGCCATCATTAATCCCAGCGACTCGCGCGCCGTCTTAACGCAGGCACTCGAAGTAACCCTGCATCGTCCGCGAGCAGTTGCGCTCGCCCTGGAGCTTCTGTGATTCTCACCACGCAGCATGGCCGCGTTTGCCATATCGCGCTCAACCGACCGGAAAAGCGCAACGCCCTCAACACCCAGCTCTGCACTGACCTGGTCGCTGCTCTGGATGCCGCCGATGCTGACCCAGGCACCGGGGCTATCGTCCTCTCCGGCAACGGACCGGCGTTTTGCGCAGGCATGGATCTCAAGGATTCCCTGACGGCTGACCCCGTGGCGCTGGCAGAGATCCACGAACGCCTCTACAGCACCATCAACCGGCTGCACAAGCCGCTCATTGCCGCAGTACAGGGCGCGGCACTGGCGGGAGGAACCGGCCTTGTCGCCAACGCGCACATCGCTATCGCGCACCCTGATGCCCGCTTCGGCCTCACCGAAATCCGGATTGGTCTGTGGCCTGTGCTGATTTTTCGCGCCGTCGAAATGGCTATCGGCGAGCGACGCACGGTGGAACTTAGTCTTTCCGGACGCGAGTTCAACGCGCATCAGGCCGAACAGTATGGCCTGATCCATGAGGTCGCCATTATCCCGCTGGTCCGGGCTCTGGAACTGGGAAAACAAATCGCGGGCTACAGCGGCACCGCCCTCAGTTCGGGGCTTGAATACGCGCGCCAGATTCGCGGCTGCGACTGGGAAACAGCGGGTAAGATTGGTGCCAAATTGCGCGAAGGGTTGCTGGAAAGCGCCGAATATCGCGCCAGCGTCGAGGCTTTTCTTAATAAGACATGAAGTGGCTGATCACGGGTGGTGCCGGGTTCATCGGTACCAACGCCGCGAAACGCCTGATAGAGGCGGGTGAAAATTGCATAGTTACCGATAACTTCCACCGGCTCGGCAGCCTGCGGAATCAGGCGTTTCTGGCCAGCCAGTGCGGCCTCAATGTTTCGTTTCTCGATGTCCGGCACCGCGATCCGGTGGATGCCACATTCGCCGCCCATTCGGATGTTGACGTAATCCTCCACCTGGCCGGTCAGGTGTCGCTGGTCGAATCCATCAAAGACCCCCGCTATGATTTCGACACCAATGCGCTGGGTACGTTCAACATTCTTGAAGCTATGCGGCAGCACGCTCCGCAGGCGGCGCTCATCTACGCCAGCACCAACAAAGTCTACGGCGCTTTGAGCACATTGCAGACTGACGAATCTGACACCCGCTATTCCCTTCCCGCCTACCCGCACGGGCTGCCCGAAACGTTGCCCATAGACCTACATGGCGGCTACTCCTGTTCCAAGGGCGCAGCCGATCAATACGTCCGGGATTACCACAAAATCTACGGGTTGAAGACGATTGCCTTGCGTCAGTCCAGCATCTACGGTGGTCATCAGTACGCGTCGGAAGACCAGGGCTGGGTGGCGTATTTTGTTCGTATAGGCGTAGAAAAACAGCCCTTCCGCACCAGTGGAACAGGCAAACAGGTTCGGGATTTGCTCCATGTTTCAGACCTCTGCGGATGCTTCGAAAAAATCGCACGGCTGCCCGCGGACAGCCCGGCCTGGGGTGAAGCGTTCAACATCGGAGGCGGCGTGGAATCGAGTCTGTCGCTGCTCGAACTCTTCGAAATCCTTCGTTCGCAATACGACCTCGCCATCAGCTATGAGGCTGGCCCGGCACGCACCGGCGACCAAAAAGTTTTCATCGCCAGCACCGCGAAAGCGCACCACCTGCTGGACTGGCAACCACAAATGGCCGTCGATAAGGGACTCCGCGAGCTTGTCGACTGGTCCCGTGAATCTGTGTTAGCATCCTGACCATGCGCCTTTTCCTTGGACTCATGATCGCAGCGTCGCTGCTGGCTCAGCAGGTGCCCCCTGCCCCGAAGCTGTTCTCTTCCGCCGCCGACGTGGAAAAGCTGATTGCCGAAGCCAGGGCCGAGCGCAAAGAGCAGCCCCAGATCACCAAACGAATCCTTTCGCTGGCACCGTACAATGCCAATCTCGAATACCGCGCATCCGTGGGTCCGGCCTCTGTTCACGAAACCGAAGCCGAAGTTTTCTACGTGATTGAGGGCTCAGCCACGATGATCACGGGCGGCAAACTGACTAAAGAGACCCGTACCAACCCGGCAAATCTAACCGGCACGGGCATCGAAGGCGGAACACCTCGTCCCGTCGCCAAGGGTGATTTTATTGTGGTTCCCGAAGCCACCGCGCACTGGTTCAGCGAAATCAAAGAGACGCTGGTCCTGATGACTCTGCATGTCCCGCGCCCTGTACCCGCCGCGCACTAACCTCGGATTTTAGCTTCCAGCCAATCGACGACACGCTCAAAAGGATCGAATCCAAAAGCCGCGGCGATGGGCGCACGCAGGTTCGAATTGGCGTTGACATCGTAGAAAATCAGGCGTCCGTCGGCGGCCTCCAGGTACTCGATGCCACCGATGTCGAGACCTCCGGCGTGCATCAGTTTCATGCCTGCTTCGACAGCGGCTGCGGGAACTTCCGGATACGGATAGAACTCGACAGGCGCAGCGGGTTTGACCTCCGGCACCTCGCAAACTCCTTCACCGGATTCCGGATTGCAGACTTCGGACGGGCATAAATTGAAAGCCCCGTGCGAGATCACCCGCATCGCATAAAGCAACTGGCCATCCAGAAATTCCATGCGCACGATGCCCTTCGCCTGATCGACTGGAAAGTATTCCTGCAGCATGAGCAGATTGTCGGGAAACCAGATTTCAGGCCGCTCCCGCAAGGTGCGCAGCAACTCATCCGGTTCGTTCAACAGGAACATCCGGGCACCGCTGCCACCCTGTTCCGGCTTCAGCAGGGCAGGCCAGCCGCCAGTCCAGGCAGCCAGCGCCGCCTCCGGGTCATTGAACGCCAGGGTCTTCGGATGATCGACACCCAGCTTCTGCATCAGGGCACCCTGAGCCGTCTTGCTCAATTCCAGCGCAAACGCCCCCGAACCGTTGAGCACCCGCGCTCCGCTCAGTTCCAAGGACCTCATCAGCGACAAACAAAGCGGCACCGCACGCGTATTCCCGCGCACATAAGCGCTGGGACTCGCCTGGTTAAAATAAACCTTCGCCCGGGGAACAGCATCCGGATCAAAGCAGGCCCGCTTCAGATCAAAAGCTTCAAACGAAACACCCCGCCGTTCCAGCGCGGCAAAAAGTGGCTTCTGCCACTCCGGGTGCTCATAAAGTACAACCAGGTCCGGGATCTTCACTTCCCCACACTATCAAGACGGCCGGGGAGAAGAATTGAATATCATGGACCCGCAGCGCGGAATCATTCGGAAGTGAGCATCCCATGTAAGCAGAGTCGCCCCGGCGCGCGCACAGGTTGCGGCAATCCAAATGTCATTGACTGGAATCGGTCGCCCAGCCCTCCGCAAATCCGAGATCATTTCTCCGAAGATCCCGGCTATCTGGCGATCAACAGGCAAAATTTCCACAACAGGAAGCGTGAGGAATTCGTCAAGTGTGGCAAGGTTTTCCGCCAATCGGCGGCCTTGCGTAAAACCTGCGCACAACTCCCCAATCACAATTACCGGAACCCTATCCATTCCGCGCGGTCCAGCATTTCCGCAATCTTTTGGTCGCCTCGCTTGAAATGGCTATAAGCCACCGCGTCCAGCCAGTAGCGACTCACTTTCACAAATCCTGATCGATCACCTCAAACTCTTGAATTCCTGACAAAAATTCCTGATGCTCCGCCTCAGTCCAAGTGCCCGCAAATCGCTACAGGCCATTGCTGCGGACCCCTTTCACTCCCAAACTCTGTTCCAGCAGGTCGATCACCGTCTGATTCAGGGATGTTCCGCGCCTGAGCTTTTCCTGCTCCAGCGCCGCAGCCAGCTGGTCGGGCAGGTTACGAACCGTCAGATGGGATGCATTCACATTACTCACTAGATGTCTGCACCAACAGACTACAACCGAACCTGCCCCACCTGGCTTGCAGACGCCCGGGTCTGGTAGCCTGGTATTTCCTGTGATTTCCTTTTCCAACATTAACAAGCAGTACGGCAAGCAACTCATTTTCGTCGAAGCCTCCTTTCAGCTGAACCCCGGCGAGAAGGTGGGGCTGGTGGGGCCTAACGGCGCGGGCAAGACCACGCTCTTCCGTATGGTGGTGGGCGAGGAAGATCCTGACGAGGGCGAAGTCTCCGTTCCGAAGAAACTCACCATCGGTTATTTCCGGCAGGACGTGGAAGAAATGTCGGGCCGTTCGGTGCTCGATGAAGCCATCGCTGGCAGCGGACGCGCCGGTGACTTGCACCACGAACTGGAAGCCCTGCAACACGCCATGGAAGACCCCGCGCAGGCGGGCGACATGGATCGCATTCTCGAACGTTTTGGCGAAGTGCAGGAAGAATACGAACACCTGGGCGGCTATACGCTGGAAGCCCAGGCGCGCGAAGTTCTGCACGGTCTGGGATTCCAGGAAGATCAGATTGATGGCGACGTAGGCGCGCTTTCGGGCGGCTGGAAAATGCGTGTCGCGCTGGCGCGGGTGCTGCTGGGCAAGCCCGAAGTCCTGCTGATGGATGAACCGACGAACCACCTGGATATTGAATCCATTATCTGGCTGGAACAGTTTCTGCGCGACTATCAGGGCGCGCTGCTCATGACTTCGCATGACCGCGAATTCATGAACCGGATCGTTTCCAAAATCGCAGAGATCGATGCCGGGGAAATCATCAGCTACTCCGGCAATTACGATTTCTACGAACGCGAACGCACCATTCGCGAGACCAATCAGCAGGCAGCGTTCGCGCGGCAACAGTCAATGCTGGCCAAAGAACAGCGCTTCATTGAACGCTTCAAAACCCACGCAGCCAAAGCCGCACAGGTGCAGAGCCGCATCAAAGCGCTCGACAAAATCGAGAAGATTGAACTGCCCAAAAAGCGCGTTGTAGTCAAGTTTGAATTCCGCGTTCCGCCCCGCTCCGGCGATCAGGTGGCGGTGATCGAAGACCTGGCCAAGAGCTATGGAACCCGGCAGATCTATGACGGCTTTAATCTCAACATCCGGCGTGGTGAGCGCTGGGCTGTGATGGGCCGCAACGGCGCCGGCAAGAGCACGCTGCTCAAAATGATTGCCGGGGCGACGCAACCGGACCGTGGCAGTGTGCGTCTGGGAGCGAGTTTGAAGATGGGTTACTTTGCCCAACAGTCGCTCGATGTATTGAATCCGGACATCACTGTCATTGACCAGCTGCAGAATGATTTCCCTGGCGACGGGCTGGGATCATTGCGTTCATTAGCGGGGGCGTTTCAGTTTTCCGGAGACGATGTGGATAAGAAGATCCGGGCGCTATCGGGCGGCGAGAAATCGCGGCTGTCTATGGCACGGATGCTCTACGATCCGCCTAACTTTTTAGTGCTGGATGAACCCACGAACCACCTGGATCTGGCCACCAAAGAGATGCTGGTGGAAAAGCTGAAAGATTTTGAAGGGACAATGATTTTCGTTTCCCATGACCGCGTGTTTTTACGTGGTCTGGGGACCCGGGTACTGGAACTCGGCGGTGAGAGCGGCAAGGAAAAGAATCCACGTATCTACCCCGGCACTTATATCGAGTATGTCACCGCTTTAGGCCATGAAGCGCCCGGTATCTATGCCTAAATGGGGGGCTTACATTGCCTGGCCCTTCTGTGCGCAGAAATGCACTTACTGTAACTTTGCCTCGGGAGTGTTGCCGAAAGCGCTGGAGGCTGACTATCTTTCCGCGTTGCTTGCCGAAATCGGCAACTGGTCAGGTTCCGCGGACACCGTGTTCATTGGTGGCGGAACACCCAGCGCAATGGAACCCGCATCCATTGCACAACTGCTGGCGTCACTAAAAGGCCCGTGGAATGAAGCTACTCTGGAGGCCGCGCCTGGTTCACTTACCCCGGAGCGAGTAACATCCTGGGTAACTGCCGGAATCAACCGGGTAAGTCTGGGCGTTCAGTCATTCAACAGACAGGAACTGGCTCGCACGGGCCGTAAACATACGGCTGAAACCGTGGTCCACGATGTGGCTTTGCTGCGTTCATATGGCATTGCGAACATCAACATCGACTTGATTGCCGGCCTCCCTGGACAGACTGACACCTCATGGCGTTCATCTCTGGACCAGACTCGCGCACTCGACGTCCCGCATGTTTCGGTCTACATGCTGGAGGTGGATGATGACAGCCGCCTGGGTTCGGAAATCATTCTGGGCGGCAAACGCTATGGCGCGGGCGATGTCCCCTCTGACGACCAGACGGCGAACTTCTATGAACTCGCGGTGGATGAACTGGCGGGTGCCGGTATCATGCGCTACGAAATCTCGAACTTCGCGCGCCCCGGGGCGGAGTCCCTGCACAATCTTAAATACTGGCGACGTGAGCCTTATATAGGATTCGGCGCGGACGCCCATTCCTTCGACGGCATCAGGCGCTGGCAGAACGTGGAATCGGCGCAGCAGTATGCCGAGGGCAAAAGGCTGGTGGGCGAGATAACGCCCGACGCGCAGGAAGAGAAATTCTTCGTCGGCCTGCGCATGACCGAAGGCATTGAGGCCGATGATTCCGACTGGCTGCGCTTCGGCCCTGTGTTCACGCGCTTCCTTGCTGAAGCCATGCTGGAAACGCATAACGACCGGCTGCGGCTTACGCCGCGCGGAGTGATGGTGTCCAATGAAATCTTTCAGGAGTTTTTGACCGTATGATTGATCTGCGCAGCGATACCGTAACCAAACCGACTCCCGCCATGCGGAAGGCCATGTTTGAGGCCGAAGTGGGCGACGACGTTTACGCCGAAGACCCGACCGTCAACAAGCTGGAAGAACTTGCAGCTGCGGTGACGGGCAAGGAATCCGCCATTTTTGTTCCGTCGGGTACGATGGGCAACACGATCGCCATCAAACTGCTAACGCAACATGGTGAGGAAGTGGTGTGCGAATCGCGCGCGCACCTGCTGGACTGGGAACTTTCGATGCTCGCCTGGTTCTCCGGCTGTCTGATTCGCCCGGCGGAATCGGAGACGGGAGTGCTCACGTGGGAAGCGATTCGGAAGGTACTCAAGGCCGGTGGGACGCACTCCTCTCGCACCGGCGCGATTGAACTTGAGAACACCCACAACATGGGGGGCGGCAGTTATTACCAGCAGGAAGCGATTGACGACATTTGCGACAACGCGCATGAACGCGGGGTGCCGGTTCACATTGACGGCGCACGGATTTTCAACGCGGCAGAGGCGACTGGCCGCACGGTAAAACAACTGGTTAGCAAAGGGGATACCGTGATGTTTTCCTTGTCGAAAGCGTTGGGCGCGCCTGTCGGCTCCATGCTAACGGGGCCGAAGGTGCTGATGGATCAAGGCCGCTTCCTGCGCAAGCGTCTGGGTGGAGCGATGAGGCAGGTGGGCGTGCTTGCGGCGGCTGGTTTGGTCGCGCTGGAACAGAGTCCGAAGGGCCTTGCGGCCGACCATGCCAATGCGAAGTATCTGGGTGAATGTCTGGCCCGGATTGAGGGAGTGCGGGTGAAGCCGGTTCACACGAATATTGTGGTTTTCCATCTGCCTGCCGGGGTTTCACCTGATTCCACGAGCGCGGAATTGCGCAAACGTGGCGTGCTGATGAATGGCGTGAATAACACGTTCATGCGAGCACTTACGCACTACGACGTAACGCGCGAACAATGCGGTGAAGCTGCGGGCGTGCTGGAGGAAATACTGGGGCGGTAGGTTGATTTTAGTGCAAGCGGTGGCGGTTCGGCTTGTCGCCTCCAGCCAGAGCACGACATGGTGCTTTGACCGCAAGCTTATGCGGCAGGCCCGCCCACTCACCGCTGGCAGGCGCGCAGCCTTAGCAGGACGCCCGGCGCTTGAAAGCGAGCAGACCGGCGAATCCGCACGCTGCAAGAAGGATCGTGCCGGGCTCAGGAGTTGCTGCTGTGTTGACGATGGTCTGCGAAACCGTTGCGTCACCGACTGCAGCCAGTTCCGTTTCGTTTTCGAAGGTGTTCACTGTTAATGTGCTCGGCGCGAACTGGTAGTACTTGTATGCCGTTGCGAACGAGAAATATTCTTCGTATCCGGCGATTCCGCTCTGACCGCTGGTGCCACCCGGCCCATAAGTGAGGGTGTTGTTCTCAATGGTGGGAGCGGTCCCGACTAACTGCCCAGGGTAAACGCGTTGGGGTCGGTGGTCGCGTTGGCGCTTTGCGGATCGAACAATAATGTGTAGTTTGAGGCGTCATTGCTGCCGAGGACTTTTACTGGTATACGTCTGCAGCAACGCCCGCGTGGTCAATGTCGTCGAAGACCAGAATATGGGAAGTCGCAGAGTTGAAGGTGACGTTGATGGTTCCCCAGCCGGGACCACCGATTATCCGAGCGTAGCCCTCTGCAAGGAGTCCTGCGGTCGTCGGCGTATAGGGTAGGGAAGTGCCATCAGCCGTCCCCGAGGTGAATGTCCCGTACGAGTTCACTGTGCTGGTGAAATCGGATAGATTGGGATCCTGACCGTAAATCGTGGCCCCGTAAGCCTGGCTAAAACCAATCGTCAGGAGCGCACCGAGCGCGCCGAACTGAAATCTTTGCATGTTTATTGTCTCCTTATAATGATTATATAAAGAATAATTAGCTTTTATGTCCGTAATGGGAATGTACACCAGCGACCATTTCGGTTTGGTTACAGGCCGGGGCATCGAGTAACGTTCGGAGCATTAGCAGGGACCCTGTTTCACTGGTGTCCGGTTAAGTAGCAGGGAACCTGCGGCGAGGGCACCGGAAATGACTACCCCAAGCCAAACCGCGCGGCCTCCAGGACCACCGCGGCTGGGGGACACGCTCTTGCGGATGTCATCTTTAACTACTTATTATTTAGTGAGTAAATTCAAAATCAAATGCCAAATATTGTCAAAAAAACGGCTTCGAAAAACCCTGCTTCTCAATCTCCCCGCGAAACTGACGGCGTTTTTTTAGGTGTCGAAGAAGCTGCCCATCGATACCATCTATGCCCCAATTGAAGACGGAGGCCGAAGGGGAGTGTCGACGGAGGGTAAGGGACCCGCCGTCCATTTCTATTGCTGCGAATTCCAGCCGGGTGCGCCATTAGCCGGCTTGGCACCAGCTTCATGACCGCCGCCCTTAGGTCCACGGGGACCGCCTCCTGGTCCACCAAAACCGCGGCCGCCTTGTTTTACCGTGTAACCGGCCGGTACCACAAAAAGCGTGGCGTTCGGCTCCGCCGGAACAATATTGGTCAACTCCATATCGGTGCTCCCAAAACGCGGGTCGGACGTCTTGATCTGCACCGGAACCTGCAGAGCTACTGAAATCCAGGTCACACGTGTGACCAGGATCGGCTGCACATTGCCAATTGCACCTGCCGGGATTGTCTCGGTAACCTGATTACCCGTCGAAAGCTGACCATTGATCGTTTGTGTCCCCAGACTCGACGTCACTGTATTTGGGCGTGCCGGACGAGTTGCCTGCGCGGGCCGCGTGCCACCCGTACGTGCCTTGGGCAAAGGCATTTGCATGGCTGTCATCGTGGATGAATTGAGCACATATTGATAACCTGCCACCGGATCGAAAATCGTCTGCACCGTGTAGGCTGCCGCGCCTGCTGTCGTCGCGGCAATGGTTTGCGTGGTGCTGATGCGCCCCTGGCCATCCCGAGCCACAGTCGACTGCTGTGAGTGCGCAATCTGATTGCCCACCAGCAATTGCTGACTGGTCACGGTCTCTGTGGCTGAGTAGGGAGCTCCCGTCACAGGCGTTCGGGAGCCTGGCCCCGCCCCCATCATGCCCGGGCCACGACCGCCCCAGCCGCCAAAACCACCACCATGGGGCCCTTGCGCAAACACCGCCACCGCGCCCAGCAAGAGCAAACCAACTGCCAATGTTTTTTTCATAATTTGTGTCCTTTAGTCAAGCTCAGGTCTTAGTCGAGCTCAGATCTTAATCAAGCTCAGATGTTTGCGAATAGCCCGCAAATCGTACTGCCCGCGGGAAGCCGTCCTGGCCCACTACGACATCGCCCACAACGGAATCGCCAGAGGCCAGTGGCATAGGATTTACGCCCAAAGCCGCCAGTGACGACAGATCAAGCTCCGTCCGTACCATCCGAACGATTTCCCCTGCCGCGAGCGGCGGCGCATACGGCACGGCAATAAATTCTTCGCTCGAAAGCCCGTCCGCATCCACGCTGACTGTGTCAACGGCCAGACTCTGCGATTCCACGACTTCTTCCGCGCGTTTTCCCAGTTCCCTGCCCGCCCCTATCATCAGCACCAGAGCCGCCGCGGCGCTGAGCGCCCAAAGCCAGCGGTTACCAGCGGATTTCTGCGGATTCATGCGATCAAACTCACGCAGCAAAGACGCTCTGCGCCCCGCAGGTTCCGGCCGCCGGGCCTCAGCGCGTATTTTCATCACGTGAAAATGAGAACTCAGCTCCCGCTCCGCTTCCCACCGGCTGGCGCATTCCGGACATGCCCCCAGATGCGCCCGCAGCGTCACCCCGGCGTTCCCTCGGCGACGCGCCAGTTCCACAATTTCTTCTATCCGGTTACTGCAAGTCATCTGGCAACAGCCTCCCGCAAACCCGCACCAGCAGGTTCATTGATCCACCGCAGTTTGGTCGAAAGCAGCGCACGCGCCCGGTGCAGCCGCGAACGGACCGTCCCCACAGGCCTGCCGATGATTCGGGCCACGTCTTCGTACGTCTTTTCTTCCAGATCGCAGAGAATCACAACGTCGCGGTAGCGGTCCGGCATCTCCTGCAGCGCCCTGTGCAGGGCGGCCACGTTCTCGCCGCTGATCAGATCTCCCAGAATGTCGTCATGGAAGGCCCGGTCCACCGGTTGTTCAACCGGCCCCTGGCGGCGCACCACCCGGACCAGATTCCGCGCCACACCAAAGAGCCAGCCTTCCAGCGGACCCTTCTTTTCATCGAAATGTGAATTAGGATTCATGAGCTGCAGGAACACTTCGTGAGCTACTTCTTCGGCCACTACCGCGCTGCCGGACATGTGCAAGGCGTAGCGATAGAGCCCAGGTTCGCGCCGCTCATAGAGTTCGGCAAAGGCGTCCTGCCTGCCTTGCCGCATCAGCCGGTAAAGTTCTTCATCGCTCAGAGACATCAGTCGGGACACTTTTGATTGCTTTACCAGCGCGGAAAGTTCCCGGCTGATTTGTATATTGTCATTTTACGGTCAAAAAATTCGCCCGAACTCCGCCGCGAGCCGCAGCGTAATGTTATTTTCGGGGGGATTGCTTCGGGGAGACTACAATGCCGCTTGCCTATAGATGGAGAATTACCGGACGAATTCCCGCCCTGCTGCTGCCCGCTATTCTGCTGGGCGGCTGCGTGAGCATTGATCTGGGGCCTTCTGACCGCTACCGGACCAGCTTCCACTACACCTGGGACCTGCAGCCCGGTTCCCGCCTCAACCTCGAAAGCTTCAACGGCCCTGTCGAAATCATCGGCTGGGATCAGAACAAGATCGAAGTCTCGGGCGAGAAATACGCGTCCACGGAAGAGGGCCTGGCTTCCATTAAGCTTGACAGCCGCAACGACCCGCATTCGGTTGAGATCAGGGCGCGCAAGCCATCAGCCAGCTTCGGCGCACGTCTCGGCGTGAGTTACACGATCCACGCGCCCTGGTCCACAGTGCTCGAACGGATCATTACCTCCAATGGAGCACTACACGTTCGCGATATCGGGGGCGAAGCTCAACTGCGGACGTCGAATGGCGCGATTCGTCTGGAACATTTGACTGGCGGGGTTGACGCCGGAACTTCGAACGGCCCCATCGAAGCAAGCGACCTTGGCTCCAGCGCGAAGTTGAAGACTTCCAACGGGCCCATCCGCGTAGAAGACGTGGAAGGTGACTGTGATGCCCACACCTCAAACGGTTCGGTGAATATCAGTATGAAGAAGGCTCCGAAGTCCGGGATTCGGGTTGAAACCAGCAACGGTTCGGTCACTCTGCGCCTGCCTGGCGAAACATCCGCTCGCGTGGAAGCCAATACCTCTAACGCTTCTGTATCGTCTGATTTCAATGTAACCGGGGACTCGCACGATTCCCGCGAACAGCGTCATCACATGAGCGGGACGATTGGAGCCGGCGGTCCGCTGATCGATATCACGACCCACAACGGCCGGATCAGTCTGCTGCGCAGGTAGGGTCAGGGTTTCTTTTTACCGAAACGCCCGTTCCACCACGTGCGGGTTCGGGCCAATAAGCCTTTCGCGGCCACGGGAAGAGGCAAATCGTCGGCAGACGTCAGATTCTGTTCGCCCAGATCGGAATCGAGGGCGTTCTCACAGGGTTTCTCTCCGGCAGCCCGCACCGAGGTATCAAACAGGCGGTACTGTTTGCGCACCCGCTGGCCGTCTTTCTTTTCGAGACAGACTGAAAACTCGCCTGGCTTGGCGAGGACAGGGAAAAAACCGCGCTCGCGCCGCTGGATGTACGACGTTTCATACCGGTGATGACGCTTGCTCCAGGAGAAAACGCGGTAACCGTCGAAGTCGTAGTCGGCACCGAGTTTTTCGGATGTGGTCCAGAGCCAGATGTCCTTGAGTCCATCCGCGTCGGGAGTCTTGCCCAGTGAGAAGTACGAGGTGATGCGGTGCCCGTCGGCATGTTGCGCCACTTCATCCGGAATCTGCAGATAGATCGCGCTGGTCAGCACCCAACCGCTCTGGCCATTCTGTGTGCGGATAAGCGTCCAGTCGTCTTTTGGGGCAGGCTCGGCTGCCGGTGAATCAGGGGCTGCCGTGCCTTGCCGGGAAAGAGTAAGCCAGTCCGGGGGCGGGCTGGGAGAAAGCGGTGGAGGAGGCGGTTGCAGGTCACTGGCCTTCAGCTCCTTTTCTCCTTTGCCCTTCTTCGTTTCTTTTTTCTCCGCCTTCGGCTTCGGGGGGATCAACTGACGAGCGGCCAAAGGTACCCGCAGCGCAACCTTGTGACCGATCACGTCAAACTGTTCGCGCTCTTTTACCTGCACGAAACTGGTAGCCTGGCGGCCCGGTTCGATGTGGACGTTGAGCTGGCTGAACGTAGTTGCCTTACCTTGGGAGGGCAGTGAGGCAGCCATTTCACCGAGTGCGAGCAGCCGCTTCATCTGTGTGGCGTCAAGGAGTTCACGACTGCCTACCCAGCCCTGCCTGCCTTTGGAGTCGCGGACTTTGTACCACGACCGGCGGCGCTGCCCGATGATCTCCAGTTTGTCGCCATGTGTCGCGGTGGCTACTGGCGGAGATTTGGAATCGATATCCTGGTGGAGGATTAGGGTGGCTGGGCCGGCAAATGCGAGCCCGAGGACTGGCGCTTTTTCTTCCTGGGGCGAAGAGTTGCAACTGGCCATCACGAGGGCACACACAAACGTCAGGCCGCGCAGTTTACGTTGTATGAGGATCGCCGACGGCACTGTTGCCAGCTTAACTGACAACGAACGAGTTACACACATGTTGCCTCTGGTTCTGGAATAATAGAGGGGATGGTCGCAACAAAAACCTCACGGCATCAAAGAACGCGGTTCGCCCGGGGACTCTTGCTGAGCTCTGGCTTCGTGGTTCTAATGACCCTCCCGCTGCAAGCGAGTCCGATTTTCAACTACACTCTGGGATCGGGAATTACCAGTGGAGACCCGGTCTACAACGCTTTCGTAGCGGCTGGAAACCGCTGGTCTTCGATTTTTGCTGACTCGGTCACCGTGAATGTGAAAATCGACTATAAATCGCTGGGTGCGGGCATCCTTGGGTCCACGGGCAGCGCGATCTACAAATATTCCTACTCCTCAGTGAAAGCAGCGCTGGCAGCGGATGCCACCACAGCTACGGATGCCACTGCCGTGGCCAACCTTCAGGCCGGGTCCGCCCTTACCTTTGCCATCAACCACACGGCCGATTGCAGCAACTGCACCATTCCCTACCTCGACAACAACGCGAATAACGACAATCTGTTTGTGGATTTGACCGGTGCCCAGGCGCGGGCACTCGGCCTGCTTGCGCCCAATGCCGCGCTCGACGGACAAATCAGCTTCAGTTCGAATTTCGCCTTCGACTTCGACCCCACCGACGGTATCAGCGCCAGCCAGTACGACCTTGTCGGCGTTGCCACCCACGAAATTGGACATCTGCTTGGGTTCGTCAGTTCCGTAGACGATTTCGATTTTTGCGGAGCCAACCCGGCTTCCTGCGGCGGCCTGATTTCCGAAGCTCAGGATGAGCCGACGATTCTGGACCTGTACCGCTTTTCGACGACATCAGGCTTTGGCACCATCATGGACATGAGCGCCGATAACCGCGCCAAGTATTTTTCGCTCGATGGCGGCACCACCCTGGGCCCCCTGTTTTCCAATGGAAGCAATTTTGGCGACGGCCGCCAGGCCAGTCACTGGAAGGATTCTCTGGGAATTGGCATCATGGACCCCACGGCAGGCGAGGGGGAATTGCTGGCGATTACGCAGAATGATGTGGTGGCCCTCGATGCGATCGGCTGGGATTCGGTGGTAGCACCGGAGCCGTTTACCGGGGGCTTGTTCGTCATCGGAATCGCTGTGATGGCGGTGGTGCGGAAAAGAATCGGCGCAACTGGCTAGTCAGCCCCATATAATCACCAAATGCCCCAACGCTACGTTCTCTCCCTCGACGAAGGAACCACAAGCGCCCGCGCCGCTCTTTATAACGAATCCGGCGAACGCATCGCCATGCATTCAGTTGCCTTTGATTCCTTCTTTCCCCATGCAGGCTGGGTGGAGCAGGATGCACTGGCGATCTGGAAAGCCCAGCTTGAAGCCGCGCGCCTGACGATTAGCCAGGCGAACATCGCCCCGCAGAACATAGCGGCTTGCGGTATCACCAACCAGCGCGAAACAACCGTGGTTTGGGACCGTCATACCGGCCAGCCTGTTGCTCCGGCCATCGTCTGGCAGTGCCGCCGCACCGCTGCGTTCTGTGCCGAACTCGCGGCCTCCCGCCACTCCCGGCTCATCGAAGAAAAGACTGGCCTGGTGATTGACGCCTATTTCTCTGGCAGCAAGATCCGCTGGATTCTCGAAAACGTAGCAGGGTCTCGCAGCAAAGCGGCCAATGGCGACCTGCTCTTTGGGAACATCGATACCTGGCTCATCTGGAACCTGACTGCAGGCAAGGTGCATGTCACTGACCCCACCAACGCGTCCCGCACCATGCTCATGGACCTTGAAACGGGCGAGTGGGATGACGAACTGCTGGCGATTTTCGACATTCCGCGCGCCATGCTGCCTGCGATTGTGCCCTCATCGGGGCGCGTCGGCACGATCAACCCTGAATTGCTGGGCGCTGCGATCCCGATCAGCGGAATCGCGGGGGACCAGCAGGCCGCGCTGGCAGGCCAAGCCTGTTTCCGGGCCGGACTTTCCAAGAACACTTACGGCACCGGTTGCTTCGCGCTCACCCATGCTGGTACCAAACTGCCCCGGTCTACGAACCGGCTGCTGGGTACGCGCGCCGCATCTGCGAATGCGACTGCGCAGTTCGCCTTGGAAGGCAGCGTCTTTATTGGAGGGGCTGTGATTCAGTGGCTGCGCGACCAGCTTGGAATCATCTCCAACGCAGCGGAATCTGAAGCAGTGGCGCAAACGGTTTCCAGCTCTGAAGGTGTTTTCCTTGTCCCGGCGTTCGTGGGGCTGGGCGCACCGCATTGGGATTCCAATGCCAGAGGCTCCATTACCGGCCTTACGCGCTCCAGCAATAAAGGCCACATTGTCCGCGCGGCGCTCGAAAGCATTGCCTTCCAAACCCGTGAGTTGATTGATGCCATGGAAGCCGATTCCGGCGAAATCATTACTGAACTGCGCGTGGACGGGGGGGCCGCTGTGAATAATTTCCTGATGCAGTTTCAGGCCGATATCCTGGGTAAGCCGGTGGTTCGCCCGTCGGATGTGGAAACCACAGCCCTGGGCGCGGCCTATCTGGCAGGTATCGCGGAAGGAATCTGGGCGGGGACGGCGGAGGTGGAAAGCTTCTGGCGGGTGGAACGGAGGTTTGAGCCTGCTATGTCGGATGCGACGCGCGCGGGCTTGATGGATGGATGGAAGGCCGCTATTGCACGCACGCGGGGTTGACCCGGTGTGGTTGACCTGGTATGGCTGACCCGCTACCGCGAAACGGTGGCGCATACGAGACGAGCGAGTCTGCCCTTGACTCTCAGGCGGTCAGTGCGACCCTGGAAGTAGCGGGCATTCAGGTCGTCGCTACTTAGGTCTTCGCTCTGGTGGAAGCCCATCTGAAGCAGGCGTGATTTTAGCTGCGCGGGTTCGAAGAAAAGGCGCAGGGGTTCCCCCAGACTGGCGACACGTGCGGAGAGCGCGTCGAAGGCCTTGCATTGCACTTCATTCAGCGAGCCGCGCGGCACGGCATAGTCGAATACGACGGCGCTGCCGGCTGGCATTGATGCGATCAGGGCCATGGTGTGTTCGAAAGCCTGGTCGGAGAGATATGGCGTTACGCCGAGCCATGAAAATACGGCGGGTGCGTCAAAATTAAAGCCATTTGCTCTGAGGGCGGTTTGAAGGGCCTGATGTTCAAAATTGGTTTCCACGAAGACGACGCTGGCCGGAATTTGAATGTCCGCCGCTGCCAGGAGATCCCGTTTCCAAGCCTGTGTGGCGGGATGATCGACTTCGAAGACCCGCAGCCCTTGCTGCGACCAGGGATTGCGGCAGGCAAAGGTATCGAGCCCCGCGCCGAGGACGACATATTGCCGGATTCCGGCTGCTACAGCCTTGGCAAGCTGGTCTTCGGCACAGCGACTGCGGACGGCCATAAACGCGCGGAACGAGGGAGATAAACGCTGCCTTCTTGTGACTTTTCCGGGTTGGATTTTGGATGCCGCTTCCGATCCGATGATTCGCAGGGCGAGGGGGTCTTTGAAGATGGTTGGGTGGTCGAGGATCTGGTGTTCGGCGCGTCGGATCGCTACACGCAGGGCTGTGGCGCTGGAGATGGAGTCCTGCATGGCGAAGGTATTTCTATTGTTGCCTTTACGGCGTGCCGTGCTTTGAGGCACGACAGGTCGGCACCTGAATTGCGGTTCTTGTGTTCCAGGTCGATTGACTCAGCGCCATTTTTCAAGACAACCGGAAGCGAGATGCGTTGCGTCTGCGAGGGGCAAGAGTGGCGGTGACTGAATTCAAGCCGGGGCATTAGAGCCAGCCGGCGGACGGTCGCCCGAGTTCCTCTGGCAGGTGAACCAGCAGGGGCCGTTTTACACCCTTTGCGCGAGCCTGATCAGGAACCGCCCGGGCCTTCGGGCCATGACTGATGAACTCACTGCACTGCAGGGCGACCCATTGCCGCTGAACATTGGACCATGAGTCCGAATCCATTCCTGCTCCTCTACCCTCATGGCGTTTACCGCCAGTTCTGGCAGATCGGTGATGGTCGGGGGTGCGTGCTGGCGCTCATTCAGAGACACGGGCTGGAGCGGGCGCAAGATGGCTCTGTTCAAAAACGGCCTCCAGATGTTGCACCACAGCTCAATTGTAACCACGCTGGCGTGGGCTCATCAGGGCGATTTTAGATCGAGACCTGTTCGTATTCGACGGGCAGCAGGAACCTCTCGTTCAGGCGGCGCAAATCCTCCTGCCCGTCTCGGTCAAGTATTGTATCGCCGACAACTACGAGGCGTGTCACCGTTGGCGCACCCGGCCAGTAGCCGTATTCCAAAAGCTGGCCAATCGCCTCACGCAAACACGCCCGCGTTGACTGAGCCGCTTGATCTCGTAATACCAATACTCATCGCCGTGCCGGACCACCAAATCGACTCGCGTTCCCACGCCGCTGGGGTTTTCAAAGCTGACGTTGTCTTTGCCGTATTTTGAAACCAGTCTGTTGTGCAGGGCTCGTTGCAGTTCGTTGTGTCGCAAGTCAACATCAAGTTGTCGCTGTGCCTGGGTGGCCACAGCAAACGCTGGCCGGGCCCGCCATTCCCGTGGGGTGAATGCAAATGGCGCGGGTATTGGAATGGGTGCCGGTTCTGTGGTGCCACCGCCCTCGACGTAGCGGTATAGGGGCAAGAGTCTGTCCATGTCCAGCAAGATGGCATCGTAGTCTATGTTCGCGACTTTCTGCCGGGACTCGAGAACAATGAACACCCCCTTTTTCAGCAGTTCGGGCGGTATCGGGCCGGGCAGAAAATCGCCTTCGATTTGGCTGTTTTTTTCGTACCGCCACATTCGCATGTCCTGGAATAACTCAGCGTTTAGCGATATGAATTTGTTAAATAGAGCAATAGAGCGACCTTCGGTTTCAGGGTTTCGGACAATTCATCCCACGGTTTGCTTCTGCTCGGCTCAAACGAGAAGGCCACTCCGTGCCTGAGTTCGCGATTTGCGGACTCAAAGCCGATGTTGAAATTGTAATTCGGAGCCGCCACCGCGGTGGAAGACATAGTCGCCGCCAGGGTTTGAATGTGTGGCTCCGAAATTGGTTCTCGCGGCCTTGGTTCCAGGAATCCCCCGACCAGCGATTTCGGCCCGAAGTTTCTGGAATTCGCGAATTTCATAATTTGGTGCTCGGCGGTCCACTTCTGCGACGATTTCTTGCAGGCTCGGCAGGTTAGTTGCGTGGGGACCGAGTCCCTCTTCCATCCTGACGTAACCCGGAATATTCGCGATCCCCTCGGGAACACTGAGCTCTTTGCCTTTGTGCAGCAGCGGGCACTCCTCTTACTCTGCTGTGGTTCTGAAAACGATGTACCCGTGTTCATCAAAACGCGCCCCAGGAAACTTCTCAAGCAAGTGGTACCAGTTTCCGTTTTTTCTGTAGAGCGAGTGCAGCGCCCCGACTTTCCATTTCTCATTCAATTCGCGCCCTGTCATGATGCCATCCATTGTGACTCTCTCCACAAGCAGCCACAGGCCGTTTGTATAATAGAGACGGTTTCGTTTCCCGTGAGCATACGCCCCCGGACTTGGCCATTCTAACTTTGACCCTCCATGTTCGATAACTTATCCGACAAACTGCAGCGTGTCTTCAAGAACCTGCGGGGTGAAGGACGCCTCTCCGCCGAAAACATGGAAGTCGCGCTGCGCGAAGTCCGCGTGGCACTGCTCGAAGCTGACGTCAATTTCAAAGTCGTCAAACAACTCATCGAAGCTGTCAAAATTCGCGCGATGGGCCAGGAAGTACTTTCCTCCCTTTCCCCCTCGCAGCAAGTCATCGGCATCATCAACGAAGAACTCATCAAGATCCTCGGCAGCCACGAAGCCAAACTGCGCTTCGCCAATGAGCCGCCCAGTGTCTTCCTGATCGTCGGCCTGCAGGGGTCCGGCAAAACCACCTCCACCGCCAAACTCGCACGCTGGCTCACCAAACAAGGCCACCGGCCGCAACTGGTTTCTGTCGACATCTACCGTCCCGCCGCCCGCGAACAACTGGCTATTCTCGCCCGCGAAGTTAAAGTTCCCATCTACGCAGGCGCGCCCGAAGAAACGCTACCGGTTGACCTCGCGCGCTCCGCCCGCCGTGAAGCGGTCAACAATGGCCGCGATGTGCTGCTGGTGGATACCGCCGGCCGGCTCCACATCGACGGCGACCTGATGACCGAACTGCAGCAACTCAAAACCCTGCTGAATCCTGTCGAAATTCTCTTCGTCGCCGACGCCATGACCGGTCAGGACGCAGTTAAATCGGCCGACGAATTCCATAAACAGCTCGGCATCACCGGCGTCATCCTCACCAAGATGGATGGCGATGCCCGCGGCGGCGCAGCGCTTTCCATCCGCAGCGTCACCGGCCAGCCGCTGAAATTCGTCGGCGCAGGCGAAAAATCAGACGCATTTGAACAGTTCCATCCCGACCGTGCCGCCAGCCGAATTCTCGGCATGGGCGACATTGTCAGCTTCGTTGAAAAGGCGCAGGAAGCGTTCGATTCGAAGAAGCAGGAGGAAATGCAGCGTAAGCTGATGGACAACGAGTTCACGCTCGAAGACTTCCGCGATCAGCTTAAAGCGCTGCGAAAGCTGGGTTCCCTCGATTCCATCCTCAAAATGATGCCGAAGGTGGGCATGATGAAAGAGCTGCAAAATGTGCAGCCGGATGAGAAAGAATTAACGCGCATCGTCGCCATCATCGATTCGATGACGCCGCGCGAACGCGACAACCATATGTTGATCAACGGAAGCCGGCGGCGGCGCATTGCGCGCGGCAGCGGGACTTCTGTCAACGAAGTGAACAACCTGCTCAAGCAGTACGGGCAGGCCAGGAAAATGATGAAGAGCCTGTCCGGTAATATGGGTTTCCTCGGCAAGAAACTGGGGAAAATGGGCATGGGCAAGTTCGGTCTGCCTGGCGGATTTTGATTTTCTGACTCAATTGAAGGACAATACGTATAGATGCTCATGATTAGAATGGCCCGTTTCGGTGCCAAGAAGAAGCCCGTTTACCGTGTAGTAGTGATTGAGAAGGAACGCGCACGGGACAGCCGTAACCTTGAAGTGGTGGGTCAGTATAACCCCCTGATGAACCCCGCTCTGGTGAAGTTCAACTATGAACGGATCGCTCACTGGACCAAAGTCGGCGCACAGATGTCAGACACTGTGGCCCGGCTGATGAAAGCCAATCCCGCGCCCGTCGCTGCGTAATCAGCGACTTAGCAGCCATGAAACAGCTGATCGAGGACATCGCCAAAGCGTTGGCCGATGTCCCGGAAGAAGTGAAACTGCATGTGACCGAGGGCGATCCCACCGTCCTCAAGCTCCAGGTTGCGCCCGGCGATCTGGGTAAAATGATTGGCAAGCAGGGCCGTACCGCGCGGTCAATTCGCACCATTCTGGCAGCAGCCGGGACGAAGCAGAACCGTCGGTATTCGTTCGACATTGCCGAATAGCGTGGGGGCTTTGCATTCTATAAAAGCTGCAGACTGGATTGCCGTCGCCCAGCTGGGCAAAGCACGCGGAATTCGTGGGGAAGTGATCGGCTATTCCCTCACCAGCCACCCGGAACGCTTCTCCCGCCTCAAATCCGTCCGGCTGGTGGGTGACGCTCCTTTCATCACTCGCACCCTTGATGTGGAGGAGGTGTGGGAACACGCAGGTGCGCTGGTTTTCAAGTTCGCCGGAATCGATTCGATGACGGACGCAGAGACTTTACGCGGTGCCGAGGTGCAGATTCCGGGCAGCGAACGCATTCAACTGGAGCCGGGCGAATATTTTCATGCGGACCTGATCGGGTGCGAAGTGCGTGACCGCGTGTCAAATCACCTCATCGGTACGGTCACGGCTTTTGAGGAAAATGCCGGTCAGCCTCTACTTGAGATTGACCGGGGCAAGACGCTCATTCCATTTGTGAAAGCCCTGTGTACGGACATCCGCCCCGCGGATAAAATCATCCTGACTGACCTTCCGGAGGGTCTGGAGGACCTCAGGTGAAGTTCCACCTGCTGACCATCTTCCCTGCCTTCTTCGACGGTCCGTTTCAGCATGGCGTTGTCGCACGTGGCGCTCAGTTTGGAAGTCTGGAACTGAAAGTTCACGACCTGCGCAAATACACCCACGACCTGCACCGAACGGTTGATGACCGTCCGTTTGGCGGCGGCGAAGGGATGCTGCTGAAGCCCGAACCTTTGTTCGATGCCGTGGAAGATATCTGGCCTGAACGTACCCCGCAACGGCGCGTGATTCTGCTTTCAGCTTCGGGGCGCAAATTCACGCAGCAAGTTGCGCGCGAGTTGCTGCAATACGAGGAACTGCTGTTTATCTGCGGACGCTACGAGGGTGTCGATGAACGCGTGGCCGAGCACCTGGCGGATGAGGAACTATCGATTGGCGATTACGTTCTGAGCGGTGGCGAACTGGCGGCTGCCGTCATCGTGGATTCAGTCGCGCGATTGTTACCCGGGGTGGTGGGAAACGCAGATTCTACTGTGAATGAATCCTTCGAAGACGGCCTGCTGGATTGTCCGCAGTGGACCCGGCCCGCAGAGTTTCGCGGCTGGAAAGTGCCTGAAGTTCTGTTGGGCGGCAACCACGCTGAGATCAAAAAATGGCGGAAGCAGGCAGCCCGTGAAAAGACCGCCCGCTTCCGCCCTGATTTACTTGCTTAGACGTTACTTCATACTCGCGATCACCTCAGTGGCATTGTCAGCCTGAAGGATCACGGCATCCATGCCCGGTACGAGAAGAGGAACCTGGCTGTTATTTCCGATCACCGTGACGTTCGCAAAGGCCCCCGCGCCTGCGGGCATGGCCAGCAGAACACTGGGCGGAACAGTCAGACTGCCTGCGCTCACCGGACCCGCGCAATCAGCCTCAACTTCCAGCTGAACACCATTCTGGTTAATCCTGGTGCTCACTAAGACGTCGACAAAACCATCCGGGTCGCCGCCATTCCAGCGGACTGTGAGCGGCTGAGTACGATCAATTACGGAACCCGAAATGATGGCCAGATTACTCCAGTTCAGCTGAGGCTGGAGGGTAAAGGCTGTTGAGAATGCGCCCAGGTCTGGTCCGCCGGTACCGGTGATAGTGACGACGCCTGACTGGTAGGAGTTGAGAACGCCTGAATACGTTCCATCGGTGCCTCCCGAAGCAAGGCTGATAGCGGAGCCGTTGGGCTGGGTCAGGGTGAGAATCGAGCCGGCGTTCACGAGCCGCGCGACGGCGAAGAGCGAATTGTCCTCAGTCCGCTGACCTTTAATAACAGTAACGGTGCAGCTCCCGGGTGTAACGGTAGCGACCGCGCTCAGGAGCAGCGGAAAATTTACCTGATCGAGACCGATCAGCACAACCCCTGCCGAGTTGGTTCTGACTGCTTTACCGTCCTGATTGAAGGTGTTGGACACTTGCTGTTCGTACTGAAAAGCACCGACCTTGATGGAACTTTTGTTTTGGAGGACAGAAATTTGCGCGTTGGTGAGGTTGGCATTGGCGTTGGCGCAGGCTCCGCCTGAGGCAGAAACGGGAATCGTTGTATTGTTGCTGACCAGTGTGCCCGTCTGAATGACGAGCGATACCCCGCACCCGGGGCCAACGCCCGGCGGAACGATGAAGTTGATCTGATCAAGGCCAGCGTAACCGGACCGGCCGCGGTAGAACGGGATAACTGCAACACCTCCGACGTAGATGGTAATTTTGGTCCCCAAATCCGCCACCGTTGGAGGGTTGGCGTCGCTGGTTGAGATGGGGCCCAGCCCGGTGGCCCAGATAATCAGCGCGTCTCCTGCTTTGGCAGATTTGGTTGAGGTCAGCGCAGAGTAATCGCCAAAAGTCACGACACCCGGACCGCTGCCACTGAGGTTCGCGGTGTAGATACCAACGTTGCTGGCCACTACGGTAACTGCGCTGGTCGCGGAAGCACCACCGAACTTGACGGTGACCGTGCCGGTTCCCACAGGGGTATTCGACGGAAGAATCGCCGCAAGCTGGCTTGCGACTGTGTAAAACATGGGGGCCTGGACCGTAATCGCTCCCACCGTTACGTCGACGGTGGTGCCGCCGAGTTGTGTCGGCAGGGGCAGGGGTGCCGCCAAAAGTGTGGCAGGCCCGAGGCCGCTGCCAAAGACGTTAAAGATCGCCCCCTGGGCAAGCGCGCCGTTGGGCGTTCCGGGCGGCAAAAGACTCGCCGAATTCACAACTCCGGTAATAGCGGGCGCAGCATACAGGCAGCCCGACCAAAGCGCAATAGCAACAATGAGTCTCAACTCTGTTCGCATATTGGCCATCAGATACACTGGTGTCCGGCTACAAGTCGAGCAGGCTCAGTTGGTTGAAAAATACCTCTGATTTTTCGTGGGGGCGAACCTCGCCGCAGGCCCGTAAAATTGGCGTTTTCTCGAAGAGGTTGAGGCTGAGTACCTGTAGGATTTCATGGAGCGACGCATTATTTCATGGAGCGACGCATTAAGGAGCAGGCGCTTCTTGAGGATGGCGATTAATACGTAAGAGGCCACGGCTATCCATATCTGGGTTTTGACGGCATTCTCGCTGTAGCGATAAAAGGCCTTGATCCGGAGGTGTTGTTTGATCCAGTTGAAGAAGAGTTCGATGCGCCACCGGGACTTATAAAGCTGCGCGATGGTGAGGGCTGGCAACTCGAAATTATTGGTTAAGAAAATAAACCGGCGGTTTGTTTCCGGATCGACAAAGCGGACGCGGCGGAGTGTATCAGGATAGTTTCTGGCTGAGCCGTCGGTTCCGAGGAGCACCGTTTGGTCCAACGAGACGCCGGTACCCGGAGGCACCGCGTGGGAGTATCGGCGATTCAGAACAACGCCGGGCTTGGTGCGCGTGACAAAGAAAGCGCCGGTGCGATGAAAGGAGTGCAGACGCTTGAAGCCAAGCTAGGCGCGGTCCATGACATAGAAGGCTCCGGGTTCTGCGGCGATTTCGTCCAGCAGGTTGACGTCATGACGTTTTCCATCGGAAACCTCAATGAAAGTGGGGATTGAACCGCGCAGATCCAGCAGAGTGTGCATCTTCACCGCAGCCTTTTGCTGACGAAAGTGCGCCCATGGAAAAACAGAGAGGCAGAGATCGATAGTGGTCGAGTCCAGTGCGTACACGGTGGCTTCGAGATCAATGCCGAAAGGATCGGACGCATACATCGGACGGGCGATATGAATGAGTGCCTGAGCGAAGTCGGCGTAAATGCGCCAGTCGCGGTTCTCATTGGCTTCGGCCAGCGTCGAACGCGCAATGTGCCCACGAAAGCCGAGATGATAGAGCTTCTCGGGCACTGAACGCAGACACGCTTCGATGTCGCGCAGGCTCTCGCGAAAAGTTAATTGCGCGAAACTCATGCACAAAAACTGGTCACGGCAGGAAAAGCCACGCGATTTATAATCGCCTCCGCAGCGTGCCACACATTTCTGGAATTCGTGGATCGGCAGGTGTTCCATCACCTGGGAGAAAACCAGCTTGCCTGTGTACATGGCCCATTGTCTTCGAGGTGCTCCCCCTGCCATCCTGGCGGCGAAACACCTAAAAAAAGTCCAAGTCGAAAAATCTGGAAACAGGGCCTATCTATCAGATAACGCGTAGGTTGTGCGGCTTACTCTCAGCCGTAACCGGACAGCAGTGTAGGGGAAGAGTATTATTACACGAGGCGGAGAAATTGTCTAGTTTGTACACAAACCATTAATAATCAATGAGTTACGCAACATTTCCGGATAACGTTGATCTCAGGACGTGGTTATTTCAGAATTGCTGTACAAGCATCTTTGACAGCATTCCCCAAGCTCCTCGTCGAGTGCGAAAACAACAGATCACCGTCAGTTTTGAACACCGCGATTTTGTTATCCTTCATCGCGTATCCTTTTCCACCCTCGTGATCAAACAATACGATGTATTCAGCTTTGGCCTTGTCGGAGGTGATGGTAACCTCCGGACAGCGCTCGGCGAAGGTCTTCATAATCTCGACAGTTTGGCCTCTGGCCCCACCAGAAGAAGAGCCATGTGCGGACCCAGTCCCCTTGCCCGTCGATCGATAGATGCCCGAGATGCCCAACCCGCCGCCGTCAGACCCGCCTCGACACGAAGCAGATGTCAACATGGCTGCACCATCCTAGTGCAAGTTCCAAGTGATGACCAGACGTCGAAAATGTGTTGCCATTGAGGTCATTAGCGGTGCGAAACTGTCGCGCAACCCGAGCGGCATCCGGTTAACCTCAGCACCCTATTCATACCGATTTCACGTCGTCTGATTCGACGCAAAGCCGCCAGCGCAAGCTCCGGGTCATCCACAGAAGACTTCATGGCAGAAGACTGCATGGCAGAAGAAGACTGCATGACAGAATTGTGATGCGAGGAGCATGTTGTGTGCCGCGCACCATTGGCCCGCCCCCACGCCCAGTCCGGCTGCTCGAACCAATTGATTGCTGACTATTCGCCCGCTGCCATGGCGTAGCCGCTGACACGCATCGCCGGCTCGCGCAGGCGCGGAGCTTGGACCATGGCCCAGGCGCTGGTGTCGGCGAGGAGGGCTTTCAGGACGTGGGCGTTCAGACGATGGCCGCCGCGAACCGAGCGATAAGCGCCGAGAATCTGGAAGCCGGCCAGAGCGAGATCGCCGACCGCATCGAGCATCTTGTGACGCACGAACTCATGCTTGAAGCGAAGGCCTTCCTGATTGAGGATTTTGTCGTCGCCAATGGCGACCGTGTTCTCAAGCGAGGCACCGAGAGCCAAGCCGGCCTTCCACAGCTTCTCGACGTCGTGCATGAAGCCGAATGTCCGCGCGCTGGCGATCTCGTTGCGGAATACACCCGGCGACATTTCGAGGCTGAGACGCTGACGGCCGATCACGGTCGAAGCGAAATCGATCTCGACGTCGAGATGGAAACCCGAATGCGGCGTCAACTCACCCCAGCAACCGCCTTCCTCGACCCGGATCGGCTTCAAAACCTTGATGTAGCGGCGGGGCTCCGACAATTCCCGGATGCCGG
>JANYDS010000066.1 GCA_025363475.1 Terriglobia bacterium
TTGTAAGCAGTCAGGCATGTTCTGGACCGTTCGCGGCGCCAATGCCATCCTGGCTCTGCGCTGCTGCCACTTCAATGCCAGGTTCGAGGACTACTGGGAGGGCCGACGCGCCGCCTGACTCCACTTTCATGTCGCACACCCAGTCAATATGGTTTGCCCCGAAACCAAAACGGACAGGTGCTTGGCAAAGGTGCTGCGGATGTTTCCAAACAGGTAATAGTACCCTCCTTACTCTTGGTGCCCTACACCGGTAAATTTAGGGTTGTGCTTTTCCATAATGTTCGGGTTAAGATGGAGGAGAATTGAATGCTGGATTGGGAATCTCCACTTTGGAGCCTCGTTCGGCATCAAAGTGAAATTTCAGGAGGAACGTAGTGGCAATCAAAAATACAATCAAACTGGCCATGCCGCTGGCAGCAGTGATGCTTTGGCTTGGTTCGCCCGTGGCAAAAGCGGGCTCAATTGGATACAACGATATCCCGACAGCGGACACGCATCTCGGACACGAGACGACTTCGTTCGCCAGCGTAGCGAACAACGTCTCTGAGTTCGGCAGTCTTATTCATAGTGCGGCTGGCAATAATGTGGGCCAAGCCACAGTTGTGATGAGCAACTACGCAACAAAGGCTCAATACTCGGGTGCCACTTTGGGAGACGGCTATGATGTTTCTCTGACACTCTCTCTCTACAATATTGATGGTTCCACCGGTAACGAAGGCAGCGCCCCGGGCCAGACCTTCGGTGTTGGTTCGGTAATTGATTCACAGACGGTAAATGCTCATATCGCGTGGCGGCCTTCGGCAAGTGCTGGCCCACAGACTTGCGGAGGTACTAATGAGAATGCTTACACCGACGGTTCCGGGACAAGCTGCGGTCAGCTCAACTTCGTTAATTTTAATTTTGCTAATACCATCGTCCCAACCGACTTCATCTGGGGCCTGCGGATCGGCACTTCACAGTACGGTGCAGGTGCCAGTCTCAACTGGGCGCTTAACGATGGCACCGATCCCGAATCGATCTCCCTCTCTTCCAACCCCCAAGCAGGCACTAACTACCTGAACTACAATAGCCTTGGTTTTGCTGGCACCACCAGTTTCGGTGCGATTACTGACTGGGGTAACGCCGGGCAGGGCGAGATCTCATTTGCTCCTGAGCCCGCCAGTTTCGGTCTCATCGGCCTTGGTTTGGTTGGTCTGGGATTCGCAGCACGTCGCAAACGCGGCGTCTAATTAGTTCAAATACTCCTGTTGTTCCCGGGGCGACTGCGCGCAAGCGCAGTCGCCCTTTTTTCTATGGGGTGTCGGGCACTACGGGGGCGGAGGAGCGGGCATGCGATCGCGATCTGCGGACCGTCACGGGACGGTGACTGAGGGCATCGCTGAGGTGCTTTGACCCCATAGTAGTCCTCCAACGCACGAAGGCCCGGACCGTGATCGAGGGTAGTAGGGCGCGGCTCTCATGGAGGGCCATACGCCAGCCAATCAACTGAGGCTTAAGTCGCGATTGGGCTTGTCGGGCATGTCGACAACTCGAAGCTGAGAAGGTCCTTTCCACCGCATCAAGCGGCTGTCAATGCTCAACAAAAGCCGGAAGAGGGCGTCCGGCGCGGGTCGGGGGACCCGCCCTCCTAGAACTTATAGGTCAGGAACGTTGTGAAGTAGGTCACAGAACGCCCCGGCGGGGTCTCTTTCAGAAACTGGCCTGCAAAGAAACGCGTTACCAGCGCGGTCAGCGTAAAATGCCGGTCGATCGTCAACTGTAGTGGCATTGAAACCTGCGCACCGACATATCGGGCCGTGCTCCGCTGGCCGGTGCGCTGCAGCGTATCCACCACGCTGTAGATGCCATCAGCGATGCTCTCGCGCCAGAAGAAACTGGCTTCCGGCAGGAAATAGACCCGTTTGTTCAGGCGGAAACGGGCATTCGGCGTCACATCCACCAGATTTGCCGCTCCCAGCAGGCCAATCTTGCCTGAATACGCCGTAGTCGGGAACATGGGATTGAACGTTCCCAGAGTTGTATCTTTATGATCGCGGTCGCCGCTCGAAGTATCTGAACGCAGGCCAAACCGGGGGCTGAACTTTCGTTTCGGCATGGAATAACCTGTTTCCGTGGCCACACCCAGCGCCAGAATGTCCCCTTTACCAAACGTGCCGACCTGAAACAAAATTTCATAGTTGTAGTCCCAGTTCTTTGCCGTGCCTGATATCCGCGTCCCCATCGTATGGCGCGTCTCCTGGCCCACACCCTTGTCGTATACGGCCAGTTTGTGCGCATAGCCGATGTAATAAAGAGAGACATTTCCCTTCTTAATCAATGGATTGGGGCCGAACACGCCGGCTGCCCAAACTGACTGACGGTGGTCCGGCGAATCGTCGAAAATTTCGGTATTGAGTTCCACCGGACGGGCTACCAGGGCGTTCCATGTCCACGCCCCCCGCTTCCAGAACACACGTGCCGCATCAAAACTGCGCCTTACATTGAAGACTTCCGAAGCAGAGAAGTAATGCCCGGAGCCAAATTCCAGTTCCTGCCGTCCCAGGCGGAAAGTCACGGCCGTTTTCGGGTCCGCCGACGTTGCCAGATCGACAAAGCCCTGGTGGATTTCCAGAACATCGCGGTCCGTAGCCCGCGGGCCTCCGATACGGCCATTTTCAAGACCCGATTGCGCCTGAACAAATACACGCATCTGCGGGCCGAAATGGAAATCGGCGTGGAATAGATAACGCTGAATCAGAAATCCGTTGGGAGTTTCCGGCGCACTGCCGAAACCGGCATGGGTGAAGTTTTCATAACGGAGACGGCTTTCACCGCCAAGCGAGACGTACCAGTCGGCGTGGCGCAGAGGGATGTACTTGATGGGGTCCAGATAGTCGTGGCGCTGTGTGTGATCGCGCAAATAACTCCAGTTCTCATCCCAGCGCAATTCGAGGTATGCGGGTGGAGCCTGTTGTTTGGTCTGAGCGAGCAGGCTGGCGGGCACAATTGCGGCCAGTAAAAATACAGAAATGCGGGAAAAACCCATCTTCGCAGTTTACCGAAGAGATGGAGATGAAGAAGAGCTAATTTTTCAGTTTTTCGATTCGCTTCCGTACATCGGTGATGTTTTTGGCATCCGGCGCCAGGCCTGCGTATTTCATGTAGGCTTCGCGGGCTTCTTTGGGCGCTTTCTTTTTCTCGGAAGCTTCCGCCAGACGCAGCCAGGCTTGCGCGTTGCCGGGGTTCCACAGAGTCGCTTCGCGGAATCTGGCAGCCGCGGCCAGGTAGTCACCCTTCTTGAAATAGAACTCGCCGACCGTGACTTCTTTGGTCGATTGCAGGGGGTTGAAACTATACTCTTTCGGCAGCCGGGCCTTGTCTTCTTCCGGCGGCAGCTGGCCCTGTTCTCCCTGCGGAGGGACGGGCGTCGCCTCCGGAGCCTGTTGCGCCTGCGCGCAGGCCAGACCGGCGAAGAAGATGAAGCCGAGACACCGCCTGCATGACATACTTTGAGTATATTGTCCTCGCGGGATTCCGCACAAAAACTACTCAGGGAAAAGGTTGCGCAGTTGCCCCTTGCGCCCGGAGTGTATCTGTATAAAGACGCTTCCGGCAAGGTTATCTATGTCGGCAAGGCGAAGCTTCTGCGCGCCCGTGTGCGCAGCTACTTCAATGAAGACAGGCTGGCCAACGTCAAAACCGATTCGCTCATCAGCGTGGCAGAAGACCTTGATTACATCCTGGTCGATAACGAAAAAGAAGCGCTGGCGCTTGAGAACAACCTGATCAAGCAATACCAGCCGCGCTTTAACGTGCTGCTGCGCGATGACAAAACATACCCTTCCATCAAGCTCACGAATGAGCGCTACCCGCGTGTTTTTGTGACGCGCAGGCTGATTAAAGACGGGTCCACTTATTACGGCCCTTACTTTCCCGGCAACCTTGCCTACCGGCTGGTCAACTTCATCCACCGCAGCTTTCTGGTCCCTTCCTGCAAGGTGGATCTGACCCGCTACCATCCCAAACCGTGTCTGCAGTTCCATATCCACCGGTGTCTGGGGCCGTGCGTGGAAGATCTGACGACGCCGGAGACCTATGCGCATGCCGTCCACCAGACACGCCTGTTTCTGGAGGGGAAACATGCGGTACTGGCGCAGGATTTGCGCGCCCGCATGGGTCAGGCTGCGGAAGAAATGCGGTTTGAAGAAGCGGGTTCATTAAGGGACCTTCTCAGCACCGTGGAAGAGCTGGATGAACGCCAGAAGATGGACACTGCAACGGGCGGCGAAGCTGATATTTTCGGCTTCTATGCCGAGCCGCCTCTGGTCGCTGTGAATCTGTTCCACTTGCGCAATGGCCAGATTGTGGACCGCCGGGAATTCTATTGGGAAGACCAGCACGAATTCAGCGCACCGGAGTTCTTCTCGTCGCTGTTATTGCAGATTTACCTTGATCAGCAATACGTGCCGTCGATTATCCATGTGCCGGTGGATTTTGAAGACAGCGAAGTGATGGAAACACTGCTTTCGGAAAAGAAGAACCGCAAGGTTGAGATTGCAACTCCCCAGCGCGGTCACAAGAAAGCCATGCTGACACTGGTGCAGACGAATGCGAAGCACAGTTTCGATGGCCACTTCCGCGTTCTGAAGCCTTCGTCACAGGCGATTCAGAGGGCCTTGCAGGCTGCGCTTTCGCTTGAACATGCGCCCAGCCGCATTGAGTGTTTCGATATCTCCCACATTCAGGGAACGGAGAAAGTCGCCAGCATGGTGGTGTGGGAAGACGGCCGTATGAAGAAGGCCGATTACCGGAAGTTCATCATCCGTACCGTGGCAGGCAATGACGACTTCGCGTCTATGCGGGAAGTCGTGGGGCGCAGGTATTCGCGATTGAAAGAAGAAGGCCAGCCCATGCCCGGCCTTGTGCTGATCGATGGTGGTCTGGGGCAGTTGCACGCAGCCGCGGATGCGCTCGAAGCGTTGGGGATTTTCGACCAGCAACTGGCGTCCATCGCCAAGCGCGAGGAGATTATTTATGTCCTGGGGCAGGAGCATGAGCCGGTGGTACTGGATCGGTTCTCACCGATTCTGCATTTGATCCAGACCATTCGCGATGAGGCCCACCGTTTCGCTGTGACGTTTCACCGGACGCTCCGTAATGCTCGTACACTGACTTCGGAACTGGATCAGATTCCCGGCATTGGCCCCGTGACAGTGCGCAAACTGCTTAAGGAATTTGGCAGTTCGGAACTGGTGCGCCAGGCCTCTGAGGAGGAACTGGGGAAGCGGGTAGGGAAGTCCGCCGCCGGCAAAATCCGCAAGTATTACGGTGCAGTGTAAATCGCCGTTATGGCTTGAGATACTTCCCCAGAAATTCTTCCGCCGCGTGGTATGCGGTAAGCCAGTGGGAGTGCATCAGGAACTCATGCCCTTCATCCGGGAAGACGATCTGTTCATGCGGCACGCCCTGTTTGCGCAGCGCTTCGATCAGTTGTACCGACTGCGCAAACACGACACTCCGGTCATCATCGCCCTGAATCACCAGCACCGGGGCTTTCCAGGTAGCCATGGTCGAGAGCGGAGATGAGGCATAGGCGACTCGCTGCACATCCGCTGCCCAATCCGGAAATTCCAGATTCCAGTCATGTACGCCATGCAAATCGACACCTGCCGCGAACAGGTCAGGCGCGCGGTCCAGCGCCATTGCCGCCAGGTAGCCGCCGTATGAACCGCCCCACACGCCGATGCGTGCTGCATCCACATCCGCACGGCCTTTGAGGAAGAGACCCGCACCACGCACGTCATGGAAATCACTCGCGCCAAGTGGCCCAAAATGTTCTGCCTGACGAAAGGCCCAGCCATAGCCGGTGCCGCTTCGGTAATTCACTGAGAGCACCACGTAACCGCGACTGGCCAGGTATTGATTAAAGGCGTATGCCTGGTTGTAATAGTGCGAAGGGTGCCAGCCCAGCAGCATCTGCCGACGCGAACCTCCGTGGAAGAAGACTACAGCCGGATGCTTGCCTGCGCCTGCGGGCAGGAAGAGCTGGCCATGCAGCGCCAGGCCGTCGGTTGCCGTGATGGTGACAGCCTGCGGTTGAATCATGGCAGCTGCAGGGAATGATGAGGGCATGGTTCCGGCGGCGAGATCACGCAGCGTGCCATCGGGCGCAACGATACTGGCGCGGGCCTGCTGGCGGAAATCGGAACGCAGCAATGCCACCCGAGCGTCGGCCAGCTGTACGGGTGCCCATTCCATTTCGTCGCTCTTGATCAGCCGTCGAGCGCCGGGCTTTTCGGCAGTTACCTGCCAGGAGTGCCTCATATCAGGGCTGTCCTGATTGGAGGAAAACACGATGGTCTTTCCGTCTGCTCCGAGCGACATCGTGTCGACTTCAAATTTTCCTGGTGTCAGCGCCAGCGCCTCACCGCCCTCAGCAGGCACGGAATAGAGGTGCATCCAGCCGTCGTTTTCCCACGGGAATACGATACGGCCGGTTGCAGTCCACAACAGCTGATTACGGGCGGAAACGGGCCAGAAAACGCTACCCGTGCCGGGCTGCCCTCGCCAGATTTGCTGGCTCCTGCCCGGTGCCAGACCGACGGTGCGGATTGACCATGGTTCCGCCGTGCGCAGTCCGCCGTAAGTGTTGGCATCGAACGCGGTGGGGACTCTGATGAATGCGATCTGCCTGCCATCCGGCGACCAGACGGGGGCGCGATCTGAATCCACACTGGGGTCGAGATAGCGCAGGGATTTCGCTTTTGTATCGTAAACGCCGATGAAGGAATGATCACCGCGACTGCTGTTGAAGAGCAGCATCTGGTCATCGGGCGACCAGGTGAGGTCGCTGGCGGAACCGCGCGCTTGAACTAATTGCGCGGGCGGAACTGCGCCGCGGGTGCCAGCGGACCAGATTTGGCCACCGGAGATCCAAGCCACCGTTGCGCCATCGCGGGTAATAGCCGGGGCGTGACCGTTGCCGAGTTTACGCACTTCGCCCGTCACGGCAGCGAACCAGATTTCCTGGCGTGTGCCTGCGGGGGCGTTCGCGGGATTGGGATTTTCACCGCGCCCGTTGGGAGAGCCGCCACGCGTGAAGACCAGGGCGGTGTCGCTGCCATTCCAGGCAATATCGTCGAGATCCTGTCCGTCGTCCTCAGTGAATTTCGTGACGGCCCGGCCGGTGTAATCGGGGGCTGTGGCAATCCAAATATTGCGGACTCCCTGTGCGTCAAGAATCCAGGCAATAGCGTCACCTTTTGGCGAGGCAGTCAGGCCGCTGGGAAATGGCGCACCCAGCACTTGCTCCAGCGTATAGGGAGGCGCGGCCAGCGCAGAGAGAGACAGCAGGAATATGAGGAGCAGGGTCCGGGTTTTCACGGCGATGAATTGATTCTAGCCAAAGAGTGCCTCAGGCGTGAGGCGAAAACAATTCCACCGCGTGGCGGTCAATTTCAGCCATAGCGCCTGACCTGGCTCCAGGGACTCGCACATAAGCGAGGCCGAAGACCACGCCATTTGCCACAGTCGCTGACGTGACCTCGCCGGTTGGTTTGCCCTCCAGCAACAGCTTCGCGCCGGGGGCCGGGGCTTCCATGCCTTCCGAACGAAAGCCCATCAGCAGCTTATTAACATGGCCGCGCGAACGGATGCGTTCGACAATTTCCTGCCCCAGATAACAACCCTTCTGGAAGTGCAGCGCATGTACCTGCTGAGTTTCCTGCGGCAGGGTGGAATCCGTGATATCGATGCCATAGCGCGGTACGAAATTTTCAATGCGCGCCGCTTCAGCATCGGCGTCGGAGGCGAAGAACGCTCCCGCACCTTCGATGAGCTTGATGGCATCCTCCTTGTGGCTTGCCGCGCCGAACACGCGTACTCCGTGGGTCCCGGTGGAAGAGAGAGAGGCAACCGTATATTCGCCAGCTCGCACATGCGAGAAACGGTGGTGTGGGGCGGGGATTCCAGCGCGTCCAGCCACTTCGGTCGCTTTAGGCCCTTCAATGCCGAAGCAGAAGGTGAATTCCGTCACGTCGGTCACGGTGACGTCATCGGCAATGATGTATTGGTCCAGATGATCGTAGATTAACTGCCGTGTGGCTGGTTCGGTATCGAGCAGAAAATGATCGTCGAAGCAGAAGATATAAACATCGGCGATGATGCGGCCCTGGGCGTTCAGGAAAAAAGCGTAGAGGCCATCGCCCGGTTTCATCTGCTGAACGTGGTTCGTGGTCATGGCATGCAGCAGGCGTGCGCGGTCTTCGCCTTCCACACGGATGCGGCCGCGGGTGGAAAGGTCAACCAGTCCGGCGGCGCTGGTGAGGGCTTCGTATCCGGGTGTCATATTATGCAGCGGATAGTGACCGCAGAACTGCGCCCAGGATGACGATCACCACTCCGCTGATCACGATGCCGGTGAGTTGCCGGGAACGCTTTTCGTTGTTGGGGCCAGTCACGATGAAGCCAACCGCAAAGACATGCAGAACCAGCAGGAATTTGACTCCGATCAGAGCATGCCAGAGCGGAGGGACGTTGCCCTTGTTCATGTAATTGAAGATTCCCGAGAGCAGCAGGCCCGCGGCGGCGGAAAAGAAAACGGGGCGCCAGGCAGCAGCCATCGCGTTGCCGAGTTTACTGCGCACGTCCGGGGCAAGAGCTGCGGTGGAGGGCACCACGGCAAAGCGCCAGGCGATGGCACCTCCGAGCAGGGCAATTCCGGAAATGATATGCAGGAACCGCATTACGATATTGAGTTCGTTCATCTGTATCTATTTCAACATCCGGCCTGTTTCAAAACACGTTGTACGATGAGCGAAGCATGATTCACGAAATTCTGCCTGTCGGAATGCTGGGCTGCAACTGTTCGGTGCTGGGTGATGAGATCAGCCGCGAGGCCATTGTCATTGATCCGGGCGATGATATTTCAAAAATTACAGAAATCCTGACGCGCAACGGGCTGACCGCGAAGATGATCGTCATCACTCATGCCCATATCGATCACATCGGCGGTGCGGCCAAACTGCGCGCACTCACCGGGGCTCCGGTCTACATGCACCAGGCAGATTCCATGCTGAGCGATTTGCTGGATGTGCAGGCGGGGTGGCTGGGGATGGAGACGCCGGAAAATCCAGGGATCGATACACCTGTCCGGGAGGGCGACATTCTGAAAGCGGGCACAGTTGAGGCCCACGTGTTGCATACGCCAGGACATACACCGGGCAGCATTTCTTTGTATCTGCCCCTTGAAAGCAAAGTGATCGCGGGTGACACCTTGTTCAGGGGAAATGTGGGACGGACGGATTTGCCGGGCGGGGATTCAGGCCAGATCCAGCGTTCGATCAGGGAAAAGCTTTACACGCTGCCGGATTCCACTATCGTCGTGCCCGGCCACGGGGGCAATACCGTGATCGGCTATGAGAAGCTCAACAACCCGGTTGTGCGGGGCGTTTAAGCTCTGCCATCACGCTGGCGATCAGGTCTTTGGCGTCCACAATGGATTTGACGATCACCTGGATATCCATCGCCGGTTTGCCTGACTGGCGTGAACTCTGGCAATAAACACCGTGCTGACCGACCAGCACCAGAGCGTCAGTGAGGACATCCAGAGTGACGGCCAGACGTCCGCGCGGCACGCCCATCATGAACTCATGTTTTTCGAGTTCTTCACGCCGTTCGTCGAGGACATTCATCGTACTTTATTCTAGCGATATGGGTATTCCCCGATGGCCGGTTTCCGGGACGCGTGAGCGCGAACTGCTTGAAGAAGTGCTGACGGCGGAACAGTGGGGCGGTTTTCATGCCATGGTGGGGCGGTTCGAAGCCCTGTTTGCCGCGTTCCAGCACTGCAAGTATGGCGTGAGTGCGATGAATGGCACGGTGACGCTTGAAATGGCTCTGCTGGCGCTTGGTGTGGGGCCTGGTGATGAAGTGATTGTCCCGGCGATTTCATTTATCGCAACGGCAACGTCTGTCTCCCGCGTGGGTGCGACTCCGGTATTTATCGATATCGACGCCCGGACCTTTCAAATGGACCCGTCACGCGTGCGTGAGGCGATTAGCGCCCGCACCCGCGCCATCATTCCCGTGCATTTTGGCGGGCCAATGGCGGATATGGACGCGATCATGGCGATTGCCACAGAGTATGGACTGGCCGTGGTTGAGGATGCCGCGCATGCGCACGGGTCTGAATGGAACGGGCGTCGCGCGGGCAGCTTTGGCTCGCTCAGTTCCTTCAGCTTTCAGAACGGCAAGGTGATGACGGCGGGTGAAGGCGGCATCCTGCTTTCCAACGACGAATCGCTGGCAGATAAGGCGCGGGAAGTTCAGAACACCGGGCGGCGCAAAGGTGAAGCGTTTTTCTCCCACTACAGTTTGGGTTCGAATTTTCGGATCACCGCGCTGCAGTGCGCGGTGCTGATTGCCCAGCTGGAGCGTTTGCCGGAACAGAATGACCTGCGGATACGAAACGTGAAGGTGATTCGCGAGCAACTGGCGGATGTGCCTGGTCTGCACTTTCAGCATGTGCCAGTAGCGGCCGCGGTGCATACCAATTACCTGCTGCTGGGTTGGGTGGAAGGCGACCGGGGCACGTTTCACAAACGGCTTACGTCAGAGGGCTGGCCGTGTACGCCGTTCTACCCGCACACGCTGTATCAGAATCCGCTGTACCAGAATCAGGTCAACTGCCGGGTGATGCCTTGCCCCAACGCGGAAGCTCGGATCGGAAACGCTTTCTGGATTCCCCACCGGGCGCTGATGGCTGATTCGGAAACCACGCTCAAGCTGGCCGCAGGGTTGCGTGCTGCCGTTGAGCCTTAGTGGGCGATGACTTCGTCGAGTTCCACTTTGCCGTCGCGCACATGGATGATGCGGTGGGCATGGCGGGCGATGTCGGGTTCGTGGGTGACCAGCACGATGGTGTTGCCAGCCTCATGCAGACGGGCAAATAACGCCATGATTTCGATACCGGTCTTGGTATCGAGGTTGCCGGTGGGTTCGTCGGCGAGCAGAATGGCAGGGTCGTTCACCAGTGCCCTCGCAACCGCCACACGCTGCCGCTGACCGCCGGAAAGCTCGTTCGGCTTGTGCATCATGCGGTCTTTGAGTTCCACCTGTTCCAGCGCCCGTTTCGCCTTGGCGATGCGTTCGGCGGGCGGAGTACCGTTGTAAATCAGCGGCAGCTCGACATTATGCAGGGATGAAGCCCGCGGCAATAGATTGAACGTTTGAAAAACGAAGCCAATTTCTTTGTTGCGGATGCGAGCCAATTCATCATCTGACATGGAACTAGCCAGACGTCCGTTGATGTAGTACTCACCCTGGCTGGGCGAATCAAGGCAGCCGATCAGGTTCATCAGCGTGGACTTGCCAGAGCCAGAAGGCCCCATAATGGCAACGTACTCGCCTTTATGAATTTCGATATCCACCCCGGAAACCGCGTTAATGGTCTGGTCGCCCATCACGTAGGTCTTCCACAAATCGTAGGTGCGGATGACGATGCCGGCGCGTTTGAGGCGCTCGCCCTTTTCGAGGGCGTCTTCTGCGGGAGCCTGTGTCATGACAGTCGATTCTTATGTGGCCGGTTTGGCGGCCGGCGTCTTGTTGTCGATCTTCACAACCGCACCGTTCTTAATAGTACGGATCACCTGATAACTACCGGTGATGATCTGTTCGCCGCCAGAGAGTCCGCTCACCACTTCGATATCGGTGATGCCGGTGATGCCAGTTTCCACCTTGTGGAATTCGGCTTTGTTTTGCGCACCGATCACGAAAACACCCTGCACTTCTTCCGCGTTGGCTTTGACTTGGGCGGGGGAGGGGTTCTCCGGTTTGTTCGGGTTGGTATCCAGATCGCCCTTGGTGCGGATGGTCAGTGCCTGAATCGGCAGCGCCAGCACGTCTTTACGCGTGGCGGTAGTGACCTTTGCGGTGCAGGACAGGCCCGGCCGAATTTCATCCGGCGGGTTGTCCATGGCAACCACAACTTTGAAATCTTTGGCTTCCTGGCTCGATGTCGTGCTCTGCGAAGCAGCAAGACCTGTGGAGCGCAGAATAGCCGTATTGCCGATTTCGAGCACGTGGCCAATGAAAATCTTGTTGGGCAGGGCATCTATGGTGATTTCCGCCGCCTGGTTGACCTTGATGTTCACGATGTCGGTCTCATCCACCTTAATTTCCGCCGTGACGATGGACATATCGGCGATGGTCATGATGGTGCTGGCGGCTGAGTTCTGCACCCCAGGAACAACGTTTTCGCCGACACGAACCGGCAGGTAGGTGACCAGACCGTCAATCGGCGCAACCACATTGTGTTTCCGCAGAATGTCATCCACGCGAGTAAGGCCCGCCTGAGTTTGTGCGATGCGTTTCTGGCTGGACGACATCTGAGCGCGGTACTGCGCCAGCTGACTGCGGGATTGAACGATGCGGGAAGTGGCTTCCGCCACCGCTGCCTGCTGGCCCATGTAGGCCGCACGGCGCTGTTCAAAATCGGATTTGGGAATCAGCCCCTGCGCGAGCAGTTGTTCGCCGCGGTGAAAATCGAGTTCATAGCGTTCGAGATCCGCTTTGGTGCGGTTCAAAGACGCTGTGAGGGTAGCGGTATTGTCTTCACCCGCTTTATAAGCAGCTTCGCTGGCACCGGCGTCCGCTTCGGCGGAACTGAGGGCGGCGCGTTGAGCCTGCACATCCGCCTGGGACTGCGCTTCGTCGATCCGGGCCAGCAACTGGCCCTTGCGCACATGATCGCCTTCCTTTACCAGAAGCTCAATAATACGGCCCGAATACTCGGCGCTGATGTTGATATATGTGCGGGGCTTGACCTCGCCGGCGGAAGTGACCACGCTCGACAGGTCTTCCCTGCCAGGTTTTCCGGTTTGCACCGTAATCACGCCGCGCTCTTTATACTTCATGCTGCCGTAAACGCCGCCGCCAATGAGAGCGACAACAACAACACCAATTGCGATTTTAGCTGTACTATTCACGTTTGCGGATTCCCCGGTAGCCAGTTGGATGACGCCTTAAAGAACAAAGACGTAGTTTCAGGCTTTTTTGTTCGACAGGATCAACACCAGATTAACAGGATGAAGGGTGGCGTCATTTGTAAAGACTTGTGACGCCGTTTTCGATTTCAGCTGCGGGCCGGGTTTTCCAGCGGCGGTGTATCCAGAGCCACTGGTCGGGGTGCTCACGGATGGCCGCTTCGATGGTCGCCTGAATACGAATCGTGTCGACAATGGCATCGCCCGAGATTTCGACTTCGGGATAAAAGCGGAGCGTGTAGCGCCGTTCCGCCTCGTTCCAGAATGCGAACCCAGGGATGACCGCCGCCCCGCTGCGGGCGGCGAGCCGGGCGAAGGTCAGATTGGTGCAGGCGGGTTTGCCGAAGAACGGTACATATGTGGCGTTTTCGTCGGCGGAGTTCTGGTCTACCAGGATTCCCACAGGTTCGTTTTTTCGCAACGCGTGGAGTATCGAGCGGGCGAAATCGCGTTTCGAAAGCAGTTTATTGCCGGAAAGACCCCGGCGGGTTTCGACAATGTCGTCGATTACCGGATTATCTAGCGGGCGGACCACCACGTTCATGGGTTCGGTGAGCAGGGCATGGCAGAAAGCACTGAGTTCCCAGTTGCCCAGGTGGGCAGTGGCGAAAAGGACTCCGTTGCCGCGTTGTTTGGCGCGCTCGTAGTGTTCGAAGCCTTCGTATTCAATCCAGTCGTTGACGTTCAAACGATTGATTTGGGGAAAGCGGGCCAGCGCGACCAGTACCCGGCCGATGGAGGCGAACACTCCATCAACAATCTTTTTGCGCCACGCAGCATCGTTCTCAGGGTAGGCAAAGGTCAGATTGATATAGGCGGTCTGTCGCAGGCGCGGGATGATGAGGTCGAGAAACCGTCCGCACAGACGCCCGGTGAAATTAGAAAGCGGACGGGGCAGGAAGCGGAGTTTGAAAATGGCGGCGCGGGCGACTAAAGCTTCGGCCCGATTGCGGAGGGTGGAACGCTTACTCAATCCAGCCGCCACCAGCGACCAGATCCCCTGAGTAAAAGACAGCCGCCTGACCTGGGGTTACGGCGCGCTGCGGCTGATCGAAAACGACCTCGGCGCGGTTTTCGGAGAGCGGATAAATTGTCGCCGCCGCGGGCGTGTGACGGTTGCGGATGCGGACGCTGACCGGTGCCGGTGCAGCCAGACCACTCCAGGAAATCCAGTTGATATCACGGGCGATCAGCCGTGACCGTTGCAGGTCTGCATTCGACCCGACGACTACGGTTTTGGACTGGGGATCGGTGGAAATAACGTACAAAGGATCTTTGGCTGCGATGCCGAGGCCTTTGCGCTGCCCGACGGTGAAATGGTGTGCTCCATCGTGGCGGCCCAGATCCTTCCCCTCCGTATCTACGACGCGGCCTTCGGTTGCGGCGGGTTCAATGCCTTTTTCGCGCTGCCAGGCGTCAATAAAGGCGGCATAGTCGCCGTTCGGTACGAAACAAATCTCGTAGCTCTCATGCTTGTTGGCGGTGGGCAACTGGAATTCGCCGGCCAGGGCGCGCACCTCGGGCTTGGTCATTTCGCCAAGAGGAAAAAGGGTGCGGGCAAGCTGGGGCTGGGTGAGTCCCCAGAGGAAATAAGTCTGGTCTTTGGTGAGATCAACGGCTTGGTGCATTTCCCAGCGGGCGGTTTCCGCGTTGTGGCGGATGCGGGCATAGTGGCCAGTGGCGATGGCTTTGGCTCCGACAGAATCGGCCAACTCCAGAAACTGATCGAATTTGATGAAGGTATTGCAGCGGGTGCAGGGCACCGGGGTTCGGCCCGCCAGATAGTCATCCACAAAGGGTGCGACCACACTTTCCTCGAACTGACGTTCCAGATTAACGACGTAATAAGGAAGGCCAACGTGCTCGGCGACGCGGCGGGCGTCATACACATCGTCGAGCGAGCAGCAGCGCCCCGTTGTTGCGTCGGTCGCCACTTCGGGCAGACGGCGCTGGTTCCACAGTTGCATGGTAAGCCCGGCGATGTTGTGGCCATCGCGCTTCAGCAGGGCCGCAACCGTGGAACTGTCCACGCCACCCGACATGGCTACGGCAATCAGATCAGACATTGACCACCTGCGGCGAGATCCGGCGGAGGTGGGTGACGGTAGCTTCCACGGCATCAATCAGGCTATCGACTTCGGTGAGCGTGTTGCCTGGACCGAGGGAAAAACGGACACTTGAGCGGGCTTCTTCAGGCGTCAAACCCATGGCGAGCAGGACATGCGACGGTTCGACCGCACCGCTCGAACAGGCCGAACCACTGGAAACTGCGAACCCTCGAAGATCGAGCGCAATCACGATCGCTTCACCTTCGATGCCGGCGAATTGGATGTTTGTGGTGTTGGGCAGGCGGTGGATCAGAGAGCCGTTGACGCAGGTTCCGGGAACTCGTGCCATGATGCCCTGTTCCAGACGGTCGCGCAGGGGGGCGAGGCTGTTCCAGTCGAAATCGAGCTGGGTGGCGGTGCCGATGGCAGCAGCTCCCGGGACATTTTCGGTCCCGGCGCGGCGGTCGCGTTCGTGATGGCCGCCGAAGAACATGGCCTCAAGAGTGATGCCCTTGCGGACGTAGAGGGCACCCACGCCTTTGGGTGCGCCGAATTTGTGTCCGCTGAGGGAATAGAGATCTACGCCGAGGTCGCGGACATTGACCGGGACTCGACCGCCGACCTGCACACCGTCGGAATGGAAAATGGCTCCGGCGCGCTGCGCGAGGGTGGCAATTTCGCGCAGGGGCTGCACGGTTCCGGTCTCGTTATTGGCGTGCATAATGGTGACGAGGCCGGTCCCGGGCCGGATGGCGCGTTTGACATCGTCGAGGTCGACCAGCCCTTCGCGGTCAACCGGAAGATAAGTGACAATTGCACCTTCACGTTCTAACTGGGCGCAGGCGTTCAGCACCGCCGGATGTTCAATGGTGGTGGTAACGATGTGTCGGGCGGCGCTCTTCGCGCGTTTGGCGACGCCGAAAATCGCCAGGTTGTCGGATTCCGTGCCGCCGCTGGTGAATACAACCTCTTTCGGGTCGCAACCGATGCGGGCAGCGACTTCGCGACGGGCTTTTTCGAGGCGCAGCTTGGCGACCTGACCGAAATGGTGGATACTGGACGCGTTGCCATTGACTTCGACCAGAGCGGCGGTAAGATCCCGCAATACTGCCGGCGCAACCGGAGTGGTCGCATTGTGGTCGAAGTAAACGTGCTGCATTTAGTTAGATTTTAGCAAGTTGTACAAACGACTTTGGCAAGTAAAGATGTCTCGGCCTCTGATTACCCTTTTGACGGATTTTGGGTCCACGGACCACTATGTGGCGGCGATGAAGGGCGTGATTCTGGGTATTTGCCCGGATGCCCTCATTGTCGACGTGACGCATGAAGTGAAAGAGTACGCGGTGAAGGAAGCTGCGCTCGTGCTGGGGCAGGTATGGAAAACCTTTCCCGCCGGAACGGTACATGTGGTTGTGGTGGACCCTGGGGTGGGGTCCGCACGCAGACCTTTGGTGGCTGAGGCTGGGGGGCAAGTGTTCGTCGGGCCTGATAACGGGGTGCTTTCGGGGGTCCTCAAAGCCGGTTCCCTATATAAGGTTCGGGAAATCACCGCCGCAGGGTATTTTCGCCATCCGGTGAGTCAGACATTTCACGGCCGGGATGTCTTTGCTCCCGTAGCGGCACAACTGGCGAACGGTGTGTCGGTAGCGGCGATGGGTGCCGTTGTTGAAGATTGGGTTCGTTTGGATTGTGCGCCTGTGAAGACGGGTACCGAACAATGGGAGGGTAGAATCCTCAAAGTGGATCGGTTTGGAAACTTGATAACCAACTTTGAATCAGCGATTTGGGGGCCATTTGATGACTGGCCTTATGAAATGACGGCGGGGTCGGCACGGGTTACCAGAGTGGTGTCAGCCTATGTTGAGAGGCCGGTCGGGGAGCTGTTTGTAATAGCCGGAAGCTCCGGATATCTGGAGATATCAGTTAACCACGGAAGTGCCGCCGCGGTCACGGCTCTGGGGGCTGGCGATACGATCGGACTAGTCGGCAGAAAGCGGCCGGAACTTTAGGGCAGCGGTACTGGTACCTAAACTCATTGCACGCAACGGTTTTGTCATCTTTTTCTGCACGGCGGATGATAACATCGAACTTCGAAGAGAAAAAACGTGCAGGAGCAGATGTGCAGCACGAACAGGAAAATGAAGATGAATATGAACGCGATTTTAAAAACTACACTGGGTCTAGTGATTGGCTTGGGCGGGTTTGCCGCACCGGGAAACTGTAGCGCCATTTTCAGCTTTGTCCACGGCGGGGGAGCGAACGGGGGAGCGAATGGAACCTACGACAGCGTATCCGGTATCGGTGCCCTGGACACGAACACGCTGATCGCGAACATCAACGGGACGTCTACGACATACACGTTCACTACGGGCTTTTTTCATCTCACCTTCAATACGATTGCGGACACGCTGCAGATAGCTGTAAGCGCTCCTTCTGGAGTCGTTGAAACGGTCGGCGGCAACACTAACAGCACTTTTACCACCGCGAACCTTGCCAACGGCCTTACATTGTTGTCAAACACGACCAACCTCAACGAGAACATTACGGCGGTAAACCCGCAGGTTATCTCCAACGTCAACACAAATTCCACAACGCAGTTTGCGTCGGCATTCCTCACCGATCTGGGTCTGGGCAGCCTGATCGGTTCGACTTTTGCCATCAGCACCGCATCGTTTTCATCGCCTTTCAATTCGCCGGGGGTCATCAGCAGCAATACGCTGGTCTTTACCTCAGTTCCCGAGCCATCGACGGTTATTCTGTTCGCGGCCGGGCTGATTGCACTGGTCGCATTCAGCCGGAAACACAAGCCAAGCCGCGTTTAGCGACGCGATCCCCCGATATTCAACAAGCATCGCAACGACTAAAGGTAAATAAAAATGAAACCTATTAAGAGAATTGTGTCCAAATTCACTCTCCCTGCAATTCTGGCACTGGCCAGCCTTTCATTCGCGTCGAATGCCTCAGCAGCGGCGAGCATGACGATAGCTGACAGTGCGAATCACATCGTTAAAGTCGATGCGACCGGACTGGTGACTTACAGTGGATTGTGTACCAGCACCACGTGCCCCGGTTTCGGTGTCGCCTTGACAGCTGGCAGCAGTTTCGGTTTTGTCGGCACAATTGGAGATTTTTCGGTGGCGGCGTACGGTCAGCCCAGGGCCACACTGCCGACCGGTCTTGATCTTAACCTTAATGCAACTTCCCTCCTCGGCGGAACGCTGACAGCCACTTTGACGGACACGGGATATGCGCTGATGGCACCGTGGACGACCACCGATATTCCATCTTTCACCGGACCAGGCACAATGAAACGCGTGGCCTATGCTGACACCTCAAATACTCCCTACGGAACGAGCAGTATAGTGGACTCGACGGGGCCGGATGCTGTGGGGTATGGTATCCATAATCCGCTCAGTGGTCCGTCAGGCTTAGCGCTGTCGATGACGGCGCAGTTGGTTTTTCAGATGAGTCCCGCTGCAGATTTCAGTGATGACTTCGGATTTTTCGGCAGCCCCGCTCCCCTGTCTGTAGCCTGCCCGGGTGCAACTGCTCAGGCTGGCACCATGTACAATTCCAGCCTGGTGGCGACAGGAGGCACAGTGCCTTATGTTTATTCAATCATCGGTGCCCTGCCTGCGGGTTTGACGCTTAATCCGCTCACTGGCGCGATCAGCGGGGCACCCAGCACGGTGGGCACCTATAATTTCTCGGCACAGGTAGTTGACAGTTCCGGCGCGAGCAACGGCAGCCAGAGAGCTGTATCCCCCTGCGGGATCACCGTCGCCATAGCGGGCAGTATTGGTAACAGGGTCTGGACAGATACGAACGCCAATGGGGTGCAGGACACGGGAGAAGTCGGAATTGTCGGAATGGCGATCACTCTTTCCAAGTCAACAGGTATCGTCGGCACCACGACAACGGGCACGGACGGGGCCTACGGTTTTGCCGGTCTCGCCGCGGGTACTTATACCGTTTGTGCCTCACCTTCAACCAGCCTGACGGAAACCTTCGATCTTGACGGTGTTACCAGCAAGGACTGCGCGACAGTTACTCTGACTTCAGGGCAGGCGCGCACTGACGTTGATTTCGGTTATGTCACGACAGGCAGTAATACGGGATCAAATATTTGCGGACTTTCACCTGGTTACTGGAAAAACCACTCTATATGGCCGGCTTCGACTCTGGTCCTCGGGACGCAGACCTACACGAAAACTGAACTTCTTAGCCTCCTGAATGCTCCGAAGAAGGGCGACAGCACTCTGATCCTTGCCTTCCAGCTCATTGCGGCAAAACTGAATGTGCTCAACGGGACGACTGCTTCCACCGCTGGAAACAACATTACCCAGGCAGACCAGTTGCTCTCAGCCTACGGCCACTTGCCTCTCGCCAAGGGTGTGAGCAGCAGCCAGATGACCACTGTAGGCACAGCTTTGAGTAGGTTTAACAACGACGGTGAGTTACAGCCCTACTGCACCATGCCCAAATAGGGCGCAATGTTTTAGGCAGGGTGCAACCTAACAAAGCCCGGAGGAAAAGGGGAGGCGGGCAACCGCCTCCCCTTTTTATTGATTGCAACCAAATAACGCGACAAAGAACACAACGAGGATTATGAACTTCATGAGAATCAGGACCGCTTGTATGGCCGCCGCTGCGGTGATGGCAAGCGGAATCTCGTTCGGACAGGAAGCAGGCCAGACAGAGCTGCGGAACCTGAATAACCTTGTCGTTCGGCACCACGCGGCGGTGAGAGGCGCTCGGGGGGGCCAGTTGGCGGCGGCACGGAAGCAGGCGGCAGCCGATATTGAAAAACGCGCGGCGGCACTTGCGGCTTTGATCGAAACGGATCCTGATGCGGCGCTTGGGATGGCATTCTCTGAGGATCTGGCTGCGGAATTAAAGACCGCGTTCCCGGAATCGGCCGCGCGGATCGAAACACGCCGCAGCTGGACGGGAACGCTCGAATCCGCCGTCGAAGACAACGCGGACCATACGGGCAGCAGGACTGTCCACAGGCTCAGGTCTGGTGGCCGCACTTTTATGGTCTACCCAGGAAATGCAGTACAGATAGCGGCGAGTGGCCTGGTCAAAGTGACGGGAATTGAAGTGAATGGCAATGTTGCCGCCTCTGCGCTGACAGCAACCGCGACTACAACAGCCATTAACGGGGTGAGCGGGCAACAGGCGGTACTCACGATTCTGGTGAACTTTCCCGGCTACAAGCTGCCGACGGCAGTAGATGCTGAATACATGAAGGGTGTCCTTTACGGGAATTCGTGGAGCACGAAGCAGAATACTCCCGATTTCAGTGTGGACGATTTCTGGCAGCAAAATTCGGACGGCGCGGCTTCGGCCCCCTTCAGTTTGAGCAAGCAGGTGGGACCCTTCTTACTCGCATCGAATTACAATGTTGATTCCAAGGGCGCGTCGTTCTGCGATTACATAACCATGCGGGATGCGGTGATTGCCGCAGCCGACCCCAGCGTCACTTTCACGGCGTACAACCGCGTAGTGATTGTCATGCCGAACAACGGGGCCTGCACGTGGACTGGTGTGAGCAGCATCGGCTACTGGTCGCTGCCCTCAGCGGACGGAACGATTTCGGCATCTTTCAGCTGGCTGCGCGCAGACCAGCTTGCTACGCGGTTATCCGGGGTTCAACTGGCGACGCACGAACTGGGACATGGCATGGGCCTGAACCACGCACGGACGCGGGAATATCCGGGGCCGCCCCGTATCCCGCTCGGCGCTATCGGAGCTGCGGGAACACTGGTTGAATACGGCGATAATTTTTCCACCATGGGGACAGGCGCGGGCTTTTACGGCGCGCAACACGCCCAACAGATTCTGGGGTGGCTCACGCCCTCCAATTACACACAGGTACAGACTGCCGGTACGTACGCAGTTTCAGCTTATGAAACACGGCCCGCGACGGGACTGGTGAAAGCCCTGCGGGTGCTGCGCGATGTGGCATCCAATTCCTGGCTCTGGATTGAGTACCGGGCCAACAGCGGGATCTATGACGGGACACTTGGTTCACAGGTGTCTTTCGGGGCACTAATTCACTATGAAGACGCGACGACCGGCGCTTATACCGGCCTGCTGGATTTCACGCCCTCGACGACGTCGTTTCTGGATCCGGCTCTTGTGGCTGGCCAGACCTGGACTGATCCTTATTCGAATCTTTCGATTACAGCCAACGGCGTTGCGGGTGGCGTTCTGAATGTCGGAGTGAGCTATGGTTCGGCCGTTTGTACGCCGGGGAGTCCGACGGTGACACTTTCCCCTTCCAATCCGACAGTGAGTGCTGGTGGTTCGACAAGCATCACAGTGACGGTAAAGAATAACAACGCCGCAGCTTGCCCGATCTTCGCTTACGGCCTGACAGCGGCTCAGCCCGCAGGCTTCAGCGGAACGTTCTCCGCAACCTCGCTCTCGCTGGCCGGGGGCGCGACTGGTACTGCCATTCTTACGGAAACCGCAGGTTCTACGACGGGTACATTTGCTCTTTCGGTGACGGCGACTGACAGCGGCACGGGCAGCAAATCGGGCAGCACTTCGACGAACATCACGGTGGCTGCGGTTTGCAGCACGTCCAGTCCCACGCTAACCCTCTCACCGGCGAATACGAGTCTGCTGGCGGGAGCATCGGCAACGCTGACTATGTCGGTGAAAAATAATAATTCATCGGTCTGCACTGCCTCAGCATTTGCTCTGACGGCGGTTCAGCCCGCAGGCTTCAGCGGCACGTTTTCTGTAGCGTCGCTCTCTCTTGCGGCGGGTGCGACTGGTACTGCCACCCTCACGGAAAAAGCAGGAAGCACGACCGGCACCTTCGCTCTTTCGGTGACAGCGACAGCGACAGACAGCGCAACTGGCGGCAAATCGGCTACGGGTTCGGCGAACTTCACGGTTACTGCTGCCTGCGCGGCGGCGAGTCCTTCGGTCTCACTTTCGCCTGCGATTACGAGTATTGCGGCAGGCGCGTCGGCTGCATTCACCGTGACTGTGAAGAACAATAATTCTTCAGCGTGTGCGACTGCGGGGTTCAATCTCACGGCGGTGCAGCCAACCGGTTTCAGCGGGACGTTCTCCGCCTCCAGTGTCAGCGGCGTGGCATCGGGCGCCAGCACTTCAATAACGATTACCGAGAAAGCGGGCAGCACGGCAGGAACCTTCTCTCTGAACGTTACGGCAACTGATACCGCCCGGTCCACTTCGGCAGGCACGGGAACGGCTGCCATCACAGTGACCACGTGTACGCTGGCGGCCCCGGTGGTCACACTTTCACCAGCAACTGCAACCATTACAGCGGGCGGCTCGGCTGCTTATGTGGTGACGGTCAAAAACGCAAATAGCGCGGCCTGCGGGGCTGGCACGTTCACTCTGGCCGCAACTCAGCCCACGGGCCTTACGGGCAGCTTTTCGGTTGCAATGCTGACGCTGGCCCCGGGAACCTCCGGCACCAGCAAGCTGACTGAAAAATCAGGGACCACCAAAGGCACACTGGTAACTACCGTTACGGCAACCAGCGGGAGCCTTAAGGCAACGGCTACTGCTACAACAATCGTTCAGTAAGCAGCCGCCGGAGTTAAACTTCGCTGATCTGACCGTCGTTCATGTGCATGATGCGGTGGCCAAAAGCCGCCGCGTCGCTGTTATGGGTGATCATCAAGATTGTTTGATGGAACCGTTCGTTCAGGTCCTTGAGCAGTTCCAAAACCGCGAGTGAATTGCGCGAATCCAGGTTGCCGGTGGGTTCATCCGCAAGTAATATCGTGGGTTTTGTCGCGAGTGCGCGGGCGATGGCCACACGCTGCTGTTCGCCACCGGACATCTCGGAAGGTTTGTGATCGAGGCGCTGGCGGACACCGAGCAACTCCAGAACATTTTCAAATTCGGCATCAAAAGGGTCTGTGGGCAAACCTGCGATACTGAGCGCGGTGCGGATATTGTCGCGTGCGGTCAGGTTCGGCAGCAGGTTGAATTTCTGGAACACGAAGCTGACGTGTTTGGCGCGCAGTTCCGTACGCCCGGCGTCGCCGACATGAGAGAGATTTCTGCCTGCGACAACGACTTCGCCAGAAGTGGGCGGGGTGAGACCACCAACGATATGGAAGAGCGTGGATTTACCGGAGCCTGAGGGCCCGATGATGGCCAGGAATTCCCCTTTTGGCACATCGAGATCAATGCCTCTGAGCGCTTCCACTGAGACCTTGCCAGAATCGTAAGTCTTGCGCAGGTTGCGGATGTGGATGATGGGTTCCGGGCTGGGCTGACCGTTATTCATAGGCCAGGGCCTCAATCGGATCCTGACGCACGGCCAGCATCCCTGGATAAAGAGCACCGAGCAGGGCCGCGCCCATGGCCACTGACCCCGCGATGGGCCACCATGAAACCACGATTGCCTGAGGCAGGGAGGCAGGTACAAAAACATGCATGATGGAACGGGTGGCGAAACTGAATGCAATGCCGAGAATAGTGCCGCCGAGGCCCATAGCAAAGGCTTCCGCCAGAATTATCGCCATGATGAACCCTTTGGATGCACCGAGGGATTTAAGAATGCCGATTTCCCGCGTGCGCTGCAGCACTGCCATATACATCGAAAGGGAAACAACGGAAAAACCAATGACGACGCCGATGCCGATGATCACGTTGATAAATGTTTTGAGTACCGGAATATTGTCCACGGAAAGCAGTGAAAGCAGTTCGCGCATGGAATAGATGGGATAGCCGTCGAACTTCGCTTTGAGGGCATCGGTTACGGTCTTGAGGTTGTCCGGAGAGTCGAGTTTCAAGTAGATCTGGCTGACTTTGCCCGTAGCGCCGATGAGTTCCTGCAGAACCGGAAGCTGCACGAACAGATGAGATAGCTTGCCGGGTTCGACAATCCCGGCGACATGCCAGGGGCGGTTCAAAACATTGATGCTGCCGCCAGCTTTAGCGTGTACCTGGGAGGCATAGTAGGCGTCGATCAGGATGTCGTCCGCTTTTTCAAACGAATGGCCTTCGACAAAAACGAAGCCGCCGCTCATGCGGTTGAAGGCCTGAATGTCTAGTCCGGTAATGGTGTCGATGCCGCCCGCAACTGGCTGGTTGACGACGCCTGTCGCGAGAGTTACATGTGGCTCCTGGCCGAGCAGGTCCACCAGTTTCGAGGAGAGCGAAGCGCCGTTAAATGAAATGAGGGAACTACTGGGGGCGCGGAAAACAATATCGGCACCAATGCCCTGCGTGCGGCGCCCGGAATCTTCGAGGACTCCCCGGCTCAGGCCGATCAGCATCAGAATGAGCGTGACGGGAACGGCGATGAGCAGGATGCTGAGCAGCGTACGCACCGGCCGGAACCGGATATTTTCCCAGACGAGTTTAAGGATCAACGAATCACCGTTATTTTTTGCCGCCACTGGGGACGCTGGCCGGGCCGGCGGGGAGGACGCGCAGGGTGGTCCCTTCAGGCTGCGTCAGGACGAATTTGTCGTCAGTCATGGGCGCATTCATTTGCATGTCGAGAACCTGAAGCCCCACGCCATAGCCGTCGCGCGGACGGTTGATATCGATATGGCCGGGGAACATCACGCTATTGTAAGGCTTCCACTTCGAGTAGCGCGTATCGCTGACGGTTGCGGCGAATTCGTCAAACACTTTTTGGCGGACGATGGTGAGGTCGAGACGGTCAAAGGTGATATTGCGGCTCAGCATGAGTTCGCCACTGGCGCTCTTCGTGAGGACGTGCAGGATGTAGAGGGCATTGTCTTCATCGGTGGAATCTTCGAGGACGGCGGTTTCCGTCTGAGGGTCCAACGGGCGGATTAGCATGGCGGAGAGAAAAGCTTCAGGGCGCAGGTTTTCGATGCTGCTTTTGCCGTTGGGAGGCGTGCTGGCGGAGCCTTCGATAAAGAGGTTACGCGAGACGATGTGGACTTTAAAATCGGGGCCGCTCGAAACCATTTCGAATTCTTTCGTTCGGACGATCGGGATCTGGCCGAGGATGCGGATGGCGTCGGGTTTGCGGAAGAGGACGAAACCGTGGACGTCTTTGATGTCGGTGATTTTGCCTTTGTAGACGCTGCCATAGGACGGCGTCATATCCACCGTGGCCTGGAACGAATCCACGGCGTTGTACAGATTTCTGATTCGGCTTGTCAGCTCATCGCGAGTTGCAGCCAGAAGCAGGGGGGCCGCACCTGGAGTCACGGCCACTCCATGCCGCTTAATAACGCGGCCCTTGATCAGGCAGGAGCTGGACGTGAAACTCAGAATGAGTGCAAGGGCCACCGGCGCTGACCGGCGCAGTCTTTGCATCGTCTTTATTGTAGGATGTCGGGTGTGCAGGAAACGTTGCGGCTGTGTTTAGGCAGTTGTATTGGGTTGTACGTGAAGGGCAGTGTTATGATGGTTTCGTTCTTCTCTAGTGGGCCTGTGGCGCAGTTGGGAGCGCGCTTCCATGGCATGGAAGAGGTCGTGAGTTCGAATCTCACCAGGTCCACCAAAACAAAGCCCAACAAAACATAGACTTAACATAGACTTACCAAAATGCTGGTGCTCCTCCACATCGTGGAAGAGGTCTCGCGGAGTCCACTTGGAGTCCAAACCCGTCAAAATATGGACTCCAGCCAGCGGATTAAGGTCATGGGTCGTGGGCCTTCATACTTAGAGCCGCCGCATAGGCTCCAGTGAACGCAGGCTGTTGGGTGCGGGGTGCCGCAGGGAGGCCTGCCGCTTTTCTCCGCTTCCTAGCGGACTCGCCCGGCAAGCGGGCCGGGCGTCAGACCGTGCGGGAGTTCTTGACGCAGCGGTACGGAGTTTCGATTGGGCCGCGTCAGTACTTCACGCCACGAGGCCGGTTGCCCGAACAGGCGGATGTGGCGACTTCCTCTGGGCGATCCGGAATTGTTGAGGGTCCGCTATTTACGGACCCCAGAGCCGTTGCACTCTTGACAAACGCGGCCATCCTTCTTCCCAGACCCTTTGCATACCGGGCACTTTGTTGGTGGCTTCGGTCCTTGTTCCATCCCCATTGACTTCCTCTCTGTTCTTTAGAAACCCTCGCAGAGGCCAAAATGGCTATTACGCTAGTCTAGCCCGCACTCGTGCGGAAGT
>JANYDS010000058.1 GCA_025363475.1 Terriglobia bacterium
GCCTCCTCGGCAACCTTCGCCTTCAGGCTGGGCGGATGACTCTTTCTCGTTTTTGGCATTGACTCTCCTTCATTTTCAATGCCGCCTTTCCTGTCTAAGAAGCGGTCCTTTTTTTGTCCAGGTTTTGGGGTTTATTACAAATGTTCCGCCATCCTCAAATGTCACATCAATGACACCCCGCCTCCTCCGCAGCATCAATTCGCAGGCGGTATTGCAACTGCTCCGGGATCACAGCCCCTGTTCCTGCGCCGACCTCGCGCGCCTCAGCGGACTCAGTGCCCCCACCGTCGCCAGCAGCGTAGCGCTGCTCGCAGGGTTGAAACTGGTCACCCGCCCCGGCAGCGGGCCTTCCAGCGGCGGACGCCCTCCCACGCTTCTTGAATTCAACAGCACCTTCGGCTACGTCGCCGGCATGGAAATTACCGCCACCCACATCCGTACCCGCATCGCGGACCTGAACGGTGTCTGCGCGGGTGAACGGGAAGACGTGATCGGAAAGAAGTCCGATCCCCGATCCGTGGTTAAACAGTTCGCGCGGCAATTTGCAGACCTGCGCGGCGTGCTCAGGATTCCCGCAAAGCGTATGCTGACCGCCGGAGTCTCCGCTCCCGGGATTACTGACGTTGATGCCGGCGTGGTCACCTTCGTTTCCGGCATGACCGATTGGGAAGACGTCCCGCTCGCAGAACTCCTCCAAAACGAAACCGGCCTCGACACGGTGGTGGAGAACGATGTCAATCTCTCCGCCCTCGCCGAGCGCTGGCACGGCATCGCCAAAGACGAGAAGAACTTTGCGTTTGTCTCGGTCGGGCGCGGCGTCGGCGCGGGCCTTTTCATCAACGGTGACCTCTTTCACGGGCCGGAATGGACGGCGGGCGAAATCGGCTACCTGTATGCCCCGGCGAACGGGACATCGTTTACGCAGAAATCGAGAGCGGGTGCACTGGAAACTTCCATCGGTTCGGAAGGGATCGAAGAGCAGTGGCTGCGGGCGGGTCGCACGCCCAAATTGTCCGCGATGCAGATTCTTGATCTGGCGCTGGCGGGCGACGCTGACGCCGTAAGGATTGTGCAGCGGGAGGCGGCAATTCTGGCGGCAGTCTGCACTACTTTGAGTCTGGTGATCAACTGCCCGCTCATTGTGCTGGGGGGCGAACTGGGTGGTCATGAATCCCTGTTCCGCGCTACGGCATCATTGTTGGAAAGGAATGAATTTGCCCGGCCGCGGCTTGTGGTCAGTCCGCTGGGTCGGGACGCGGCCCTTACCGGCGCGGTAAGGCTGGCATTGCAGCGGGCGGCAATTTCCCCATGCCTGTTTCACGCGTGCCGCGGTTGTCTTGACGCCACGTCATCGAACTGCAACACTTAATAACGGTCTTTTAGTAAACGAAAGAGGTCCATCAACTATGAAAAAACTCCTCCTCGCCCTCCTGCTTGTGAGCGCTTTCGCGTTCGGGCAAACGGCAATCAACGGCACAATTCGCGGTCATGCGACAGATGCCTCGGGCAGCGCTATTGCGGCAGCTAAAGTTACGGCAATCAATGCGGGTACGGGCTTTGAACGCGATGTGGAAAGCAATGAGGACGGGCTGTTTGTTCTGCCGAACCTCCCGCTGGGCAGCTATACGCTGAGCATTCAGAAGAACGGCTTCAATACGGATAAGCATACGGGAATCGTCCTCGATGCAGGTATGGAAGCGGTGATTGACGCGCAGCTAAAAGTCGGCTCAGTCGAGACCACGGTAGAAGTTACCGGCGGCGCACCCATTGTGGACCCTTCGCGCACGAGCACGGGCCGTACGATTTCTTTTGAAGAAACGAATAACCTGCCACTGACTTCGCGGAACCCGTACAACTTTGTACTGTTCCAGCCTGGCGTCAGCGGCCATCCGAACCCTGAACTCGGCATTCCGCGGTTGATGAACACCAACGGTCTGACGGATCGTACACAGTATCAACTGGATGGCACGGTGGATACCGAAAGTGACCGCTACGGCATACGCCTCTTTGCCATCGCCAACAGTTATGTGGCGGAAGTACAGACGGTTTCCAACAGCTTCTCGCCTGAATTTGGCAAGACGGCCGGCAACATTTACAACGTCATCACCGGTTCGGGCAGCAATGCCTTCCACGGGCAGTTCCAGTACATTGGCCGCCCCACGGATCTGGTGGCCCGGCCCATCCTGGCCACTGCCACCACCATCAAACCGATTGCCAACAACCTTTCGGCAAATGCCGGAGGCGCGATCATCAAGAACAAGCTTTTCTTCTTTGGTGCGTATGAACATGTCACTCGCAGCACTCCGAATCCAATTACCATTACCGCTGCAAACGCTGCTGCCCTGAACATTTCAGCTGCTCAACTGACCAACCCGCCCGCCGTGGAGCATGCGCACTTCATGGATACCCGGCTCGACTGGGCGATTTCATCGAAGCATCAGGCTTTCATTCGCTACAACTTCTTCCGCAACGAGTATCCGTTCAATACGAACGTTGGTGGACTGAACACGCAGAGCGTTGGGGCGGATTTTAAGGATCGTGCGCACGTTCTTGGTGCTCAGATCATTTCATCCTTTACCCCCACTTTGCTGAATGAACTGCGCTTCGGCTGGCCCTATCGCAATCAGAGACACGTTGCCGGACCCACCACGGGTACCGGGCCGGAGATCCTGATCAGCGGCGTCGCCAACATTGGTGGCAGCAATGCGACGGGCGACCGTTTCCAGGAAAAAATCCCCAACCTGAATGACAACGTCACCTGGATTCATGGTGCTCACACCATCAAGGGCGGCTATGGCTTCCAGCAGAATCTTGACACGCAGGCCAACCAGATTTTCACGCAGTATAACTTCGCCAGCATTGCTGCTTATCAGTCGGCTTTGTCGGGCGCGAATCCGCTGGCTTACAGCAACTATTCGGCCAGCGTCGGTACGCCGGGTGCGTGGTATCACACGTTCTTCTGGGATACGTTTCTGCAGGACAGCTGGCAGGTGACTTCGAAACTGCTGGTAGTGGGCGGCGTTCGCTATGACAAGTTCAATGGCGCTGTGCCTTCCCCCACCGCGATTTTCCCTTACTCGCAGAGCTTCCGTACGCCGAACACGAATTTCGCGCCGCGTATTGGTATTGCGTGGTCGCCCAGTTCAAAAACGGTTGTGCGCATCAACTCAGGGCTGTTTTATGAAGCGCCTCCGACGAACATGTACTTCCGTGCCTTGTTCGCTGATGGCGGCTCGCCTTCTTATGCCGGTACGATTTCATCGGCAACAGCAGGCGCTCCCCGGTTCCCCGCTGCCGCTGTCGGCTCGCTGCCGCGCTCATCCACTGATATTTATACGATTACGCCGAATTTCAAGAACGGCTATGCGATCAACTCCAGCTTCCAGGTCACACGGCAGCTGACGCAGAACGACGCGCTGACGGTTGGCTATGCCAACACAGCGGGCCGCAACCTGCTCTATCTCCGCAATATGAACCTGATCAACCCCACCAGCTTCCTGGCGGATGGCCGCCCGGTGTTCAGCACTGCGGTGAACGCTTCAACCCGGCTTGATCCGCGGGTGAATAATATCGCACTGCAGGATACCGGTGCCAACAGCTCTTACAACGCGCTGATCACCAACTTCCAGCACCGCACGAAGTCGGGTCTGACGGTGAACGCTTCCTACACGTGGTCGCACACCATCACGGATGCGCCGGAAGCCCATGCCTTTGACCAGACGCTGCTCTTCGTGGCTGACCCCACGAACCGCAAGCGTGATCGCGCCAACAGCGTGATTAACCGCCCGAATGCGTTCTCACTGACGTCTGTTTATTCACCCACCGTCAAGTTGTCGAACAAGGTGATGAATTATCTGGCGAACAACAACCAGGTGACGTTCCTTGCGATCATCAGCTCGGGCGACCAGCAGACCATTACGTCCAACGTTGTGCTCAACAACGACACGCTGGGCGGAACGGGTGCCAACCGGCCACTCTACACCTCACGCAACACGCTGCGGACTCCGAGCGTCTATCAGTTCGACGCTCGCTACAACCGCACTTTCTTCCGCGTTAAGGAACGGCTTGCTCCCAGCTTCTTTATGGAAGCCAACAATCTGTTCAACCATCCGAATATCACGTCCATCAATGCGGTGGCGACGGTTAATTCGGCGGGCGTCATTACAGGCCAGCCGACTCTTGCTCCCACCAGCACTCTCCTCGAAGGTCGCATAGTACAGCTTGGAGTCAGGGTCGCCTGGTAGATACTTCGCAGTTTCCGGCAGCGGTTTACGCAGAGACGGTACTGGCGGTCATCTTTCAGGATGCCCAGCAGTATTTTCTGGAACCGATGCTTCAGATACATTACGCTCATACACTCATGCTGGCGCGCCAGGGGATCATCCCCTCCGCGCCAGCTCGGCGTTGTATTGAAGCGCTGGATGCTCTTGACCGGGAGCATCTGGCTTCCGTCCCCTACGACGGGAAATCGGAAGATCTTTTCTTCTACATAGAAACGCAGCTGGAAGCGCTGGCCGGAATTGAGAACGCAGGCCAGATGCATACCGCACGGAGCCGGAATGACATCGCTCTGACGCTTTACCGGATGCGGGTCCGGGGCGAAATTTTGAAGCTGACCGGGGCGGTTCGTGCGGTCCGCCGGGTGCTGCTGGAACTGGCGAAGCTGCATGTGGAAACGCTGATGCCTGCGTATACGCATACGCAGCCCGCGCAGCCGATTACTTTTGCGCACTACCTGCTGGCAGTGCTGGAATTATTGGGGCGCGATGAGCGCCGTCTGCGGGCGGCTTTTGTTACCGTCAACCGGTCGCCGATGGGTGCCTGTGCCATCTCGACAACGGCCTTTCCCATTGACCGGAACTATACTGCCGAACTGCTGGGTTTTGAAGGTTTACAAATCAATTCGTATGGTGCGATTGCGGCAACTGACTATCTGACCGAGACTTGCGGCGCGATTGCCACTGCGATGGTAAATCTGGGCCGCGTGGCTCAGGATTTCCTGCTCTGGAGTACGGCTGAATTCGGGTATCTCAGGCTCTCGAATGCATGGGTGCAGATCAGCAGCATCATGCCGCAGAAGCGGAATCCGGTGCCGCTCGAACACATTCGTGTGTTGGCCAGCAAGGCTCTGGGCGAGGCGCAGGGTGTGTTCCTGGCGCTGCATAATACGCCTTTTGGGGATATCAACGACGCGGAAGATGATCTGCAGCCGCTGTTCTTTCATGCGAGTGCCGATGCTTTGCGGGCACTGCGGATTATGGGCGGTGTGATGGCTGAGTGTGAAGTGAATGTGGCGCGGATGGCGGAACGGGCCAATGCGGATTTCCTGAGCGTGACGGAGTTGGCGGATACCTTAGTCCGGCGCGAGAAGATCAGCTTCCGCGAAGCCCATCATATTGTCTCGGCGGCGGTGAAGGAACTGCATGGGGAGTATTCGCCGGAACGTATGGTTGATGCCGTCATGGCGGGCCGGAAGTTAGTTACGCCGCGCGAGGATTTGCTGCTGGCGCTGGATCCGCGAAACTTCGTGAATGTTCGCGTTCATCCAGGTGGGCCGGCACCATCTGTTGTGGCTGGTGCGCTGGTGGATATGGATCGGGATATTGCTGATACTGAAACCTGGCTGACCGGGAAGACGGCGCTGATGGAAAGTTACCCGCGTGCGATCAGGGCAGCCTGCGCCGCCCTGATCAGCTCAGAACTTCATTCCGAGCCGCGACTGTGAAGGAGTGGTTAGAGCGCTCCGTTAGTTCTCTGAAGGCAGGCTGTAGGCGATGTACTCGCCCGAGTAACTGCCTCCACTTACTGCCACGATGATGTACTGTTTACCATCTACCGAGTAAGTCATGGGTGAGCCGCTTTGCGGTGCGGGCATCCAGACTGCTCCGACCTGCTGACCGTTCTTCTTGTCGTAGGCCCGGAGCATCGCTCCGCGGGGATGTTCGGATGTGGTGGTGACTTGCGGGTCACCCAGAATCACCAGTGTCCTGGTAACGATCAGACCTACGCTGCCCTGCTGGCCGGTCTTGGGGATATTGAGTCCCTTGAGTGCCGGGTGGTTGCGGACGTTGTCGGGTGTATCGCCATGCGGGACCTGCCACATGAGTTCACCGCGATCGAGATTGACTGCGGAGAGCACTCCATAAGGCGGTTTGACTAGGATCAGGCCGTCCACGGTTAAGCCATTGCCACCTGCGGCGGGTGCCTGACCAGGCCCGGACTCTGCAACGGGTTTGCCGATGATGGTGGCGAGTTTCGCCTGCGTGGCACTGGTCTTGGGTGAATCCGCTCCGCTGCCGAAACCGGGGCCTTCGTTGACGCGGAACTCCCGCCCGGCGATACCGGCAAGGTACTTGATGTCAGAGAAGCCAGGAGGCGGTTCCACCAGACCCAGCGGCGATACGCCGGCGTTGGCGGCCTGTGCGTAAACGGTGTGGGTCTCGGGGTCATACGACGCGCCGGGCCAGTTGGTACCGCCGCCAAGAGTCCCGATCGTCAGAGACGCGAGCGGGCCATTGACCTTGCTCACAACCGGGGGCAGGAACATGGGGCCGAGCTTATACATCTTGACCTGTTCGAGCGCCTTGGCACGCAGCTCCGGGGTGAAGTTAATCAGTTCATCCGGCGTGATGGCCTGACGGGCATAGGCTGGCGGTTTGGTGGGGAAGGGCTGCGTGGGTGAATACCATTCGCCGGGTACGTCGCCCGCAGGTACGGGACGCTCTTCAATGGGCCACACAGGTACTCCGGTGACGCGGTCGAAGACATAGAGGAACGATTCCTTGCTGGGCAGCGCGACAGCCTTGATGGCTTTGCCGTTTACGGTGATATCGGCGAGCAGCGGAGCCGAGGACAAATCGTAATCCCACATGGGATGGTGAACCACCTGATAGTGCCATTTGCGTTTGCCGGTTTTGAGGTCGACGCAAACCAGACTATCGGCGAAAAGATTGTTACCGGGGCGGTGGCCGCCGTACTGGTCGGAGGTGGGGTCTTCCACGGCGAGGTAGACCAGACCGAGCTCTTCATCGACCGTGATCTGGGTCCAGACGCCGGCGTTACCGTTGATTTCGGCGGAGTCTTTCAGCCAGGTATCGTAGCCGTATTCGCCGGGTTTGGGGATGGTGTTGAACTGCCAGAGTTTCTTGCCGGTACGAACGTCATACGCGGTGACCATGCCTTTGGTGTTGTTGTGAGTGATGACCTGCGTCCCCTCTTTAAAGGACGACCCGACGATGATGACATCCTTCGCGATGGTGGGCGTGGAATGCAGGCCGATTTCACCGGTTTCAAGATCGATCTGATTATTGAGGCCGCTGATGGCACCGATCTTCATATCCACCAGACCATCTTTGCCGAAGGCGCTGATGGCCTGACCGGTCTTTGCGTTCAGGGCAGCGAGGCGGTAGCCGGTGGTCACGTAGATGATTCGGTCATCACCCTTGCCGTCCGTCCAGTACGAAAGGCCGCGACCGGAAAGCTGGCGCGGGGAGATGGCGGCGCGGGTGCCTTCACGCAGGCTGTGTGCCCATATGAGTTCGCCCGTTTTGGCATCAAGGGCGACCACAGAACGGCGCGTGCCGGCAGTGGTGTAAATCACGCCCTTCACCATAAGCGGCGTGCCTTCCAGCTTGTATTCAGCGCGGGTGCCGAGGCTGTCCGTTTTGAAGCGCCAGGCGACTTCGAGTTTATTGAAGTTGGAGGCATCGATCTGGGAGAGCGGTGAGTATTTTGAGCCTCGCGCATCGGCCGTGTAATAGGGCCATTCGCCGTTTTGGGTGGAAGGCTGGGCGGCGGTTGTCTGGCCCCAGGCCTGAGCCGCGATGGCAAGAAGTGAAAGTCCGGCGGCGACGACAGGCGGTCGTTTTGAATACATTGTTCAGGTTCCCTCTGCTCAGGGAATTATCTGTTGTTTGGGTGCCGGAAGCAATGTTTTTTACAGACGACAATGTTTTGCGGCTTGTCCTGTTGACATGGCGTATTGGTGGTGATAGAGTTCTGTCCGGGTGCGGCAGAGCTTAAGAGAGCCGTCTCTTTGCGTGGGCTTTTGACCCCATGTTCAGGGACGGCTCTTTGTTTTTTGGCTGCCGGAACAGCGCACTTGTATCTGCGCAAAAGGAAAAAGGGTAAACCATGAATCGTTTATTGACAGCGTTGGTTTTAGTGGCTCTGTTGCAGGTGCCCTGCAGCGCCCAGTTCGACGCTGCGGATGTTCTTGGCGGTATCCGGGACGGTTCCGGCGCGGCTGTACCTGGCGCCTTCGTCACTTTGCATAACATCGCGACCGGGATCGATGCCACTTCGGCCACAAATCAGAACGGAGAGTACACTTTCGTGAACGTTAAGGCGGGCACTTACTCGGTCGCGGCAGAAGCCAAAGGATTCTCGCGGGCGCTCGCTCCGAGTGTCACGATCGCCGTCGGAGCCAGGCAGCGCGTGGACCTTGCACTGCAGCTTGGGGCTGTGAACGAGACAGTGGAAGTAAGCGCCGCCGCTGCTGCGATTGAGACAGATTCCAGTTCGCGGGGGCAGGTAATCAACACGCAGCAGATCGTGGAATTGCCACTGAACGGGCGCAATGCATCCGACCTGGCGCTACTGACAACCGGCGTTCTGCGTGCCCCCCAGGGCGCACGGGAAGGGTCATTTAATGTGAATGGGCTGCGCAGCGTCTTCAGTAACTACCTGCTCGACGGTATCGACAACAACGCTTACGGTACGAGTAATAACGGGCAATCCAATCAGGCTATCCAGATGTCGCCCGATGCGATTACGGAATTTAAGGTTGAAACCAACAACTATAGTGCGGAGTACGGACGGGGCGGAGCGGCAACCACTAATGTGGTGATGAAGAGTGGCACGAATGCTCTCCACGGTTCTGTTTATGAATTCAACCGCAATACGGTGTTCAACGCGGTGGGCTTCTTCAAGCCTCTCGGCGGAGTGAAACCCCCGCTTCATCAGAATCAGTTCGGCCTTACGGTGGGCGGGCCGATAGTCAGGAACAAACTATTTGCGTTCGCGGATTATGAAGGTTTCCGGGTCAAGTCAGGCTCCCTGATCTTCGCCAGTATACCGACGGCGGACGAAGCGAATGGAATACTGCCTGTTGCCGTTACGAATCCGCTGACCGGTGTGATCTATCCGGCCAACACACCGATACCGCAGAGCGCGATGCAGCCTTTTGCACGCAAAATATTGTCGCAGTTTCCCGCGCCGAGTACGCCGGGCGCGGTGGCCAACAACTACCAGAGCCTCGTCGGGGTCCGGACCAATTCCGACAAGTTTGACGTCAAAATCGACGATCAGATCCGCTCCGATATGTCTGGTTTTCTGCGCGTGAGCCAGCGCAAAGTGAACACAGCTACCGACCCGACAATTCCGGGGCTCAACTATAACCTGGGCAGTTTCAGCCGCACGCTGAATCAACAGGCCGCAACGGGTTTCGTCTGGACGGTGAACCCCACTTCGGTTCTTGACGCCCGTTTTGCCATAACGCGGGTTAATGCCGGCGGGGGACCGGCGATCGTGGGCGCAGCCAATGCTTTGGACGCGTATGGTATTCCCGGTCTTCCAACGGGACCCAACATAGTGGGTGGCTTTAACATTGGCGGCGGGGGGCTGCCGTCGCTCAGCCTGAGTGCGCCGTTTACAGCACTGGGTCGCGGGACGGCGACTCCGCAATTTCAGAATCCGCTGAATTTCGACTCCAAACTGAACTTCACAAAGATCCGCGGCAAACATACATTAAAAGTGGGAGTGGAATGGATGGTATTGCGCGAGCAGGTGCTCGACATCAACCCGTTCTATGGCAAGGAATCGTTTCTGGGCGGTTTCAGCCAGCCGGCTGGCGGCGCCGCCAGCGCTCGCTCCTATACGCTAGCCGATCTGATGTTCGGACTGGAGAGCCAGTACGTGCTTTCCTCTTCGATTACGCCGAATTTTCGGAAGCACTTTTACTACGGCTACGTGCAGGATGACTTCCGTGCGTCCTCGAAGCTCACGTTGAACATGGGGCTTCGCTGGGAGTACGGCTCGCCCTGGTACGACCGTGACAACAAGATGGCTAACTTCGACCCCGCGACTGGTGGCTTTGTCCTGGCAAAGAGCGGCGGCGTATATGACCGTACGCTGGTCAATCCACAGCTTCACGACTTCGCGCCCCGTTTTGGCTTTGCCTACAGCGTGTCGCCAAAGACAGTGGTCCGCGGAGCTTACGGCATGACTTATGTTCATGAGCACAGAGTGGGCAGCGCGGAGCAACTGGGTATTTTTGGGGTTTTCGGGCCGGTATACACAGTCAACCAGACGAATCCGAAGGACCCCAATTTCCGTACCGCGCAGCAGGGTTTTCCAGCCGGAGTGGTCGATCCGGCGAACTTCAATCCCTTGAACGCGAACAGTACATATATTCCCAAAAATATTCCCGACACTTACATCCAGACCTGGACCCTCGATGTTCAGCACGAGTTTGCACACGGGATTGTGTTCGATATCGCGTACGTCGGAAATCGCGGCGTAGCGGAACCGATCATGACGGACTTCAACCAGGCATATGCGCAGCCGAGCCCCACTGCGAATCTTTCGCTGCAGGCTCGCCGGCCATTTTCGACAGCAGGAGCGGTCACATGCTTCTGCCCGGATGGCTTTTCAAACTACAACGGACTACAGGCGAAGGTAGAGAAGAAGTTCTCCCGCGGATTTTCCTTTGTAAACGCCTTTACCTATAGTCACGCAATCGATAACGCGGATCAGTCGCTCGATTTCTCCAATGGGAACCAGGCCAGTCCCCAGAACTACCGGGACATGGCATCTGAAAAGGCGACTTCGAACTACGACCGCAAGTTTGTCGATATCACAAGCGTGATTTATGACATTCCCGTGGGCCGGGGCCGTCATTTTCTTGCCGGGCTTCCCGGCATCGCAGATGCGATTCTGGGCGGCTGGCAACTGGCGGCAATCAACACGGCGGAGTCCGGGTTGCCCATCAATCTGCGGGCGTGGGCGGGGCTGAACGTCCCCGCTGCTTTCCAGACCGTTGGAAATTTGAATGACTGGCGCGGCGGAGAATCATACCGCCCCAATATCCTGGGACCGGTTCTGAACACCACGCCCGGAGTTGACAAAACCAAGGCGTATTTCAATACCGCTAATGTGGTTCTCCAGACAGACCCGAGCCACCCCTTCGGAAACGCCGGACGCAACATCGTTCGTGCGCCCGCGCTGAATCAGGTCGACTTCGCGATTCATAAGGACTTCCGGATGCCGCGCGAGAGTATACGTCTGCAGTTCCGTGCAGAACTCTTCAACACTCTGAACCATACCAACCTGCAGGCACCAAATGGAGACCGCGCCAGCAGCGCTTTCGGAATCATAACCGCTGCGCTTCCGGCCCGCATCGGCCAGCTCGCGCTTAAGCTGGTCTGGTGAAGATGATGCAGCGCCGGAACGCAGTGAAGAGACCCGATATGAAGCTCCAGACATTCCTGACAATCTGTTTTGCGCTCGCGCTCGCCGGCGGTACCGGGGCTTCGGGGGCCACTGGCGATGCCGGTCGTGGAGCTTCGAACAAGGTGACCGCCGGGGAGTTCATTGTGGACCCGCCCACTCTGATCAACCTGGGATTCGAATGGGTTATCGAAGGTGACGACAACCGTGACGCATCGGTCGCCGTAGCCTACAGACAGAAAGGGCAGACGGCCTGGAAGACGGGAATGCCTCTGCTCCGCCTTCAGCATGAAGAGATTTATCAGGGCGACCGTATGGACGTTATTTCACCGAACATGTTCGCCGGGAGCGTTCTGGATCTGGAGCCAGGCACTGAATATGAAGCGCAGTTCACGTTGTCTGACCCGGACGGCGTGCGCGGCGTGGCGCGGAAAGTCGTGACCGTTCGAACCCGCCCTGAGCCGGTTCCCTATGCAGCCGGACGTGTGTTCCACGTCTATCCGCACGGATTCAAGGGCAAGAAAGTGGAACCTTCTTTTGAAGGCCTGCTCTGTGCTTATTACCTTACCTGCTCCGGCACTGACTGGGCCACGGCGTCGCGTCCGCGTGTTCAGCCCGGCGATACCATTCTTGTCCATGCCGGTCTCTACAAATATGACCGCTATATCTACACCAATGACTTGTCGATCAGCACCGTTCCGTTTGACGGGACCTACTATCTCACTGCGAGTGGCACGCCTGAGCGTCCAATTGCCATCAAGGCTGCGGGCGACGGCGAAGCCATATTCGATGGGAGTGGCGCATTCAACCTGTTCAACGTCAAGGCGGGAAATTACAACTACTTTGAGGGCCTCACGATCCGCAACACTGAAATCGCGATCTGGGCAGGAACCCAGTTCATTGTGGGTTCTAAAGGTCTCACGGTTAAAAAATGCCGGTTCGAGCAAATCGGCATGGGTGTTTACTCTAATTTTTCGGGATCTAAAGACTTCTACATCGCCGACAACTACTTCATAGGGCGGAATGACCCCGATCATATGATCGGGTGGTCTGGGGCATTCTGGACCCAGTTCGCGGGGGTGGAAGGGCAGGTGTTCCCGCCCAAAATGCCATCCTATATCGCGGTGAAAGTCTACGGTTCGGGCCATGTGATGGCTTACAACTATGTAGCCAACTTTCACGACGGAATCGATGTGGAAACGTACGGCAATCCGGATGGCTCTGCAGCTGCGGCCAGTGCCCCCAAGTACCCGTCAAGGGAGTTCAGGGACCGGCGCCCCGTTTCCATCGACTTCTATAACAACTACATGACTAACTTCCACGACAATTCATTTGAGATCGATGGAAGCATGCACAACGTGCGGGTAATGCGGAACATGATGATTAATTCGGCCTCGCAGCCCTTTTGCAATCAGCCTGCGCTCGGCGGACCCGTTTACTGGATCCGGAATGTGGCATATAACGCGCCGGGAGGAGCGGCGAGGCTGGCTGGCGGCTCGGGGATTCTGTTCTATAACAACACCATCCTGTCGGAAGTGACCGGCGGGACAACTTCCAATACGCACTGGCGCAACAACCTGATTCTCGCGCAGAATTCGTTCGCCGGGCTGGGCGCGGAATCTCCCGTTGCGCCCGTTGTGTTCGGGTTCAGCACGTTCACGAATTACACCTCTTCCGATTACAATGGCTTTCGCGCCAATCCGGGCGCTCCGTATTCATTTCAATGGAATTCTCCGCCCGCCGGAGTAAAGGCCGATTACAACGGCAGGGATCACAACGCCAAACTGGAAACGCGCCGGTTCGCCAGCCTCGATGAGTATCAGAAGACTACCGGGCAGGACAAGCACAGCATGATGCTGGACTACGACAGTTTCGTGAACGTCCCCAAACTGGATGGACATGATTTAAAAACGGTGCAGAGGGTCTACAAGGCCGAAGACTTTGACTTCCACCTCAGAGGGAGCTCGCCTGCTATCGACCGCGGAGTGAGTATACCCAACGTGACGGACGGCTTCGCAGGGGCGGCTCCGGATCTGGGAGCGCTTGAAGCGGGGCAGGCCGCTCCGCACTACGGACCGAGGACTTAAAGCACGGCCGGCAAGAATCCTGCGCCAGTGAAGGAGCACGCGCAGTGTTATCTGGTTGCGCGAACGCTGGCGGAATTCCTGATACCAACTGCACCCGCAAACACCTCCGGGAACGCTTACTGCGGTTACCAGTTCTGGCGGGCAGGGTAGCTTTACTTCGAAGGAACTGCCTGTTTCGTCTGTAACGTTTTCAGGAATGTCACGATCTGCCATCGCCGGGTTTCGGGTAAGTGCGCGAATGACGGCATTCCGCGACCAGTCGATCCGTTGCACAACACCAAAAACACGCTGCCTGCAGGAGCCTCGGCAAGCTCATCAGACTTGAGAGGCGGTGCTTTGCCGCCGCCTGCTCCCATCTTCCCGTGGCACGCGCTACATTCGCGGCTAAAGAGTTTTGCCCCCGCCCGCGACGCCTTCTCGTCGCCCTCGAAGGGGTTTATTTTGGTCTGTGCATCGGCTGGCGACTGTTGAATCAGGCTTCCACCATGACCTCCAAACGCCGACCCCACCAGTATGGTAAAAAAACTGGAATCAGTCCCAGTCGCTTCATTGATGGCCTCCCTGCCGGCTGAGAAGACGCCGGGCGCTCCTTCCAAACTGCTCAAACTCATACGAAACACCGAGCCGAAGAAGAAAACGGGCGCTTGTGTCAGTGACGCCGAACCCCGGCGACACACGGAATGTGGTGCCGTTCGGGAGGCTCCAGGAAGCGGTGGGAGCAACGTAGTGGGAGGTATCGCGAAGCCCGAAGTCCTCGTGCGTTCCCAAGCCGCCGTACATCTCGACGCCCACCTGAAAATTCTCCAGGCAGAATGCGCACTCCTCGGGGTTCGCGGCAAGAGCGAGCGGCCTGCTGATCCCGGCGGCATAGCCAAACTCGAACGGTGCGTGCCGGACGTTCTTTTCGGCGATGAAGTTCTCCGCGACGGTCCATCCCTTCAGATGGCTGCTGAGAATCAGCTTGGCCTCCAATTCCCGCTTTTTCTCGATGCGGTTTTCCGCGTTCGAGCCTGTCAGGTCGGCCTTTCCGTCGGTTCCCACTACTTCCAGCAGCGACCTGTCGGCACCATTGATGTTTTCGAATTCCAGGTACAACACCGGGTTGATCCAGTGTTCGCGTGGAAGGAGGCGGAATCTGTTCTCCCAGCGATATCCGGTGAACACAGTGCTGTCCTTGAGCCGGGTCTCTCCATCGAGATAGAGTTCGGTCGTCCACCAGGCTTTGAGGCCATATTCGAATTCGGCCACGCCGCCCCATAGCCGTCACCGGGATTCCCCGTGACGCTTTTGAGCCCGACTTCGAGATTGCCGGGTTCCTCCATCTGGTGCGTGGAGGTTATGAAAAACGGACCCTCTGCCGCCGGGGAGTGCCCCGGAATGCCGACCAACAAGGCCGCGAAAATTAGCACACTCCGCAGCGTGCGCTGTTGGGAATTCATTTGCTTTGGTTTGAACACACTTCTCCTTGTGTTTGCGCGAGCGGTGTCAAGCGCGACTACAATAGAGGAGTCGCGAACCACACCGGTTCACGGCGTTCTGCCGGGCCCCCCGGAAGACTCGGCCAAAAGCAATCCGGGGGTCCTTTTCAATCGATTCTGCAAGAGTTGTAACTACGAGGAAAGTCTAACATATCACGGACCATATTGGTCTTATATCTCATTCTGGAAAACGTGAATGCCCCCACTTCGCCTTCAGGATGTTTGAGAAGCCATTTTTGATGGCAGTGGCGCATTCAACCGGTTCAACGTCGAGGCGGTAAATTACCACTACCATCCTGTCTGAAATAACCGGCTGGACCACTTCCAATATGCACTGCCGCAACGACCTGATTCTCGCGCAGAATTCGTTCGCCGGGCTCGGCGCGGAATCTCCCACTGCGCCGGTAGTGTTCGGGTTCAGCACGTTCACGAATTACACCTCTTCCGGCTACAATGGCTGCCGATACAATCGAAGCGGTGTTTTCAAAAATTCTGATTGCCAACCGCGGTGAGATTGCCGTGCGCATTATCCGCACTTTGCGCGAGATGGGAATTCGTTCGGTCGCCGTGTATTCGGAAGTGGACCGCGCCGCGGCGCATGTGCGGATGGCCGATGAGGCCGCGCTGATTGGTCCGGCTGCGTCTTCGGAGAGCTACCTGAATATCGACCGGATTCTGGAAGCGGCACGGCGGCATGGGGCCGAGGCGATTCATCCGGGGTATGGTTTCCTGAGTGAGAACGCGGCGTTCGCGCAGGCTTGTGCAGACGCGGGGGTTGCGTTTATCGGACCTTCGGCGGAATCGATCCGGTTGATGGGGTCGAAGACGGAAGCGCGGCGAGTTGCCAAGTCCGGTGGTGCGCCCATTGTGCCGGGAACAGAGCAGGGGATCACTTCATCCGGCGAAGCGGTTGAATTCGCGCGTGAGGCCGGCTTGCCTGTGATGCTCAAGGCCGTGGCAGGCGGAGGTGGCAAGGGAATGCGCCGCGTGGATCGCGAGGAAGAGCTGGCGACGGCGTTCGACGCGGCATCGAGTGAGGCGCTGCGGGCGTTTGGCGATGGGCGCATTTATGCGGAAAAGCTGATTGAGAACGCGCGGCATATTGAAGTGCAGGTGTTTGGTGACCAGCACGGCAATATTGTCCATCTGGGCGAACGGGAATGCTCGGTGCAGCGGCGGCATCAGAAGGTGATTGAGGAATCTCCGTCTCCGCTGGTGGCGCGTATGCCGGGGCTGCGCGAGCGCATGGGAGAAGCGGCCATCAAGGCGGCGCGGGCGGCCGGGTATTACAACGCCGGGACAGTAGAATTTCTGGCGGACAACTCCGGCAATTTCTATTTTCTGGAGATGAATACGCGGCTGCAGGTGGAGCATCCGGTGACCGAACTGGTGACGGGGCTGGATCTGGTACGTTTGCAGGTTGAGGTTGCGGCGGGCGGGCGTTTGCCTTTTACGCAGGAACAGGTAATGCTGCGGGGCGCTGCGATGGAATGCCGTATTTATGCGGAAGATCCGGCGAACCGGTTCTTTCCTTCGCCGGGGAAAATCACCCAACTGGCAGAGCCTGGCGGACCTGGTGTGCGGGTAGATTCGGGAATCTATTGCGGTTGGAATGTGCCGCTGGAATATGACCCGATGTTGTCAAAATTAATTGTGTGGTCTGACACGCGTGAGCACGCGATTGAGAAGATGCTGCGGGCTCTCAGTGAGTATCACGTGGGAGGGATCAAATCGAACATTCCGCTGTTTCGATCAATTCTGAACGACCCTGCTTTTCGTGCCGGTGATTTGCATACGGGTTATCTGGACGCACTGCTGAGTGCAGGGATTTCGTTTGAGCCGGAAGCCTCCGCAGTGGTTGAAGCGATCGCCGCGCTGGTTGCGGCGAAGCAGGTGCCTGTGGCCGCTACTCCGGTGGCAGCCGCCACGGGTTCCGGATGGCGAGACGCCGGCAGAGAGAGGCTGATGCGATGAGCATTGTCATCAGAATCAATGACGAGGTTGTGGCGCCTGCGGAAGACGCGAGCGTGGTGGAAGTTGAGTCAGGAGTTTTCTCTGTGGTGCTGGGCGGGGTTTCGTACGAGGCGCGGGTTACAGGCGGTCAGATTGCGATTGGCGAACGTCATTTCAGGTTTGAGGTTGAGGACCCGCGGCAGTGGAAGCGCTCCGGGGGGACGGCTGATGCCCATGGCCGGGCGTCCATTGTCGCGCCGATGCCGGGGAAGATTGTCCGGGTGATGGTTGCCGCGGGTGATGAAGTGAGCGGCGGGCAGGGGATTGTAGTAGTGGAAGCGATGAAGATGCAGAACGAGATGAAGGCACCGAAGGCAGGCCGCGTGACGGTCCTTGCCGTAAAAGAGGGCGACAGTGTGAACGGTGGTACGGTGCTGGCCGTAATTGAATAAAGGCGATCGAATAAAATGGAGGCAGTGTCTCCCGTTGAAAATCCACCGACCGAGGTATGCCCCGTGTGCAGTGGCACGGGCTGGAAAATTGTTGAGCGTGAAGAAGTGTCTGGCGCGGTGCGGTGCGAGTGTGCGGCGGTGGGCCGGGCGGACCGGATTGAAGCGGGTGCGGACCTTCCTCCCCTGTATGCCGGGTCTTCGTTTGAGAATTTTTTGCTGCCGCGCGAGAACCCGGTTGCTTATCGGGAGCTGACCGAAGTTTTTCTGGCGGTTCGCGGTTACGCGCGCGAGTTTCCGAATCAAAAGCAGCCTGGTTTGCTGTTGATGGGTGAGCCGGGTACAGGCAAGACGCATCTGGCGGTGGCTGCTTTTCGCGCGATCATGGCTAAGGGTTTTGAAGGCACGTTTTTCGATTACCAGAGCCTTTTGAACCGCATCCGGTCCGGGTATGACGCTAATTCGAACTCCAGCGACAAGGAAGCCTATCATGAAGCGCTGGATGCGGAGGTGCTGCTGCTGGACGATCTGGGCGCACAGCGCGTAACGGACTGGGTGGAAGATACCGTTACCTCGATCATCACCAGCCGCTGCAACCAGCGGCGGCCCCTGATTGCCACGACGAACCTGATTGATCCGGAAATGGGTTATGTCACCTATGAACGCAATGCCGGCGGTAAGGTGGATTACCGGACGACGTTAACTGAGCGTATCGGTCCGCGGGCGCGCTCGCGTCTGTTTGAGATGTGCAGAGTGATCAAAATGCCGCTTGTGCAGGATTTCCGGTTGCGCAAGCAGGGCGGGCAGTGATCTGGAGAGTTTCCCTGTTCTTGGCCTGCGCGGGGTTGGCGGGCGCTCAGGTTCAGTCTGTCGAATTTCCGTGGAACGCCTACCCTAAGCAGCTTTGGGAACGCGAACTGGCGTGGCTGAAGAATATCGGCGCGGGCCACGTGAGTTTGGCACCGGGCGGGAATTCCAGTGACCTTAGTGAGGTCATCAGCATCATCCGGCGGCTGCAAATGGAAGCCGACCTCGAAGGGCCTGTGCCGGATGCGCTGCAGGCGCTGACGAAGGCACATGGCGGGCCTCTGACGGATGCTCCTGCTGCTCCTCTGCGTGTGAGCGCCTTGGCTGCCTGGGCACTGATAGAGTCGCGGGAAACGCTGGCAGCTGGTTCACGTTCCGTTTTGTGGACGGATGTGGAAGACACGCTGCGCGAAGGGATTTATAAAGCCGGAGCGGTGAATTTTGCGGGGGCCGAGAGTCCGGCCACTTTGGCCTTGCGGCGTGAAGTTCAGTTTCGGCTCTACTGGGGTTCTTCGTTGTCGCTGTTGAAGGAAACGCCGGGTGCCGGTGCGCGGCTTCCTCCGCTGCCTGCGGGTGTGACGGTGAAGCAGTTTGCGGCGGATAGCGGAGTGTCACTGGTCTCAGTTATAAACCGTTCCGGGGCTGCGTTTCAGGGCGATCTTAAGGTGCTTTACCCGGCGGCTAAACGGGGCATGGTGTTGCCGGATGTTGGTGTTCCGGCGCACGGTGTGGTGGCCATTCCAGTCAATATTCCACTGACAGCCGGGCCGTTGTGCAGAGCCTGCACGGCTTTCGCCACGTCTGATCATCTGGTCTATGCGACTGCGGAGATGACCAGCATGGAGTATGAGAACGGCATCCTGGCGATGGAGTTTTCCGCTCCTTCAGGGGGCGAGGTGGTGCTTCAGTTATCGAGAGAGCCATCAGGTCCGTTGCTCGCGGGTGGTAAACCGATGCCCTTTGACTGGGATGATCATGAGCACAGAGTGCGGCTCAAGATTCCTGTCGGGCGGGGGGCGGGCGCGAACGTCAGGGTGGGGCTGGCTATTGATGCTCCGGACGCCACGGCGTTTTTCGACACCGCGCGGGTGCTGATCATCGGAGAAACGAACCATTTGTCTGCTGAATTTTCTTCAGAGGCCATTCAGCAGCGATCCCGGTTGCGTTTGCCTGCCGGATTCACGGTGGAGCAGCATGCCGGAAAAGATTCTCCGCTGAAATTGGTCTACGACATCCAGGTGCCGGAAAGCGCGGTTCACGGAGACCATGCGGACCTGGCGCTGGAGGTGGACGGGATGCAGATGAGCCACGCGCGACCTCAGTTACTGCGACCGGTGAGCTTGCGGTTTGCAGGCCAGATTGAAGTTCGGATGTCGGCAAAATCGGCGCTGCCTCTGATGCCGCCTACAGTGCCAGTGAACCAGCGGCCGGGTCGTGATATCACGATTTCGATTCGCAACAATGCGACGGAAATCCGTAATTTTCATTTGGAACTAACGGTTGACGGACTGGAGTTTTTGCCGGCGAAGCTGGATGTTTCGGTGGGCGCTTCGACGGCCCGCGAGTTGTCGTTTCGGGTCTTTGCCCGCGATGCTGCGCCCGGTTTGCATGCGGGAATGGCCCGGCTCAGCGGGGCTGCTTCGGTCAACACAGCGGTTCAGTTTGTGGTGATTCCGCCGAACGGTACTGCAGCTTATTCTGCGGGCGGTTTTTCGGCACTGGAGAGTTCGCGGCAGCGGGCCGTTTTCATGCCCGGGCGGTGGCTGGAGTTCATCGACAAGGAGAACGGGCAGAATCTGTTACCGTCTGGCTGGGTGGCGATGCCTGCGGGGCCGGAGAAGACGCTGGAGGAACTGAAGTTGATGGTGCCAAAGGTGCCCAGGTAAAAAGACCCATCTTTTGTTAACCTGTAAATGTAACGTTGAGCTGGTCATGAAGGAAATGAGGGAACTGACGATGAATTCCGGACGTGGTTTTGTGTTGCTGGGAATGGCGCTCGCGATGTTTGGGTCGAGCGCGGTAGCGCAGGGTCTGGGTAACGGTGCCCCTGAAGTGATTTCCCACCGGACGAATCCGCATGGTTCGGCTGCGCCTACGGCAGGGGGGACTGGCAGTCAAACACCTGCGATCACTTACCATGGCGGGCCCGTTATGGGGACGCCTACCGTCTATATGATCTGGTACGGCAACTGGAACCAGGCCAATGGGAGTGACACACTGGCCGGTCAGGCACTCATTCAGGACTTCATTTTCGGGCTGAATAATTCCCCGTACTACCAAATCAATACTTCTTACGGTGCTCCGACTGGCGGGATTTTTATCGGCGCGCAGTTCACTGACAGCTATTCGCAAGGCAAGAATCTGACCGACGCTCGGGTGCAGACGGTGGTGAGCAAAGCGATTTCGTCCGGCAGCCTGCCGAAGGATGCGACTGGCATTTATCTGGTGCTGACGTCGTCTGACGTTGCGGAGACTTCGGGATTTTGCAGCCGGTATTGCGGCTGGCATACGGCCGCAACCATCTCCGGTACGAACATCAAGTACGCCTTCATCGGCAATGCCAACCGGTGCTTGAGTGGTTGTGCGGCCCAAACGGTGGGTCCGAATGGTAACGCTGGTGTTGACGGTATGGTCTCGGTGATCGCGCATGAACTGGAAGAGGCGAATACGGACCCGAATCCGCGTTCCGGCTGGGCTGATTCAAATGGTGCCGAGAACGGTGACAAGTGCGCGTGGACGTTTGGTCAAAACCAGCAGGTTGCGCCGAACGGGGCGTATTTCAATATGACTCTGCCGACGGCTGCGGGCACGACACGTAATTATTTGATCCAGAGGAATCTGGATGCGAACAGTGTTTGTTACGTGAACTACGTGACGAAAACTCAATAACCAATAAGCACGGGAAGCAAAAGAAAAATCCTCAGCCGCATTGCTGGGGATTTTTCTTTTGGTAATGTGAAGGAAAATTAAACGACTTCTTCGGTCCAGTTTTCGAGGATCGATTTCACTTTGCCGGTGAACTGGTCGCCCAGCGCGCCGTCGATCAGGCGGTGGTCAAAAGTGAGAGCGAGATAACACTGTGAGCGGATGGCGATGGCGTCATCCACGACAACGGGAACCTTTTCCACGGTACCGACGCCGAGGATTGCGACCTGCGGCTGGTTGATGACCGGCGTGGCGAAGACGCTGCCAAAGCTGCCGAAGTTTGTGATTGAGAACGTACCACCCTGGATTTCATCCGGCTTCAACTGGCGGCCGCGCGCACGGGCCGCGAGGTCAACGATGGAACGCTGCAGGCCGAGGACATTCTTTTCATCCGCCGCACGGATCACGGGGACAATCAGGCCGCCTTCGAGCGCGACCGCGATGCCCAGGTTGATTTCGTTGTGGAAGATGATGTTGGTGCCGTCAATGGAGGCGTTGAGCAGCGGGAAGGCACGTAACGCTTCCGTGGTGGCGCGGGCTACGAACGGGAGGAACGTAAGCGACATGCCGTAGCGGGCGGCGAAGGCGTCTTTATGCTTCGCGCGCATTTTGGCGACCTTCGTCATATCGACGCGGTGGACGGTGGTGACGTGGGCGGACACGCGCTTCGACATCACCATGTGCTCTGCGATTTTTAGCCGCATGTTGCTCATGGGTTCGACGCGGTTCTTTGCAACGGGCTGGGCCTGGCCGGTTGCCGAATACGCGGGTGCAGCCACTGCTGTGGCTGCTGCGGGAGGCGCAGGGGCCGCTGCGGGGGCCGCTGCTACCGAGCCCTTCATGTGAGCTTCGACGTCGTCTTTGGTGATGCGTCCACCGGCACCGGTGCCGGTGACTTTGGAAAGATCGATGTTGTTCTCGCGGGCGATCTTGCGAACCAGCGGAGAGAGCGGGCCTGCGGGTTCAACCGAAGCAGTGAGCGGTGCAGGCGTGACGGGGGCCGCGGCAACAGGCGCTGCTGCAACAGGTGCTGGGGCGACGGGAGCAGCAGCCACGGGAGCCGGTGCTGCAACGGGTGCGGCAACTGCTGCGGGCGCGGCGGCACTGCCACCTTCGTCAATCCGTGCCACGATGGCGTTCACCTGAACGGTCTGGCCTTCCTGTACGAGTTGTTCGCCCAGGATGCCAGCGGCTGGCGAAGGGATTTCGGTATCGACTTTGTCAGTCGAAATTTCGAACAGGGGTTCGTCGCGTTCCACCTTGTCACCGGGCTTTTTCAGCCACTTGGTCAGGGTTCCTTCGACGATGCTCTCGCCCATCTGGGGCATTACGACGTCTGTCATCTAAACTCTCCTAAAAAGTGCCAGCCAGCGCGAGTTCTGGTTCATGTTCGCGCGCGAAATCAAAAGCGGATTGGAAATGCAGGGCCAGGGAAGCCCTGACGTCGTCCATGCGGGCGGTAACACCGAGGGCCTGCATGGAGGTCACGGGTTTCGTCAAACCGCAGGGAATTATATAACCGAAATAGCGCAGGTCAGTAGAAACATTGAGGGCCACGCCATGGGTGGAAACCCAGCGGCTCAGATGGATGCCGATGGCACCGATTTTGGCATCGCCGACCCAGACACCGGTACATTTGCCGAGGCGTCCGGCTGCGATGCCGAAATCGCTCAGGGTGTCGATCATGACCTGTTCGAGGGCGCGGGCGAAAGCACCGACGTCGCGCTTCCAGTCCCGCAAATCCATGACTGGATAGGCGACCAGCTGGCCGGGGCCATGGTAAGTGACATCGCCGCCGCGATCCGACTCAAAGCGCTCGATACCGGCGTTTTGCAAAACGGATTCGGATGCGATGACGTTCTCTTCGTGGCCGTTGCGGCCCATGGTGATGACATGTGGATGTTCCACAAACAGCAGATGATCAGAGCCAAGTCCGAGCTTGCGTTCCGAGGCGATCTGCTGCTGAATCTCAAGCGCTTCGCCGTAGCTCATGCGCCCCAGATTGCGGATGACCAGATTACGCATTAATGGCCAGGCCGTACACGTTGTTGAACGCTTCTCCGATGGCTTCGTAAATGGTGGGATGTGCATGGATGGCGCTCATCATGGTTTCGACGGTAGCTTCGGCTTCCATGGCAGTTACCGCTTCTGCGATGAGTTCGTAGCCCTGCGGGCCGATGATGTGGACGCCAAGAATCTCGCCGTATTTTGTGTCTGCGATAATTTTCACGAAGCCGTCATGAGAGCCCAGAATGGTAGCTTTGCTGTTGGCCGCGAAGGGGAATTTGCCGACTTTGATGTCATGACCAGCCGCTTTAGCCTGAGCTTCAGTTAAGCCGACACTGCCGATGCCAGGTTCCGTGTAAGTCGCTCCCGGAATGCGGTTGCGGCGGATGGGCGTGGTGGGTTTACCCGCAATCTTCGCAACGGCGACCATACCTTGGGCGGAAGCAACATGCGCGAGTTGCGGAGTTCCGGCAACGACATCGCCAATCGCATAAATGCCGGGTTCGGCGGTCTGCTGATACGCGTCCACTTTGATGAAGCCGCGGTCCACTTCCACCTTTGTGTTTTCGAGGCCGATTTTGGCGGTGTTGGGCGCACGGCCAACTGCAACAAGCAGCTTATCGGCTTCGACCTGTTCCACTTTGCCGTTCGACAGGGTGACCTTCATGGTCACGCTCTTGCCGGTGCGTTTGACGTCTTCGCATTTGGCACCGGTTTCGACGCGAATCTTGCTTTTTTTGAAAACGCGTTCGAGTTCCTTCGAGACTTCTTCGTCTTCGACAGGGACGATGCGCGGCAGCATTTCAAAAAGGCTGACTTCGGTGCCGAAGCGGCGGAAGGCGGATGCAAATTCTGATCCGACTGCGCCGGAACCGATGATCATCATCGACTTGGGGACGGCAGTCAGGTTGAGGATTTCGATGTTGGTAAGGATGAATTCGGGGTCGGGTTCGAGGCCGGGTAACATGCGCGCGACCGAACCTGTGGCGATCAGAATATTCTTCGCTTCGAGGATACTGGTACCTTTGTCGGAAGTGACTTCGACTTTGCCTGGTCCCTTGATGACGCCGAAGCCGGGAATGACTTCGACTTTGTTCTTTTTCATCAGGAACTCAACGCCCTTGGCATGTTTCGAGACTATGCTGTTCTTGCGCTCGATTACTTTGGGGTAGTTGAGGACGGGGTTCTCGATGGTGATGCCCTCTTCAGCGGCATGGTTGGCGAAGCTCCAGAGTTCAGCCGTATGCAGGAGAGCCTTGGTCGGAATGCAACCCACGTGGAGGCAGGTGCCGCCCAGCTTTGCGTCTTTTTCGATAATGGCGGTTTTGAGGCCGTACTGTCCGGCGCGCACCGCAGCAGAGTAGCCGCCGGGGCCGCTACCAATCACAATCAGGTCGTAAGTCACGTAACTTCATTCTACATTGCGCGTTTTGATGGTTTTCCCGATACCATGGCTATGATGGCGACGCGAATGTGGTGTTTTTTTCTGTTGCTCACGGCGCTCGTTTGGGGTCAGGCGCGCGAGTTTCCTCTGGATTCGATTTTAGTGGAAGGCAACAAGAGCCTTGGGGCCCCGGCGATAGTGAGGACCATGGGTTTGCGGGTGGGTGAAAAGGCTGGTTCGCCGGCTTTCGACACCGCGCGTGACCGCCTGCTGGCCAGCGGTTATTTCGAGACCGTGGCCTATCGTTACAGGCCTTCGGCGAAGGCGGGAATTGAAGTGACGTTTGAGGTGCGTGAGGTGGAAACGCTGTATTCCATCCGTGTGGATGCGCTGCCCGCGACGACTGAAGAAGTGGTGGCGTATCTCAAGGCCTCCGATCCATTGTTTACGTTTACGGGCAAGATGCCGGGGACGAAGCCGGTGCTGGAGCGGGCTGCGCGTGAGGTGGAGCGGCTGCTGGATTCCAAGAAGCAGCCAGCTGCGGTGGGGGCAAAATTGGTGGGCGCAGGGGCGGGGCTGTTTGAAGTCGACTTTACTCCGGCGCGTGGCTTGCCGGTGGTCGCGAGTGTCGATTTCGAAGGAAGCAAGGTCATCAGCGCGATTGATTTGCGCAATAAGATGGCTGAGGTTTCGTTCGGGCAGCCTTATACCGAAAACAGTTTTCGGCTGTTCCTCGAAAATCAGATTCGGCCGCAGTATGAAGCCAAAGGGTATATGAATGTGACGTTTCCCCGGATTGCGACGCAACCGGCTGCGGACGTTCTGGGGCTGGATGTCAAAGTCACGGTTGATGAGGGCGCGGAATACAAGCTGTCGCGGGTGAGTGTGAAGGGTGTCGATGCGGCCGAGGGAGCGCGGATTTTGAAGTCGGCGAAGATTCCGGCCAATGCGGGCCAGCTTCCCGCGAATGGCGATCTTATAAAAGAGGCGGCGGTGCGGGCGCGGGATGCGTTGCGGCACCAAGGCTTTATGGACGCTTCTGTCACGACGGATTCGAAGTCTGATGATGGCAAGAAAACAGTTGAGTTTTTCCTGAATGTGGAGGAGGGTCCGGAGTATAAGTTTGGCAAGCTGACAATCAGCGGGCTTGATTTAACGGGCGATGCTGCGATCCGCAAAATGTGGAGCGTGAAACCTGGTGATTCGTTTCCGGTGGAGTATCCGGACTATTTTCTGTTGAAAGTGAAGGAAGAGGGCCTGTTCGACAATCTGGGCGATATGAAAGCGGCAACCGCAGTTGACCGCAGCGCGCACCTTGTGGACGTAACGCTTAATTTCCGTTTCGCGCCCCGCGTGGCACCGCCACAGAAAATCCAATAGAGCGGCGCGGTTATTTTGCCGGTGCGGCAGGCTTGGGGTGCTTGTCAGACCAGTCTTTTCCCATGACGTTGAACATGCCGCCCAGTTCCCGGACCTTGGCTTCCGCAGCTTCCCGTGACTTGCCAGCGATCAGCGGAGCTTTAGTCAGGTAGGCCTGACCGGTGGAGCTATTGTAAAAGGCCAGAATGGTGTCGAGTTCGGTATCGGAAAAGCTGTCGCGGTAGGCCTGCATTACTGCGGGTTTGAGTTTCTCCCAGGTGAGATTCTCTTTCATGGACGCGGTCATCTTTTCCTGCAGGTCAGCCGTGGCGGTGCGCTGGTCAGCGGGAGGAATGCCAGCCTGCTGGGCGAGGCCGAGGGTGGCACGGTCAATCTGCTGGCCGAGTTGGACGTAGATCTGATCCTGAATGGTTTCGGCGTGGAGCAGTTTCAGGAGCTGGTCGATTTTGATGTCTTTGGAGGCGTCATCCGCCAGCAGTGCGCCGCAGGCCAGCAGCGCGAGAAAAATAATCCGCATACGTTTCGAGATTAACGGCTTTTGGCGCGGAAGTCCATCGGGCACGGAAGCAATACAATAAAGCGCTATGGATGCAAAACTTTGCGCGTGGTGGGCGCACCGGCAGGGCTTGGATGGCAGTTTGACGGGGTTGGGCGCGGCGGAGGTCCTGGCGCGTGCGGGTTGGGCGAGGTCAGTGGGCGGAGCTGCACCATATCTGACGCTGTTTGCGCGGGCGGGTATCCGGCGCGCGGAAGCTGACGCCGCGCTGGCTGCGCTTGAAATTCAGGAATTGGCGAGTGCGCGCGGTTGCACCCATGTGGTGCCCGCGGGGGACTATGCTTTGGCACTGGCTGTGGGGCAGCCCTTTGCCGGGGTTGAGATGAAAGTGGCACGCAAACTTGGCGTGACTGACGAGGAAGTATCGGGGTTGTGCAATTCGGTGGTGGAGGCGCTGGGTCAGGATGCTCTTGAACCGGACGCAATTAAGAAAAAATTGGGAGATGCCGTGCGAAACCTGGGGCCGGAAGGGGTGAACAAAGGCGTGACCACCACGTTGCCCCTGGCGCTGGGGATGTTGCAGGCGGAGGGGCGGATTCGCAGGGTTCCGGTGAACGGGCGGCTGGATCAACAGAGGTATTCGTACAGGGCGTGGAAGCCGGGTCCGCTGGCGAAATGGAAGCTGAGCGCGGAAGAGTCTTTCACGGAACTGGCGCGTCGGTATTTTTCGTGGACAGGGCAGGCTTCGGTTAAGGAATTTCAGTGGTTTTCAGGCTTGGGTGTGGCAGCGGCGAAAGCTGCTGTGGCACCCCTGGAGCTGGTTGACGTGGAGGGTCGGCTGCTGCTGGCAGAGAAAGCGGAAGCGTTCCGGACGTTTCGCGTGCCGGGGCAGGCGCAGTATGTGTTGGTCAGCAGTCTGGACAACATTAGTTTGTTGCGCCGGGATCTGCTGAGTCTGGTTGCTGCTGAGGATTTGCAGGGTGAGTTTGTTTCGGATAAGACATCTGTGATGGATCTTCCGGGACATGTAATTTTGGACCGGGGTCGTGTGGTGGGGCGGTGGGAATTCGATACCGAAACGGGGACTATTGCGTGGCATTCATTCGTGCCGCGCAGCAAGGCGCTGGAGACGGCGGTGGGCAGGATGGAGACGTTTATCCGCGAGGATCTGGGTGATGCGCGGTCGTTCAGTCTCGATAGTCCGAAGAGCCGGGTGCCGCGGATTCAGGCTTTGCGGGCAGCGGCCGGGTAATGCGGACGGCGCTGCTGGCTGATCCGGTTTCGAAGGAACATGACACGAGTGCAGGGCATCCGGAGCGCCCGGCGCGTTGGGATGCGGCGATTGCGGGATTAGGGGATTTGGCACTTTCGCCTTCTCCTCCGCGGTCTGCCAGTCCGGATGAACTTGGGCTGTGCCATACGCGGGAATACATTGGGATTGTTCAGGCCGATGTGGCGCGGGGCGCTGAGACGCTGAGTACGGGCGATACCGATATTTGTCCGGCTTCTTACGCTGTTGCAACGAGGGCCGCGGGGCTGTGCCTGCACGCTGTTGATCTGGTTATGGGCGGTGCGGCGGGGAATGCTTTTTGTATTGTGCGTCCGCCGGGCCATCATGCGACGCCTGATCGCGGGATGGGTTTCTGCATGTTCAATAACATTGCGATTTCGGCCCGATATGCGCAACGGCGATATGGCGTGGAGCGGGTTCTGATTGCAGACTGGGATGTCCACCACGGCAACGGTACGCAGGATATGTTCTATGCGGACCCGACCGTGTTTTTCTTCAGCACGCATCAGGCGCCGCTGTATCCGGGAACGGGTGCTCCGATGGAAACCGGTGAGGGTTCGGGCAAGGGGTTCACGATGAATTGTCCGTTTCCGGCGGGGTCTGGGCGGGATGAAATTCTGGGGGCGTTTGAGAAACAGCTGGTGCCGCGGATGGCGGAATTCCGGCCGGACCTGGTTTTGATTTCGGCTGGGTTCGATTCGCGGATTGGTGATCCCCTGGGCGGTTTTCTGCTAACTGATCCGGACTTCGCGGACATGACTGGCGCTATGCGTGAAATCGCGGACCAGTATGCGGGGTCGCGGCTGATTTCTGTTCTTGAAGGCGGATATAGTTTGGATGGTTTGACTCGGGCCGTTGCTGCTCACACTACGGCGCTTATGCGGTGAAGTAGCTGATGCCGGCTATGCCCGATGCGCCCGCGTCGAGACATTCCTGCTGATTTTCCGTTGTGATTCCGCCCAGCCCCAGCACCCGTATCCGGGTGAGTGCGCAAGCTGCCCTGATACCTTCGAGACCCAGCGGAGGGCGGTCGGGCGGTTTTGAAAGCGGGTTGAAGACGGGTGCGAGGAGAATCAGATCTGCGCCGTCAAGAGAGCTGATTGCCCTGGGGGCATGGCAGGTTGCCGAGACCATAAAGCCGTCGCGTGCGAAGAGGCGGGGTGAGACGGAACCATCGCGCAGGTGAACGCCATCGGCTCCGGTGGCCATGGCGACGTCGGCGCGGTCGTTGATTAAGATCCTTGTGCCGCACTGATGTGGCAGGGCAAGCACCTTCCTGGTGAGTTCGGCGAGTTGACGGGCTTCGAGATCGCGTTCGCGGATCTGAATGATTTCGACGCCTCGTTCCATCCAGAGCGCAAGGCGGCGGAGCCAGAGCGATTCATCCGAAGAGGCGGTTCCGTCAGTGATCAGACAGCGAATCACAGCGGTGTGTAGTAACGTTCGCCTGCGCAGGATTTGCAGAGTGTGACGCCAGCCTGAATTACCTGACGCTCAAAGTTGATGCCTTCTCCGCAGGTTGCGCAGGTGTGGCGCGCGCCCTTGTAACCGGGAAATTCCTCCGGGCCTAGTTCGACTTTCACCCACTGGTGGTCAAACAATTCTTCCGGCTGCATGATCCGGTAGGCTGCGGTTTGCTGTTCGTTGGAATTTGCGGCCTGCGGCACCAGTTCTTTGGCACGCGCGCGGGCGGATTCTCTGGCGACAAGCCGGACGGATTTACCATCACGCAAGTCGCAAAAAGTGGCCGCGACTTTGCCGAAGTCCTTAAACTTCAGGGCGCGTTTGCCGAGCCGGCAGCCGGTAACTACGGGGATGGCGTCGGTTGCGCAGCGGTCGATTTCGACGAAGGTGACCAAACGTTTGCGATCTGTGCCTTCGGGGTCTTCAATGCCGAGCAGATCCAGACCGTGCATCGCCATCCGCAGGCCGAGGATCTGACCGGCGCACAGGTGTCCGTGGGCGGCGCTGGAAAGCGTTTCGTATTCGGCGAGGGAACGCATATCTAAAGTATCTCTGTATCGCTGTGAGGCTTGTGCTTTGCGGCAGTGGCGTGTTTGTGGAGTTCTGAGATATTGACTCCGGTGAGCGCCAGGGCGATGGCACCGCAAATTGCGGTGGGTAGCGTCAGCATCCAGAAGGCGATCTGGGAAAAAATCTGTGCTGCGGGTTTTTCCACCAGGAGCAGGCCCAGGGCATACATGATGGATGCCTGATACGCTCCGACGTTGGCAGGAGCGTTGGGGATGAGTGTCGCCAGGGCTTTGACAATCAGCACAAAACCCAGCGCCGCGACACTCAAGTCGAAGGCATCTGCCTGGGCGAGAGCCCACAGGGCGAGCACCTGAAAAAGCCAGTAGATACCGCTGCCGAACATTGCGTGACGCAGTGCGCCGGGGTTGGCCAGGCGGTGAATTTCATCGAGCAGGTGGGCAAAACGAGCAGCCCATTTGCTTTGCTTCACAAACTGATGCGCGTGTTGGCGGCGGAACAGAACGAACAGAACCACGGCGGCGATGACTGCCATGGCGGCGCTGAAACCCCACATGACACGGTCGACCACGACGTGGCTGCCGGCGGAGAACGTCACGAGCAGGTAGATGATGACAATCCAGAGGCCATCCATGAGGCGCAGGACAACATCTGAAGTGAACGCGAGGGTGAGGGGCACTTCCGTTTCATAGGAGAGCACGAAGCAGCGGACCAGTTCGCCGCCGCGCGCAGGCAATACATCGCCTGCGAACTGGCCCACGAAAACTGCCTGGAGACAGGTGCGGAAGGGAGGCGCGCCCGCTGGCTTGAGGATTGCAGCCCAGCGCCAGGCATCGGCAAAATAGACGGCGAGGTCAAACACGAGGGCCACGGCTACCCACCACCAGTTCATGCTGCGCAGGTGCTCACCGAGCTGGGCGTAGGGGAAGCGGGACAAGACCCAGACCAGGGCGGCAGCCGAAGCCGCGTAGCCCGCAGCGGGGACTAACCAATTCGGAATTCCGCGCCGTTTGGGCGTTTGACCAGATACGTCCATGGGCGTTGGCGGTCCCAACAGTTCCATCATAGCGTTGGCGGAATATGCAGCCGTAAAAGCTATCGCAAGCGCATGGCCAGAATCAGTTTCCGGCCTGCCCAGGCAACTGTCAGCAGAAAGAGCGAGAGACTGATGGCCATGACGGTCAGGCGTTTTTGGGGCGGCAGGGATTGCGCTATGTCCGCGCCGCTGGGGTTCACACTGGTTTCGACGTGCAGGGAGACCACGGCAGGAGGGGCATTTTTATCGTTCACGACGATGATGGCGTATTGTCCGCGCGTGTTGATCATGCGCCGGAAAGCGCCGGAGCGGGCGGTGGGTGTGACTGCCATGGTGTCATGTTCGCGGCCCCGGTCAAACAGGCGGAATTCGCTCATGGGCAGGAGTTCGGCGTGGACGGAGGGTTTGCCGCTGATTACATCGAAACGGCAATCGACACCTGAGGGGGTCTGCCGGATGGTGAACGGTACCCAGCGATAGTCGCCAGGTTCGAGCCGGAAGGACTGGTCGGGCTGAGGCTGGTCGGTGGCCAGCAGCAGGGCGAAGGGAAGAACGATGAGGACGCGGAAGGGCATTATTGGCGCCAGACGATCTTGCCGTCTGTCACGGTCATGGTAACTCTCGTCTTGAGGATTTCGGCGGCGGGCAGGGTCATGATGTCGCCGGAAAGCATTATGAAATCCGCGACTTTGCCTGGTTCGAGCGAACCTTTGTGGGTTTCTTCGAAAGCCGCGTAAGCGCCTTCGAGGGTCCAGCTGCGCAGCGCTTCTTCGCGGGACAGGCGCTGACCAGGAAACCAGCCTCCGGCGGGCGTGCCATCTTGTTTCTGGCGCGTCACGGCGGAATAGAAGCCCCATAAGGGGTTCGGGTTTTCCACCGGAAAATCAGAGCCATTGGGGAGATGAACGCCGAGGTGCAGCAGGGTTTGCCAGGCGTAACCGTTTTTGATGCGCTCGGGTCCGATGCGGGTTCCTGCCCAGAGCATGTCGCTGGTGGCATGGGTGGCCTGCATGGAAGCGATGATGGAAAACTGTTTGAATTTGGCGAAGTCGGAGGGCGCGATGATTTGTGCGTGTTCGATGCGGAAACGTTTGTCGTTGATGCCTTTGAGGACATCGCCATAGGCGTCGAGGGCGGCACGGTTGGCAAGGTCACCGATGGCGTGTGTGTTGACCTGAAAGCCGGCGGCGAGGGCACGTTCGGCGACGGCGCGAATTGTAGCGCGGTCGACAATCAGAAGGCCGCGGTTGGCAGGGTCGTCGGTATAGGGTTCGAGCATGGCCGCACCACGCGAACCGAGGGCACCATCGGCCACAATTTTGATGCTGCGTACGGTTAGCAGGTTACCGGTCTCGGGGCCTTTGGCGAACCAGTCATTGAGCAATTTGCCTGAGCCGGACTGGGCGAGCATAGCGTAAATATGTATGGGTAGCTGGCCTTTGCGGATGAGGGCACGGTAGCCCGCGATGTCTGCGGCATCCACGCCCGCGTCGTGAACGCTGGTGATGCCGAGACGGGCACATTCTTCGGTTGCGCGGCGGAGGTAGCGTTCGACCTGATCGGGTGTGGCTGCGGGAATTTTGCGGGTGATCAGACCCTGGGCACGGTCTACCAGCACCCCGGCAGGTGCGCGGTTGGGACCGCGAATGATTTTCCCTCCCGGCGGATCCGGTGTTGCCGCGTTAACATCGGCAAGTTCGAGGGCTTTGCGGTTTGCCCACACGGCGTGGCCGTCCACGCGGAAGAGTGCCACAGGATTGTTGGGAGCCGCTTCTGAGATTCCGGCCGCAGTGGGAAATTCTTTGTTGGGCCAGAGGTTCTGGTCCCAGGCGCCGCCCTGAATCCACTCGCCGGGCTTGAGTTGTTTGGAGGCGGCGCGCACCTTTTCTACAATTTCGCGTTCGGAGGTAGCACCGCGCAGGTCCAGAATATCGAGCGTTTCACCCAGACTGCGGACGTGTCCGTGCGAATCGATCAGGCCGGGTAGGATTGTTGCTCCGTGTGCATCGATCACGGTAGTTGATGGGCTGATGTAGCGGGATACATCAGCGCCCACGGCCAGAATCACTCCGTTGCGAACGGCAATGGCTTTTGCCTGAGGCTCTGCGGCGTTGACGGTATAAATCTTCGCGTTGGTGACGGCCAGGTCGGCGGTCTGGGCAGCAGCGGCCGCAGCTAACAGCAAAGATAAGGCCAGAGGGCGCATCATCACCTCAGTTTACGAGACGGCAGGAGCGGACCTGTTAGCCCTCAGGCGTTTCTGTTCCTGCTTGTGGAAGACGGGCATCAGGTTCGCTTCAATCCATGAAAAGGCTGCCGTCAGTCCTTCGCGTTCATAAACCCGCCCGATATCAGCTTCTACTTCAGAGGGATCTCCGAAGACCGCCAGCGCCCGGTTTGAAGTCAAGCGTTCAAATTCGGCGCTGTCCAGTTTTCCGTTCGTGCTGAGGATCAGGCTGCGTACGTAAAGGCTCAGCACTGCATCTCCGAGCCAGGCTTCAGCGAGGATTTTGGCGCGGCGGTCTGTTGACACCATCTATTTCTGTGGTGCCGCCGGCGCGGGGACAACTACGGGAAACTCAGTGTGAGCGCTCCACTCCTGCCACGAACCGTCGTACATGCGGGCGTCGAAACCGAGCAGTCGCGCGGCGAAATAAACTGCTGTTGCCTGCTGGCCCACGTGGCAATAACTTACCACCTGGTCGCCTGCGGAAACTCCCGCCGCTTTGAACATTTCCGCGAGGACTGCCGCAGATTTGAATTTTCCCAGGTCATCCACCAGACTGATGTAGGGAATGTTGACTGCGCCTGGCATGTGTCCGGCGCGCTGCCCGGGGGGAATTTGAGTGCCCGTGTAGAAGCCCGGCATGCGCGCATCCACGATGTTGACGCCTTTGGTTTCCAGCTTTGACTGAACGTAGTGCGCAGTAGTGATCACGTCATTCTGCGCACAGGGTTCGACGTTCCCCGCCGTGGGTTTTGCAGCGTCTTTGGTCACGTCGGTCACCGTCCGCGTCTCGCTCTGCCAGGCGGGCAAACCGCCGTCGAGCAGGGACGTTCGTGCGCCCAGTCCCATCGCATCAAGGGTCAGGAAAACCCGCGTGGCGGACTGGATCTGATTGCTCATTGCGTAGAGCACAATGCGCGAATCGTTATTGACGCCGAGCGCCCGGAATGTCTGCGCGAGTTCCGCCATGGGAGGCATTTCGAGGGTTAACTGACTGCCTTTCGCAGAGATGTTGCCGAGTTCCAGAATCTGTGCGCCGGGAATATGAGCCTTGTCATAGTCCGCTTTCGCGCCGACGGCGATCAGCACGAGGTCTGGATCCTGAAGATGGCTGCTCAGCCACGCGGTGGAAACCAGCATGGTGTCGCGGTTACCGTGAGGGCCGCAGGTGGCAGCCGCATGACATATGGAAGCCAGGAGCAGACTGGCCGCAAGAATCTTCATTCGTCCAGTTTATTCGAACTGAATCTGCGCGATCACAAGCGATGGCATGGCCTGATTCCACGTGTAAGTAACATCGTCGAACGGGAGACGAAATTTTTTGGTTTGCCCCGGCGCAAGGGATGTCACGATGGGAAGCCTTTCGCGCTTGATTTCCTGCTTTGCGTAATTTTGAAACACGCAGGTGACTTCGGCTAACTTAATACTCCGCGTACCGTGATTCGTAATGCTGCCAAGAATTTCTACGACCCGCTGGTCTGTCATGCTCTCAGCGGCCTGCATACTGACCCCTTCGAGGCCGAGGTTGGGCAAGTACGCTTTTGCCTCTGCAGTCAGCACGGCTGGAGGCGGCGGCACCGGTTTTGGCCCGAAGGTGAGCCAGCCGAATGAGCCAAGAATGAGGACTCCGGCCAAGCCTATGACGATACTGGCGGGGGAAATCTTAACGTCCGGCAACCGTCATTTCTCCGAGCATCAGAGTCGGCGCGGAAACGGAACCGCGGAACTCCAGATCATTGCCGATTTCGGCCACACCGTTCAGCATTTCCTGTAGTGTACCCGCGATGGTCACTTCGGAAACAGGAAAGGCCAGTTCGCCATCGCGAATCCACAGGCCGACAGCGCCGCGCGAGTAGTCGCCGGTCACGGTATTTACCGCGCTGCCGATTAGTTCGGTAACGTAAAACCCGTTTTTAACGGTGCGCAGGATTTCTTTGGGCGTGCATGTGCCAGCCTTCAGGAAGAAATTGCCGTGCCCGATTCCGGCGTTGCCGGTGATGCCGCGCGAAGCGTTGCCCGTGGTTTTCATGCCCAGCTTGCGGGCGGAATAGGTATTGAGCAGGTAGTTTTTTAGGATGCCATTTTCAATGATGGGAGTACGCCGTGTGGGCACGCCTTCATCGTCAAAAGGCTGGGTTCCGAAGAGGCCAGGGATGGTCCCGTCGTCAATAATCGTGATGCTTTCGGACGCGACTTTCTCGCCCAGTTTGCCCGCGAGAAACGACGCATTGCGGTAAATGGACCGGCCATCGATCGCATCGAAAATATTGCCCAACAGGCTGCGGGCCACGGTGGGCTCGAAAATGATCGGAACCCTCTGCGTTTCCACCTTGACCGCGCCCAACCGCCGTACCGCGCGTGCCGCAGCGGTGCGCCCTACGGATTCCGGGTCTTCGAGCGTGGTGTAATCACGGGCGATGGTGAACCAGTAATCACGCTCCATATGACCGTTTTCCGAGGCTACGGGAACAGCTGAAACGGAGCAATAACTGGAACGGTATGAACCCAGAAAGCCGCGCGAATTGGCGAACACACGCCCGCCTACATTCGAATCGAAAGACCCGCCTTCAGAATTGGTGATGCGCGGATCAGCGGAGAGCGCCGCGGCCTCAGCGCGCCGTGCAATGGAAATGCGCTCTTCGGTGGGCAGTTCGGCAGTCCGGTTTGAAAACAACTTGAGGTCGCCCGCAATGGAACCCAGTTCGTGGGTTTCAGGCAGACCCGCATGAGGATCTTCTGTGGTGAGCCCGGCAAGGTTCACCGCTGACTGCACCATTTTGGCGATGCCTTCGGGCGACAGATCTGAAGTGTAGGAAGCGCCCATGCGCTTGCCGATCAGAACCCGCAATCCTGCACCCCGGGAGCCTGCTTGTTTCAGAGTTTCCAGTTCGCCCATGCGGACACCGGCAGAGAATTCATCACCCTCGCTGATGGTGCATTCGGCGTCGGTGGCTCCCAGCGTAGTTGCCTGCCGGATGGCACTCTGAGCGAGGTCCGGCAGATCCTCAAACTTCAAGCCGTGCCCCCGACCGTCATGCGGTCAATCCGGACTGTTGGAATTCCAACGCCCACCGGTACGCTCTGGCCTTCTTTGCCACAAACGCCCACGCCTTCGTCGAGTTTCAGATCGTTACCCACCATGCTGACGTACTTCATCGATTCCGGACCATTGCCGATCAGGGTTGCATTGCGCACGGGCCGCGTCAGTTTGCCATCTTCAATCAGATAGCTTTCAGAGGCTGAGAAAACAAAATTGCCGCTGGTAATATCCACCTGGCCGCCTGCGAAATTTGCGCAATATAAACCGCGCGAAACCGACTTGATGATCTCTGAAGGATCGCTGTCACCGGGCATCATGAACGTGTTCGTCATCCGCGGCATGGGGATGTGTTCGTAGCTCTCTCGCCGCCCGCTGCCTGTTTTGGGGGCACCGGTAATCCGGCTCGAAAGATTGTCCTGCAGGTAGCCGCGCAGAATGCCGTTTTCAATCAAGACGTTGCGCTGCGTTTCATTGCCTTCGTCATCCACATTGAGCGAACCGCGCCGGCCGCCAATGGTCCCGTCGTCAACGATGGTGCAGAGCGGACTCGCCACCTGCTGGCCGATACGGCCGCTAAATGCCGAAACGCCTTTGCGATTGAAGTCTGCTTCAAGGCCGTGACCTACCGCTTCATGCAGCAGCACGCCGGGCCAGCCGGGGCCAAGAACTACGGTCTGTTCGCCCGCAGGAGCTTCCACCGCTCCCAACTGCACAATCGCCTGGCGACCGGCTTCGCGAGCGAAATATTCGGGGGTGCGTTCGTTGTGGAAAAATTCGAGTTCGTAGCGACCGCCACCGCCGGAATGGCCTTGCTGGGGGACGCCTTCGCCTTCGCGGGCCAGCACGAAAACGCTCATACGCGCGAGCGGCTGACGGTCGAAATTGAGCACACCATCGCTGGTGGCAACCATGACCTGACGCAGGTTATCCGCATAGGTGACCTGCACCTGGAAGATGCGTGGGTCGTAAGCGCGAGCGGCGCGGTCTGCCCGTTGGGCCAGTTCGACGCGCTCGGAAAACGCGGTTTCGTTCGGAGCCGTCAGCACCGGGTAGAGGTTGCGCTTCGGCCCTTCCTGCAAGGGTGTCTGATCGACACTGGCCGGGCCTGCTGCGATCAGCGCGGCTACCTGCGCGGCATGTTTGATTTTTTCCGGGCTCAGGTCGTCGCTGTAGGCGTAACCGGTGCGTTCGCCGGAGAGAACACGGACTCCCACACCGAGGGAAACGCCTTCGGTTGCGCTCTTGACGATGGATTCATCGATGCTGATGGAGCTGGTGGCGAGGTATTCGAAGTAGAGATCGGCATAGTCGCCGCCGCGCCCGAGGGCTTCGGACAGGTAATTTTCCAGATCCCGCCGCGAGATGCCGAATTTCACGGCGAAAAAGGAATCGGAAAAGCTCATGGATACTTACAGGGTATCAACCTTGAGAATTACGTCGCGTCAGTCTACTGTTCTGACTCGGCGAGGGCTGACTTCAGGTCGGCAGTCCGTTTTCGTCATAGCCGAGGATTTCATCGGCTGCTCGAGGGTCGAGTAAAGGGAGACACCTGATGGCGACACCAAGCGTCGCGAGTTCGGTGCCGACGCCGCTGCCTGCAGCGTCATAGCTGTTGAGTTTGTCCGTCATTTGTCCGGTTCTCAGACGTCCGTATAATGTATTTACATGAAGCGGAATGCCCGGTTTGACTGGGATCAGCACAATGAAGGTCATATCGCTGCGCATCATGTTGAAACACCTTTAGTTAGGTCGAGGAGGTTCTTGCGAATGCTCCCATCCACATCGAAACGCGGACGGATGTGCGGAGCGGCGAAGATAGCATTCTCGAACTTGGGCACACCAATGCCGGTCGAGTCTTGTTCGTGGCATGGACACCTCGCGGAAAGCTCATTCGTCCAATCACCGCATTCGATGCCAACCGCAAGACTCGAGCCGACTATCAAAGGAGACGGAATGAAGAAAAACAGCAGCAACGGGATTGAGGCGGAAGCGGCTTTCGCGGCGGATATCTACCGGGAGCGTGCCGAATTGAACCGAAAAGCGCAGGCGTTTCTGGCATCCACGTCACGCCAGGTTACGATCCGTCTGGCGAATGACGAACTCGCGCGTGCTCGGGTGCAGGCTGAAGCCAAAGGCCTGAAGTACCAGACGTACATCAAGATGCTTCTGCACGAAGCACTGAAGCTCAATCAGGTGCCGCGATAAAACGAATGCGATCCCTGGCGGAATGTTTCGCGCCCGACAGTGCTGCACCTTTGAGAGACACCGGCACACCCCTTCGTTCCCTGGTCCGGTCGTGTCAAAAATGGTAAGTGCTGACACGTCGTCGGAACCCACGCCAATCGCGGTGTTGGTAAGTGTCAAATGTTAGGGTCACAATGTGCGCATGAAATACGATTATGCGCGACTACTGTAATGGACCCCAAAACCTGGACAAAAAAAGGACCGCTTCTTAGATAGGAAAGGCGGCATTGAAAATGAAGGAGAGTCAATGCCAAAAACGAGAAAGAGTCATCCGCCCAGCCTGAAGGCGAAGGTCGCCGAGGAGGCGATCCGGGCGCACAAGACGGCAGCGCAGATCGCACAGATGTTCGACGTCCATCCGACCCAGGTGGGCGGCTGGAAAAAACAGGCGCTGGCGGGCTTGCCTGATGTCTTTGGAAACGGCCGTGAGCAGCTGCGCGA